>NZ_JADMRK010000001.1:0-884095 GCF_015560225.1 Romboutsia sp. BSD2780061687b_171204_C1 | reverse complement strand
AAAAGGAGAGCAAGGACCTGAAGGTAAAATAGGACCACAAGGTCCAAGAGGAGAAAAAGGAGAGCAAGGACCTGAAGGTAAAATAGGACCACAAGGTCCAAGAGGAGAAAAAGGAGAGCAAGGTTCTGAAGGTAAGATGGGACCACAGGGACCAAGAGGAGAAAAAGGAGAGCAAGGGCTTCAAGGTAAGATAGGACCACAGGGACCAAGAGGAGAGAAAGGAGAGCAAGGACCTGAAGGTAAAATAGGACCACAAGGTCCAAGAGGAGAAAAAGGAGAGCAAGGACCTGAAGGGAAGGTAGGACCACAGGGACCAAGAGGAGAGAAAGGAGAGCAAGGACCTGAAGGGAAGATAGGACCACAGGGACCAAGAGGAGAAAAGGGTGAACAAGGTCCTGAAGGTAAGATAGGACCACAGGGACCAAAAGGAGAAAAAGGAGAACAAGGACCTGAAGGTAAGATAGGGCTACAGGGACCAAGAGGAGAAAAAGGAGAACAAGGACCTGAAGGTAAGATAGGACCACAAGGGCCAAGAGGAGAAAAAGGAAATTCAACAGTTCAAAATAATGCTTATCTAGTTCAGTCAGAATCAGTAAGTATTAGCCCAACATCAAGATTTGTATTTAATTCTAGTTTTATAAATGGTACAGATATAAGTGTTAAAAATGATGGCATGACTGTAGTTTTATCTCCAAATGCCACATATTATATTAAGTATACAGTAACAGGAAATTCGTATAATACTTATATAGTTGGACTTAGAGTAAATGAAGCTTTAATCAAAGGATCACTAGCATACTGTGAAGAAGGTATTAAAAATTCAATTAGTAATGGAGCTATATATACTACTGGAAATTGTGAAGAGGAACTTGACTTATATAATTTTTCTAACAGAAATATAAAAACAATACCAAATTCAGTTAATATGCAAATAATAAGAATTAATTAACTTTATAAATAAGATTAATTAAAAATAATAAAAAGCTATCTTACAAAGTAAGATAGCTTTTTGTTTATGTATTTATAGTGGTTTATTTGTATATTTAAGCTCAATATTTATAATAATTATGTATTTTAATGGGAAATATACTATATCATGGACAAATTAAATTAAGGAGAAATGAAATGAATGAATCTTATTGGATTTTAAGCTCTAAGCATAGTGAGTTAGGTAGCTTAGAAAAAAATATAAAAACAAATATTTTAATAGTTGGTGGAGGAATAGTAGGAGTTACAACAACTTATTTATTAGCTAAAAATGGTTTAAAATCTACTATTGTTGATGCTAATAAAATAGGTTATGGAGGTTCTGGGAGAAATACTGGAAAGATAACCTCACAACATGGAATAATATATTCAAAGATAAATCAAAAGTACGGAATAAAAGATGCTAAATTATACTATGAAGGTAATAATCAGGCACTTAATTTAATTGAAAAAGTAACAAAAGAACACAATATAGACTGTAATTTAAAAAGAGAAGACTCATATATACTTGCACAAAATGAAAATTACTTAGAAGAATTAAAAGAGGAATATGAGATTTGTAAAAAAATAGGGATTGATTGCGAGTACCATAAAAGTTTAGATTTACCAGTAGATGTGAAGGGAGCTATTAGTTTTAAAAATCAATGTCAATTTAATCCTAAAAAGTATATAGATGGATTACTAAAAGAATGTATAAACTTAGGGGTTAAAGTTTATGAAAACACACCTATAGTTGACTTTAATAAAGGAGAAGTTTGTGAATTAAGAACCAACAAAAATAATAAAATCTTTGCAGATATAGTTGTAATAGCATCACATATGCCTTGGTATGATGGTAAAAACCTTTACTTTGCAAAAGAAAAGGGAGGAAGGTCTTATTTAATAGCTGGCAAACTAGAAAAAGACATAATCCCAGGAATGTTTTTAGGAGTTGAGGAACAAGGGATAACATTTAGAACTTATAATGAAGGGAATAGAAAACTATTAATATTTGGTGGTGGAGATCATAAAGTTGGTCAGTGTAAAAATGAAGAAGAAATGTATGAAAAACTAAAAAATTATGCAAAAGATAAATTTAAAATTAAAGAATTTAAATATCAATGGTCAGCTCAAGATTATATGAGTTATGACTACCTACCTTATATAGGTCATATAAACAAAAAACAAGACAATGTATATGTAGCTACAGGATTTTCTAAGTGGGGAATGAGTAATGGAACTTTATCAGCAATAATAATAAGTGATCTTATAGCTAAAAAAGAATCTATATATGAAAATCTATTTAATCCATCTAGAAAAAGTAGCTATTTAACAACAGATTTTTATAAAGAAAATTTAAATATGACAATAGAGTATATAAAAGGGAAATTTAATATAGGAAAAGAAGAATTATATATAGAAAAAGGAGAAGGGCAGATTGTAACTATTGATGGAAAAAGATATGGGGCTTATAGACATCTTAATGATGAACTTTATATAGTTGATATAACTTGTACTCATCTAGGTTGCGAGCTTAGATTTAATTCAGCAGAAAAAACTTGGGACTGCCCATGCCATGCTTCTAGATATGATTATAAAGGAAATGTATTAGAAGGACCTACTGTAAAACCTTTAAAAAGATACGGAGAAGGAAAAAATCATATTCATATAAACTTGAATTAAGGTATATATAATATATTTAAAGACAGAATATAACTTAAAATTTACGAATTTTAAATTTATATAAAACGAGGAGCTATCAAAATGATTGCTCCTCATTTTATATCTTACAGTTGTATATTATTAATTAAATAAAATGTATATGCTTTGAATGTTAAATAATAATATTAAGATTACTTGAATATACTAAAGTGGACAGAAACTTTACAAAAACAATCTGCTCATATTTAGGAGGTAGATATGAGTATAAAAAACAATGTTCTCTTTCAAAAGCTAGAACTTAGACAATTTTGTACTTATAGATTTATATTTGGAATAAGTTATAGCTTTATGATTCCTATAATACCACTTTTCCTTGATTCAATTGGAATAACTACAGTTATGATTGGTACTATAATGTCTTTATATGGAGTAAGCAAAACACTAGCACAGATTCTATTTGGGAGAGTATCTGATTATATAGGAGATAAAAAAACTTTAATATTTGCTTTGATACTAATGACCTTTGTTCCATTTTGTTATACCATAACAAATAAGCATATAATAGCAGGAAGCTTATACATAGTACAAGGAGCAGTACTTGGTATGTTAGCACCTGCTACTTATTCTATATTATCAAGATCCGTAGAAGTAACTAGAAGAGGAGAGAGTACAGGATTAGCAGCAGCAGTTTTTACATTCGGTGGAGGAATAGGTGCTGCTATTGCTGGATACATTTTATCAAATACTGGTAGTTATGATATTGTATTTTATTTATCTTCAGGAGGGATATTGCTTACACTTATATATGTAATATTTAAGGTAGAAAAAGGCAAATTGGATCATTCTAAGTGTAGTAGCAAAAAGAAAGCTATAAAAGAAGAAATTAAAAGATATAGTTTAAAATATAAAATAATTATGTTATGCGCTATTGCATTTTTAGGAGACTATATATGGATGTGTAGTTGCTTTATTCCATTTTTATGGACAGGAAGTGCTGGGAGCTACTACATCGTACACTTCATCAATTATATCAATATACTTATTTGTATTTGGGTTAGGAGCACCTATTGCAGGGTGGGTAAGTGATAAGATAGGAAATAAAAGACAATTATTTTTATCTTTTTGTGTTATTAATATAACCTTACTTGGATTATCTTTTACAAGAAGCATATCTATATTTACCACTATAATAATAGTATATTTTCTTGGAGCAACTTTTTTAAATGCTTCACTTCAAAGTCTTTTATCAGAGTTTGGGGAAAATCCTAAAATAAAGGGTAGCGTATTTGGTATAGTTGGAGCATCTGAATCTTTTGGATATGCACTTGGGCCAATGTTATCTGCACATGCATATAATTTTAATAAGTCTTGGTTATTTTTAAGTCTATTATTAGTTTCAATGATAGTTTCAATTATTTATTTACTATTATATAAAAAAGCTAAAATATAAAATTTAATAAAATAACCCCTACGTCAAAAATTAAGACATAGGGGTATTTTTACATGTATGAAACACTTAATGCTATACAACATTGTGCAATGTAATAAACTAAAAGATTAAGACCTGCCATAAATTTTGGACAATCTCTATAAAAATATACAAAAGACAATATTAAATCAGAAACTATAAATAATAATGCTCCAATTTTAACTAAAAATACTCCAAAATTATTAAATCCTATTAAATATAAAGATATTGATTTTATAAACATAAAGCTAATAAGTACAGAATAAAAGGCTATATATCTAAATACTCCTTTAAAATCAAAGTTTTTAATAGACTTTAGTATAGATAAAGAACCTATGGAAAGTATAGCAGTAAATAAAATATCATAAACAGTTAAAGAAGTAATAGATATAAAACATAAGGAAAAGAATATCTGAGCTATACTAAAGCTTAAAAGACCATGAATAAAAGCATTATCCATAGAGTTTTTACTTCCATTCTCAAATATAAGAAATATATCTCCAAATAGTGAAAATATAAGCCCCATAAGTATAAGTATAAAATAAGTAAAATTATTACTAGAGCTATATCCATTTATACATATTCCTATAAATAATAAGCTAGTTACAGTTTTTAAAATAGGCCTTAAATTTTTAAAAGGTTTATATGTAAAATAAATAAGGCTTATTAAAGATAAAGTCATAAAAAATAATAATAAATAGACCATAACAACCTCCTCAATATACAATAAATAATATATAATTATAATAATACAATATATATAAATTCACAGAAAAGAGATGAGAGATTGATAAAAGATATATTAAATAATCAAAGGTTATACTTTGAAAGCAATAAGACTAAAGACATAAACTTTAGATTAGATAAATTAAAAACTCTTAAAAAAGCTATAGTAGAAAATGAAGAGGCTATACTTAATGCACTTTATAAAGATTTAGGAAAATCACATTTTGAAGGATATGAAACAGAAATTGGTATAGTATTAGAGGAGATAAACTACGCTATAAAACATTTAAAAAGTTGGAGCAAAAATAAGAAAGTATCAACTCCTATAACTCAATTTCCTGCTAAAAGTTATATAGTAAGTGAACCTTATGGAGTAGTACTTATAATGGCGCCTTGGAATTATCCCTTCCAATTAACTATATCTCCGCTTATAGGTGCTATAGCTGGTGGAAATTGCTCAATACTTAAGCCATCGGAGTTTTCAGTTCATACTTCTAAGGTAATAGTTGATATTATAAATAAGTACTTTGAAAGAGGATATATAAACGTAATAGAAGGTGGAATAGGAGTTAATCAACAAATATTAGAAGAAAAATTTGATTATATATTCTTTACAGGTAGTGTAAATGTAGGAAAGATAGTAATGAATAAAGCATCTAAATATTTAACACCAGTAACACTTGAACTAGGAGGCAAAAGCCCTTGTATAGTAGAAAAGTCAGCAAATGTAGAGTTAAGTGCTAAAAGAATAGTATGGGGGAAATTTTTAAATGCGGGCCAAACTTGTGTAGCGCCTGATTATATTATAGTGCACAAAGATATTAAAAAAGATTTAATAGATAATATGAAAAAATATATAATAAAGTTTTATGGAAATAATCCTATTGAAAGTGTGGACTATCCTAAAATAATAAATAAAACACACTTTGATAGATTAAATAATCTTATGAAAAATACAGATGTAATTATAGGTGGAAATATAGATAAATATAAATTAAAAATAGCACCGACCATTATAGATAATATAGACAATACTTATCCTATAATGGATGAAGAAATATTTGGACCACTACTTCCTATAATAACTTATGAAGATTATAAAGATATAATAGAAATAGTAAAAAAACATCCAAATCCACTAGCACTATATTTATTTACTAAAAATAAAGATATTGAAAAATACATAATAAATAATATAGCTTTTGGAGGAGGGTGTATAAATGATACTATAATCCATCTAGCCACTTCAAATCTTCCATTTGGAGGTAGAGGAACTAGTGGAATGGGATCTTATCATGGTAAGAAAAGCTTTGATACTTTTACACATAAAAAGAGTATACTTAAAAAGTCAAATTTAATGGATATACCAGTTAGATATGCACCTTATAAGGGCAAATTAAAATTACTTAAAAAGATATTAAAATAAATATATTAATTTATAGATCAAATATTTAAAGTAGATTATGGATAAAGGTTTTGATATAATTAAATTAAAGTATATAATACTTGAATGTATAAAATTTAATAAATATAAAGTGCTTGGTGTCAAGTAGACTTAATAGGGAATTAGATGAAAATTCTAAGCTACCCCAGTAACCGTAAAACTGACGAAATCTTAAAAAGCCACTGATAATTCGGGAAGGCAAGAAAGTAGGAAGAAGTTGAGCCGGGATACCTGCCAGTACTTTTTAATCTATTGCCTTCTGAGGGTAGGGTATATAATTAATTTGAATAATTTAGCATACTCTAAGAGTGTGCTTTTTGTATTTAATTTATATAAATATCATTTCAGCTAATAACACTGCAGTTAAATATAGAAATAAGTGTTAAATCAAAATATTCTTATCTTTATATAACTTAAATAATAAGATATGTTTAAAAATAATAAAGTATAAATGTACTTCATTTGACATTAAAATGACACATTTTGACACGATATAATGATAAACTAAGATTAAAGATTACATAATTCTTAGTAAAATGATAATTTGTATCTATAAAACTATAAATATTTAAAAGAAAGGAGGAGTAAGTTCAAGGATATGTCATTTAATAATAACTAAAAATTAATTAGATTAATGCATAGACATGAAAGGCAAAACAATGAAGTAGATGAGTTAAAATTTAAATTTGTAAATACCCCTTCAGGATGCTTCTATGTTGAATTAAATAAAGACAACGACATAGAATAAAAAACTTATAAGGAAAATTTAAAAATAAGGAGTAAAATATGAAAAAGAAAGTATTAAGTATAATAATGGCTGTAACCTTGGTAATGCTTACAGTAGTTGGATGTTCAAGTAAAGAAGTGGTTATAAAAGACAGAGAAGGCAGAGAGATTAAAGTACCAAATAAAATAGATAGAATAATATCAACAGCACCATCTAATACTGAAGTATTAGTAGAACTTGGACTTGCTGATAAGCTAGTAGCAGTAGATAAGTATTCAGCAGATGTCGCTGGTATACCAGATAATGTAGAATTAATAGATTTTTCCAAGCCAGATGCAGAAAAAATAATAGGATTAGAGCCTGACATAATAGTAGCATCAGGGCATAATAAAACTGGTTCAACTGAAGATCCATTTAAGATAGTTGAAGAATCTGGAATAAGTGTAGCTTACATACCAAGTAGTAATAGTATACAAGGGATATATGACGATATAACTTTTATATCTGAAGTAACTAACACTAAGGAAAAAGGCAAGAAAATAGTAGAAAATACAAAATCTCAAATTGAGGATATAGCTAAAAAAGGTAAAGATATAAAAAATAAGAAAAAAGTTTATTTTGAAATAGGACCAGCTCCAAATCTTTATAGCTTTGGTAACTCGACATTCTTAAATGAAATGATAGAATTAATAGGAGCTGAAAATATACTTAAAGATGAAAATGCTTGGATATCACCAAGTGCAGAAACTATAATAGATAAAAATCCAGATGTTATATTAACTAATGTTAATTACATAGAAAATCCAACTGATGAAATAAAAGGTCGTGAAGGTTGGGAAAATATAAATGCAGTAAAAAATAATCAAGTTTATCAAATAGATACAAATTCATCATCTCGTCCATCTCAACATATAATAAAAGCCCTAAATGAGATGGCAAAGGCAATATATCCAAATGTATACAACAACTAGAAAGTGGGCATTACTTTCTATCCCAATAGTATTTATAATATTTTGTATTGGAACTTCTATTGGAAGTTCCAATATTAATATAATAGACACTGCACAGATACTTTTTTACAAATTATTTAATCTATCACTAGGAGATAATATAAATCCTAAAGATGTATCTATAATATGGGCCCTTAGAGTACCAAGAGTATTACTAGCATTTTTAGTTGGTGGTTCACTTGCTGTAAGTGGATCAGTAGTCCAATCTATTTTAAAAAATGAACTAGCATCTCCATATACCCTAGGAGTATCATCAGGTGCATCACTAGGTGCAGGTCTAGTTATAATACTTGGGGTAAACATACCTTTTTTAGGAAATTTAACTCTACCTTTAATAGGTTTTTTATTTGGGCTTTTTACAGTATATGGAGTTATAGTATTTTCCTCTAAAATAGATAAAACAATGTCAAATAACACCATAATACTTGCGGGTATGGTATTTTCTTTATTTGTAAATGCGCTTTTAACAACTATAACGGCGTTATTTAGTGAAGATTTAAAAAGTATAAGTCTATGGCAAATGGGAAGTTTTGCTATGAAAGGATTCTCAGCAGTTAAAGCTATAATACCATTTTGTGTAATAGGTATAGTTGGTATTTTAATATATACAAAAGAAATGGATATATTAACTTTTGGTGAAGAACAAGCTAAAGCTGTCGGAGTAAATACTACTAAAGTGAAAAAAAGACTATTTATATTTTCAGCAATACTTACAGGAAGTGCGGTAGCATTAAGTGGGACTATAGGATTTGTAGACTTGATAGCACCTCATATAGTTAGACGTATATTTGGTTCTAAGCACTCTTACGTAATACCAATGTCATTTGTATTTGGTGGGAGCTTAATGGTAATAACAGACTTAATAGCAAGAACTGTAGTAACACCAGCAGAACTACCAGTAGGTGCTGTAACGGCTATAATTGGTGCGCCATTTTTTGCTTATGTATATTTTAGTAAAGGTAAGAGGTCATAATATGTTAGAAGTTAAAAATCTTTTTTGTAGTTATGATAATGTAGATATAATAAAAAATGTAAGTTTTAAAGTAGAAAAGGGTAAAAATTTATGCATAGTAGGTCCAAATGGATGTGGTAAAAGTACATTACTAAAGTCCATTGCAAATATTATAGATTATAGAGGCAGCATAAAAATAGACAATGATGAAGTAAATACTTTAAGTAGAAAACAATTAGCTACTAAAATAGCCCTTATGAGCCAAATAAGTCAAATATACTTTCCATATAGTATATATGAAACAGTTTCACTTGGAAGATATGCACACTCTAGTGGTATATTTAACTCTTTAAATAAAAAAGATAAAGAGTTAATATTAGATTCAATAGATAAAGTAGGATTATTAGACATTAAAGATAAGCCTATTACTGAATTATCAGGAGGTCAGCTTCAAAGGGTATTTTTAGCTAGAACATTTGCTCAAGATCCAGATGTAATACTTCTTGATGAACCAACTAACCACTTAGATTTAAAGTATCAAATAGAGTTACTAAAGCATCTATCTACTTGGGCTAAAGAAAAAAATAAAATAGTAATTGGAGTACTTCATGACTTAAATTTAGTACATTTTTTTAGCGATGATGTATGTTTAGTTAACAATGGAGAAATAGTAGCATATGGAAAGTCAAGAGATGTATTTAAAGGAGACAATTTAAAAGAAATATATAAGATAGATGTAGCTAAATTTATGATAGAAGTATTAGAAAAATGGAAATAAAAAACTATAGTGATAACTATAGTTTTTTTTATTTTTATAAATGATTTGATTAAAAAAATTATATAAAATAGCAATGTATTTTTAATTATACAAAGAATAATAATAGTTGTACTGTAGATAATATAAATATACAACAACTTAGTAAAAGGAGAATTTTAATGAAAAATAAGCCCACTAAAGTAATATTAACTATAGCTAGTATACTACTTTGTTTAGGTATTTTTACAAACAAAATATATGCTATTGAAAATAAAATAAGCACAGTGCCTGTAGTAGTACAAGACCTGCAAGACAAGGAAGCTCTTGCTAATATATTTAGAGAAATCAAAATGATAAGAGACAATATGAGAACTATAGATATAAATACTCAAACTATAAAGGAAAAAAGTGGGATACTAAAACCACAAATAACATCATATATGAATCAATTACAAGGGGTATCTAATAATCTAGAAAGACATAAAAGTATATATAAAGATTCTCAGCCAGATATATTTGTTGCAGATCAACTGCAAATACTATCATCTGTATATCAAGCACTTTTACGAGATCAATTAATATTGATAGATGGACTTTTAAAAGATGATCCAGAATCAAGCAAATTAGTTTTTTCTGATTATTTATACACTATATACTATTATGTGACATTAGGTGATCAAATGCTTAACTATATAAATGAAAACTACGGATTTTAAAATCATATTTTATAACATAAAATGAGCTATCTTTATATAAAGATAGCTCACTTTTATATAGAAATTTTAATTATCAACATCATGAAATATATTATCAAAATGAATTTTAATATCTTGAATTCTTCTATTTTCAACTTTTAGAACAGTAAACTTAATATCATTTATTAAAAGCTCTGTATTTTCATCAGGAATTTCATCTAAATTAGTTATTAAATAACCATTTAAAGTATCATAATCTCCTTCATCTAAATCAAGTTCAAATTCTTCATTAAAATCATTTATAGATAGAGAACCTTTGACTATATAATTATTATCATCAATTTTTTTTATAGGTTTTTCTTCTAAATCATATTCATCTTCTATATCACCGACAATTTCTTCTATTAAGTCTTCTAATGTAACTATTCCACTAAAGCCTCCATACTCATCAAATAATAAAGAAAGATGTATTTTTTTTTCTTTTAAAACCTTAAATAGTTCATTAGTTCTTTTAATTTCTGGAACAAAATAAGGTTCATGAAGAAGGTTTTCTAATTTAACATTTTCAAATCCTACTTTTCTGGCTTCATTAAATAGATCTTTAATATACAATACACCTACTATATTATCTATATCATCTTTGTAAACTGGTATCCTTGAATAATTAAGATCACATATTTCATCTAATATAGTATTTATATCATCATCTATATCTATTAAAAAAGTATCACTTCTTGGAGTCATTATTTCTTTAGCCAACTTATCATTAAAGTCAAATACTTTATATATCATTTGCTTTTCATCATATTCTATACAGCCATCTTCTTGAGATTGTATTATAAGTGACCTTAATTCTTCTTCAGATATTTTTTCTTCTATATCAACGTCATTATTTTTAGTTAACTTTAAAACTAGAGAAGTGGACATAGAAAGTATTTTTATAAAGGGTTTAGCGATTATAGATATAAGATAAACTGGCTTTACAGAAAATAGTGCTATACTTTCAGCTTTTTTAAGAGCTATTCTCTTAGGTACTAATTCACCAAAAACTAGTGTAAAGTATGATAATAATAAAGTTATACTTATCATAGATATTTCACTAGTATATGGAAGGTTTAATGGAATTAATACTGTCTCTAAATAGCTAGATAACCCAGTAGCAGCAGATGCACTTGAGAAAAAACCAGCTAGTGTTATACCAATTTGTATAGTAGATAAGAAGTTACTAGGTTCTGCTATAAGCCTTTGAAGTAAGATTGCTTTTTTATTACCTTCATCGCTTAAAGATTTGATTTTTGATTTGTTAACAGAAACTATAGCCATTTCTGCTGAAGCAAAGAATGCATTAATACTTGTAAGTATTACTATTAAAACTAATTGTGGGATCAAGTTCCCGGGGTCTGAATCTAAATTACTCATTTTTTCCTCCTAAACATTTTAAATTTAATACATTATTTTAATTAATGAGATTTGTTAGATACTATATATGTAGTATATAATATAAGTTTGTCTAAGGTTATAAACCTTAGACAAATAATTTATTTAAAACATCTTGCTTAACTATACAATAGATAGACTTATAGACAAAAAGGGTAGTTGTTTATTAAGCAAGATATAGTAAGCTATTTTTTCGTTATAAATTTAGTTCCTTCCATTAGCAATGTACTAATAATTGCTAATACTAAACAAGTTATAAAGCTTGTAAAGTTGTAATTATTTGGTATTGAGAAAATATCTCTCATAAATGGAAGTAGTGTAAGTGAAAACATACCTAAGCAAGTAACAACAGCACCTAATGCATATTTATTAGATTTAAATCCGATCTTAAATATAGTTTCAGTGTTTGATCTTGATGCAAAAGTCTGTATTATTCTAGATAATGTTAAAGTTGAGAAGGCCATAGCTACTCCCATTTCAGGTGAAGTTTTAAGACCAATATATTGAGCTATTATAGTAACTAGACCAATAATAGAACCTCTAGTTAATACAGATTTTAAAGTATCTTTTGATAATATTTTTTCATTAATATCTCTTGGAGGATTTTTCATAACAGACTTTTCAGGCTGTTCAAGTCCAAGAGCAATTGCTGGTAGGGAATCTGTAACTAAGTTTATAAATAGTAATTGTATAGTTGTAAATGGATTAGGTAAGTTAGCAAATACAGAAAATAGTATAGCTATTATTCCACCTAGATTACCTGAAAATAAATAAGTTATAGATTTTTTTATGTTAGTATAAACTGTTCTACCAACTTCAACAGCATTTACGATACTAGCAAAGTTATCATCAACTAACACCATAGCAGATGCATCTTTAGCAACTTCAGTACCACTACCCATACCTATACCTATATCTGCTTGCTTAAGTGCAGGAGCATCATTAACGCCATCACCAGTCATAGCACATACTTTACCTTTTCTTTGCCATGCTTTTACTATTCTTATTTTATTTTCTGGTGAAACTCTAGCATAAACTGATATATGTTCTAATTTTTCATCTAACTCTTTATCACTTAATAAATCAAGCTCTTTACCAGTTAAAGCTATATCATCAGCCTCCATTATGCCAATATCTTTAGCAATGGCAGCAGCAGTAGTTTTATGGTCTCCTGTTATCATAACAGTTTTTATACCAGAATTTTTAGCATTTTTAACTGCATCATAAACTTCTTCTCTAGGAGGGTCTATCATTGCAGTAAGACCTATTAAAGTAAGATTATTTTCATCACTTATATCTAAATTAGTATCATTAACTTTCTTAGTTGCAAAAGCTAAAACTCTAAGAGCTTTATTTGAAAACTCTTCATTTTTTTTCTTATAATCTTCTATTATTTCATCAGTTATAGAAACTACCTCTCCATCTTCAAGTGAATAATTACATCTACTAAACACAATATCAGGGGCACCTTTAGTAAACATTACTAAGTCACCATCTATTTTATTAATAGTAGACATTAATTTTCTATCACTATCAAAAGGTAATTCTCCAACTCTTTCGTATTTTTCTCTTATAGATTTGTAGTCAAATTCATTTTTATTAGCATAGTTCATAAGTGCTATTTCTGTTGGGTCACCAATTTCAACACCTTCGCTAGTTATATCTGAATCGTTACAAAGACTTGCGCAAAGTATTAAAGAAGACTCATTAAGTGAAATATTATTAGTTAAAGCAATCTCACCATCAACATTATCAGCAAGTACTTTAGAAGTAGAACCATACATATAAGTATCTACAACAGTCATTTTGTTTTGAGTTAAAGTACCAGTTTTATCAGTGCATATGACACTTGTAGAACCTAGCGTTTCAACTGCTGGAAGTTTTCTTATTATAGCTTGTTTTTTAGCCATAGTGTTAGTTCCAACTGCTAAAACTATAGTAACTATAGACGATAATGCTTCTGGTATTGCAGCAACTGCAATAGCAACTGAGAACATAAATGAATCAATAACACTTGCATTTCTTAAAAGCTGAATAGCAAATATAAGAGCTGCTAAACCTACTATACCAATTCCAAGTTTTTTACCAAATTCATCTAATTTAACCTGAAGTGGTGTTTGCTTATTTCCTGCATTATCTAGCATATGTGCTATCTTACCCATTTCAGTATTCATAGCTGTAGATGTAACAACATAAACACCTCTACCATATACTACCATTGAGCCACTAAATACCATATTTTTTTGATCGCCAAGGGCAACTTCTTCTTCTATCATATTTTCATGTTTTAGTACAGGTTCACTTTCACCAGTTAACATTCCCTCAACAACCTTAAGGCTTTGAGATTCTATAACTCTACCATCTGCTGGGACGTAGTCGCCGGCCTCTAGGATAACTACATCTCCAGGAACTAGTTCTCTTGAATCTACAGTAATCTTTATGCCATTTCTTATAACTTTAGCAGTAGGAACTGATAATTTTTTTAAACTATCAAGTGAACCTTCAGCTTTTTGGGTTTGAACAACTGATAATATAGAGTTTAGTATTAAAACTGCAAATATTATAACTGATTCAATTGCTTCACCTAAGAATATTTGAACTAGAGCTGCTACTAAAAGAATAATAACTAATGGATCTTTAAATGTTTCTAAAAACAATTTAAAAACAGAAGTTTTTTCCTTTTCTTTTAGTTCATTATAGCCATGCTTAGAGAGCTTCTTGTCAAACTCCTCCTGTGTAAGACCTTGTAAGCTAGAATCTAGCTCATTTAAGACTTTTTCAATATTTTTTTTGTAAAACATTAACATACCTCCATTTGCTTTTTTTTGCAAATAAAAAAGACCTCATGAATAAATTATTAAACGTAAATTTATTCTGAAGGTCTTGCTAACAAGTTATGTACTTGCTAATCAACCGGGATATTATCCGACATGACGATTGATTATCACAAAGTGTGAAAGCTACTCCCCCTCAGGGAGACTTATTTATTTATATAGTCATTATATTCCCATTATTATATATTGACAACACTTTTTTTTTATTTAACTTAGATTTAACATTTAAATGTTATATACCAATCTACAAAATTCGACCAATTATTATAAAAAAATATAGATAAAGCATTGATTTAACTGGTATTTAATATATTAAAATTTAAATATATAAATTTAAATATATATTAGCATACAATAAAGTGAAATTTTATTAATAGTAAAGTATATAAATATTATATTAAATATAAAAACTAGTGTATTAGTATATATAAATAACTGAATTTATATTATAATAGTTTCAATTAATAAATGTAACGAGGTGAGAAGATTAAAGTATTAATAATAAATAGTTTTGATTTAATCAATTTGTATTACATATATTAGGGAGGAAGAAATTTGAGTACAATATTAAAAAAACTTATTAGATTATTTTTAGGATTATGGTTTTGTGCTATGGGTATAGCATTTATGGTAAATGCTAAACTAGGACTATCACCATGGGATGTACTTCACCAAGGTATAGCTAATAAAATAGGAATAACAATCGGAACTGCTACAATAGCAGTAGGGCTTATATTAGTTATAATAGATGTCATACTAGGTGAAAAAATTGGTTGGGGAACTGTATTAAATATGATATTTATAGGAATATTTTTAGATATCATATTGTTTAGTGGCTTAATACCAGTTTCTAATAATTTAGGATTTGGCATAGTAATGCTTATAATAGGAATGACTCTTATGGGGTTTGGAATGGTTTTATATTTAGGAAGTGGACTTGGCAGTGGACCCAGAGATGGTATGATGATCGCTTTTCAAAAGATAACTAAAAAGCCTATAAAGGTAGTAAGAGGAACTATGGAAATTAGTGCTTTAATACTTGGCTACTTATTAGGTGAACCAGTAGGTATAGGAACTTTAATAACAGCATTTTGTCTTGGACATTTTATACAGTTAGTATTTAAAATATGTAACTTTAAAAGTGCTAACATAAAACATAGATTTATATATCAAGATATAGAATATGCTAAATCTTATTTAAGTAAAAATACTTAAGCAATTTATTTTGTATGTATTAGATTTTATATCATTAAATAATTATATTAAAAATAAAAGGAGTAAATCTAGTAATTAAAAATTATTTAGAAGTACTTCTTTTATTTTTAATACATATTTACCAATGCATCAAAACTTTATAGAGCTTACATTAGAAAATGTATAATTATTTATTTTTTTTAACTGCAACTTCATTATCTATTAATTGAAGATTATATTGTTTAATTAAATTTATTAAGTATTGTGCATAGACTTTTTTACCATTTGAATCTTCTATAGTAGAGTAACCAGCATTTTGTAAAGCAATCGCTTGAGGGATATATGTTTTTGCAGAAAACACTCCATTATTTTTATATCTCTTGTTTTCATATAAAAACTTGCCATGATCACGAATAGAATCGTATTTATTTTTATATTTTCTAAATTTATCATTTATAGTATTATTATAAAATTCATTAGTTTCAAGAAATACAGATTCCCCATTCCAATTAGTATCAGCCTTTATACCAAAGTAATTATTAAAATCTGAAGAGAGTCTAGATTCACCCCAATTAGATTCTAATATTGCTTGAGCTATAGTTATAGATGGTAATACTTTATACTTTTCATAATTATCTATTGCAACTTCTTTTATATCATTTATAAAATTCATATATTTAGTATTTGGTGAAGTTTTATTAGGTGTTAAACTATAATGCTTTAAATCATCTATATATTTATATACTAAAGAGGTCTTTTCCTTATCTAAGTTTAATTTCTTAATAACACTTTCTAGAGAATTTATATAATATTTACCTGAATTTTCTTTTATAAACATATTTGAAATTTTAAATATTTCACTATCGTCTACCTTGTTTTGATTATTATTGTTTAAAACACTTACTATAGAACATACGTATTTCCAATTTACTTGAACTTTATTTTCACTAGCTTTATCAACAATATTTATATATTTAGAAACATTAATATCATCCAAATCTATGTTTTTTTGTTTATTTAAAATTTTTGACCCTATAAAAATACATATTAAAACAGATATAACACATATGATTATAGTTTTATTTATCTTCATTTTATCATCTCCCTTAATATAAACTTGAACTTTATTGTATCATATATATTTAAATTAAAAATAGAATTTACAACTAATTTACAAGTTATATAATAAAGTAAGTTTTTATTAAGGTTTATTTAAGGTTAAATTTAAGCTTCTTTAAATTTGAAAGAATATATTATGTTTGTAAGAAAAAGAAGCATAATATAATTAGTATTTATTTAAGGTATAGAAATAGAGATAATTATATAAATGTAAAAGTTATTTGAGTATAAAGATAGTATAAAAATATAATTGTTACTAAAAATAATAATAATTATATAAAGAAAGGGAGTTATTATGAAAAAGTTATTATATATAAGTGTAAACTCAAAACCTGAAAATTTATCATCAAGCAAAACAGTAGCAAGAAAATTTATAAATAGATTTTTAGAAAGAAATAAAGGTTTTGTTGTTGAAGAAATTGATTTATATAAAGAACATATACCAAGACTTGAGTATCAATACTTTGAAAAAAGAAATTGCATAGTAAGTGAAGAAAATTCAAGAAAGTTAGATGATAAAGATAGAAAAGAAATACAAAAAATTAGAAAACTATGTGATCAATTTATCAGTGCAAATGTATATGTTATAGCAGCACCAATGTGGAGTTTATCATTTCCAGCACCACTTAAAGAATATATAGACTGTATTATTCAAGATAAAAAAACTATAAGTTTTAGTGATGAAAATAAAAAGCCTAAAGGTCTACTTGATGATAAACCTAGAACAATGATTTATATTCAATCATCGGGCGCTCATGTACCTTGGATATTAAAGCCTGCTTTTAACAAAGGAGTGAACTATATAGAAGATATAGCTAAATTTATGGGAATTAAAAAATTTGAAGATTTATTAGTAGATGGAACAGGTTATACAGAAGAAGAAAGATTAGGCGCTATAAAAAAAGCAACAGATTATATAGATGATGTTATAGATTCTATGAAATTTTAAGTAAGCATATGTTTAGTTATATAATTATCTTAAGTTATATATATTATAAAATAATAAAAAAGGAGATATTTATGCTAAAATATCTCCTTTTTTATGTTTAGTAAAACTAAATAAAACAAAAATTTTTATAAACTCAAAATTATATATACTAAACTAAAAAAAATTTAATATAAGAATAGGAAAAAAATAATACACATGTAACCCTTGAAAATACTAGTATCTTCAAAAGATTTAAAAGTTTATAAAAAAAACTCCAAAAATCCCTTGAAAAAATATTGTCAATCTTATATAATATTTAGTTTTAAAAATCACACTATACAAAATAATTTAAAATATATATAATGATATTAAGTCAGGGTAACTGACTAATAAATTATAAAAATATAGGAAGGGATATTTATGGATAGGCGGACGAATGTAAAAAAAATAATGTTAATATTGTTAGGGGCAATGATATTGTCATTTGGAATATTTAATCTAAATTATCAAAACAATATAACTGAAGGTGGAGTGTTAGGAGTTTTACTACTGCTAAAGAATGTTTTCAATGTGGATTTATCTATGGCAAATATATTAATAGATCTTAGTTTATTTGCAGTAGGTTATAAGTTCTTTGGAAAGAAGTTTTTAATGTATTCATTAGTTGCAACAATTAGCTTCTCAGTGTTTTATTCTATATTTGAAGGAATAGGACCTATAATACCAGTTCTTGAAAGCAAGCTACTAGGGACTATATTATCCGGTTTATTTGTAGGTGTAGGAGTTGGTATAATAGTTAGAGAAGGTGCAGCAGCTGGTGGAGATGATGCTTTAGCATTGGTGATTTCTAAGATTACATCTTTAAAAATAGGTAAGATTTATATGATAAGTGATGTAGTTATACTTATATTATCTTTGTCATATCTATCTGCATATGATATATTTTGGTCTTTAATAGCTGTAAATATAAGCGGAAGGCTTATAGACTTAATATATAACTACAACAACACAGATAAGCTAGCAAGTGCTTAACATATATAAAGACAGGTTTAAATACCTGTCTTTTTTGTTAAATAAATTTTGATTATAAAAAAGAAGAACTAAACATTAAAAATATTTAAAAGAGGAATATATATAAATATGTTGAATAATATAATAGAGAGATAAAGGGGGGATAAATAATGTTTTTCTTTAATAATATTAGTGGAACAGGAGTAGTAGTTTACCCAGGTTCTAATGTAGAGTTTTATGAAATAGTAGACACTAATGAGTACAAGATATCTATAAATAAAAGAACTTATAAAGTTAGCGAAGAAGTTTATAATGATGTAAAAAATAGATATGAAAAATAATATAAATACTTAAAAAAAGACTTAAGAAAATTCTTAAGTCTTTTTTTATTAAAATAAAAATCATATATTATAAAGAATAAAATAGTACAAACAGAATAATTGAAAACTACTAATACATATGGGATAATTAAATGATAAAAAGCGATCTAAAGGAGTAAAATATAATGATAAATATAAGATGTGAACTAGAAAAAGATTATAATATAGTAGAAAATGTAGTAAAGGGAAGTTTTAAAAATGAAGAGTTTAGTGATAAAGATGAGCATAACTTAGTTAATAGATTAAGAAATAGTAAAGAATCTGTAAAAGAATTAGCTCTATTAGCCGAAGTAAATGAAGAAATAGTAGGTTATTCTTTGCTTACTAAAATAAAAATAAAAAACAAAAACGAATCTAGAGAATCTTTAGCATTAGCTCCAGTTTCAGTACTACCAGAGTATCAAAAGAAAGGTGTAGGAAGCACACTAATAAATAAGGCTATAGAAAAAGCTAAAAATCTAGGATATACATCTATAGTAGTATTAGGACATCCTAACTACTATTTAAAGTTTGGATTTATAAATGCTAGTGAATTTGATATAAAACCACCATTTGAAGTTCCAGATGATGTTTTTAAAGTTTTAGTATTAGATGAAGAGAAATTTAAAGGTACAAGCGGAGTAGTAGAGTATTCAAGTGTTTTCTTTGAATAGTAGTATCAAATTAATTTAAAATAATAACTAAGAAAATTCAAAGATAATTATAAAAGACGGTGTCATATTTCACGACACCGTCTTTTGACTATTTTTTCTTATTAAATTTATTATTTGTAGATTTTTTATGTTCATACTTATCTACTTTTTTATTTTTACTTACTTTTTCTTCTTTTTTAGCTTCATTTTCTTTAGATTTTTTTCTAGCTTCTTTTTTCATCTTATCAAAATCAATTTCTACAAACTTGCCATTTTTTAACTCAACAGCTTTCATATCTATTTTAAAATCTCTTCTATAATCTCTTATAGTAGATAAATTTTGATTAGTTATTATAGATATTGCAGTTCCTTTTCTATTTCCTCTAGCACTTCTACCACATCTATGTATATATTCATTTTTACTAGGTGGGAAGTCTAAGTTAAATACATGACTAACCTCGACTATATCTAATCCTCTAGCAGAAAGATCAGAAGATACTAAAATACGAACTTTACCACTTCTAAAAGCACTAAGTGCATTTTTTCTATCTTCTTTAGTCATTTTACCAGATATACAAACAGCTTTATAGCTATGGTAATTAAGTTTTTCAGTTATAACCTCTATACTATCTTCATCATTGACAAACACGATAGCTCTACTTGGATTAGCAGAAGCTAGGGATTTTCTAAGTAATGTAAATTTTTCTCTTCTATCTCCATATAAATACATATGATTTATATTAGGATTTATTATTAATGTATCTTTAGTTTTAATCATTTTCATATCTTTCATTAAGTAATCACACATACTTATAGTATTTTCATTTAAACTAGCTGAAAATCCTAAAAGTTGTCTATCTCTTAATGTAGTCTTTATTATATTTTCAACAACTTCTTCATTTTTACCACTAAGTAAACTATCAACTTCATCAAGTATTATAGTTTTTATAGTATGTGCTTTAAGTTTTTTTTGCTTAATTAAGTCTAAAACTCTACCACAAGTACCAACTACTATATGAGGTTTTATAGTTTTTATATTTTTTATTTGCTTTTGAATATTTACTTCACCTATTATAGAAAAAGCAGTAACATTCATATTAGAATTCTTTGACAAAATTTTGGCTTGTTCAGTTATTTGCATAACTAATTCGTGAGTAGGTGCAAGTATTAACACTTGTGTTTCTCTTTTCGTAGTGTCTATTTTTTCAAACATAGGAAGTAAGTAAGCTAAAGTTTTTCCACTACCCGTTTGAGCGCTTACTAATAAGTCTTTATTATCTAATATATCTTTTATAGTTAAAGATTGAACTTCTGTTGGAGAAGTTATATTTTGTTCTTTAAGTCCTTTTATTAGGTTTTCATTTAAGTCTAATTTTTCAAATGTGTTCATTTTTAACTCCTTTACATATCTTGTAAATTACATTATACACGTATTATATATATTTTTATACAGTATGAGGTAAATTATTTAAGCTTAGGAATAAATTTAGGTAATATAATATTCAAAATTAGTATAGACTGTGGTCTTACACCATAGTTTATAATTATTTTGAGGTGATAAATATGAAACTTTTAACAGGTCAAGTTAGTAAAATTTTTAATATAAGCAAAGATACTTTAAGATATTATGACAAGATGGGACTCTTAAAGCCAGATATAAATAAGTCAAATGGATATAGATATTACTCACAAGAACATATTGATCAGTTAAATTTAATCCTAGCTACTAAGGACCTAGATATATCTTTAGCTGATATAAAAGAAACTATAGAAAGTGAAGAACTGTATAAATATAAAGAATTAGTAAATAAGCAAGAAAAACTAATAGAAGAAAAGATAGAGTCCTTAAAAAGAAAACAAAAACAATTAAAAAAATGGAACGAAATATTAGATATTGTAATAAATTTTGAAAATGAATATGACTTTAATAATATTAAAGTATACAGAGATACATACAGTTTTTATTTAATAAATTTAGATAAAATATTAGAAAAAGACTTTAATAAAGAGTATATAGGGTGCATAGATGAAGTATTAGAATGTATGAATGAAGAATGTTACTACACTATGTACAATTTGAATAATGGCAAAGGTATAGAAGAAGATGAAAGTAATATTCTTATAAAAGAAGATGAGAAAAATATTAGTATAATAAAAAAGTATATGGATAAGAACTTAAATTTAATACATAGAGAAATTAGTGGAGATTTTATTTGTGTAAAATTTTATGGGAATTCTGATGAACTAAATGATTATTTACTAAGGCTTAGTAAACACTTTAACAAAAAAGAAAATAATGAGGTATT
This sequence comes from Romboutsia sp. BSD2780061687b_171204_C1, assembly GCF_015560225.1. NCBI lineage: Bacteria > Bacillati > Bacillota > Clostridia > Peptostreptococcales > Peptostreptococcaceae > Romboutsia > Romboutsia sp. BSD2780061687b_171204_C1. Next base: position 861,847 of record NZ_JADMRK010000001.1, on the reverse strand, counting down.
TATAAAGTGTGGCTTTTATATACCTAAAAAGAATAACGATGAAAAATATTTTGTAGAAATTTTATTAAAAGTCTAAATCATAGTTGATTATATAGTAGAACCACACATTAGAATAAATTCATCAATAGATCTTAGGAGGTATATATTTTGAATCTAATTAAAAATAAAGTATTTTTAACAATACTTATAACAGATATAATACAGCAAATGGCTATATGGATAAGAAATATAGCTATAATGTTTTTTATAATGGATATAACAAATAGTGATCCATTAGCAATATCATCACTTAATTTTATAGAGTTTTTACCAATGTTTTTACTTACTTTTATAGGAGGAATAATAGCTGATAAGTATAATCCTAAAAAACTAATGATATGTGGAGATTTATTTAGTTTTATATCATTTATAATACTAGGCTTAGCGATATCTAAAGGATATATAATAGCTATATTTTTAGCAGTATTAGTTTCTGCTAGTGTTACACAATTTTCATATCCTGCATCACAAAAATATTTTAAGGAATATATAGATGAAGAATATATAGAAAATGCAGTTGGAATAAATCAACTTTTAAGCTCTGGATTTTTTGTTATAGGACCATTTATAGGATCTTACTTTTACTTTAATTTTGGAATAGGTAAAACATTAATAATATTATCAGGATTGTTTTTAGTATCCATTTTATTATTATTAACATTACCTAATAAGAGTTTTGAAAAAATAGAGAGTAGCGGTATACGTGAAGATATTAAGTTAACTTTTAAATATTTAAATGAAAAAGAGATACTAAAGTTGTTATCTAAAATATTTTTAATAGTAGCCTTTGCTATGGGAATAGCTAATAACCTAGATATATTCTTAGTAACGGAGAGGTTAGGCCTTAGCAAAGAGTTTTATCAGTTCTTTTCAGGGATAGCAGGAGTGGGAGTAATAGTTGGGGGTGGACTATATTTAGTCATATCTAAATATATGAATATGAAAATATTATATAGTCTTATAGGAGTGTTTGCTATAACAGTATTTTTTGAAGGATATTCAATAAACCCAGTATTTACTATGAGCCTTCAATTTATAGATAATATACTTGGTGGAATACTTAGTGGATATGTAATGGCGCTTATAACTAAAGTCACAGACCAAGAATATTTAGGTAAAATAAATGGATTAACATCAACACTTATGACATTAGGTATAATGGGAGGGACTCTTATATCAGGAATTATTATGAAATATTCATCTATAGTAGTTGCCTTTTTAGTAGCAAGTATATCATTTTTAATAAGTTTTATAATACTTTATAAAGGGGTTAACAAAGGATTATTAAAATAATAGGTTAGTGTTTAAAAGTAAATTAGAGTTATACATATAAAAATGAGCTATTTTAAATAGCTCATTTTTTAGTTAAATTAAAAATATTTTTCAGAATATAATTTTAAATCAAATATAGTTTTAACTATTTTAAGCTATATCCGTTAGTAGTTTTTTCTATAACACCATCTTTAAGCATTTTTCCAATAAGTATTTTAGATATATGAGAAGGATCTTTTATAACTAACTTGTCTTTAGAGTAAAATAAAGATGCTTTTAGATTTAAAATTTCATTTTCAATATCTTTTTTAGATAAAGTATTTTTAGTTTTAAAAGCTTTCATAACAGCTTTGTAAGATTTATTATAAAGTAAGTCTAGTAAATCATTAGGTTTATTTCTTTCTTTTATAATTCCCCAAGTATAAATAATTATTGTTGCAATTGCAAATAATAATATGTATATAATAATATCCATTATCTACCATCCTTTTTTAAAGAAATAAATTTATTATCTTTAAGTATAGTAAAATATGTAATCAATCTTTCATATAATGGCTCACAGTCTTTTCCAAATGAAGCTTTAACATATTTAGATATATCGTATATAGAACTTTCACCATCTATATTTTTCCATACACAGCTTCCTAGTTTGTCTAACTTTATGGAACTACTTTTTGGGACTTTAAATAAATTTTGAGCAATCTTATCAAATAATCCTTTTCTCGTGATTTCTAATGTAACTATCCCAAAGTTATCCTCAGACCAAGTTATTTTTGAGTTTTTGATAGGAATAAAGTCTAAGTAATTTTTATCATTTTTTTTCATAATACCACTCCTACAAATTTAGAATAAGCAACTTATTTATAATTAAAGAAATAAGTAGGAGAAAATTTCTCCTACTTAAGTATATGTTTATAGATTTTTTATATTCTATGATGTTTTACTCCTTTTATCTTTATAGGAGATAGTAAACTTAAATAGTGTAATTATTAGTATGATAAATGCTATAATAGAACCTATTTGACTTAAATTAACAGAAGTAGAAAGGTTTATAGTATCAGCAAGTGTTGATTCTCCAACATTTATTATTGCAAATATAGCAAGTAATACCCCAATTAGACCTTCACCTGCTATTAGACCTGAAGTATATAATATACCTCTATCAATTTGTTCTTTTCTATCATCTTCAGATACTTTCTTTCTCTTTTCAAAGAATAATCTAATAATACCACCAACCATTACGCCAGCACTTAAATGTATTGGAAGATATAGTCCAACTGCAAATGGTAGTACAGGTATTCCTATTATTTCAACAGCAACAGCTATTCCTGCACCAGCAAATATTAAAGTCCAAGGAAGATTTCCCTCCATAACACCTTCAACAACTAGTTTCATAAGAGTAGCTTGTGGTGCTGGTATTTCTTTTGAACCAAATCCCCAAGCTGCATTTAGTAAGTATAATACTGCACCTATAGTTATAGCAGAAATTAATACACCTATAAGCTCTCCATATTGTTGTTTCTTAGGAGTTGCACCAACAATATAACCTGTTTTTAAGTCCTGAGAAGCATCTCCAGCAATTGCAGCTATAATACATATTACAGAACCTATAGCTATAGCACCCATCATACCATCTTGGCCAACAAGTCCTGTTGATTTTAATACTATAGTACTTATTAAAAGTGTAGCAATAGCCATACCAGAAACTGGGTTATTACTACTTCCAACTATACCAACAAGTCTTGAAGATACTGTTGCAAAGAAGAAACCAAATACAGCAACTAAAAGTGCTCCAACTAAATTAACTGGAATAGAAGGAACTAGCCATATGGCTATAACTACTAATAAAGATCCAAATAAAACAACCTTCATAGACATATCTTGATCAGTTCTAAGTGAACTTTCAGATTTATCTAAATTAGAATAATCCTTCATAGCTTTTCTAAATGTATCTATTATAAGAGGCAGTGATTTTATTAAACTAATAATACCTCCACAAGCAACAGCTCCTGCACCAATATATCTTATGTAATTATCCCATATATCCCAAAATCCTAGTTCAGTTATAGGAACTGTAGCAGGATAAAGTGTCATATTGGCACCAAATAATGATATTAGTGGAATTAATGCTATCCAACCAACTATAGCACCAGCAAACATATATCCAGATATCTTAAATCCACATATATATCCAACTCCAAGTAATGCAGGTAATACGTCTATACCAAAGGCTCCATTATGATACCCAGGTATTTCCCATTCAATTTCTGTTGGGAATAGTTTTAAACCATCACCTATAAATTTGTATAAACCAGCTATACCAAGACCAGCAAATACTATAGATGCTTTAGATCCACCTTCTTCTCCAGCAAGTAAAACTTCTGCACAAGCAGTACCTTCTGGATAAGGTAATACACCATGTTCTTTTACAATAAGTGCTTTTCTTAGAGGTATCATAAATAATACTCCAAGTATACCACCACATAAAGCTATGATTGCAATTTTAATTAAGCTTGGACTTCCAAGTCCCCAATCTTTCATCCATATAAACATAGCAGGTAATGTAAATATAGCACCAGCGGCCAAAGATTCTCCAGCTGAACCTATTGTTTGCACTATATTATTTTCTAGTATAGAATCTCTTTTCAATATAACCCTTAAAACTCCCATTGATATAACAGCAGCAGGGATTGATGCACTAACTGTCATACCAACTCTAAGACCTAGATAAGCATTTGCAGCACCAAATATTACAGCTAATAAGCCCCCAAGAACTATTGATGTAACAGTAAACTCAGGAACTATTTTATTAGCAGGAATAAATGGCTTAAAATTGTTTTGATTATCCATAAATATTCCCCCTTTTGAGCCATACATTAATAACTCATTTTAATATTAATTTTTTATAATTCATATAAATTTATAAATATGTTATGCAATACTTTTATCATAAGTAAGGTTGGGATTAGGAAAAGATATCTATAGTAGAGTATATACATTTAGAAAATTTATATGAATAAAATTAAAACTATATAGATTAAATTTAAGTAGTTAAAACCTAAAGAAATATTACAATTTGATGATTCCTAAATTTTTCCACATGCTATTTTATAAGAATTCTAATTAAAATTATTGACAAGGTATTAATGCTAAAATATAATAATGATTATCAATATGAAATGAAAAGGAGAATTAATATGCGATTAGTTTATTCATTAATTTTTATAGTGGCTTTAGCGCTAATTTTTACATCTAGCATAAGAAAACATTCGAGGTTATTTTATTTAATAGCTTCAATAATAGCCACATCAACAGTAATTTATGAAATGTTTAGATTAACCTCAGATATAAAATTACAAGGATTTATAGGTGAATTTGAAAAAGCATCTATGAAGGGGAATTTTTCAATAGCATTTTTTATATTAGTAATGTTTGCAGGAGCACTTAACCCAAGGTGGAAAATAACGAAAAAATTGTTAGGAATAAGAGCAGAGGCTTCGATTTTAGGATCTATACTAATATTTCCTCATTGTATAATGTATTTAGTACGTTTTATAGTGAAATTACTTAATTATAAGCCTATAACTACACTTTATATTATATATTTAATTGTTGGTTTAATAGCATTTATAATAATGATTCCATTGTTTATAACGTCTCTCAAAAAAGTAAGAGTTAAAATGCAGTATTTAGAGTGGAAAAAGTTACAAAGATGGGCTTATCCATTTTATGTATTAGTTTATGTACATATAGTACTTTCAATTTTAAATGATGATAAAGTTGATATATTAAAATTAAGTATATATAGTATATTATTTATTGGATACTTTGTATTGAAATTGATAAAGGCCTTAAAAAATAATAAAATTTTATTAAAAAAATAGATACTTTTCAAATAAAATTAAAGTAATAATAGATGTTAAGTATTTTTTATAAGTTATTATTAGATAGATTATTAAAAAGTTCAAAAAAATATGTATTATAATACTTTCTAGTATGTTTACTAGGAAGTATTTTTAGTTTTAAAAAAGTTAATAGGGGTATATGATTTATACATAGGTAGATTTTATGTTAAATTATAAGGATTAGAAATTTTAGGAGGTACAGATGATAAAATTAATTGCATCTGATATGGATGGAACCTTATTAAATTCAAAGAAAAAGATAAACAACGAATTTTATACGATATTAAAACAATTAAAAGAAGATAATATAATATTTACAGCGATAAGTGGAAGAGATATATTTTCTCTAAAGAAAGTATTTAAAGATATAGATGAAGATATTGTATTTGCAGCAAACAATGGAAACTATATAGAATATAAAGGTAAAGTTATTTTTGAGAACTATATACAAAAAGATAAGTTAAAAAATATAGCAATAGTTGTAAGAAAATTTTTTAAGCACAATACACTTTATTGTGGAAAAGATATTATATACAGCGAAAGTAAAGTTGCTAAGTTCATAGGGATTCTATGGGGGCTTAATATAAAATATACTAAAGATATTATGAAAATAAAGGATAATATTATAAAAGTTACGGTTTTTGGAAAACCAAGTGATATTAATAAAAATCGCGAGAAACTTAAAATTTTAAATAATGAGTTTATGGTAACTATATCTGGGAGATTTTCTATTGATATATGTAGATATGGTGGAAATAAGAAAAATGGAATAGAAATAATTAAAAATAAATTTAATATAAAATATGATGAAACTATGGTATTTGGCGATAATATGAATGATTTAGAAATGATGGCATCTGCATATTATAGTTTTGCAATGGAGAATGCTAAAGATAAAGTAAAGTCTAATGCAAGATTCATAGCTAAATCTAATGATGACAACGGAGTAGTTGAAGCCATAAAAGAAGTGGCTTTAGTTAATGAAAAGGCTAAATTGTAAATAAAAAAGGTGTTATCTCAGCAAATAATAGAGATAACACCTTTTATTATGATATGTAATATTTATTTACTAAGGAGCTTTTGTTTTTAAGCATAAGTTTAAATCTAATATCAAAAAAGCTTATTACAGCTATACTAGATAATATGGATATACAAGAAGATATCAATATAGCTCTTTTTGAAATATCAATTAAAATCATATTATTTATAAATGCAACTTCAGATACAAAGATAGACATTGTAAAACCAACACCTGCAATTAATGATACCAAAAATACAGACAACCAACTTATACTAGAAGGCTTTTCAGAAATTCTAAAAGTACAACCAATAAAACTAAAAAGCACTATTCCTAAAGGTTTCCCTAAACAAAGTCCTAAAATTATACCATAGACTAAAGAATTCGTATCAGAAGTACCTATACTGGAAGTAATAGAAATACCTGTATTAGCAAATGCGAAAAGTGGTATTATAAATAAACTATTAAAAGGAACTAAAATCCTTTGAAGTTGTTCTAAGGTATTGTATCCATTATTATTACGTGAAGGAATTGTGAGAGCTAATAATATCCCACTTATTGTACAGTGAACTCCACTTAAATAAATGAAATACCACAAAAACAAACCAGATACAAGGTAATAATATATGCTGTAAATATTAAATACTTTATTTGCTATAATAAGCAAAAGTACAATTGAAAGTGCTATAGATAAATAGATTAAATTTATATCCAATGAGTAAACTACACCTATAGCTAGTATAGAAATCAAATCATCCACGACTGCTAGGGAAAGTAAAAATACTTTAAGTGATGGATTAAGTTTTTTAGAAAATAGTAAAAATATACCTACTGCAAAGGCTATGTCTGTAGATATAGGTATACAAAATCCACTTAAAAAAGCAGTGTTTTTATTTAAATATATAAATATAGCTGCGGGAACAATAACACCGCCGATAGAAGCTATAACTGGAAAAGATGCCTTTTTAAAAGAGCATAAATTTCCATAAAGTATTTCGTGTTTTATCTCAAGACCTGCTACTAGAAAAAAAATAGCCATTAAAAAATCATTTACAAACATATGAAATGAAAAATTATTTACTATACAAATATCTTTAAATATAAACTCATAAATACTTCTTAAAGGAGTATTGTACATAAAAAGAGCACACATAGTAGCTAAAATTAAAAGTAAACTTGTTAGTACTTCTAATTTTAAAGACTTTTTATAGGTTCTTAATAATCTCAATATATCACCAACTAACTTTAAATTTTTAAACAAGCATATAATAAATCTATGAATAGTGATACATAAATATGAGTCTATAATATTATTAAGTTATCAATATTATCATGAATAATATAAACCTAAAATATAAAAAATTAAATTTTATTTATGTTGAATTATACAACTATTTATTGTAAAATTAAATTTGTCAGTTAGTCATGGATAAGTCAAAAAGACTAGACAAAAGACTAGACAGAAAACTATAATAAACCGTATAAATATTAAAAATACTAGATAGTTTAAAGTTATCTAGGACTTGTTCGAGAACTCCAAGTATAAAAAACTAGGGATTTATATAGTGGCAGTATATAGACGTATCCTAGATACGCTTTTTTAATGCACTAAATAAAAGCGTATAGTTCTCCATTAAATGTTTATGGAGGAGATTAAAATGAAAAAAAGAAAAGTAATAATTGATTGTGATCCAGGAATTGACGATTCATTAGCAATACTTCTAGCATTAAATTCACCAGAATTAGAAGTATTAGGGATTACCGTATGTAGTGGAAATGTACCTGCAAACTTAGGAGCAAAAAATGCTCTAAAAGCACTTCAAATGTGTTCTTCGCTAGATGTACCTGTATATATAGGAGAAGAGCTACCTTTAAAAAAAGAACTTATAACAGCACAAGATACTCATGGAGAAGATGGTATAGGAGAAAATTTTTATGAAGAAGTTGATGCTAAAATTTTACATGGTGGAGTAGACTTTATAATAGATACTTTAAATAGAAATAAAGACGTATCTATTATAGCATTAGGTCCGCTTACCAATATAGCTAAAGCATTAATTAAAGATAAGAAAGCCTTCGATAACTTAGATGAGTTTGTTTCCATGGGAGGAACTTACAAAAGTCATGGGAACTGTTCACCAGTAGCAGAATTTAATTATTGGGTAGATCCACATGCTGCTGAATATGTTTATAAAAACTTACCTAAAAAAATTCATATGATAGGACTTGATGTAACTAGAAAAATAGTATTAACACCAAATATTATTGAATTTATAAACAAACTAGATAAAGATGTATCTAAATATATAACAGAAATAACTAGATTTTATATAGATTTTCATTGGAATCAAGAAGGCATAATAGGTTGTGTAATAAATGATCCATTAGCAGTCGCATATTTTATAGACAGAAATCTATGCAACGGATTTGATTCTTACGTTGAAATAGTAGAAGAAGGAAAAGCCATAGGTCAAACTATAGTAGATGCATATGATTTTTATAAAAAGAAACATAATGCACATATACTGACAGAAGTAGATGCAAAAGCTTTTATGAAGATGTTTATAAAAAATATATTTAAGGATAAAGGTAATATTATAGACTCTATAAAAGGAGTGATATAATATGGAAAAGAAATTAAACGTTAGAAACTTAACTTTAATAAGCTTTGGAATAGCTTTAAATGTAGTAGGAGCATTTATAGCCTATTCTTTAAGACTTCCTATATATATGGACTCTATAGGAACAATATTTATAGCCTGTTTACTTGGACCTAAATATGCCGTAATAACAGGTCTATGTGGAAGCTTAGTAAGTGGAATGACTTTTGATATATATTCAATATACTTTGCTCCTGTTCAAATAAGTACAGGGTATTTAGCTGGTTTGATGTATAAAAAAGGATTCTTAAAAGGTATAAAAACTCCTCTTGGAGTGTTTATATTCACATTACCAACATCTATAATAAGTGCCATGATAAGTGCATTTTTATTTGGAGGTATAACATCATCGGGTTCATCATATATTGTTCAAGTACTAAGTGTAATTGGAGTTCCAGATGTATTAAGTGTATTTATAACACAAATATTTACAGATTATGCTGATAAATTTGTGGCAGTACTATTAATAGGGGGTTGTGTTAATGCACTTCCTAGAAATGTAAAATCACAAATATTATTAAATAGATAAAATTCATAATAACTAATTTTTATAAATTTAAATTAAACATAGATTGGAATATATCAAATTAGGTATTATATTATGTATAATACCTAATTTATTATAAAGGAGAAAAAATGGACAGATATAGTGAAATAACTAATAAAAACCAAAGAGAAATAGTACTACTTAAAAGTTTTCCATGCGTATGGGGAAAATGTAGTTTCTGTGATTATATATTAGATAACTCAAAATCAGAAGAGGAAATAAATAAATTAAATTTTAAAGTACTTGAAAATATAACAGGAAAATACAAAGTTTTAGAAGTTATAAACTCAGGAAGTTGTTTTGAACTTCCGAAAGCTACACTTGATAAAATAAAAGATATAATAAAAGACAAAAATATTGAAAAACTATTTTTAGAAAGTCATTGGTCATATAAAAATAAAATACAAGATATGAGAGAATATTTTGAAATACCTATAACTTTTAAAATAGGTGTAGAAAGTTTTGATTATGACTTTAGAAATAATTTTCTAAATAAAAATGCTAAATTTAAAAGTGTAGAAGAACTTAAAACTTATTTTGATTCTCCATGCATGATGGTAGGTATAAAAGGTCAGACAAAAGAAATGATAGATAAAGATATGGATATAGTTTTAAATAATTTTGATCATGCTACTATAAATGTTTTTGTAAATAATACATCAGATATTAAAAGAGATGATGAGATAGTTAATTGGTTTGTAGATAAATATAAAGACTTACTAGATAAAAATCCTAATATAGAAGTATTATATAATAATACTGATTTTGGAGTAGGAGAATAAAAAGCTAGCTTAAATTTTTAAGCTAGCTTTTTAAATGTAGATTTGTCTTATAATTTTTATGATGAGTAACACTCTGAAGAATTTATACTATTAACTTTTTTATGATAGTCAATAAATAACGGTATAGATGCTGCAAGCCAAGCCATAGGACCTGCTAAACAAATACCAGTATAACCAATAGCTAAAGGTAATGTAAATGCAACAATAGTTCTGGCAAGTAATTCGTAAACACCAGCCATCATAGGCACGAAAGTATATCCCATACCCTGAAGTGCATTTCTGTATATAAATATTAAGCTAAGAGGTATAAAGAAGAAAGAAACTGTAGTTAGATATTTAGTAGCGTATGATATTACATTTGGATCTGAATTTGATACAAATAGCTTAACAAAATATTCACCAAGTGTCATAAGTATAATTCCACCAATAACACCAATAGCTATATTTATTAATGTACACTTTTTAACTCCCTCTTTAATTCGTTCGATATTATTAGCACCAAGATTTTGAGCACAATAAGTTGCCATAGTAACACCAAATGTTACACTTGGCTGCATAACAAGTTGTTCAACCCTAGAAGCAGCAGTATATGCAGCAACAATAGTTGATCCAAATGAATTAACAGCACCCTGAAGTATTACTGCTCCGACAGCAGTTATTGAAAATTGAAGAGCCATTGGGATTCCTATATTTAAGTGTTTCTTATAAAAGTCTAAGTTGAAGCTAAAATGTCTTTTTTCAAGTCTTAATATAGGAAATTTTTTAGCAGTATAAATTAAGCATAGTATACCTGAAACTCCTTGGGAAATAACAGTAGCATAAGCAGCTCCTTTAACTCCCATAGAGAATTTAACTATAAACATCAAATCTAGTATTATATTTAAAATGGATGCAACAATTAAGAAATATAAAGGAGTTTTACTATCTCCAAGTGCACGAAGTATACTTGCAATTATATTATAGAAAAATGTAACAAATATACCTCCGTATATAATTATTATATATGAATAAGCTTCATCTATTATATCATGTGGAGTTTTCATTAAATTTAAAAGTGGTTTAGTAAAAAATATACTTAAAATAGTAATTATAATAGTCATAATTACAGACAGTACAATTGCACTACCTACGGCTTTTTTAACACCTTCTTCATCATTTGCTCCAAACCTTTGTGAAACTAATACGGAAAAACCAGATGCAAGGCCTAATATAAATCCTATTATTAAAAAAATCATAGAACTTGTTGATCCAACAGCTGCTAGAGCTTTAACACCTAAAAATCTTCCAACAATTATTGTATCTACCATACTATAGAATTGTTGAAAAATATTTCCTATAAGTAATGGTATAGAAAAATATAAAATTAATTTTACTGGATTACCAGTAGTCATATCTTTAGTCATAAACATTCCCCCCTTTTATGTAAGACATATCCATCAGCATATACTAACATTATTTAAAACCATATACAATAGATTATAAAAAAGTTATTAAAAATGATACTATATTTTTATTATATTACAATAGTATTTAATTTATTGTTACAGAACAATTCTATAAAACTTACATTTAAATAAAAATCATTAAGTATATATTTTTTTAATTAATTTTGAAAATAGGTTGACATGAAGTGTACATAAAGTGTATATATATAATATATACACTTTATGTACACTAAATATTAAGTAAGGAAGAGAGGTGTAAAATTGAATATAAATATAAGTAATACATCAACAATACCCTTGTATGAACAAATAAAAAGCCAGATACAAAATCAGATATTAGACTCAACATTAAAGCCAGGGGAAGGTCTCCCATCTATAAGAAATTTCGCAAAAGAATTAAAGGTTAGCATAATAACCATAAAAAGAGCCTATGAAGAACTTGAGAAAGAAGGATTTATAGAGACTGTTACAGGGCGAGGAACTTTTGTATCAACAAAAAATACAGATCGATTAAGAGAAATAGCTTTATATGAAATAGAAAATAAATTAGAGGATATTATAAGGCAAGTAAAATCAGTAGGTATAACATTAGAAGAAGGACTAGAAATATTTAAAAGTATATATGAAGAAATATAAGGAGGTATATTATGAATGCAATAGAGATTAGAAATTTGAAGAAAAATTTAGATACATTTAATTTATGTATAGATAATTTAGATATAAAAAAGGGATATATAACAGGGTTTATAGGTCCAAATGGATCAGGAAAAACTACCACAATAAAATTAATTATGAATATGATATTTAAAGATAGTGGTAGTATAAAAATATTTGGAAAAGAATATAAAAAAAATGATATAAATACAAAAGAATTAATAGGTTATATTGGTGATGTTCCTGGTTACTTAAATGAATCTAAACTTAAGGATATAAAAAAGTCAGTATCTTTTTTTTATAAGAATTGGGATGAATCATTGTATAGAAGATATATACAAAAATTTAAATTAGATGAAAATAAAATATATAAGAAACTTTCAAAGGGACAACAGAAAAAGTTTGAATTAACAATGGCGCTGTCTCATCATCCAAAACTTATAATAATGGATGAACCAACAGCAAATTTAGACCCTTTAGTCAGAAATGAATTTTTAGATATACTTCAAGAACATATAGAAAAAGAAGAAGCTACTGTATTTTATTCTACTCATATAACATCTGATTTAGATAAAGTCTCAGACTATTTAGTATTTATATATGATGGGAAAATAATACTAAGCGGAGATAAAGATAGCATATTAGAAAGACATAGTATGATAAGAGGTGGGAAAAATTTATTAGACAATGAAACTAAAAGAGCATTAGTAGCATTTAATGAAAATTCATTTGGATTTGAAGGATTAACATCAAATGTAAAACATGCATACGAAATATTTGGGGAAGAAGTTGTTTATGACAAAGTTAATTTAGAAGATATACTAATGTATTATACTAGGGGGTATTAATATGAATAATATAATGAATCTTACTAAAATGAGTTTAATAAATTTTAAAGCAATACTTAAGCAAGTTGGTATAATAATTATAATGTGGTTATTTGTATCAGCAATCAATCCTTCATTTATAGGTGCTTTATCTTCAATGATTACAATTGTTGGTGTACCACAGCTTATGTCTTATGAAGATGTAAGTGGTATAGATAATTTGATAGGAGTAATTCCTGTAAAAAGAAGTGAGTACGTTATATCGAGATATGTAATTGGTATTATAACAATGATATCATCAATGCTTATAGTAAGTGTTATATACCATATAATAGAAGTTGATATAAATTTAGATTTACTATTAACTACAGTAATATTATCATCTACATTAATTATTAGTATGTTAATTCCAACAATGATTAAATATGGTGCAATAAAGGGAAAATTCATAACTATGGCTATAACTTTAGCTACAATATTTTGTTCAATGCCAATTGTAGATATACTTCAAAATCCTTCAAAACAGCTAAAAAATATAATAGACTATATAAATAATATAAATCCTTTAATAGTATCAATAATTATAAGTATTTTAACTATTTTAATATCTATGATAATATCCATAAAGATATATGATAAAAAAGAGTTCAAATAATTTGAATTAATAAAAAGAGCCTGTATTAAATTTCTAAATAAGGGCTCTTTTTATATTATTATATTTACTACAATTATAGTTTTTTTCATATTTTAGTTGACTGTATATATTAATTCATTATTTGTAGAAACGCTCCATTATTCAAATTCTCTTATATTATTGAAAGATATAGTTGAGATTAATAAGAAAAAAGGAGCATATAAAAAAACATATATTCAAAGTGAATTAATAGTATGATATATTATATAAGTATTAAAAATATACAAACATATTTTAAATTAAATTTGATTTTTAGCATAACAAAGATTTGACGAATTAGTATAGAAAGGACATAAATATGCAAGCTATAAGAATAAAACCAGAAGAGTTTAGATTAGAAAATTTTATAAATTATTATAAGGATAATTGTGATGAATTATTATATGATTATCCAGATTATGTATCAAGAGTATGTTTGATAGATAGAGACTATATGGATGTAATAACTTTTGATGAAGATTATGAAGATATAAATGATGCAAGTGATTATGCTAATTTATTGTTAGGAGAAGAGTATGCACTCCATTTTGCTATAGGTAAGACTAATGAAGATTTAGATAAGGTAGAATTTTTAGATGGAAAGATATATAATTTAAGAAGTTATGGTGATGATGAGTATGAGGATTATAATATAAGAGACATTGGGGACTTTAGACTAGATTTAAATAACCTAGTAGGTTTAACACTTGACTTTGACTATGAAGACAAAGAAATCGTAATATCAAACGTAAACTTTGAACATGGAGGTGAATTAGCTACACCTAGGATAATAGAAGTAGAAGATAGTGGAGACTTAGAAAAAGTAATCGTTAATTTTATAGAAAGATTTATAATAAAAGAATAATTCACTATACCATAAATTTTTATAAAGTTTTAAGGTTTATTTAAGATTTAATTAAGTTGCAGTTTATATACTTTATTATGCATATATATTAATATATATACATAATAGGAGGGAAACATATGGAATCAAGATTTGAAGGTGGATTACTAGGACTTATTGGAGTTAATATATTAGCTTGGTTAATAACTGCTTTTACGTTAGGATTAGCCACACCGTGGGCTATGTGCATAAAATATAGATGGGAAGCCGAAAATACGGTAATAGAAGGAAGAAGGCTCGAATTTAAAGGTACTGGATCTAGCTTATTTTTTAACTATATAAAATGGCTAGTATTAACTATAATAACTCTTGGTATATATGGTTTTTGGTTATATATAAAATTATTACAATGGAAAACTGAAAATACTGTATTTAAAGATTAATAAAAGTTATATAAGACCGTCTTACAGTAAGTTTTGTTATTAGCTAGACTTATTTTAAGATGGTCTTTTTGTATTTTTGGATACTATTTAAATAATTTAAGATTTATTTAATGTTGGGTTTATTATTTTTTAAGATATAGTATATATAATATGTTTATAATATTAAATGAAACGGACATGGAGGAAATTGAGAATGAAGAAAATAATAGTATTTTTAATGTTGGCAACTATATTGACAGGATGTAGTATGGATATAAAAATCCATAAGTTTAATAGCTATAAAGATGCTAAAGATATAATAGAAAGAGGTTGGATTCCTGAAAATATCCCAACTAATGCTACCAATATACAAGAAGTTCATAACTTAGATTCCAATAAAGCAAATGGAAGATTTATAATACCAAAAGATGAAACAGATAAATTTATACAAACATTAGAAAAGGTAGATAAAAAAAGTGTACTAGATGATAAGTTTATAGAAACTAAATGGTTTAATGAAAAAGATATAAAAGAAAAAATCAAAAATAATAAGCTTACTGTAGGGACAAAAGACGATAATATATATGCAGTAAGTAAAAATGGCGATGTTTACTACTGGGCTAAGTAGCTATGTAAAGTATGGCTTTAAATTAATTCTTAGAAAATAAATCAATATGAAACTTTTTATATAATAATATTAATACTAAAAAGATGTGCAAAATATAATTATTTTACACATCTTTTTTATATTCATTTTAATATAGTAGTAATTACTATAAAAACTAAGTTTACAGATAAACAATTATATGCTGTTCATCTGTTGCCATAAATACTAGTAAATCTAATTATTATAGATATTTTCTACAATAACTATTGTTTAAAAATAGACTCATAGTTATAATAAACATATATTTTAAATTAAGGAGCAAAACTATGAAACAATTTTTATCAAAAGACAAATTATCAATACATACATCACCATTATGTGATGTTCTTATAAAAAGTAGTGGCTATGAAAGTTTAGACAAAAACATAGCTGAAAGTAATATCGAATTTGAACCTCAAAAAACTTATGAAATAGCATCTAGTAACTTCTTTGATTTTAATCAACATTTGTATGAAGATATAAATCATATGAATTCTATAAGTGCAGGTATATATTGTGAAATGGCATTAATAACATTTAGAATATTTATATGGGGATCAAAAGGTGAGGGATTTGAAATATTTAAGCATGTTTTAAGAGGCGAAGAAATAGATAGGTTAAAAAGCAAAGAAGATATAAAGGAGTATATCGTAAAACATTTAGAAGAATTAGAAAAAGGCATAATAGAAACTTATCAGTTAGATTGTATGAAAAGCTTTGAAGAGTTTGGTAAATCAATAGAAACTAGACAAATATTATTAACATCAATATTAAAAAATTTAAGCATAGAAAATAACTTAAAAGACTTTAGAAAATAAAACCCATTTAATGGGTTTTTTTATTTACATTACATATATTATTTTTAACTTAAATTTAAAAAACTTAACATAATAGGATTTAATCAACTTTTATTTAACATAGATTTAACATTAAGTGCAATAAATTAACATTTGCTTAACACATTATGACAATTTTTTTGATAGAATAAGTTTGTAATAATAAAAGAATAAAATTATTTAATTTTAAAAACATTAAAGTTTTAAGGAGGAAGAAATATAGTGGAAATAGCAATAAACCTGATGGGGGGACTAGGTCTTTTTCTATACGGTATGAATTTGATGGCTGATGGCCTTCAAAAGTCAGCAGGAGAAAAACTAAAAAAGATAGTTGAACTTCTAACTAGTAATGTACTAATGGGGGTTATAGTTGGAGCTTTAGTTACAGCTATAATACAAAGTTCAAGTGCTACGACAGTTATGGTAGTTGGATTTGTTAATGCGGGTATAATGACACTACCTCAAGCAATAGGTGTAATAATGGGAGCCAATATAGGAACAACTATAACTGCTCAATTAGTATCACTAGATTTAGTTGGGTTAGCGCCAATGGCATTAGGCGTAGGTATAATACTTTACTTATTTAGTTCTAAGCCAAAGGTTAAAACAATAGCTGAAATATTTATAGGATTTGGTATATTATTTACAGGTATGGATTTTATGAAGGAAGCTGTTGCACCTTTAAAAGAGTTTTCAGGATTTACTAATGCATTAGTATCATTTGGACATAATCCGATACTTGGTATACTTCTTGGATTTGGTATAACTGCAATAGTTCAAAGTTCTAGTGCTTCAATGGGTATGTTACTTGCACTTGCATCTGAAGGAATATTACCATTATCATCTGCTTTACCAATATTATATGGTGAAAATATCGGGACTTGCGTTACTTCATTAATATCAAGTATAGGTGCTAGTAAGAACGCTAAAAGAGCTGCTACAATGCATTTAACATTTAATGTAATAGGGACATTGGTATTTATGTTATTACTAAGTAAGCCAATAACAATGGTAGTTACACACTTAGATCCAAATGATGTGAGTAGACAAATAGCTAATGCACATACTTTATTTAATATAACTAACGTTATACTACTATTACCTTTTTCTAAGTTAATAGTAAAACTTACTATGAAGTTAGTTCCAGAGAAAGAAGATGAAATAGAAGAGAGAAAAACTGTTAAATTCTTAGATGAAAGAATATTAGAAACACCATCTATAGCTTTATCAAATACTATTAAAGAGACTTTAAGAATGGGTGAAAAAGCTAAGAAAGCTCTGATTTGTTCAATGGAAGGTGTGCTTGAAATGTCAGATGCTAAAATAAAAAAGGCATTTAATGAAGAAATAAAGATAAATGAATTACAAAAAGCTATACTAAGTTTCTTACTAAAGCTATCTAAAACAACTTTAAATGATGATTCAAGAGAAGGTGTTGACTATCTATTCAATACTGTAAATGATATAGAAAGAATAGGAGATCATGCTGAAAATATAGCTGAATTATCAGAAATAATATTAACTAAAGAATTAAAATTATCTGATGAATGTAAAGGTGAGTTAACTGAAATATACAACAAAGTATTAAGCACATATACTTATGCACTTGAATCTTTAGAATCTAATAATGTGGATTTAGCATTAAGAGTTGTCAAAATGGAAGAACAAGTTGATATAATGGAAAAAGTATGTCGTCAAAATCATATGAAAAGATTAGATGAGAGTGTATGCACAATAGATAATGGAGTTGTTTATTTAGATATAGTAAGTAATTTAGAGAGAATATCTGACCATTCAGTAAATATAGCTCAACAAGTTATAAAAGCAAACAGTAATAAAGTAGCATAAGTCAAAAGAGTTATCTCAAGTATGAGATAACTCTTTTTTTATCTTATAAATGCAAGAGCTATAAGCATTACTCCTGATAACCAAGACAAATTAATATGGCTAATCTTATTAATATGACAACCTACTATACAACCAAATAGTAAAGATAAAAATCCAATAATTAAAGATAATAATAAAACTTCTGCATAATTAATATATCCTAAACTGCTTCCAAATCCAACTGCTAAACTATCTAAAGAAAGAGCTATTGCAAGATAAAAAGCTTCTTTAGGTGTAAGCATTTTAGATTTATCATAATCTGCTTTAGTTTCATCCGCATAAATTTCAAGTACAAACTTAAAATCAAATAATTTAAATGTTAGAGGAGCTTGATTATTATATATTTTATCTATATAGCTTTTAATTATACATTCAAATAATCTAAATATGCCAAGCCCTAATAACAATAAAAAGCTTAATAAGGATGCTATATTGGCTGATAGTAAATCTTTAAACAAAGATCCCAAAAATAAAGAAATACCTAAAGTAATTGTAGATACTAATGTTATTATAGATGCCGATTTAAAAGGAATTTTAATTTTATTTGTACCATAAGCAACACTAGCTACAAATGTATCTAATGAAAGTGATAGCACCAAGAGAAGAGATTGTAGCATTGGATGACACCCCCAAAATATTTAACTAATATTAAGATATTAATTAATTCGTATTTTGTTAACTATAAAATATTATAAATGTATAATTTATTTTGATTAAATTAAATAAGGTTGTAAATAGTTAGATTTTAGTGGTAAAATATAAATACTAAAATATTAAGAGGAGTTATATAAATGAAGTGCAATAAAAAAATAATATCATTAATTATAATATCATTAATGTCATTAGGTATTGTGGCTTGCGATAAAAATGATATACAAAAAGATCAAGAAAAGGCAGTATCTAATGTTGAAGAAAAATCAGACGAATCAATAAAAGAGATAGATAATATGCTATCTGAAATAAAAAACAAATATAAAGACTCTGTAGAAGAAATTGAAGATAAGGTTTCTATAGATAAGTCAAATAATACTAATCTAGATCAAAAGAAGATATCTAATTATACTAACAAAATATTGAGTTTAGATGATATGAAATTAAGAGACATAGAAAATAAACTTACATCAATTGATGAACTTGCTAACATAGGAGATGACAAATTAAAAACTTTGATAGGTAAATACAAAAATAATTTATCTGAAAATTTAGATGATTTTATAAAAGATATTAATTTAAGTAATTATTTAGATAAAGAAAAAGAATTACAAAGTGATATTAACTCTATACAATCTAAAATAGAAAATACTAAAGAAAACCTAACAAATGTAGCGAATGATAAAGTAAATAAAATTTCTGATAGCATAAGTAATATAATCAACTAATTTGATACAAATTATTTCATATAATATAAATTTAACAATATATGGTATAATACATATATAGTTTTTTATAATATATGGAGATGATAAAAATGCATAAAGAAATTACAAACCCAATGGCTGATATTTTTAAATATCTAGCAATATCTATACTATTTATGTTTATAGGGTTTGCATTTGGGCAAGCTTTTATTCCTATAAGTGTTGTTCAAGTAGCAAATTTAATATTACCATTTTTAATAATAGGTTTACTTATAATGGCAATATTATCTAAGAAAAGTATAATACCTAGAAGTTTTTCTATGAACTATGTTTACTTATTTACATTTATAGATGGTATACTTTTATATCCACTATTATCTTTTTACTTACAAAGTTTAGGAACATCTATAGTAATTAATGCTTTACTTGGAACTTGTATATTATTTGGTATACTAGCCTTTATATCTTATAGAAAGAAAGCTGGGCATTACCTAGGTATAGGATCTATATTATTTGCAGGTCTTATATCACTTTTACTTCTATGTATAATAAATATATTTATAGGTTCACAGACATTAAATATATTATATAGTGTTCTGGGTATATTAATATTCTCAGGATATATATTATATGATATAAGTCTAATAAAATATGACATAGAATCAGGAAACATAATAAGTAAGAATGATTTATCTATACATGTATTAAATCTTTATCTAGATTTTGTAAATATCTTACTAGATTTATTAAATTTAATATATGAATTCAAAGATTAATAAATAAAAAGACTAGATTATACTAATTAGTATAATCTAGTCTTTTTATTTATCCTTAAATCCTTATATATTTGCAATAATTTAATTCTAAATAACCTTCATATAATTATTAAATATAGGAATACTATTATTATATAACTCAGGAGGAAACTATGGGAAAATATAAATTAGACTATTTCGCTAAATATTATTTCTTTGAAGAAGAAGACTTTCTAAAAGAGGAAGAGGGAGAGTATATATTAAATAGAATAAAGGAAAGCAATAGATTTGATTATAAGGGATATTCTTATAAATATACTAAATATAATAATATATCTAAGGGTTGTACTCAAAAAAATGTAGATGTGGAAATTCCTAAGGAAAGTATAGATATAATATTAAACGGAGATAGAGTACACCTTGATTTAATATACAAATTTTACACAAAGAAATTAGAGGATCATATTAGAATAACTACTAGAATAAGTGAAAAAACAAAAGAGGTTTCTTGTCTTTTATATATAGATTATATTCAGGCTAATGATTTTATAAAGGAATTAGAAAACATTAAAAAATTACAAGAATATAATATGAAAAGCTAAAGTAAAAGCACCTATTCCAATGAATTGTAATAGGTGCTTTTACTTTTATATATTTTATATTGACAAATAAGATAAAAAACTATTGACAAAGTATTTTTATAGGAGTATATTGTAGTTAATAAATTATTAGCACTCAACTCAATAGAGTGCTAATAAGAAAATTCTAAATAAAATAAATAATTAAGATTTTACTGAAAATAATATATATTATGATAGTGGAGGGATACATATGGATATAGAAAGAATGACTGTAAGGGTACAAAAAGCTTTAAATGAAGCTTATAATATAGGTGTTAAAAACCATAATCAACAAATAGATGTTATACACTTATTAAGTGCATTAGTCAATCAAGAAGATGGACTTATACCTAATATATTAGAAAAAATGGGTGTATCAGTAGATTCAGTAAAAAATAGTATAGATATGGAACTGAGCAAATTACCTCAAATTCATGGAGAAGGTATAAGTTCACAAGGTGTTACAGCTACAAGAAGAATAAATGAAATTTTAATAAAAGCAGAAGAAATATCTAAAGAATTTAAAGATTCTTATATAAGTGTAGAACATGTAATGCTTGCTATGATAGATATGGAAGGTAATACACCAGTAGGAAAAGTATTAAGACAATACAATATAAATAAAAGTAATTTCTTAGAAGTACTATCACAAGTTCGTGGAAGTCAAAGAGTAGAAACTCAAGATCCTGAAGGCACTTATGAAGCACTAACTAGATATGGAACTAATTTAGTAGATTTAGCTAAGAAAAATAAATTAGATCCAGTTATAGGTCGTGACGAAGAAATAAGAAGAGTTATAAGAATATTATCAAGAAGAACTAAAAATAATCCAGTACTTATAGGTGAACCTGGTGTTGGTAAAACTGCAATAGTTGAAGGATTAGCAGAAAGAATAGTTCGTGGAGATGTACCAGAAGGACTTAAGGATAAAGTTATTTATGCACTAGATATGGGTTCATTAATAGCAGGTGCAAAATATAGAGGGGAATTTGAAGAAAGATTAAAAGCAGTACTTAAAGAAGTTCAATCTTCAGAAGGAAAAATAATACTATTTATAGATGAGATACACACAATAGTAGGTGCTGGTAAAACTGATGGAGCAATGGATGCTGGTAACCTAATAAAACCAATGTTAGCTCGTGGAGAACTTAATTGTATAGGTGCTACTACATTTGATGAATATAGACAATATATAGAAAAAGATAAAGCACTTGAAAGACGTTTCCAACCAGTTATAGCAGAGGAACCAAGTGTATCAGATACTATATCTATACTTCGTGGGCTTAAAGAAAGATTTGAAATACATCATGGTATAAGAATACATGATAACGCAATAGTAGCTGCTGCTAAATTATCAGATAGATATATACAAGATAGATACCTTCCTGATAAAGCAATAGACTTAATAGATGAAGCTGGTGCTATGATTAGAAGTGAGATAGATTCTTTACCAACAGAACTAGACACTGTAAGAAGAAGAATATTTACGCTTGAAACTGAAAAAGAAGCACTTCTTAAGGAAAATGATGAAAAAAGTAAAAATAGATTAGAAAATCTAGGAAAAGAGTTAGCAGAGTTAAAATCTAAGAATGATGAAATGACTGCTAAATATGAAAATGAGAAAAAACAAATACTTGATATAAGAAATTTAAAAGAGGAATTAGATAAGGCTAAAGGCGATGTTGAAAGATATGAAAGAGAATATGACTTTAACAAAGCAGCAGAATTAAAATATGGTATAATACCAAAGTTAGAAGAACAAATACAAAATCATGAAGAAAAAATGGCATCAAGTTATGAAAATGCATTATTAAAAGAAGAAGTAACAGAAAATGAAATATCTCAAATAGTAGCTAAATGGACTGGCATACCTGTAACTAAATTAGTAGAAGGTGAAAGAGAAAAGCTTCTTAAGTTAGAAGATGATCTTCACAAAAGAGTTATAGGACAAGATGAAGCAGTAACAGCAGTATCTAATGCAGTAATAAGAGCTCGTGCAGGACTTAAAGATGAGAAAAAACCAATAGGTTCATTCATATTCTTAGGGCCAACAGGAGTTGGTAAAACAGAGCTTGCTAAAACTTTAGCTAACAACTTATTTGATAGTGAAGACAACATTATAAGAATAGATATGAGTGAGTACATGGAAAAACATGCAGTATCTAGACTTATAGGACCTCCTCCAGGTTATGTAGGATATGAAGAAGGAGGTCAATTAACAGAAGCTGTTAGAAGACACCCATACTCTGTAATACTATTTGATGAAATAGAAAAAGCACATGAAGATGTATTTAATATATTCCTTCAGATATTAGATGATGGTAGACTTACTGATAATAAAGGTAAAACAGTAGACTTTAAAAATACACTTATAATAATGACATCAAACATAGGTAGTCATCATCTATTAGAAGCTGGTGAAAACATAGATGAATTTACAAAAGATATGGTTATGAATGAAATGAAACATAGATTTAAGCCAGAATTCTTAAATAGAGTTGATGATATAATAATGTTTAAGCCACTTAGTTTAGAAGGAATCAAAAAAATAATAGATATATTTGTAGATGCATTAAGAAAAAGACTTAGTGAAAAAAATATAGATATAAAAATAACTGATGGTGCTAAAGAAGTTATGGCAAAAGAAGGGTACGATCCAGTATATGGTGCTAGACCACTTAAGAGATATATATCAAATACATTAGAAACAAAAATAGCTAGAAAAATAATCTCTGGAGAAGTTTATAGCGGATGTACTGTAGTTATAGATGCCGATGGAGAAAATATAGAGGTATCTACTAAAAACTAGTTAAATAAAATTGAAACCGCAAAAATAAAAGACTTAATAAGTTATAACTTATTAAGTCTTTTATTTTTATGTAAATGATAGTTTTAACCAATAGTTAAAAAATTTAATCAGAAGTTAATTATACGTCCATTGTTAACATACAAAACTTAATTTATACTATAAATATAACACATAAAAGGAGTAAATTAATGGAGAAAATAAAAATAGGGGAAAATATTAAGTTATTAAGAAGAAAGAAAAATATTACTCAAGAACAATTAGCAAGTATTATTGGAGTATCAATACCAGCAGTATCTAAGTGGGAAAAGGGTGTAAGTTTTCCGGATATAACATATCTTCCTGTACTAGCAAATTACTTTGAAGTAAGTATTGATGATTTGTTAAATTATAGAAAAGAACTTGATGAAAATGATATCGCAAAAATAATTAAAGAGTGTGAAGAATTAATATCTATAAATTCAATAGAAGAGTCTATTAAACTATGTGAAAGTTATATGAAAAATTATCCATCTAATTACAAACTTAAATTTAAACTAACTCATATTTATTCTCTTGCTATGATAAAAGAAACAGATTTAAATAAAGAAGATATAACAAATAGAATAATAGAAATTTTAGAAGATATAGTAGATAATACAAATGATATAGAGTTAAAAGAATATTCTCTTATGCAATTAAGCAGTAACTATATGATAGTAGATAAAAATGATAAGGCTGAAGAAGTTTTAAAAAAAATATACAAACCAAATTGCAATCCAGATGTAATGCTACCTCTTATATATATGCAACAGGATAAAATAAATGAAGCAAGAAAACTTATGCAACAAAATTTAAATACTTCAATTGGAGAAGCTATAACGTCTTGCATGGGACTAGCCATTTCTTACTATAGTTACAAAGATGATATGGACGAGAATAGTATAGATTACTCTAAAGCTAGTATGTATTATCAATTAGCTATCGATATTGACAAGTTAGTATATGATGGAAATCAAATGGGTTCATTTTTAAATTCAAACTTAGCATATATTAATTTAAAAAAAGGAGATATAAAAGCTTCATTAATGTACTTAAATAGATTGGTAGATAGTTTAGAATATTTGGGTACAGATATACCTAGGCAACTTAATCAAATAGCATACTTTGACAATCTTGATGATATAAAGAAAGAGGAGTCAGTAAATGTAGATGTACTACAAATACTAATAGATTCACTAAATACAACATTTATCAATTTAAAAGGAAATAAAGAGTTTGAAGATATAATATCTAGAATAGTAAATTTAAGAAAATTAGTTAATAAAGATAATAAATAATATAATATTTATTGTATACAAGTTAATATTAAATGCCTTTGAAAAGAAAGTAAATTATAACTAATAAGTAATAATGGTACATAGGAGGAATAAATGGAAAATATTAATTTAAACATCAATATCCTAGAATTTATATTTGGTTTTATAGCTCTATTATTAATCCTTTTCTCTATAGAACTATACTTTAAGATAAAGAAAGATAAGACAATAAAAAAAGATATATTAAAAAAATATGGTAAAGAATTAGATATAGAAGATATTAACTATAAAATGGATAGTGTCTCTAGTTACTTTAAAAATATTAATGAAAAAGAATTTATAGATGATATAACATGGAATGATTTAAGCATGGATGACATATACAAAAAAATAAATAATACTCAAAGTACATCAGGAAGAGAAGTTTTATATAATATTCTAAGAATACCTTTATACGAAAAAGAAGAACTTATAAAAAGAGACAACTTAATAGAATATTTTATGAAAAATCCAGATAAAAGATTTGAAGTACAATATATATTAGCAAAATTAGGAATAAGCAATGATTTATATACTACAAATTGTTTAATTAATAAAAGTGATAATAGCAAAAGTAGGTTACTAAGGTATACTATATTATCATACATACCAATAATAAGCTTAACACTAATATTTTTTAATAGGTATTTTATACTACTTTTAATAGCATCTGCTACATACAATGTATTTATAAGTCAAAGAAATGAAAGATACAATTATAATGTAGACGGTTTTACATATATGATATCTTTAATAAATGCAACTAAAAAAATAACAAATTTAAATATAAATGAAATAAATGATAACTTAAAAGATATATCAAGAAACTTAGATAATATTAAACATATTAGAAAAAAATCGCTAGGCGCAGATAGTAATGCAATGATGGATGATATGAAAATATTTAGTGAATATATGAACTTAATATTTTTAAAAGAGCTTAAGAGATATGAAAAAGTCAAAAGTACTGTTATAAAAAATGCAGATGACTTTAAAGCTATATATGATTATGTAGGGACTATAGATGCTCTTATAGCAATTGCGTCATTTAGAGATAGTCTAGATTATTATTCTAAACCAAATCTTGAAATTAGCACAAGTAAATACAATAACCATATAAATTTTGTTGATATATATCATCCACTTATAAAAAAACCTGTATCTAACTCTGCTAACTTTGATAAAAATGTGTTAATCACAGGTTCAAACGCGTCAGGAAAATCAACTTTTATAAAGACTATAGCAATAAATGCAATACTTGCTCAAACTATATATACAACTACTTCAAGGGAGTACAACTCATCATATTTTAACATATATACATCAATGGCTTTAAAGGACGATATATTTAGCAATGAAAGTTATTATATAGTAGAAATAAAATCTCTAAAGAGGATAATAGACAACTCTAAGAAAGATATACCATGCTTATGCTTTGTAGATGAAATATTAAGAGGAACTAATACCATAGAGCGTATAGCTTCTTCTTGTGAAGTACTATCAGCTCTTTATAAAAGTAACACTTTGTGCTTTGCGGCAACTCACGATATAGAACTTACTCATATACTTGAAGATAAATTTGAAAATTGTCACTTTGAAGAAACTATAACAAATAAAGATATAAAATTTGACTATAAATTGCATAAGGGAAGATCAGAAACCAGAAATGCTATAAGACTTCTTGAATTTATGGGCTATGATAAAAATATTGTAATTAAAGCAGATGAAAAAGCTAAGAACTTTTTATTAAGTGGAAAGTGGTAAATAATATTATAGTTATACACGAAAAAATAAACATAGCAAAGCTATAACTTTGCTATGTTATTTAATTTGTCAAAATCTAATATACTAATTTTACCTCTACTTGAAATAAGTATACCTTTATTCTTAAAATCAGTAAGTATACGACTTACAACCTCCCTACTAGTTCCAAGCTCCTGTGCTATTTTTTCCTGAGTTAAATATAAGTACTTGCTGCTATTATCTTTTTGAGAAATTAATAATAAATATTTTGCTATTCTAATATCTACACTTTCAAAAGCTAATTCCTCTAATACTTTTAATACATTGTTAAATTTAGTATAAAGATTTTCAAATATATACTTTTGAAATTCTAATGTATTATAAATATACTTATTAAATATAGAACTTGGTATAAAAGTAATAACTGTTGGTTCTATAACTTCTGCAAATGCTGGAAAATGTTTATTAGTTAGCATACAAGACATAGAAAGATAACAAGTATCACCCTTCTCTAATTTATAAAGTGTCACCTCTCTACCTTTATCCGATAATTTATACACTCTTATAGATCCGCTTATTATAAGAGAGAAACCTAAGCAAGAAGAGCTTTCATATATTAATGTATAATCACTATCAAATTCTCTAATTATTAAAGAATTTTTTATAATTGATTTAGTTTCTTCATCTAATGTATTTAAAAATGGATATATATATATTAATTCATTCCAATGATTCATTAAATACCTCCAAGTAAATTTACTCATATTAAAAATATATCAAATTTATATATAATATACTACTATAAGTTAATTATACTTAATCTTAATACAGATAAAAAATAGTTTTTAGTGCATAAAGTAAATATTAAGATAGATTAATATTAGTTTGATAATTCCTGTAAAAAACAAAATTCAATTATTAAAATTATATTTTAAGTTATCATATATGAAAAAAATATTCTCATAAAAAACAAAATAAGGAGATAATTGTAGATAGAAGCACTTATATTTTGATTATGGCATTTTTAGTAGGCGTTAAACTTATATATGAGATAATACTTTAATAATATAACAAAATTAAATTACTATATTTAATACATATTTGTATTATTATAAACTTTTGCAAAATAAAAGGTGCCTAAATTTATTTGAATTTAGGCACCCTTTACTTTAATGATAGTCCTTATCTATTATTATTTTACATTTATAATGAGGATGTATTTTTTTAACTTCATCTTTTATATATTTTATTATTTCGTCATCAGATGTATCTTTATCATGGGAAGTTACCACATCAAATACTAAAGTTTTTACATCATCATTACCAATAATTCTAAAATCATGCATAGATTTAATATCTTTATGTTTTTTTAATATCTCATTAAGCTCATTTCTTGTTTTAACTATTTCACTATCTTTCATACATATAGGATCCATGTGAATAACTAAATGGATATTAAGTTCCTTAGATATATCATATTCGGCATTATCTATAATATTATGTATGGTCATAATATCTATAGTAGCAGGAATTTCAACATGTACAGATGCTATACGTCTTCCAACACCATAGTTATGAATTATTAAGTCGTGTACTCCTGATATATAATCGTAAGATAATAATTTTTCATTTATAGCTTTAACTAAATGTGGATCTGGAGCTTCTCCAAGTAAAGGACTTATAGTTTCCTTGACTAACGTAAATCCTGCATAGATTATAGCTAGAGAAACTAAAACACCTATATAACCATCTATCGGAAAAGATATATACTTTGATGCTAGATAAGATAATACAACACAACTTGAAGTAAATACATCACCAAGTGCATCTGCTGCAGATGCTTTAAGTGCAGATGAGTCAATTTTTTGCCCAATATACTTATTAAATCTACTTAGCCAAAGTTTTATTGCAATTGATATAATTAATAATATAAATGGTACAAATTCAAATACTACAACTTCTGGGTTTAGTATTCTTTGTATAGAAGTTTTCGTAAAGCTTACACCAACAAACATAACCATAAATGCAACTATTAAGGCTGATATATACTCTATTCGTCCATGCCCAAAGGGATGCTCTTTATCTGGAGGCATACTAGCTAACTTAAATCCTACTATAGTTATAATAGAAGATGCCATATCAGAGAAATTGTTAAAAGCATCAGCTGTTATTGCTATACTAGCTGTTATAAATCCTACTGAAAATTTAATTATAAACAGTAGTAAATTTAAAACTATACCAACAATCCCAGCTAAGTAACCATATCTATTCCTAACACTTTCATTATTAATATCCTCACTATTTTTAATGAAAGATTTAACTAAAAAATTAGAAATCATAAAATACTCCTTCCTTAATCTAATTCTTAATATAATTGTTTGCAAATTACAATTATATAGTCTAATGTAATATTGATTAGTAAATGGTAAATAGCTACAATAATTTATTCCCAAAATTTACAGTAATAATCATATATTCATAATTATACATAATAACTCTCTATTTATAAACCAAATATTAATATATAAATTATTAATTTAGTATAATTAAAAATAAATCAATATTGTAAACTATTTATCGGTTTTTATTAAATAGTATGTACTTTTTAATGAATTTGATAAAAAATATATTGACCCTTTTGTTACACAAGAGTTTATAATTTTAAAAGAAAGAAAGTGAAAAGGAGTGATATTATGATAAGTGAGTTTTTAAAATATGCAATCCCTTCTGCCTTCGCTATGCTTGTATCGGCATTATACACTATAATAGATGGAATTTTTGTTGGGCAAGGTGTAGGAGATAACGCGTTAGCAGCAGTCAATATAGTACTGCCATTTACAGTAATGTTAGTTGGTATAGCTAATATGATGGCTGTAGGGGGAGGAGCTTTAATCTCTAAAAATATAGGAGCTAAAAATATTGAAAAAGCAGTAAATATATTTAGACAGGTATGTAAATTCTTACTTATAGTAACTGTATTTATAAGTTTAGTATGTGTTATATTTGCAAAGCCTATAGTAAAAATGCTAGGAGCGACGGAAGCTCTTGAAACATTGGCAGTTGACTATTTAAAATACTATGCAATATTTTGTATTCCTAACCTAGTAGGATTAGCACTTAACAGTTTCGTAAGAAATGACGGAAAACCAAAATTAGCAATGTATTCCATAATAGCAGGTGCTATAACTAATATAATATTAGATTATGTATTCATATTCCCATTTGGACTTGGAATAAAAGGTGCAGCTATAGCAACAGGACTTGGACAGATAGTAACAGTAGCTATAATGCTTCCTCATTTTATACAGAAAAAAGGTTGTTTAACTTTTGGGAAAGTAAAAATAGAAAAAGAAGTTATAAGTGATTTATTAAAGATAGGGTTTCCTTCTTTCTTATCTCAAATAAGTTTCTCTTTTATAGTGCTTGTTCATAATTTGACATTAGTAAATGTTATGGGAGAAATAGGAGTATCGGCATATAGTATATTAAATTATATTGGAACTAATATATATATGGTACTATTTGGATTGACATTAGGAGCACAACCTCTTATTAGTTATAACTTTGGGAGAAAAGATAAAGATAAGGTGTTAAAATATTACAAAATTAATTCTATGGCATCTATAGTTACAACAGCTGTATTTGTAGTAATATGTTATGTATTTGGAAAACAAATAATAGGAATTTTTACAAATGATAAACAAATATTAGAAATAGCATATTTTGCTGTTAAGCTAGGAACTTTAAGTTATTTCATGGTTGGGTTAAATATAGGAACAATAGTGTTTTACCAAGCTATAGAAATGCCAAAGTTATCTACTTTAATATGTTTATTTAGATCTGTTATATTCTTACCGATATCTTTATTTGTACTATCTAAAGTATTCGGTGCAGATGGTATATGGGCAGGTACATTAGTATCTGAATCATTAACATTTATAGCAATAAACTTAATAGCTAATATAAAAACTTCAACAACTAAATCAATAAATAAACTTGTAGAAACTGCACAGTAAAAAGTAAAGCTATGAACAATAGAGTAAAATCTTTATTGTTCATAGCTTTTTATTATTTTTGTAAATTAAAAATGTATAGTTTATTTTAATGTTAATTTTATTTTTGAAACTGTTCTTTTATTAGATTTATTTTATAAAAGCATGTTATCTCTTTAAGTATATGGTCATTTAGCATATACTATAAAAAGATATAAATTTAGAGGTGATTAAATGGAAAAATACTTTTCAATAGGAGAAATGGCTAAATTAAATAATATATCCATAGAAACATTAAGACATTACGATCGATATAATTTATTAAACCCAGATTATATAAATGAAAAAACAGGATATAGATATTATTCTATAAAAAGTTTTATGAAGCTTGATATTATAAAAAAATGTAAAGCAATAGGTCTATCCTTAGATGAAATAAAGGATGTAATGAATGACTATGATTCATTAGGATCTATACTAAAAACACTTGAAAAACAAAAGGATCTTGTAAACAAAAAGCTACATGAGTTAAATACTATAAAGGAAAGTATAGAACACCTTGAAAATGATATAAAAGACTCGCTTGCTATTGGACTTAATAATGTATTCATAAAATATAATGAAGAAAGAAAAATGATAAAATATAATTACTCTGGAAGGTATACAGAAGAATTTGAAATGAATCTTAGAAAAAGTCTAGTAGAAATAGAAGAAATGTATAATACATTTAATTATCAAATAGTTTTTTCAACATCTTACAATGACTTAATAAATAAAGATAAATTAACTTATACAAGAACTATGATAAAAACAGAAGATGTATTAAATACAGATGAGAGAATAATAATCCTACCTAAAGGAAACTACCTTACAATGTATTTTGATGATACCTTTTATGATATTAAAAAATACTATAATTTAATAATAAACTATATAAAGGAAAAAAATGTAAAAGTTATTGGAGATTTCCATGAAATATATATAATAACAAGAGCAAATAGTAGTGGTGAAATAAAAGCACTAGCACAAATAGAGATACTTATTGAAAATAATATTTAGGGAATAGTTAAAAGGATATATCTTTTTAATAAATTATATTTATGGTATAATAAAAATTTAGTAAAAGATAAAAATAACTATATACAACATAGGAGGCAACAGATGGCTAATACATTTTATATAGTAAGACATGGACAAACCAATTGGAACATATTAGGTAAAACGCAAGGGCATGGAAACTCTGATTTAACAGCTAAGGGAGAAGAACAAGCAATTTGTCTTGGTGAAGCTTTAAAAGAGTACCCAATAGATTACATATACAGTAGTGATTTAGGAAGGGCGCTACAAACTGCTAATCTTATAGGAGAAAAAATAGGTGTTAAGGTAAAAGAAACACCTGCACTTAGAGAAATGGGATTTGGTGTTTGGGAAGGTCTTTTAATAGATGAAATTAAAAAAGATTATTTAGAAACTTATAATACTTGGAGAAATGAACCTCATCTAGTAAATATAGAAGGTGGAGAAACTCTTCATTTAATAAAGGATAGATTAGAAGTATTTATAAAAGAATTAAATGAGAAATATAATGACAAACATATATTATTAGTCAGTCATTCTGTAACTGTTAGAGTATTACTATTATCATTTTTAAACTCAGGTATGGAAAATATATACAGAATAAAGCAAGATAATACGGCTTTAAACATAGTAGAATATAGAGATTATGGCCCAGTAATAATAAAAATGAATGATACTAATCATATAAAAAACAATGAAAAGATAAACAACTCTGCATTAGAATAGGAGATATTTATGTCAAAAGTAATAGTAGTTGGTGGTGGTCCATCAGGTATGATGGCAGCTATTACAGCTTCAAAAAATAATAATGAAGTTATACTTATAGAAAGAAATGAAGAATTAGGAAAAAAGCTTAGAGTCACGGGCGGAGGAAGATGTAATCTTACTAATTATAGAGATATAGAAGATTTCTTTGATAAGATAGTAACTAACAAAAAATTTTTATATAGTAGTTTTTATACATTTACTAATCATAGCTTATTGGGGTATTTTAAAAGTAATGGATTAGAATATATAATAGAAGATTTTAATGATCATAAGGTATATACTAAATCAGGTAGATCAGAAGAAGTTATAGATATCCTAAAAAATGACTTAAAAGATAACAGTGTTAAAGTTATATATAATAAACAAGTTATAGATATAATAGTAGAAAATGATGCAGTTTCTGGTGTAATACTTAATGATGGTCAAAATATAAAGGGAGATAAGGTTATAATATCAACTGGAGGGAAAAGCTACCCTCATACAGGTTCGGATGGATCAATGTATGATATATTAGTTAAACATAATCACACATTGAAAAAAATATATCCAGCACTTACTCCACTTACTATAAAGGAGCATTGGATAAAAAATTTACAAGGTGTATCTATACAAAATGTAGAAATATCTTGTAAGATAAGAAATAAAAAGATATATCAAGTGGGAGATATATTATTTGCACACTTTGGCCTAACAGGTCCTTGTGTACTTAAACTATCTTCTTATATAAATAAATATGTAGAAGATAACTTAATAGAACTTAACATAGACTTCTTGCCAAATACTAGTTCAGATGAAATATCTAAAATAATAAGAGAGAATCCTAATAAAAATATAATAAATAATTTAAGAAGATTACTTCCACAAAACTTTTTAAAAGAAGTGCTTAAGATTCTTAATTTAACTGATAAAAAAGCAAATGAATTAACAAAAACAGATGAAGAGAAAATAATAAGCTATATAAAATCTATGAAACTTACTTGTAATGGTACTAAAGGAATAAAAACATCGCAAGTAACAAGTGGTGGAATATCAGTTAAAGAGATAAACTCTTCAACTATGGAATCAAAAATAATAAAAAATTTATATCTTACAGGGGAATTAATAGATATAGATGCAGAAACAGGGGGCTATAATTTACAAATAGCCTTTTCAACGGGATATTTAGCGGGAATAAGTGTATAGGTGATTAATATGAAAACATTAGCGATAAGAGGTGCAACAACGGTTGTTTCTAATACTAAAGCAGATATACTTGATGAAACTGCAAAGTTAGTACAAACTATAATAATAGAAAATGCATTAGATATTGATGATATAATAAGTATGTGTTTTACAATGACAAATGACTTAGATAAAGTATATCCATCAGTAGCAGTTAGGGATATATTAGATATAACAGATATTCCTATGCTTAACTTTGAAGAAAAATATATAGATGGAAGTCTTAAAATGTGCATAAGAATTATGATGCATGTAAATACAGACAAATCTAAAAAAGATATAAAACATATATATTTAAACAATGCTAAAGACTTAAGAAAAGATCTAATAACAAATATATACAAATAAATTTTATTAGATAATAGATAAAAAGTTAGGAGAAACAATTATGAGAAATTTAGTAATAGCAGTAGATGGTCCTGCAGGAGCAGGTAAAAGTACAATAGCTAAAATAATAGCAAATAGGTTAAATATAAACTATATAGATACAGGTGCAATGTACAGAGCAATAACTTACAAGTGTTTAAAAAATAATATAGATATAAATAACGAAGAAGAAGTAGTTAAGCTAGCCAAGGACACAGATATAGATTTTAGAGATAATAATATATATATAGATGGAAATATATTAAAAGAAGAAATAAGAACTATGGAAGTTAGTAATAATGTGTCTAATGTAGCTAAAATAAAAGAAGTTAGATATTTAATGGTAGATGTTCAAAGAGAAATAGGAAAAAGAAATTCTGTTATATTAGATGGAAGAGATATAGGTTCATATGTATTCCCTAATGCAGATTATAAATTCTATCTAGTAGCAACTCCAGAAGAAAGAGGTCAAAGACGTTTCAAGGAATTAAAAGAAAAAGGATATGAAACAACTCTTGAAGAAATAATTAAAGATATAATTAAGAGAGATGAAATAGATTCAAATCGAGAATTTGCGCCACTTGTTAAGGCTGATGATGCTATAGAAATAGATACAACTGGAAAAACTATAGATGATGTTGTTGAAAGTGTAATATCTAAAATAAATTTATAATAAGTTTAGTTTTGAAGGGAGATAGATGTGAGTTTTTATAATTTTGCAACAAAAGTTCTTTTAATGTTTTCAAAAACATTTTATAAATTTGAAGTAATAGGAAAAGAGAATATTCCAAATGAAGGAAATATAATAATAGCTTGTAATCATAAATCAAACTTAGATCCTATATTTATAGCATCAGCAATACAAAATAGAGAAATAGCAGCTATTGCTAAGAAGGAATTATTTAAATCAAAACCGCTGGCATTTATTTTAAATAAATTAAATGTTATACCGATAAATAGAGATAAGCCTGACGTGTCAACCATAAAAAATATTTTAAGATCTATAAAAGATGGGTATATATTAGGTATATTCCCAGAAGGAACAAGAGTTAAAGAACCAGGATTTGGACAGGCCAAAGGTGGGCTTACAGTATTTGCCGTAAAAGGAAAGGCTGATGTTGTTCCTATATCTATAATAAGTAATTATAAGTTTTTTAATAGAGTTACAGTATATATAGATAAGCCTATATCATTTAAAGAATACTATGGTAAAAAGCTTACTACTGAGGATAATGAAAGATTAGCTCAAAATGTATTAGAAGTTATTAAAGAAAATTATTATATACATTCAAAATAATTATTTTAATATAGGGAGAATGATATGAACGTAAAAATAGCTAAAGAAGCAGGATTTTGTTTTGGTGTAAAAAGAGCTATGAAAATGGCTTGGAATGAATTAGAAAAAAATAGTGGTGGCATATATGCACTAGGTCCACTTATACATAATAAACAAGCAGTTAAAAAGTATGAAAATAAAGGACTTTTAACTATTGATGATATAAACTCTGTTCCAAATTCAAAACATATGATAATAAGATCTCATGGAGTAAGTGAAGATGTATATATAGAAGCGAGAGAAAAAGATATAAGCATAATAGATACAACTTGCCCGTTTGTAAAAAAGATTCATAGAAAAGCTAAATCTTACTATGATAAAGGGTATCAGATAATAGTTATAGGAGACTATAAACATCCAGAAGTCATCGGTATAAATGGATGGTGTAAAAATAATGCTATAATAATAAAAACACTAGATTATGCAAAAAATTTAGAATTTGATAAAACTAAGAAACATTGTGTAGTAGCTCAAACTACAATAAATATAGAATTATATAAAGAGATAACAGATTACTTAGAATCTATTTTAGATAATGTAGTATTAAATAATACTATATGCTCAGCTACAAAAGTAAGACAAGAAGCTGCTAGAGAATTATCAAATGAAGTAGATTGTGTAGTTGTAATAGGTGGAAAACATAGTTCAAACACTCAAAAACTAGTTAATATATGCAAAGAGTATGTAGATACATATGCAATAGAAACAAAGGAAGAATTAGATATAGATACATTAAAAAAATATGAAAATATTGGAATAACAGCTGGTGCATCAACACCAGATTGGATAATAGAAGATGTTGTTACATTTATAAAATCATTATAAGAAGTAAATTACTACTCAAAGCTTAGATTAAATATCTAAGCTTTTTATTTGTATAAAAATAATAATATGGATTTAATGCTTATAATATAGTAAACTAAAACAAAAAAGTAACATACAATTGTTAATTATAGAATAATTTATATAAGTAATAGTTATTTAAATAACGATATTTATAATAATATATAGATAACTATAGCTAAATAAGATAATACTAATATTAATAATTATGTTTTTTTATATAAAGCTTTGGGTATATATATAGTATGTTAAAAATATATCAATATGGAGGTATAAATAATGAAAGTTATAGTTGTAGGATGCACTCATGCAGGAACAGCTGCAGTTATTAATATAAAAGAAAAATATCCAGAAAGTGAAATAGTAGTATATGAAAAAAATGATAATATATCATTTTTATCATGTGGTATAGCATTAAGTATTTCAAAAGTTGTAACTGAGCCAGAAAAGCTTTTTTATAACTCTCCTAAAGGTTTAGAAGATTTAGGAATCAAAGCAAATATGAAACATAAAGTTTTAGATATAGATTTTATTAATAAAAAAGTTAAGGTAAAAAACTTAATGGATAATGAAATATTAGAGGACACTTACGATAAGTTAATATTAACACTAGGCTCATGGCCAATAGTCCCTAGATTTGAAGGAGGAGAGTTAGAAAATATAGTATTATGCAAAAACTACGACCATGCAAAAACTATAATAAATAAAAGTAAAGATGCAAAAAATGTAGTTGTAATAGGTGCGGGTTATATAGGTGTAGAACTAGCTGAAGCCTTCAAAATTCAAGGCAAAAATACTATATTAATAGATGCAGAAGATAGGATAATGTCTAAATATTTAGATTCTGAATTTACAGATATAGCAGAAAAAACTTTTACAGAAAAAGGTGTAAGGTTAGAGCTAGGTCAAAAGGTCGAAAAATTTGAAGGTAAAGATGGTAAGGTAAGTAAGGTTATAACAAATAAAAGCAAATTTGAAGCAGACTTAGTTGTACTTTGTATTGGGTTTAAACCTAATACTCACTTACTTAAAGATAAAATAGATATGTTACCTAATGGAGCTATAATGATAGATGAGTATATGAGAACAAGTGCTAAAGATGTTTTTGCAGCAGGAGATTGTTGCGTAGTTAAATATAATCCAGCTAAAGATACTAGATATATACCACTTGCTACGAATGCAGTTAGAATGGGAACTTTAATAGCTAAAAACTTAGTTGAACCAAAATTAAAATATCTCGGAACACAAGGAACTTCAGGAATAAAGATATATGATTTATCAATAGCATCAACCGGACTTACAGAAGAAATGGCAAATAAAACAACTAAATTTAATGTAGGCTCAGTGATAGTTAAAGATAATTATAGACCTGAATTTATGCCAACATTTGAGGAAGTAATCTTAAAATTGGTATTTGATAAAGATAATCATAAAATTTTAGGTGGCCAAATTATATCTAAAGTAGATTTAACTCAATTTATGAACACATTATCTGTAGTTATACAAAATGAAATGACTTTGGAAGAATTGGCTGTAACAGACTTTTTCTTCCAACCTCACTTTAATAAACCTTGGAGTTTGTTAAATATAGCTGCACTTGAAGCTATAAAATAGAAATTAGAATAAGTATTATAAAAATATAATAGTATATAATATATAAAAAGACATGAATTAAACTTCATGTCTTTTTATATATTTAGAAGAAAAATTCAAGGATGGTATATAAATGAACTTAAAATCCATAAAACTTAAATTATTTAATATAGGCAAAACTATAACTAATAGCTATATAAAAGATAATAATATAAAGGGGAAAATTATTAGATATGGTAATAATAAAAGACAATATTATAAGGTATACACTCCTTATAGCAGTAATTTAAAGTCAACTATATTTTTTATACATGGTGGAGGTTGGTGGCATGGAAATCCATCACTTTATAGTGGTGTAGGGAAATTTTTTTATAAATTAGGATATCAAACTGTATTATGTGGATATAGGCTAGTTCCTTTTCATAGATATCCAACTCAGATAGATGATGTATTTAAAGCTTTAAAACACTATATAGAATGTAATAAAGAAATAAATAGTATAGTAATTGCAGGATATTCGGCAGGTGGAGAATTAGCTTCTCGTTTAGTGTTCGACCATGATAGACAGTTAAAATATAATATTAATAAAGATTTATTAAAGGGTTTTATATCATTGTCTGGAGTGCTTGATTTTTCAAAATGTACTTCTATATACTCTAAAATATTGGTGAACAATTATGTATATAAAAGTAATATTAAAAAAGCAAATCCTATAAGCCTTTTAAACAAAGAAGTTAATTTACCTATACTGTGTATTCATGGAGAAAGTGATTCTTTAATTAATGTTAATACTTCTATATCTTTTATTAAAAAAGTAAATAATCTAGATGAAAATACTATACTTAAAACAATAAAAAGAGCAGAACACGAAGATACAATAGATATAGTAAGAGGAGATGGAAATAAATATTCTGAATATATATTAAGATTTATAAAGGAAATAGATGATATAAAGAAAATAGATATATAGATACATTTTTATGAATAATGATTATAGTAAGTGTTTTAAAAGTAAAGGAGTAACCATGAATAAAATTGAAAATAATTACTACATAGATAATATAAAGTTTGTACTCATATTCTTTGTAGTATTTGGTCATCTAATAGAACGATATATGGAAGGAAATTATATTTTAATGGGTATATATATATTTATATATACTTTTCATATGCCTTTATTTATATTTATATCAGGGCTACTTTCGAAAAATATAAACAAAAGCAGAAAGTTTCTTTTAAGAAAGTTACTTATACCGTATATTGTATTAAATATAATTTGGTATTCCTTGGCATATCTATATACAAAGGAAACTTACATACCAGTTATATATCCGGGATGGACCTTATGGTTTTTATTAAGCCTATTTTTTTGGAGGATATCTCTTAAATATTTAATAAAGATTAAATATATACTTCCTATAAGTTTTATACTTGGTATTTTTATTGGGCTTGTTCCTAATGGTTCAATGTTATCTTTTTCAAGAACAATAGTATATTTGCCCTTTTTCTTATTAGGATATTATACTAATATAAATACATTAAATAAGTTATATAATAGTATAAATATATGGATTAGCATTTTTGGAATAAGTA
The DNA here is from genome assembly GCF_015560225.1 of Romboutsia sp. BSD2780061687b_171204_C1. NCBI lineage: Bacteria > Bacillati > Bacillota > Clostridia > Peptostreptococcales > Peptostreptococcaceae > Romboutsia > Romboutsia sp. BSD2780061687b_171204_C1. Next base: position 821,982 of record NZ_JADMRK010000001.1, on the reverse strand, counting down.
TGTTTATAGCATTAGCTTTATTTATATCCGAAAATAATATTATAAGCTATAGCTTTTTATATGGTTCATACTCTTATTTAGAACTTGGAATGAATATATTTAAGGGTAGTGTATATAGGGTTATTTTATATTTATGTAGTATAATACTTTCTACATTTATATTAACTGTGATACCTAATAAAAAGACCTTTTACACTTCAATGGGAAAGTCGACTATGTATGTGTATGTTTACCATATATACGTAATATTAATAATATTTTATTTAGTACCTGCTTGGAATAAAAATATTTTGACTATGTGGATTATACTTGCAAGCCCTATATTTGTAACATATATATTATCTAAAAAAGTTTTTGCAAGAGTATACGATAAATTCTTTAATAGCATATTTAAGTTAATAAAGTAACAAATACACTCATAAAAGCAACAGCTTAAAGCTGTAGCTTTTTATTTTTGATATCCTTATATTATAGTTTCTTTATATAAATTATAGATGTTAAAGGTATATACAAGTCGTAATTCTTATTGGATGCTTTATCTATATGTTTTCTATTTAAAACAACTTCTATAGGAGTTACTCTTATGATTTCACCGTATAGTTTTTCTTTAGATAGATATGAGTATATTTCAACATATTCATTTAAAAAATCTAAAGCATATTCATACATAGTGTCAACTCCTTAAAATATATTTACTATAAATATATTAAATATATAAACAGATTGTTACATATATTATGAAATTATTTATTAATTTATATAGCTAATAAATTATCATATCTAAGTAAAAGGATTAAAAGTGACTTATGTAGAATAAGAAATAATCTTAAAATAAATCTATTGAAAAACTACGATAAAATATATGGGTATAAATGTAAACTTAGATAAAATCAGTATTAAAACTGGTGCAACAGCAATACTTCCTCATGAGAGCAATATATTTAAAGAAAAACTGTTGACTTAATCTTATTTAATAAATAATTTTGGAAAGAGTAGAGGGTTCATGCAAGTAGAAAAACTTGGAATCATTGAAACACTAATAATACTTACAAATACTTTAAGTGTAGTAACTTGAATTATAGCTTTAGTAAAATATATGATAAAGCAAAATGAAGATTTGAATAATTATTTAGATATAAAATAATAATACAAAAGCTACATTAATTTACATATTTATATGTTAATATATACTTATATACAGCAAGGGAGATGATAATATGAAATGGATTAAACCTATAAAAGAATATAAGCCATTTAATGAACAAGAAAGTAAAGATAAGGAAATAATACTAAAAGCTATAAATGATTTTGACGATGTGTTAACTAGAAATAATGAAATAGCTCATCTAACATCTTCTACATTTGTAGTAAATAAATCACGTGATAAAGTTTTAATGGTACATCACAATATCTATAATACTTGGTCATGGATGGGAGGACATAATGATGGAGATGATGACTTTTTAAGGGTGGCTATAAAAGAACTAGAAGAAGAAACAGGTGTTAAAAATCCAAGGATAATAGGAAATGATATATTTTCTATAGACATATTAGAAGTTAAAAGCCACATCAAAAGAGGAAAATATGTAGCCCCTCATCTTCATTTATCTATAGCATATTTAGTGGAAGCTGATGAAAATGAAGAATTAATAGTTAAAGAAGATGAAAATAGTGGGGTTATGTGGATACCTATAAATAAATTAGATAAATACGTAAAAAATGAGCCTCATATGTTAAGACTATACAATAAATTTATAGATAAAATGAATACCAAATGATAAAGAGGATGAAATTTTATGAAAAATTTAGACGGTTATATTAATATCATAAAAAGATTGCCAAATAAAGAAAAATACACTAGAGAAGATTTGTTAACAGAAGGCTTACTGCTAGATAGGGATAAAAATCTAGAAATATACTATATTCCAATAAGTGAAAAAATAAGTATTTGCACTAGAGTGTTTATAGTTGGTATAACACCAGGATTTGAGCAGATGAGTACATATATATCTAACTTTAAAAATGGATTAGAAAATTCTTATAACATATATAACAGACAAAGTAATTGCAAAATCTCTTCACCATTTAGCAAAAGTTTGACTAAAAATATTATATACATGTTAGATGAAGTTAAATTAAATGAAGCTTTAAACATAAAAAGTTGTGAAGAATTATTTAATTCTAATAGTCATTTGTTATACACAGATGCTCTTATTCCTTATCCTGTTTTTGTAAATGGCAAAAATTATACAGGCCATACTCCAAAGCTTATGAAAAATAAGCTACTGATGAAATACATTAATAACAACTTTAAAAATAAATTAGAAGATTTAAAAGGGGTTTTAATAATACCTATGGGAAAAGCAGTAGAAGAAGTTTTGATACATTTAGCAGATGAAAAAATATTAGATAGAGATCAAATACTAATAGGATTTCCTCACCCATCAGGTGCTAATGCTCATAGATTAATCCAATTAAAAGAGAATAAAGATAATATGATTAAAATAATAAAAAAGCATAACTTTAACTTATAATATTAGGGGGATAACATGGGAGTATGTAAAAATGAGATGAAAAAACTTATTAGAGGAGAAGTGGAAGCTGTATATATAACATCAGAGATAGAGTTACATGATACTACAGCTATTTCTGTTCAAGTATGGAATTATGATAAAGAAAAAGATATAATATCATATACCACATTAACTAAATCAAATATGAGTAAACCATACCTTATAAAAATAAAAAATGGAACTGAATTTGTAGATAAAAAGTATGTAGGTGAGAGTTTAACAGATGATGCGAAACTTACATTAACGACTAAAGAGAATGCATATAAACTTTTAGAAAGTTTAAAATAGATAAAATATCCTACATATATCTTGGTTAAAGATATATGTAGGATATTTTAATATAAAAATTAAATGTATGTATATTTAATCATAAATAAAAGGAATAATATAACATAGGTGATAAAATGTATATACTTAATCTAGATACTAGAGATAAATATGATAATTTTACTGAAGGATTTTACAATAAAAATAATTCTTATATTATACTAAGTGATCCTAAGCAATTAAATCTACTTAAAAATATATTAGAGATAGATGAAATTACTTTTAATGATTGCCTTAAATTTGATGAAAATATAAAATTAGATTTATTTGATAATTATGATTTTCTTAGCATAAATACCTTTGAAATAATGAATAATGATATATACGTAGAAGAAATAAATATATACTTATCAGAAAATTTTGTATTAGTTATATGCAATGAAGAAAATTTTATATTCGAATTTGTAAAAAATATAATAACTAATAATATTAAATTAAATAATACTTCTAATATAGTTATTTTATTTAATATTAATTATTTAATACTTAAAAATATAATAATGCATCAATTTGAAATACTAGAAAAGATAGAAGATATCATATTAAAATTAGAAGATGATATACTTGAAAATGCAATAGATGAACATGTAATAAAAATAAATCATATAAGAGGCATAACTAGATCTATCGTAAAAAATACAAGACCCCTTTTATATATAGGTGATAGAATATTAAAGGAAAATATAAGGTACTTGAAATACTCTGATATAAGGAAGCAAAATCTCGAAAACTTTCAAAGTATAGACTTTGGTATAGAGAAACTTTATTCATTTTCTTTATCCACTAGAGAACTAGCAGATAAGCTTCTTGATATTTATTCTTCTCAAGTAGCAGAAAAAACTAATAGCTTGATAACAAAACTTACTTTACTTACAGCAATATCATCGCCATTGACTATTATAACAGGTATATATGGGATGAACTTTAGATTTATGCCAGAACTTGACTTTGTATATGCTTATCCAATAGTTATAACTGTTATGATTATAATAGTTATAATAGGCATTCTAATATTCAAACTAAAAAATCTACTTTGATTATATCTCTTAATTTAATATTTTAATACTACAAATACTGGAATATAATGGTTAAAACTATTTTTTAATTGAAAATGATTTATTAATATATTTTTTAGAGGGTTTAAACCCTCTTTTTTATTTTATATTAGATTAACTTAATTATTTTAAGTCGTCTCATTTGATCAAATGGCATTTTAGTTTATTTAATTAAGTTAAAATACTTAAAAATTAATATTGTTAAGAAAGCTTTATTCTTTATAAGAAGTAGTGTAAAATTACAATTATAAATAAATTCACAGTAGGAGGTAATATGGAAAAATTATACTATACAAATCAATATATAAAAGAATTCGTCGCAGAAATAGAGGAAATATTAGAAGTAAATGGAAAATATCATATAGTATTAGATAAAACAGCATTTTTCCCTGGTGGTGGTGGACAGTTTTGCGATTTAGGAAAGATAGATGTTCATGATGTTTTAGATGTATATGAAAAAGACAATAAGGTATACCATGTAGTGGAAAAAAAAACTATAAAAATACATAAAGTAAAATGTTTTATAGATTGGGAAAGAAGAGAAGATGGAATGCATCAACATTTTGCACAGCATATATTATCAGGATGCTTTTATACTTTATTTAAAAAAAATACAACTGCTTTTCATTTAGGTAGTGAGATAAGTACTGTCGATATAAAAGGTCCTCTTACTATTGATGAAATAAGAGAAGTTGAAAGAATGGCAAATGATATAATAAGTGAAAATATAGAGGTAGAAACATTGATTCCATCTAAAAAAGATTTAAAAAAGATATGGATAAGAAGAGATTTACCAGATACTTCAGAAGAAATAAGAATTGTTAAAATAGGTGATTTAGACTCTAATGCTTGTTGTGGTGTTCACCCAAAGTCTACACTAGATGTTAGAATGATAAAGATAAGAAGATGGGAAAAAAATAAGGATTCTATAAGAATCGAATTTTTAGCAGGAAAAAGAGCTATAAACAGCTCTCTAAAAAGAGATATTTATTTAACGGATATTTGTAGATATTTAAGTTCAACTGAAGAAGAAGCTATAAATGGTGTTAAAAAACTTCACGATAAACTTGAAGATGCCCTTTATGAAAAAAGGAAGATTGAAGATGTTATTGTTAATTTTGAAATAAAAGAGATGATAAATAATTCAGATAAGGTAAATGATATATCTATTATAAAAAAGATATACATAGATAAGGATATCAAGTATATATCTAAAATAGCATCTAAAATAACTGAGTCAGAAAATGTTATATCTTTAGTTGGAGTTAAAAATGATGATAGAGTTAATTTAGTTTTTGCTAGTTCTAAAAATATAAATAATATTAGTATGAACAATATCTTAAGAGATACAATGACACTGCTTGATGGAAGAGGAGGAGGAAGTACATTCTTAGCCCAAGGTGGTGGTAAAAATAACGGTAACTTAGAAGTAGCTATTGATTATGCTTTTGATAAAATAAAAAAAGAGTTGATTTAGTTGTTAAAGGTAAGTGTAGATTTCTATAAGTGCTATACTTACCTTATTATGTATGTTTTGGATTCTAAAATATATATTTTTAATTATATAACTTACTTTAGTTTACATAATTAAATTATTTTAAAACCTTTTTCTATTTAAATGATTAAAATTAAGTAAAAATACTTAGATTAGATTATAAGTGCATATTATTTATTCTAGATATAAATCAACATAATTTTTATAACTCTCTCTTAAAATCTAATTTAAACATTCGAATTTAGAATAAAACTTATAGAATTTTTATAAAATAATTTACAAATTAAGTCGAGATTATTATTAGACATTTTCAGAATAAAGGAGAATTTATGTTTATAAAAAATAGAGAAAATATAAATTTATATATTGAAGAATATGGGGAAGGTAAGAATTGTATATATATACATGGTGGTCCTGGGTCTTGGAGTGAAGATTTTAAAATTTATTGTAAGGACGAGTTTAGTAAATTTTGTAATATGATATATTTAGACCAAAGAGGGTGCGGACGTTCTGATGGAAACTTGGATGATGACTATTCTATAAACAGTTTAGTTGATGATATTGAGGATATACGTAAAAATCTTAAATTAAATAAACTTATTTTAATAGCACATTCTTTCGGTGGGATAATAGCAGTAAATTATGCATATAAATATAAAGAGCATGTTGAAGCTTTAATATTAACTAATTGCACTTTGAATTTAAATGATTCTTTACAAAGTCAAGTAGAGTATGGATGTAAGTTATTAAATATAGATATTGATATATATAAATATGACGAACTTATAACTAAGTGGACTTTGGTTGCCAATAAACTGATCAGAGATGATTTGTATTATAAATTACAGTATATGAATTATTCTAATTATAAAAATATTGAAATAATAGATAAAAATATGGTTAATGAAAATTTAGCTAAAAAAGCATTTTTTAATGAAGACTATTTTTACGACTATACAAACCTAACTAGAAGCTTAAATGTAAAAACACTTATAATCTGTGGTGATGAAGATTATTCTATTGGAATTGATCATTATAAAGATTTTAATTTTAAAAACAAGACCGTAAAAATATTAAAAAGTAAACACAATCCATATGTAGAAAATACAAAAGAATATATTTCTGTTGTTAGGGAGTTTTTAGAAAGTATTTAATAGTTTACTGAACATAAATTTTATTAAATAATAGTGATGTTAGAAAAGATATTAGTTTTGAACTAACATCACTATTATTTTGTTTTAAAAATTTGATATATAATTTAAATTTGGCATAATTGATGTATCATACATACTTAAGTTTACATAATTAAATTATTTTAAATGTTTTTCTGTGTTTTATAAATAAAACAACTTCAAAATATTAAAAAACTTCCTTAATTCAATTTAAAGGTTATAATTTTTATTAACATATTTACTGTTGAATAAATTTAAATATCGCCTTAAAAACGAATATAAAAAGTTAGTTTTATTATTATTTCATTTTAGAATATTTATCATCATCCTAACTTGAATAAATTTTCAGAGATTTTTTCGCTAGCTTCAACATCCATATTTTTAAGTGCGTGAGCGTAAATATTTAATGTTGTATTTATATTAGAATGACCCACTCTTTCTGATATAACTTTTATAGGTACTTTTGAATTTATAAGTAAAGTTACATGTGAATGTCTTAAATCATGAAATCTTATATGTTCTAAATTATTCTCGCATAAAAATTTACTAAACTTTTTGCTAAGGACATCTTGGGCTATAGGTTGTCCATTTTTATCATAGAATAACAAGTTAAAAGGATTTTTTATGCCTTTTAATTTAGCTTCTAATTGTTTTTTCTTATGTTCTTTTAGTAAAGATATAACCTCTATAGGAACTGATATTGTTCTTTCTGAACTTTCAGTTTTAGGTTCTTTAAGTATAACTTTGCCTTCATTTCTTACAGTTATTTTATCTATTGTTATAGTATTTTCATTAAAATCTATATTATCCCAAGTTAGCCCTAGTATTTCAGATATTCTAAGTCCTAATCCTGAAGCTAGATATATAGGTAGTTTTAAAGGTGTATTTTCACAAGTTTTAAGTAATTTTACCATATTATCTTTATCATATATATTATTTTTAAACTTTCTAATTCTTGGAGTTTCTACACAATCTACAATATTTTCTCTTATAAGTCTTAATCTATAAGCCTTTTTCATAGCTAAATTTAATATATTTATGTGTATCTTTATAGTTTGAGGGCTAAGAATTCCAACTAAATCATCTACGTAATTTTGTATATGTATAGGTTTTAAATCTTCTAACTTATGATTTCCTAGCTTAGGTATTATATACTTTTTGCATATTCTTAGATAACAATTATATGTAGTTATAGATAAATTTATCTTATGTTTTTCTAAAAAATCCAACAAAAAATTACCGAATTTTATAGAGTTTGGTGTAGCTAATTCATCGTTTAAAATGGATTCTTTTAATTCTATTAACTTCTTAGATGCATCTCTTTTTTTATCAAATGAACCCATATTTTTCTGTATCTTTTTTCCACTTTCAACATCTTTATATTCTAAATAAACTATATAGTTTTTGCTTCTTTTTCTTATAAATGCAAAGCTCATTCAATTCCTCCATATTATTACAATTATATATATATATTATATCATAAAAGAAAAAATAAAAACATTTAAAGTTCTGACATACAACTGACATAATATGTTATGTATTGCTATAATATGTTGAAAATACTTCACTTTATTTTTTTGGCATAAAACTATATATTTTATGTTTATAAAGAACAGTTAATGCATAAATCTCATAAGTTATATAAAAGTCTTTTGATTCTATATTGTTTTTTTATAATCAAAATTAAATTTCATCAAAGGGGAGTTAAAAATGTACAACTCTAAAATGAATGTTTTAGAAACAAAACGATGTATACTTAGACCTATAACTTTAAAAGATGCTCCAGATTTACATGAGTGTTATAAGCAAGAAATAGTCGTAAAATATCTCCCATTTAAAGCACATCAGAATATTTATGAAACTAGAGAATTTATAAAAAATTTCTTTTTAAAAAAGTATAATGAGAACAAACTAGCCCATTACGCAATAGTATTAAAATCAAACAAAAAAGTTATAGGTAATATAGGTTTTAACAATATCTCTAAAGATAATAAAAAGGGAGAAATCGGAATATGCATAAACCCATCTTATTGGGGGTATGATTTATCAACCGAATTAGCTAGAGAGATCGTAAAATATGGATTTAAAAAATTAAAACTTGAGGAAATTATAGCTATAACTTATGAAGACAATAATTATTCAATAAAATCATTAGAAAACTTAAATTTTGAATATATAAAAACCTATTACAAAACATTTCATTCATCTAATAAAAAAGTAAAATGTAATTTATATAAAATATCACGAAAAAATTACTTAATGAGTAAATATAAATAAAATTTAACATCTATAATAAGGAGATGAAATTTTTATGAAAGATTTGAATGATAATTGGATAGATGATCATTTAAAGTATGCTATATCTAGTACATTAGGTGTAGAAAATTTTAATGTTACAAAAAATGAACTAAAGTTATTAGAAAAATTAGACTTATCAGATAAAAATATATCAAGTTTAAAAGGGATAGAGCATGCAGTCAATTTAAAACATCTCAATTTATGTAGAAACGAGATAAGGGATGCTTCTTTACTTTCTAAGTTAGTTAATTTAAATACATTAGAGTTATCAGAAAATAAAATTGAAGATGTTAGCTTTTTGAGTGATTTGGTAAATTTAAAATCTATAGGATTAGATAGTAACAATATATCCGAAATAAGCAATTTAGCTAATCTTACAGAGTTACAGATATTAAATATTTCAAATAATCAAATTCAAGATTTAACTTTTTTAGATTCTATTAGATCTGATAATATTAAAATTATAGCTAGCGATCAGTATATAATGCTAAATCCTGTAACTGTTTATAAAGGTCAAGACTATATTTTTAATAGTCCAATTCATTTTAGTGATGAAACTATAGTGTTATTAGACAATGTCCAGGTAAGAGGTAACTATAATTCGATTAAAACAGATAAAAGACCTTCTATATTATATTCAATTTCTAAAGTAATGATAAAAAATATCCTTTCTAATTGTTTGTTAAAGGCTGATTTTTATCATGAAATTCCATTTTCAAAATCTACTATATTAAGTGGTACAATAATCCAACAAATAAATTTAAAGATAAAAAATGTTTTAAGTGTTTTTGAGCCTGACAATATAGTTAAAATAAGTTCATTATCAAGAATATCTGGAAATTTATTTGTAGTAAATAAAGAAGCAGGTACTAATACTAAAAGTATACCATTAAAAGAAAAAACTATTACCATTATAGATAGTAATGGTAATAAAGCTTATTCATTAACCAATGAAAATGGATCATATGAGTTTAAGAATTTAAAAAAAGGAAGATATACATTACTTTTTCCATTTTTAAATGGCTATGAGTACACAACACCATCTTTAGTTATATGTAATTTATCACAAAAAGGAGAAATAATCATAGATTCTAGGGTATATAAAAAATAAAAGCGGTATTTACATACCGCTTTAACTTTCTAAAACTTTAAATCCTTCTCCTAATACCTCATGAACATTACTAACTATTATAAATGCATTGGGATCTTTCAATTTAACCAATCTTTTTAAGTGAACTTCTTGATTTCTAGGAACCACTACTAAAAGTACTTCTTTTTTATCATCAGTATATCCACCTCTACCATTTAATATAGTAACACCTCTAGATAAATCATTAGTTATAACTTCTTTTAAGCTCTCCGCTTCTTTAGATATTATAAGGAAAGCTTTAGAGTAATCAAATCCTTCCATTATTGCATCTGCTACCTTGACCATTGTATAGAGTGCTATAGCAGAATAAAGAGCAATTTCAATATTTTTACTAGCAATTCCTGAAGATATAACTACAAAAGCATCTAAACATACCATAAATTGTGTAGGCTTAATACCTTTAAACCTTTTGCTAAGTATAAGTGCAATTAAATCAGTACCACCAGTAGAAGCATCTGCTCTAAACATTATACCTATACCTATACCTAGTAGTATAGCACCTGATATAGCTGATAATAATAAATCATTTGTCACAATTAGGTCAGAAATTGGAGCCATTAAATTTACTATAATAGAAAACATAACTGTACCTATTAAGGTTTTTATAGAATTTTTTCCTCCAAGTATTTTAAATGAAAATATAACTAGAGGAACACCTATAGCTAACATTATAAAAGATACTGACATGCCCGTAACCTTACTTAATACTACAGAAAGGCCGCTAAGTCCTCCAGGTGCTATTGTGTGTGGCTTTAAGAACATATTAATACCTATACTCATAGATATACACCCTAATATTAATCCAAAAGCTTCTACAAGTAACTTAGAATTTTCCTTTTTCATTTTTACCCCCATTATATTAAATTGTCAAATTTTATCACATTTATATATTATAACAGTAAATACATAGTATATAAAGTATAATAATTATATAGTAAAATAAATTTCGTTTATTATTGATATCAAAGGGTATAATATAAATAAATTTATATAATTTAAATGATATATTTTTATTAATTTCTAGTATATTTTGTAAAATTTAATTGATTATATACACAATAAAAGTATATAATATATATAAATTTAATAATTGAAAGGAAATGATTATATGAAGGTTACTTTACCACAAACAGCGGTAGATACGCTAAAAGACATATTAAAAGATAATCAAGACAGACCTCATAATATAAGAGTATACTTTGCAGGTATAGGCTGAGGTGGTCCATCATTTGGAATTGCTCTGGATGAGCAAAAGGCTGACGATTTACAATACGATGTAGATGGATTACATTTTATAATGAGTAAAGATGACTATACTAAGTATGGAGATATAGTTATAGAAGATACAGGATACGGTTTCAAAGTTATACCTGAAAATATGAAAGATGATAATGGATGCGGTGGAGGATGCTCTGGTTGCGGACATTAATATCTAAAAAGAGTATTAGCAAATGCTAATACTCTTTATTTTTTACTAAAATTAATGTATTATTAATAGATAATAAAGTATAAAGCAAGGAGCAACTTATGAGAAGAAGAAAAGTAAAGGGTGCAGATATAAAATTATTAAGCCATGAAAATTATGTACTAAAAGATAACATAGAACAATTTAAAGGAAAATGGAATAAAAGATTCGAAAATAATAATCCTATACATGTAGAATTTGGTACAGGTAGAGGAAAATTCTTAACCACTTTAGCTAAAGAAAACCCTAATATAAACTACATAGCTTTTGAAATAAAAGAAGAAGTTCTATTAAAGGCTGTGGAAAAGGCTATAGAAAATAACTTAGATAATATTTTGTTTGCATGGGCAAATGTAGCTAATATATTAGATTATTTTGAAAAAGAAGAACTATCTAGAATTTATATAAATTTCTGTGACCCTTGGCCAAAGAAAAGATGGGCAAAGAGAAGACTAACACATAAAAACTTTTTAAATATGTATAATGAAATTTTAAATGCTGATGGTGAGATACATTTTAAAACTGATAATGAAAATTTATTTGAATTTAGTTTAAATGAAATCACTGATAACAACTGGAAATTAAAAAATATATCTCTAGACTTAGCAAATAGTGAATTTGAAAATGTAACAACAGAATATGAAGATAAATTTATGTCTTATGGAATGAAAATATTTAGATGTGAAGCTAAAAAAAATAAGAGGTGATATCACCTCTTATTTTTTAAAATATTCCGTTTTTTCTTCTCATAGTATATAATCCCAAACATACAACTAACAAATATAGTATATATAAGATAATTCTTGTTGACTGTAACTCAGTATTTGAATGATGAGGTAGCACTGAAAGTATTGCAGATATTCCTATAAGTAGTGGATTTATAACGATTTGCTTATCGCTTCTTAAAACCATGATTTTTCCAATCCAAACAATAGATAAAATTAAAAATAAAATCTTTAATATAAATTCTATAGTGTCTAACATATTCAAAACTCCCCTTAACTCAGTGGATTTATTTTATAGTATTTCCACATAAAGTATATTTAGTCATTAGCTTATGATATTAATGGTTATGTACTAATTTTTAATATACATAAATTTAATTATAATACTATTTGGTATAAAAATAAACATATTAAATAATAATTAATATAACTAAATTAATTAAAGGAGTTTAAAATGTGTATATATAATCATAATCTTAATAATAATAACGAAAATATATTAAAGGAAAATGAACTTATTATACTAAAAAAAATATACAAATGTATAGATATAGGAGATATTAATGAAGCTAAAAAACTAACTAATGATTTAATACAACTTCAAGATAATCTATATAATATAAAAATATTAACTACAGCTTATAATTTAATTAAGTAATTTATATAATATAGAGATATTCAAATAATAAATAGCATATTTATTATATATAGATATCTGGGGGGGATATTATGAATTTACGATTTATAAATTGGTATACTCAAGCCCTTGGAGCCATATTTGGAATAATGGCATGTGTATATGCATATTTAAAAGGATTTATATGTACATATAGTAATATTTCTGTGTTTTTTGATACTATGAATTTCTTTGAAATAGTATCTAGTTATCTCTTATTACCTTTATGCATAACGACTTTTATATTATCTATAATAAAGGCATATGGCACTAACAAAGAACATTTAAATAATAATTTAGATAAATTAAATCTGATCTTTATTTCATTAAATGTCATTATAGGTTTTATTGGAGCTAGGATATATTTTTTAATCCCTGCTTTGTTTATATTATTTAATGTTTTTATGGAGAATGTATTTAAAGAATATAAGGAGATTGATAGTGATGATGAGTGTACTATAAATAATTGTCTGTTAAGCAGTAATGACATGGATTTAATTTTAATGAATACAAAAAAGGAGATAGCATTAGAACTTTTACTGAAAAATGCTGATATAGAGTTTATTGTTGATATTACAGGTTTATCTAAAGAAGAAATAATAGATATCGGTGAAAACTTAAATTAAGAATAAAAGATACTAATTTATTAAATTAGTATCTTTTATTGTTTATATAAAATGATATAGATTCATAATTTAGTGCAAAAACTTAAATGAGATTAAATCTGTTTACAAAGTTATTTTTTATGATATAATATTAGTACCTGGTAATAATATAAGGGGGTAAAAATACATGGAAATAAATGAAATAAAAGAACTTTTAAAGACCATAGATAATACAAGTTTAGAATATGTAAAATTAGAAAACTCTGAACTAAAACTAGAAGTATCGAAAAAAAATAGTTCTTTAAAAAATAATATTAAAAATAAAAAAGACACTTTAAAAAATAGCGAAGAAATAGAATTAGAAAGTATAAATCACGAAAATATTAGCGAATATGAAAACTCTCAAAATAAAGATAATTTATATATAGTAAAAGCTCCTTTAGTGGGAACATTTTATCCATCGCCAAGTCCTAATGAAAAAAGTTTTGTAAATATTGGCGATATAGTTAAAGAAGGAGATAAGCTATGTATATTAGAAGCAATGAAGCTTATGAATGAAATAAATAGTGAAATAGAAGGTGAAATAGTAGAAATATTGGTTGAAAGTGAAGAATTAGTAGAGTACAATCAACCTTTATTTAAAATTAGGCCATTATAAGGAGGTATATTATGATTAAAAAGATATTAGTTGCTAATAGAGGAGATATAGCTGTTAGAATAATTAGAACTTGCAAAGAACTAAACATAAAAACAGTTGCAATATACTCTAAAGCAGATAGTGAGTGTTTACATAGATATCTGGCTGATGAATCCATATGTATTGGACCTAATAATATCTCAAAAAGTTATAATAATATAGACAATATAATATATTTAGCTCTTAAACTTGAATGTGATGCTATACATCCTGGATTTGGATTCTTATCAGAAAATCATGAATTTGCTAGAAAATGTGAAGAAAATAATATTATTTTTATCGGACCAAGTAAAAAACAAATGGTTTTAATGAGTGATAAATCTAGAGCTCGTGAAACTGTTATTAGTTTAGGTATAAAGGTAGTTCCTGGTTCTGATGGAGTACTAAAAAACAAAGAAGAAGCTTTTGAAGTAGCAAATAAAATTGGTTATCCAGTAATTATAAAAGCTTCTAATGGTGGCGGTGGGAAAGGCATGAGAATAGTCTATACGCAAGACGAACTGTTTTCAAATTTTGATATAGCTAGTTCTGAATCTTTAGCGTCATTCGGAAGTAGTGATTTATATATGGAAAAATTCATAGAAAATCCTAGACACATTGAAGTTCAAGTATTTGGAGATAGATTTTCAAATGCGATACATTTAGGTGGAAGAGATTGCTCTATGCAAAGAAAAAATCAAAAAGTACTAGAAGAATCACTTTCTAACTACTTAAGTGAAGAAGAGAAGAATAATTTATATAAGAGTGCTGTTAATATCGTAAAAGGAACTAATTATATAGGTGCAGGAACAATAGAATTTATAGTAGATAAACACAAAAACTTTTATTTCATAGAAATGAACACAAGAATACAAGTAGAGCATCCTGTTACGGAAATGATTACAGGAATTGATCTTATAAAACTTCAGATATTAATTGCAGATAATAAGCCTATACCTTTTACTCAGAAAGAGATAGTATTTAAAGGACATGCTATTGAATGTAGAATAAATGCTGAAATACCAGAAGAAGAATTTAAACCATGTCCTGGTGAAATAACATCACTAAATATACCTGGCGGATTTGGAACAAGGTTTGATACCTTTGTTTACTGTGGATATACTATACCTCCTCTTTATGATTCTATGATAGGTAAGCTTATTTGTTGGTCAGAGAGTAGAGAAGAGTGTATAAAAAAAATAAATAGAGCGCTAGACGAAATAATTATAGAAGGTGTGAGAACTAATATAGATTTTCAAAAATCGCTTATAAATAGTGAAGCTTTCTTAGAAGATAGGCATTATACTAAATTTATCGAAAATGAATTTCTGGGAAATAAACAGATAGCAACAACTATATAAGGGAGAAATCATTATGATTAAAAAATTTTTACCATCTAAAGAAACTAAATATATCACAGTTTCTCTAGATAATAAATTTAAAAAGAATAGTGTAGATGATAAATTTTGGATATATTGTGAAGGTTGTAATGATCATGTTTTTAAAAAAGATATAGAGGATAATTTAAATATATGTCCAAAATGTGAAACACATTATAGTATTAAAGCTAGAGATAGAATAAGTTTAATTTCTGATAATGGTACTTTTAAAGAGTTTATGTTTAAAATTGACATTCAGGATCCATTAGAATTTCCGAATTATTTAAATAAACTTAATAATTACAAGGAAAAAACTAAAGAAGATGAAGCTGTTATTTGCGGCACTTGTAGTGTAAATGGAATAAAAATAGTTTTATGTGTAATGAATCCAGATTTCATGATGGGAAGTATGGGCAGTATTGTTGGTGATAAGATAACATATTCTATAGAATATGCAGCTAGTAATGATCTTCATATAATTATTTGTACGGCCTCAGGAGGGGCTAGAATGCAAGAAGGAATGGTATCATTAATGCAAATGGCTAAAACTTCTCAGGCCATTTCTAAGCTCGAGGAAAAAGGATTATTATATATAAGTTTATTAACACACCCTACAACTGGCGGTGTTAGTGCTAGTTTTGCTATGCTTGGAGACATAATTTTATCTGAACCAAATACATTAATTGGCTTTGCAGGTAAGAGGGTTATAGAACAAACTATAAATCAAAGGCTTCCTAATAATTTCCAAACTTCTGAATTTTTACTAGAGCATGGATTTATAGATAAGATAGTTAATAGAAAATATTTAAAAGATACATTATATACTATACTTTCACTACATTAAATAATATATACTATACTTTCACTACATTAAATAAATAGATATAAATTAGCGAATAAATACAAAAAATTTATTCGTTAATTTTTTAGAAATAAATATTAAATAAATGAATATTTACATTTAAGTTGAATATATAAAAATTTAATTTAAGATATTTCTATGGAGGAATAGAATGGATATAAATACTATTGAGATAAATAAAAAAATACAGAAATTAAAGGCAGATATAAATAATTTAACTGAAATATCCAAATCTAATCAAATAGATTTAAGTAATCAAATAAGAGAATTGGAAGAAAAACTAAGTAAATTAAAAGATGAAGCTAATGTTAATTTATCACCTTATGAAAAAGTTTGTTTAAGTAGAGATATAAAAAGACCTACAACAAAAGATTACGTTGATAGAATTTTCTCTAATTTTATAGAACTTCATGGAGATAGGCTGTTTAAAGATGATTCATCTATAATCGGAGGAATAGGCAATATAAATAATTTTAAGGTTACCATTATAGGTCATCAAAAAGGAAATGATGTTCATGAAAATATTAAAAGAAACTTTGGGATGCCTCATCCAGAAGGATATAGAAAAGCCCTTAGGCTTATGAAACAAGCTGAAAAATTTAAAAGACCTATAATTACATTTATAGATACACCGGGGGCATTTTGTGGTATAGAAGCTGAAGAACGTGGTCAAAGTGAAGCTATTGCAAAAAACTTACTTGAAATGAGTAAACTTAAAGTACCTATCATATCCTTTATAATCGGGGAAGGGGGAAGTGGAGGAGCACTCGGAATTGGTATTGGAAATGATGTATGTATGTTGGAACACTCAGTTTACTCGGTAATTTCTCCTGAAGGACTGTCGAGCATATTATTTAAAGATTCCTCTAAAGCTAAAGAAGCTAGTGAAGTAATGAAACTTACTAGTAAAGACTTATATGCGCTTGGTATAATTGATAAAGTTATAAAAGAGCCATTAAACGGTGCTCAAGAAGATGTGGATTTAGTAGCTAACAAAATAAAAGAATTTATATTAGATAGACTTGATTACTATGAAAAACTTACTGAAGCTGAAATAGTTTCTAAAAGATATGATAAATATAGAAAAATCGGAAAATGCTTGTAGATTTAAAAAAATATACCTATATGATAAATTTAATTATATAGGTATATTTTATTTTGTATTATAAAAAAATACACTAATATAAATTCATTTAACAAATTTATCTATTATGCATGCAGATTTATTAAATTAATATTAATAATAAAAATTAAAATAAATTTAATATTGATAATTGGAAGTAGTGGTATATTTATAAATCTTTAAGATTTAACTAGTCTTTAAATGTATATTTAAGGAATAGTTATTATAATTAATAATATTATGCATATAAATTTATTAAATTTAGCAATTTGTGCCTATGCTTATATAGATTTAATTAATTTATATTTATTTGCTAATACTCTTTTTTTGTTTCTATATATTTTGTTTATAAATAGTTTTTCATATTGCATTTTATAGTTATCTTTCTTAAAGATATATTTATACATTAATATTAAAGCTTAAAGATATATTTATACATTAATATTAAAGATTTTTCATCTAAATATATAAGTATATTTAATATACTTTATTTTAAGCTTCAAATGCTTATACTTAATCTCTTTACAATGTAATTTGTAAGTAATACTTAAATTTTAGGAATAGTTGAAATACGAAAAACCTAGTGTTATTATATTTTATAGTTATAATAACTTTTCATTTTATAGTTGGAGGTAAATTTTGAAAGATACAAAAATATTAAAAATACATAATAAATCAGATAAACCAGATAACATCGTCATACGTGATAACAATCTTATAGAAGAATGTATAATAATAGAAAAATCATTGCCTAATTTTATGAAAGATTACTTTGTTTATTTAAAAGGATCTGTATCTGTCTCTACTAGACATGCATATTTAAAAGATATAAAATTTTTCTGCAATTACTTAGTTGAATCTCAAGAACTAACAATAGCTAAAGAAATATGTGATATTACCTTAGAAGAATTTAATTTAATAAAAGCAAGAGATGTAAACTTATTTTTAGGTGATTATTGTACTAGATACTATAAACATACATCCCAAGATACAACTTTAATTTATGAAAATAATAATAGAGCCCTTGCTAGAAAAAAATCATCTCTCTCTACTCTATTTAAGTTTATGTTTAGAAATGAACAATTAGACAGCAACATAACTGATGGCTTTAATCCAATTAAACTTCCTAAGCCTCAACCAGATGCTATAAAAAGACTCGACATAGATGAAGTCGCTAAAATGCTTGATTCTGTTGAAAATGGTTATGGATTAACTGATAAAGAAAAAGTTTATTGGAGGAAAACTAAGCTTCGTGATAAGGCTATTTTAGCTTTATTTGTTACTTATGGACTTAGATTAAATGAGCTCAGAGAGCTAAATATTTCTTCTTTTAACTTTTCTAGGGGTGAATTTAAAATATATAGAAAAAGAGGTAAAGAAGTCTTGATGCCAATTAACCATACTTGTGAAGTCGTTGTTAAGGATTATATTTATAATGAGAGGACAAAAAGTGAATTATTGGCTGAAGAACACAAAGATGCTTTATTTTTATCTTTACAAAATAAAAGAATTACACCAAAAGCTATCAGACAACTTGTTAAAAAATATACGTCTATTTCTATGGAAACATCTAGAGATAGTGGTTATAGCCCTCATAAACTTCGTGCTACTGCCGCTACTTCTCTAATTCAAAATGGTTTTTCTATATATGATGTACAAAATCTATTAGATCATGACAATGTCACTACTACCCAGCTTTATGCTGCACATAAAAAACATGTTAAAAGAGATATTGTAAATAATTTTGAATGGATAGATGATAAAAAAGAAACTTCTTTAGACTAAATAGTAAATACTTCTTATTTCGGAACGAATGTTTGAGAAAAGGGAAACATTGTGCTACAATATAAGTATAATGCAATAATTGACTAGGAAGGAGAGATTTTATGTATATAGATTTGAGTAGCAAGCAAATATTAATATTAGAATTTATAAAAGATCAAATAGCCTCAAAGGGGTATCCACCATCAGTTAGAGAAACATGTGATGCTGTAGGGTTAAAATCAACTTCTACTGTACATGCACATTTAAATAAGCTTGAGAAATTAGGGTATATAAGAAGAGATGCTACTAAGCCAAGAGCTATAGAAGTTTTAGATAAAGCTGGATTCGAATCAGATTTTCCTACACCAGAAATGCTAAATCTTCCTCTGGTTGGACAAATCACAGCAGGGTTACCAATACTTGCAAAACAAAATATAGAGGAGTACATAACATTACCAGCTAATCTAGTTAAAGGTAGCAATAACTTTGTTTTAAAAGTTAAAGGTGATAGTATGGTTAATGCAGGTATTTTAAATGGAGACTATGTTATTGTGGATAGAAAAAATACTGCTGTTGATTCTGAAATAGTAGTAGCCCTTATTCACAATGAATATGCTACAGTAAAGACATTTGAAAAAGATGGAGATGTTATTAGGTTAATACCTCAAAATGATTTTATGGAACCAATAGTTCTAACATCCAGAGATGTACAAGTTATAGGCATTGTTACAGGTGTGTTTAGAGTATTATAATAAATTTAAGTATTTATAAGTAAAAGATATGGTATTATAACCATATCTTTTACTTTTGATTTAAAATTTAAGCTAATTCTAATGCGATTTCCATCATTTTTGTAAATGCTACTTGTCTATCATGAGATGAACACTCTTCTCCTGTAAAAGGACAATCTGATATTGTAAGTATAGTAAGTGCATTAACTCCTGCTCTAGCAGCATTCATATAAAGACCAGCTGCTTCCATTTCTACACATAGAACCCCCATCTTCTTCCATTTTTCTAAATTACCTAGTCCTGTATCAGAATAAAATACATCACTTGAAAGTATATTTCCAACAGTTACTGTAGTCCCCTTATCATTAGCTATATTTACTGCTTTTTGTAGTAATTTATAACTTGCTATTGGAGCATATGTACCTGGTAAATTATATTGTGATGCAAAGTTTGAATCGGTACAAGCACCCATACCTATTACAATATCATGTAAATTTAAGTTTTCATTTATTGCTCCTGCTGAACCAATTCTTATAAGGTTTTTAACTCCATAAAAGTGTATTAATTCATAAGAATAAATCCCTATTGATGGTATACCCATACCACTTCCCTGTACAGATATTCTTCTCCCTTTATAATAACCTGTATATCCAAACATCCCCCTAACAGTGTTATATTCTACTACATCTTCTAAAAAGTTTTCCGCTATAAATTTAGCTCTTAGCGGATCTCCAGGAAGTAATATAGTTTCTGCTATATCTCCTAGCTTTGCATTATTGTGCGCCGTTGGTGTATTATTCATATTTTAACCTCCTTAAAACATTAAGTATTAACAAATTTTAACTTATAATTTATTTTTAGCTTATATGATAGTATACTATAATTAAGTGCACCTTTTCTAGGCATAAATACCTGAATTTAAGCATTAACTTAATTAAAATTGTTAATTAGGAGGTGATTTCATAAAAAATAAAACTAAGAGTAACCAGACATTAGCATTACTACTTTTAATACCTATGCTTATATTTTCTTTTTTAGCAACAATAAAATCTGAAGGTATAGAAAAAAATGATAGCTCTAGAGAAGTTGTAAATGAATATTTTAACTCAATCAATAAAAAAGACATATCTAAAATAAATCAAATTATTACAGATCAAGATGAAACTAATTTATTAAGTTCTAAATTAAATTATATAGACAAAATTACATTAAAATCACTAGAAAGAGAAACAAACAACAGTTTATTAAAGTCATATACAAAATATAGCAAAAAAAGCATAGATAATATTAGAATCTATAAAGTTAAGTATAAAGTTGATTATACTGCTCCTAAAAATATAAATAGTACATATGAGTCTTGGATATACCTTTGCCGAGATAATCATAGTTCTAAATGGTTAATAGATGTTTTTGATATGTAAAATTATAAAAAGGTGGTTTATATCCACCTTTTTGTTAATCAACATCAATTTCATACATTAACTCTACTCTTCTTGATGCATCTTTATTTATAGTACCGTCGGTATTTTTTATAAGCTCAGCCTCAGATCTACCTATAGCTTCGATATCCTTTAATACCTTATCTTTATATTTATAATCTCCAATTTCCTCACCTACTATAAATGTAGCTACACTATAAGCCCTTTTTTGGGATAAATCTAGATTGTATAAATAACTCCCAACATCATCTGTATGACCTTTTATTACTATTTTTGATATATTACCCTCATAATTACTATAAAGAGCTTCTACGTACCTTGGAATAAATATTTTAAGCATTTCTTTGGCTTCTTGTTTTAACTCATAACTATCTACATCAAACAATGTACTTTCTCCAAAGGTTACTAATCCGCTCTTTTCATCAATCAATACATTTAATCCATTATCTTTTAATGTGTTTTTAACTGAATCATTTATACTTTTTGCTAAATCTTTTTCAACTGAACCCGTTATAGATTCACTACTAAAAAGTATGAGCATTATAACCATTAGTACAGTTGCTATCATATCTGTAAAAGTTGGCCAAAAGCTACTCTTCTCAAACTCTTTATTAATAGTTCTTCTGTATTTATTTATCATCTTTACCATCTCCAATTAATTTATTTAAAGATGATTTACTTAATTTATTTCTTTTTTTTGAATCTATAGATATGAACTTATTTTGTCTTTTCTTTCTTAATACATCTGAAGTCCTTAATAACTCATTAGATTTACTATAATTAGAGTTACTTTCTTCTATATCATAAATTTCTTCTTGATTTTCAGTCTTATATCTATCTTCTTTCATATAATCCATAGCAACAGCTTCTTTATAAATTTCTATGTAATCAAATATCATATTCAATTTTTCATCTATATCTTGACTTGAAATTGCTATTACAGATGCTAAATGTTTTATTGTTTGATCTAGGTTTATTTGCTCTTTGTTTATGTTACCTTGCATATTAGATATATTTTTTTCATAGTCTACAAGCTTAACTAATAAATCTTGAGCAGTTCTTTCATATAAAGCAAAGTTAGCAGATAAGCTTCTTAAAAATTCTCTCATTTTATATTGATTTTCAACAGACTCATTTATGTTTTTAGAAGTAAGCTTTATATCTAATAATATTTCTTTATTTATATCCTCTTGAACATCATATTTATCAAATAATTTATTAAATCTTACATTCAATATATTAAATTGTTTATCTAATTTTCTAATATCTTGATCAAATACTTTTATAGAGTCTGAAGATCCTAGAAGTAAGTTCTCTAACGTCTTTATACTGTTTATAAATTCTTTATTAAATCTATTTAAATCTTTTGATATATCATCAAACTTCTCTATAGATTCTATTGATTTACTAATTTGCTTTATAGTATCTTTTACATCTTCTATTTTATTATCTAAGTCTTTAGATTTATTATGAGTTACATCAGAAGTTAGTAAATTTTCGCATTTTAGCATAAACATAGTTAATATTTGTTCACAATCATTACGAGAAAGTATAGTATTTAATACAATAGAGCTAACTATTCCGCAAATACTAGTTATAAACGCAGTTTGCATCGAACTTATAGTCTGAGGAAGTGAATTTATTATATCGCTAGTATTTATACTTAAAAGCATTAACGAAAGTCCAACAAATGTTCCTAATACACCAAGCAATATACAGTTAGATGATGAG
The DNA here is from genome assembly GCF_015560225.1 of Romboutsia sp. BSD2780061687b_171204_C1. Lineage (NCBI taxonomy): Bacteria > Bacillati > Bacillota > Clostridia > Peptostreptococcales > Peptostreptococcaceae > Romboutsia > Romboutsia sp. BSD2780061687b_171204_C1. The sequence continues at coordinate 798,736 of NZ_JADMRK010000001.1, read as the reverse complement.
CTCTTTATCGATTTAATATTATCAAGTACATATCTTTTTTTAAATGTTAAATTGGAACAAACTTCCTCAATAAATGTAGTTATATTAACTTGAGCATGACTATTTTCTAGTAAGTATAAATCATATTTCTCTTTTATAGATTTATATTTCATACTTCTTTGGTTATGCTCATTTAAACTTATATAATCACTATTTATATAATTATATAAAGCTTTATTTAAGATTACATTTATAATGCTATAAATAAGTATTACTAAAACAAAGAAAACTGTTAATATATTTATAAATAAACTATTCAAAACTTCTCTCCTCCCTTAATATTTATATAATTATATATATGTACTAGCCCAAAATAAAATTCAAAAAAATAAAGTGACTTAAACCTAAGTCACTTTATTAACTATCATAACTAGCCTACATTAAGTTAAATTATTGGTTTTATCTTTGAAAAAGCTAGATAACTCTTGTCTTAAGATTATTGTAGGGAGTTTTTAATAGTGTTACTAAATACTATGAAAAATTTCTGTAATTTGTTACTATAAAAAATAAATTCAAATCGAAATATATAAATATATATAATTCGTATGTTTACGTATGTTTATAAGGAAGTTAAAAATATAAACTCGAGTTTTTTTGCCATTTATGCATATATTATTATTTAAATATTGTTATATAATTCGTTTTTAAGAATCCCCCTATATTTTAAAAATGTATTATATAAAGACTATCATTATATTAATTAAACATATTTAAGTCATCATTTGTACCTTGATTAACATATTCAACTGTAATATACTTTAAAAGTATTATTTAAGATGAAGAAACAAAGGAGAACGATATGAGGCTAAACAATTACATTAGCTCTACTGGAATGTGTTCTAGGAGAGAAGCTGATAAATTAATACAACAAGGAAAAGTTTCTATAAATGGAAAAATAGCCAAAATAGGTCAGCCTGTTGAGGTTAATGATATTGTAAAAGTTAATGGAAAAAGAATTACTCCTAAAAAGAATAATGTATATATAGCATTAAATAAACCTGTTGGTATAACATGTACAACAGAACGTCATGTTAAAGGTAATATAATTGATTATATAAACTATCCAGAAAGAATATTTCCTATTGGAAGACTTGATAAACCATCAGAGGGATTAATACTTTTAACAAATGATGGATCTATCGTAAATAAAATATTAAGGTCTGAAAATAATCATGAAAAAGAATATGTTGTTACAGTTGATAAGAATATAAATCAAAAATTTATAGAAAAAATGAGTTCTGGCGTTAAAATATTTAATCCTGTTAATAATAAATGGGTTATAACTAAAAAATGCCATGTTAGTAAAATAAATGATCGTACATTTAAAATTATATTATCTCAAGGATTAAACAGACAAATACGTAGAATGTGTGAAGTGTTTGGGTATAATGTTGTAAAATTAAAAAGAGTGAGAATAATGGATTTAACCCTAAAGGGAATACCCACTGGAAAATGGAGAAAACTAACAAGTAAAGAAATGGATAATATATTACAAAAATTATAAAGTGTAGGTTTATATAGATTTTACAATCATATAAATTTTTTCTTTTAAAATAGACTTAAGAAAGGTTAAAACTAAATATGAATAAAAAAACAGTTTTAATAACAGGTGCCTCTAGGGGTATTGGTCGTGAAATGGCAAAAGTATTTGCTAAAAATGAATATAATGTTTTAATAAATTATAATAAATCAGAAAAAGAAGCCAATGAACTTTACGATGAACTAATCTCAAAAGGATATTCAGTAGTTTTATATAAGGCAGATATATCAAATCCTTTAGAAGCAGATGCAATGGTTAAGTTTTGTATCGGTACTTTTGAAAGAATTGATGTACTTATAAATAATGCTGGAATAACTGATTATAAGATGTTTACAGATACAACTAATGAAGATTGGAATAATATAATAAATACAAATTTAAATAGTGTTTTTTACACTACTAAATCTGCAGTAAAATATATGTTATATGAACATAGTGGTAAAATAATAAATATATCTTCTATCTGGGGAATGGTTGGAGCATCATATGAGGTAGCATATTCTACATCGAAAGCTGCACTAATAGGTATGACAAAAGCTTTAGCAAAAGAATTAGGACCTTCTAATATTCAAGTTAATGCTATAGCACCTGGAGTTATACAAACAGATATGTTAAATGGTATACATGAAGATGTTATTGAGTATTTAAAAAATGAAACTCCATTGTTAAGATTAGGCACTCCGCTGGATATAGCTAATTTAGCTTTATTTTTAGCTAGTGAAAAATCAAATTTTATAACAGGCCAAGTTATAAGTTCTAATGGTGGATTTGTAATAAATTAGATAGATTCTATGTAAAATACTTATTTATGATTATAATTAATCTAAAGTATTTTACATAGATTTTACACTTTAAATTAATTTATTTTAGAAAACCAGCATCTTGATTTGTCATAACCTCTTTCGAAAAGCATAATGGACATGTTATTTCTTCATTTGTATAATCTATAGTATAAATACTTCCGCAAATAGCGCACCTAAATTTACAAATAGTATTTACTTTTTCCTTTGTCTCACATTGAGTTATTTTTATGGGAATATCTTCTATGATAGCTATTGTTACTTTTTTTCTAATATCTAATATTAGTTGTGAAATTTCATTTAAAGATAAATTAAATTGCTTAGAACATTTTTTTAAATCAAATTGTTCTAGATTTATAAACTTTAATATATCTAATTCTCTAGATGTTATCTCTATATACTCAGCCTTTTCATGTTGCATAAATTATCCTCCTATCTATAAATATATATAATATCTTATGATTAATATATATTCTTATAAGCTAATACATTAGATATATTTTTATTCATTTGCGTAAAGTTTTTTATATACATCTAAGAATCCAGAAGCTAATTTATCTACCTTTACTTCCCACTCCTTATTTTTTCCTTCATCAGGACAATAATGTATCTGTACATCATCTACAGATACCCCTTCATAATAAATAGCTCCTTTTGTAAGGTAGTTTTTAGCAAGGTGCTTAGCGGTATATAAGACTGATTCATATTGAGTAGAAAATAATTTTCCCTTCGATTCATCTGTATAGACTTCAAATCCAGTTAAATTATTATCTTCAACAGCTCTTCTTGATGTAGCAAATCCACTTTCAAGAGCTACTATAGCTGCCATTGTAAATGCATTTACACCATAAAGTTCCTCGGCATCGACAAATGCCTCTGAAAGATGAATCATAGTAGATGCACCTTTATAATTCTCAAATACATTCTCAAGTTCTTCTTTTTTTACTCCACTTTCAACAGTAATATCTTCTCTTTTATAGGTAATATTTGAGGCTCTATTTTTTTCTATGAGCCTTACATTTTCTTTATTTAAATTTTCCTTAGTACTAGATAGAACATAGCTTTTTATTTTAATATTTTCGTTCACTTTCTCATTTGATGAAGATATAAATATTATAAATGAAACTACAAGTATACATATTACAATAGATTCTTTAATAAATTTCATACTATTTTTCTCCTTATTGAACAATAAATATTGTTTTAATATATATTCAACTCTATAATTGGCATTCCCTTTATATAATTTAATACAAAATTTTGCTATATACTTCATCTTTAATCTTTAATATATATTTTTTTCAAATAAAATGTAAATAAAAAGTCCTAATAAATTAATACTAGGACTTTTTATTTACATTTTATTTAATTGTTCTTATATTTACAATTGGTTTTCTTAACATATAATCTTTATCTACTTTAACATCTAACTTTATTTTAACAATTTGTCTTGCATGTGGAGCAGATTCTATCTCTTCACCATATTCATTGTACATTTCAAGAATTGTTGCATTAACTGTTTCTTTAAATGGACCTATAACTTCTATTTTATCTAACACATTCATTTTGTTTCTTTGCTCTACTATATAAAGGCCAGTTTCTTCTTCATAATCCCTAACTATTCCTATAAAATCATAATTTCTTATATATGAAGCTGAGTCATAGTTGTGTGCTTTTTCGCTTGGTCTATCAATGAAAAATCCAGTACTATAATCTCTATGACTTCCCTTTTTGAGTTCTTCTAGCCACATAGGATTAAATTTCCAATCAGTAGGGTTTTTATAATATTCATCAAGTGCCATTCTATATGCTCTAACAGTAGTAGCCACATAATACGCCGTTTTCATTCTACCTTCTATTTTTAAGCTTGTTATACCACTTTCAATTATTTGTGGTATGTATTCTATCATACATAAATCTTTTGAATTAAAGAAAAATGAAGAATCTATTTCATCTACAACTTTTTCATACTGACCAGGATTAACTTCATCAACTAAAGTATATTTCCATCTACAAGGTTGAGCGCAAGCACCTCTGTTTGCATCTCTTCCTGTTGTATAGTTACTTATTACACATTTTCCTGAATATGACATACACATAGCTCCATGAACAAAAGCTTCTATATCCATATCTTCAGCAGCATTGTCTCTTATTTCTTTTATTTCCTTAAATGATAATTCTCTAGCCATAACTACTCTTTTAGCACCTTCTTTATACCAAAAGTTTGATGCTAATGAATTGGTTGTACTAGCTTGAGTACTAATGTGTATTTCCATGTTAGGTATTGTTTCTTTAACTATAGTAAATATACCAGGATCACTTACAATAACTGCATCTACATTTATTCTATCTAATTCTAATAAATATGCTTTTAGTTGGTCTAATTCTTCATTTCTTGGTATTATATTTACTGTAACGAAAACTTTCTTTCCTCTTTCATGTGCAAATTCTACACCTTCAGCCATTTGCTCTATAGTAAAGTTTTTAGCAGCCGATCTCATGCCAAATATTTCTCCACCAAGATAAACAGCATCTGCACCATAAGTAAAAGCTATTTTTAATCTTTCTAAGTCACCTGCTGGTGCTAGTAATTCCACTTTATTCATATATGTCTCCTTAATCTTTTATATCTTTATTTTAATTAAATTAATTTATATTTATTATAAAATAATTATAATGGGTATTTAAACTCTGTAGTTCTACTTTATTCTACATAATTTACCCAAATATAAATTTATAAAACTTATATTAATATTTTATACAACTATTCATTATACATTATAATTTATTTTTTAGAAAGGTCAGCATTACTCATTTTTTTTGACTTATCAATACAGTTATCTATTGCTTTTATTATAGATTTCCTAAAACCTTCTTCTTCTAAAGATTTTACAGCTTCTATAGTAGTTCCTCCTGGAGAGCACACCATATCTTTTAATTCACCTGGATGAATATTTGTTTCTAATACCATCTTAGCCGCTCCCATAACAGCCTGAGATGTAAATTTATAAGCCATATCCCTTGACATACCATGAGATACGCATGAGTCTGCCATAGCCTCTATAAACATAAATACATATGCAGGAGATGAACCACTCGCTCCTATAACAGCATGTATTAAGTTTTCATCTACTACTTCACTTTTCCCAAATGAATCAAAAATACTCTTTACATCTTTTAAATCTTGATCCGATATATTTTTATTTTTACAAAGTGCACTCATACCTTCGTTTACAAGCGCTGGAGTATTTGGCATAGTTCTTATTATTTTTTTATCATCGCCTATTATATTTTCTATAGAGTATATAGTTTTTCCAGCTGCAATAGTTACTATTATTTTATTATCTATTACGTCTTTAATATTATCAAGTACTATATCATATATATTAGGTTTTACAGCAATAACAATTATGTCTGACCTTAATACAACTTCTCTTGAATCTTTTGTTGTATTTATATTAAATTCATCTTTTGCATTATTTAAAGTATTTTCACTTAAAGCTGACGCATATATGTTTTCAGGTCTAATAAGCTTTGAATTTATAATTCCTTTAATCATAGCTTTAGCCATATTACCACAACCTATAAATCCTATTTTTTTATTCATATCATTCTCCTTATGTTTTTATTTATATATAAACAAGTATAACAAATCATTGATATTATTACATGCAGATTATATAAAAAATAAAGTCACAAGTTTTACTCGTGACTTTATTTTAAACAAAATTTCATATAGTTTTTAATTTTAGAATTATTTATGTTTTATAAATAAAGCTTTGTTTCTAGCCTTCTATCATACTCAGACCATTCATCATCGCTTGTATTATCTTTTATTTGAACTATCTTATTCATAGTAGCATCGACTGAATCTGCATAATTTATTATAAATGATTCTTCCATGTTAGCTGGCCTTGGAGAACCATATTCTATTTTACCATGATGTTGAGTTACACATCCTTTTATTCTTCTTATAAATTCTTCACTAAATGTATAATCTATATTATTAAAAGCTCTATCTAACATTTGTACTCCAATTACTATATGTCCTTCTAATTCTCCTTGTAGAGTATACTTAAATGGACCATGGTATTCAAGCTCATATAATTTACCTATATCATGAAGCTTAGCACTTAATATTGCTATTTCTTTTCTTTTGCAAGAGTATCTTTCACATAACACTTTTGTCAAGTACATTACATTTAAAGTGTGTTCAGCAAGACCTCCTATATAATTATGATGCATGGATACTCCACCTATAGCTTCTTTAAACTTATTTAAAAATTCTTCATCTTTGAAAAAATAATCATTTAATAGTTTACCTTCTGTAGATATTATATATTTTTTTGATATTTCTTCTATTTCATTTAGTATATTTTCTATAGGCTCTTTAGTTGTTGGTAAATAATCCTTGAGGTCATAATCCTTAATTTCATCAAATTCTTCTATATCTAATATAGAATTCTGCTTACAATCTATTGATAAAACTTTACCTAATGGTACTCTGTAAGGAAGTTTAGCTTTAATATGACCACTTTTATCACTCATATTAAATACATATTTATTACCATCCCTATGAAGATATTTCATAACCATAAGAGAGGTTTTTATTTGTTCATTATTTTTAATATCTCTCAAAAAGATTTTTTTATTACCCATAAAATTCACTCTTTCTTTAAAGATCATTATTTAAGTAAGTTTCTATTCTTCTTTACTTGCATCAGTGTTTTCATCTTTTCCTCTTTTTACCTTCACAAAGTATTCAGTATGAAGCAATTCATGTGCCTTATGGCTTAATGGATGATCTAAGTGATTGTCGTAGATTGCTCTTACCTTAGGATTATCTTTGGATACTCTAAGGTCTAATGATCTATCTATGGAATTTAAACCTTCAGCTCTTTGTTGAAGAGTTTCAAGTCTTTTTTTAGCTTTAGGTTGTCCACCTCCACCAACACATCCATAAGGACATGCCATTATTTCAATAGCATGGAAAAATTCTTCTTTATTTCTTATTTTATCAAGGAGTTTACCAGCTTCTCTTAAACCATAGGCAATACCTATTCTTAATGTTAAATCATTAACTTTAACTTCTGCTACCCTTAGACCATCCCATCCTCTAAGAGATTCAAATTCAACTTTTTCTAGTTTTTTACCAGTCATATTTTCATAAAGAGTCCTAGTCGCAGCTTCTATAACTCCTCCTGTTCTACCAAATATTATTCCTCCTCCTGTGTAGTCACCCAGTACCGAATCAATAGGAGAATCCTCTATTTGACTTAAATCTATATTTGAATCTTTAAATAACGTCATTAATTCACTAGTTGTTATAACGTAATCAACGTCATAATTAAGATCACGTGAAAACTCTGCCCTTGAAGCTTCGTATTTTTTTGCTATACAAGGCATTATAGAAACCAATGTTACCTGGTCTCTTTCTAGCCCTTTTTCTTTTGCCCAAATATCTTTTGCAACCGTTGCAAACATCTGCATAGGTGACTTAGCAGATGATGGTACGTCTAACATATCAGCATAATTTTGTTCTATAAATTTAACCCAAGCAGGACAACAAGATGTAAGTATTGGAAGTCTTACACTTTTATCACCTGAGTAATATTTTTCAATTCTCTCTTGAAGTTCAGCAGCTTCCTCCATAATAGTTAAATCTGCAGCCCAAGTGGTATCGAATACATAATCTACGCCAATCTGTCTAAGCGCCGATGATATTTTATTTTCCACATTAGTACCAGGTTCAAGTCCAAAAGCTTCACCTATTGCAACTCTAACAGCAGGTGCCATTTGAGTTATTACTAACTTATTTGGTGTAGCTAGATCTCTTAAAAATCTAAAAGTATTATTTCCTGTAGTTATAGCATTTACTGGACAAGCAGCTACACATTGTCCACAGTGGGTACATCTTGTATAATCTATGTAATGTCTACTTTTTCTTTCTCCTTCAATACAATCAACCGGACAAACTCTTTTGCAAGCTCCACATCCTATACATTTTTTAGTTATAGATAGCTTTATAAGATGGTTACACTGAAATGTATAACATCGGTGACCTTCTATATGTTCTTTTATCTCATCATAAAACTTATCTATAATTTCTTCCATTATATTGTGTTTTTGATTAACTTTTTCTTTTACTGTACTTGCAAGTCTTCTTAGAAAGAAAATATCTCTCATATTCGCTCTACCTTTGCTGATTCTATCAAGTAGCTTCCACATTCTTATTATCTCTTTTTTAGCAACTAAATAGTTATCTAAACTACCATCTTGCATCTTACCTAAAAGATAATCTATATAAAATTTAGCATATTGTATTATACAGTCTTCGTCAGAAAGAATTATTATAGTTTGACTTGTGTTTTTATCAAATAATTTAAAATCTAATTCTTGATCTAAATTATCTTCAGTTATAAATCCTCCAAATGGCATACCTAGTTGTGCTGCTTTAAATCCACTATCATTTAATAGCCCTCCTGCCATAGTTATTATTTCAGCAAGTGTTGCACCTTTAGGAACTTCTATTATACCTGGAGAATTAATTTTTCCAGAGATAGCAATTCTTCTTTTACCTTCTTTTGTTAATTTTTTTAATTCTTCTTCACTAAAAACGCTAAATACAGAACCAAGTGAACTATGTATTATAGTTTGTCTTTCATTTGCCATGTCTGCACCTCTTATATAATTTTTATAATTTACTATTTAATTTTCCCGTAAGTTTTAATCTTATTCTTTAAAAAGATAAAATAAAAACCTGATGCTATCAGGTTTTTATTTTATCTTTTCTATTAATTTTTTTAGTAATATCTGTTTTATTTCATTATTTATATTTACAGATTCTTGGGGTTTCTTCTTTGAATTTTTCTGATTTATCTTTTTAGTCTTAGAATTTTTGTTGTTTTTTTTAGACATTTTACCCCTCCATTTTATAATTTTCTTTTAGTATATATATATTCAAAAAAATATATATAGTTACATAAAACAAGATAATCTGTCGTTTTAAAAAACATATATAATATATTTTAAGTATAATAAAAAAAGTGCAACTAAATTAGTTACACTTTTTTATTTCATTATATACCCAAGTCCTCTTCTAGTCTCTATATAATCCTTAAGACCTATTTCTTCTAATTTTTTTCTAAGTCTATTTATATTTACAGATAGTGTATTATCATCAACATATAAGTCTGAATTCCACATGTAGTTCATTAATTCTTCTCTAGTTACTATTTTCTCTTTGTTTTTTATAAGGTAAGATAATATCTTTATATCATTTTTACTAATTTCCAAAGAACCTATAGATGATTTTACAGTTCCCTTTGATAGGTTTAAACTTAAATCCTTGAATTCAAGAATATCCATATTTTCTGAATCATTATAAACTCTTTTTAATACAGAACTTATACGTGCTAAAAGTATTTGTGTATTATAAGGTTTAGTTACAAAATCATCTGCACCTAAATTTATACTCATAAGTTCATCTACTTCATTGTCTCTACTTGTAACTATTATTATTGGTATATTAGAAATTTTTCTTATCTCTCTACATATATAAAATCCATCATATATAGGTAAATTAATATCTAATAATATCAAATGTGGTTTTTCATTTTCTATATCCTTTATTATATTTTCAAACTTGTCTGATGCAAATACTTCATAACCATATCTATTAAGTAATGCTTTTAACTCTTCTCTTATAGTCTTTGAATCTTCTATAATCATTAGCTTTTTCATATTTTGTCTCCTTATATGACTACTTAACTTCAATTATATATACATTAGTCTGTGGTGGTATACTTAAGGTCATAATGTTAGAATGATATGCGACTACAAAGTCTCCTATATTTAAATCTTTAACAGATATTTCATTATACTCGTTATCTAGTATTAAAGTTTTATCAGAATATACAAGCCTTGTATAAGTGTATATATTACCTGGCTCTTCGCCTATAGTTATAAATATATACTCACCGTTTTCAAAACTAGTTATATCAATTATAACTCCTTTTTTATAGCTAGCATATTTCATAATATACCTCCTAAAACTCATTTTAATGTATGATATTCTTTAGATTTATATTATGTTAATCTATTCTTTTTAAAACTTTCTAGAGAACATCCTTTATAACTCTTAATGCATTTTTATACATCATTTTATCGATTTCACATTCTTTAAATCCAGCTTTTTTTAGTGAGTAATAAAGTTTTTCCATTTCACCTATATCATAAACTTCGACTGCATTTTCTATTCCATCAAAATCACTTCCTATAGAAATTACATCTATTCCACCAATATTTGCTATATGTTTTATATGATATATTATATCATCTATTTTAGTTATGGAGCTTTTTCCTGTAAAATAACTACAGAAATTTATTCCCATAACACCACCACTATTTGCTAATATTTTTATCATATCATCACTTAGATTTCTAGTTACATTAGTTATACTTCTAGCATTTGAATGTGATGCTACAAATGGCTTTTTAGATATATTCGCTACATCATAAAACCCTCCATCATTTAAATGAGAGACATCTATTATCATATTAAGTTCGTTCATGCATTCAACTACTTTTTTCCCAAATGGCTTTAAAGAATTGTATCTAAAATCGTGATTATTATGAGGATAACCTATTTCATTTTCATAATTCCAAGTTAATGTTATTAATCTAACACCTTTATCATGTATTTTATATAAATTATCTATATTTCCATTTATAGCTCCTCCTTCTTCGATTGAAAGAATTGCTGATATTTTATTATTATTAATATTAGATACTATATCCTGATAACTTGTTACTAGACCTATATACTTCCTATTTTTAATTATCTCTTTATTAAATTTTTCATACATGTCTTCAAACCTTTTATATGGATCTAACCTATATTTATTTAGGTCAAAATATAATGCAAATACTTGTAAAATAGAATTTGATTTTCTTAACTTTTTTATGTCTACAGAAAAATTATTTTCATATAAATCTTTATCTTCTTCCAACAATCTATCTATTGTATCACAATGTAAATCTATAAGCTTCATAATAGTCATCTCCCTTATCTTAATTATATATTAGATTATAGATTTAAAATAAAAATAAAGCTACTAATTTAGCAGCTTTATTTTTATTAATTATTTTATATTATTCACTATACCTGTTAGTATACTATCTAATTCCATACTTATTTCATTTACTCCATTGTGAGTTATATTTATTATTTCTTTAGTCATAGGAAGTTCTCCAAGTAACTTTAAATTCATTTCACTCAAGAATTTTTCAGTTTCTTCTCCTTCAAATAACTTTATTTTTTTATCGCAATCAGGGCATTGTATATAGCTCATATTTTCAACTACACCTAATATATCAATATTTAGCATTTTGGCCATATTAACAGCTTTGGCAACTATCATTGATATCATATCTTGAGGAACTGATACCATTACTATTCCAGTTAAAGGAATAGACTGCATAACAGTTAGTGCTACATCTCCTGTACCTGGAGGCATATCTATTAATAAATAATCTAAATCTTCCCACATAACATCCCTATAAAATTGCTTTACAGTATTTCCTATTAATGGACCTTTCCAAACTATTGGCTGATTTTCATTATCTACCATGTAGTTTACAGACATAGTTTTTATATTTTCTTTAGTTATTACAGGGTATATATCTTTACCATTTGGAGATATAGCTCTCTCATTTGATACTCCCATAAGCCTTGGAATACTAGGTCCTGTTATATCAGAATCAAGAATCCCAACCTTATATCCCATTTTATTTAATTTCTTAGCAAGTAGTGCTGTTACAGTTGATTTACCAACGCCACCTTTACCACTCATAACACCTATAACTTTTTTTATATTATTTTTTGGATTATTTTCTATATTACAAGTAGATTGGCTCTTACAACTTGATTTTGATGGACATGAACTACAATTTGACATTTGTATCCTCCTAAAAGTTTTAGTTTATCTAAATTTTAAATTATATATAATATTATTTAATGACTATATACCCATTATATCCTTATATAAACATTTTTAGGCACAAATTTTGTATAGGTTAAAAATCTTTTTATAGATAAATCTATTATTTGAAAGGATATACTATATGAGCAACTTTAGAAAAGATGAATACAAAAAAACTATAGAATATGCTAAAAAGCTTCTTAATAATAATGTAGACATGACAGATATAGTAGCTAAAACTAATTTAAGTAAGGAACAAGTAAAAGATATTATGATAAAAAAAGAAAAAGAGTTAAATGATAAACAAGATAAGTTTTTTACATATATGAAATTTTTTATTTGTTATAGTTTATATAAAGTATTTTAAATTTTCATGAACAAATTTCATCATTTTACTACAAAATAGTTGCATTAAATTTAATATAAATAGTATTATATATAAAGTATGTAAAAGAGGTGAATTAAATGAAAATTTTAGAAAAACTAAAATATAAAAGAAGTTTACTATCTATTGTAATATCAATACCATTGTTTTTTGCAGGATGTACTAGTAAAACTTCTAATTCTAAAGTATTATATAGTCAAATTTCTAATCATAAGAGTAATGTAAGTCAAAGTTTAGATGTAAATTCTAAAGATGTAATAAAAGCTACTGTTGATAGAGTTGTAGATGGAGATACAGTTGAAATAATACTTCCTAATAATAAAGAAGTTGATACTAGATTATTATTAATAGATACTCCAGAAACTAAGCATCCAAATATTGGTGTACAAAAATATGGTCCGGAAGCTTCTGAATTTGCTAAATCATTGCTAAAAAAAGGAGATACTGTTTACTTTGAACTTGATGGAAAAACTTCAACAGATAAATATGGAAGATATCTTGGATATTTATGGTATACATGCCCTGAACACAAAAAATTAGAAATGTATAATGAAAGAGTTGTAGAAGAAGGATTAGCAAGAGTTGGCTATATATACAACCAAACTAAACATCTTGATGCACTAAATAAAACTCAAAGCGAAGCTAAATCTAATAAGTTGAATATATGGTCAATTAATGGGTATGTAACTGATAAAGGATATGATATGTCTAAGATAAATGAAGAGGAAAGTTCTAATACTATAAATTCAAATGATAAAAATGTAGTATATGCTAATGGTGGTAATAGTAAGTCTAACTCCTATCATAAATCAAGAACTTCTCATGGAATGAAGGGCGCTATAAAATTGACTGAAAAAGAAGCTTTAAATAAAGGTTACAGTCCATGTTCTAAATGTTTTAAATAAAAAGTACTATTTACATATATATTTTTTAATTTAATATTATTTATTAGAGAATAAAATTAGAAAAAGTACTTACTAAAGTTATTTAACTTTAGTAAGTACTTTTTCCTTTCATTTTACATGGATATTATTTAATTATCGTATATATTCCATCACAATCAGAGCATTTATAATCTGGCTCTTTATTTTCAGTAATTTGAACTGATATAGATTTACATTTATTACATTTTAACTTATAAATATTCCCTTTTTCTAAAAGTGAATCTATTAAAATATTACCCTTTTTACTCATATTTTTCCCTACCTTTTAATAATATGTATTCTTATATTATCATATATTCTCTTTAAGTATATATATCTTCTTCATCTGGTTTAAATAATGAATTTTTCTGAGATGTATATATAGTACTTCTACCTGCAAACACATAGCTTATTGCACAAACTATAAATAGATATTCTATATTCGAAGAACCAAATAGCTCTATTCCCATTATAAATGATGATATAGGAGTTTTGGTTGCTCCAGCAAATACAGCTATCATACCCATACCTGCTAAAAATGAAATAGGTAATCCAACTATTCCAGCAAGTAAATTTCCAAGTGTAGCACCTATTACAAATAATGGAGTTACCTCACCACCTTGAAAACCTACAGCTAAAGTAAGTGAAGTTAATACTAGTTTTATTATAAATGAATCTTTAGAAACTACTGTTGTAAATGAATCACTTAGTAAATCCAAACTTAATCCTAAATATATTCTGGTTCCAAGTATTAATACAATAATTATAATTATTATTCCGCCTATAAAACTTTTTAAAGTTGAATTTGGTATTTTTTTGCTAAAAAATTTCTTTAATTCATGTGTAAGTTCTGCAAATAGTTTACTAGTAAGACCAAATAAAGCCGCACACAATATTACCTTAAAAAATACATCAACGCCACCTATAACATCAACTACATTGTAATGACTGTGGTGAACATTAAGTAATTTAGCTATAAAATTTCCAATATAACTTGATACAAAACATGGTATTATAGCTTCGTATCTCATTTTGCCAATAGAGCTTACCTCAAGTCCAAATACGGTACCTGCTATAGGTGTTCCAAATACTACTCCAAAACCACTGCTAACTCCACTTATTATTAATATTGTATAATCTAATCCTTTTAATTTTAGTATTCTACCTATCTTTGCTGAAATACTTGCACCTATTTGTACTCCAGTACCTTCTCTACCTGCTGATCCACCAAATAAATGAGTAATAAATGTTCCAAAAAATACCAGTGGAGCCATCCTAAACGGTATATGGCCTTGACCTTCATTAATTCTTTCAATTATAAGGTTATTTCCCTTAGCTGAGTCTCTTCCAAACTTGGCATATAAGTAACTTACTAATGCTCCTCCTAATGGAAGTAGGTATAAGAGCCAAGGATTAGATTTTCTTGTACTTGTTGCAAATTGTAAACAATTTAAAAATAAAGATATTACTAATCCAACTACAGCACCAGATATAGATGCTAGCACAAACCATCTTAGAAAGGAAATTAATATCAAGCTACTTTCTTTGATGTGAACCTTAATTTTATGCAACATTTTCACCTCTTATTTCGTTAAATTTCTATTTTTGTACTAACAATATAATACTCTTTTTATTATGGAAGTCAACATTTTTTACTTTTTATAAATATGATTTTATATACTTTCACAATAAATATTTTATAAATTATATAGACATACTAACTATAAAGATATGATAGTAGAAAAATTGTTATGAAGAAAAATACTAGTTTAGAATTTAATTCAGAGAGTAATGTCAAAATGACTAATACTACTAAAAAAAGGTTAGAAGGTACTTGTCCTTCTTTTGAAAAAAGATCTAAGATGTTTAAAAATGAGAAAAATAAAAAGTATACAAATAAATTTAAATAATAAAAAATAGATTATGGTTATATAACCATAATCTATTTTATCTTTATATAAAATTTAATATATCACTAGGTTCATTTAAACTTATAGTTGCATTTATATTTTTATCTACAGCTCCCCATAAAGCTAAAGCAAAGTCTACTTCACAATTCTTAGAACAATTATAGTCCGATATGGAGTCCCCTACATATAATGTATCATATGGATTTATATTTAGTATTTCCATTACTTTTTTTAGTGGTTCTGGGTGTGGCTTATGATATTTTGTATCTTCTTCTAATACTATAGCATTCATGCACTCATGAAGTCCTGTAGGCATAAAGTCAATTTCATATTGAGACTTATTTTTAGAACTTACAATGCCACATATTATATTTTTAGAGTGCATATGTTTTATAATATCTTTAATGCCATCATAGAGTGTTGCCTTTTTTTCATATTCATTTACATACTGAACCCATTTTTCATAAGATTTGTCAATATTATTAAAACCTAATATCTCTAAAGTTTTCTTTCCTGGAAGACCCAAGGCAAATAAAAGACTTTCATATGTCATATCTATTTCTTTTTCTTCTTTAATTAGCTTGATTAATGGATATATGTTCATATTTGCTGTATTTAATATAGTACCATCAATATCAAATATTATATTTTTATATTTTTTCATTATATCCCCCCCTTTCCATTTTATAGTACCTTATTTTATATGTATTTTCTACATATCATTTTAGTATTCTAAATTATTTAGATTATACTTTGATAATTCTTTTTTCAATATTTCTCCCTGTTCCTTCGTTATTATATTTTTAGATACAATATTATCTACATTTTTTATTTTAAGTGCATTTTTTTGATATTTATAGTTATTGATATGAGCTTCATATCTTTTATTTTCCATTTTATCAGATATATATTTGTTTATAGCTTTAGCATCTGTGTTACTTAATACTTTTTCTTGTCTAAGTTTTTCTATACAGATTCTCCATATAAACTCTGCTCTTTTTACTTTTTGTTGCTCTACGGTAAATTTGTACTCCATTATAGGTTCATTTGCATAAGAATTTATATTAACTGATATAACTAAAAATAAAAATACTATACAAAGTATTGATATGTATTTTTGTATTTTTTTCATGTCTTTACCTCCATAATGTAAAAAGTATTTTTAGTTTATATATAAATATTTTACATATTATATGTAGTAATTTATATATAATGCTAAAATAAAAATTCATATTGGAAAAATATAGATATATCAATCTTTTATTAATTTTTTTATGCTATAATAAAACGACTAAAATTTAATTAGGATGGTGATTTTATGAGAACTAAAACAAAGAAAGGTTTTATAGGCGCTTTAGTTGCAGGAGCTTTAGCTTTAGTTGGATGTTCTTCAAATGATGAAATGGCTGATGAGGTTAGAACTCCACCTGAAAAGCTTCCTATTGCTACTATAATATTTAAAGACTTTGGAACTATTAAGGCTGAACTATACCCTCATATAGCCCCAAATACAGTTAGTAACTTTATATACTTAGCTAATAATGGTTTTTATGATGGCTTGACTTTTCATAGAGTAATAAAAGACTTTATGATTCAAGGTGGGGACCCTGATGGCACTGGTATGGGTGGCCCTGGATATAGTATTTATGGAGAATTTACTAAGAATAAGTTTAAAAATGATTTAAAGCATACTAAAGGAGTATTATCTATGGCTAGAAGTCAAAATAAAAATAGTGCTGGAAGTCAATTCTTTATAATGACTAAGGATTCTCCTCACTTAGACGGCCAATATGCTTCTTTTGGTAAGGTTGTTAACGGGATAGATGTAGTTTCTAAAATAGAAAATGTTGAGACTGACAAAAATGATATGCCTACTAGAAAAGTAATTATAGAGTCAATTAAAGTAGATACATTTGGTACTACTTATGATGAACCTAAAAAAATGTAGCCATATTCTACTTGTAGAATAATTTATTAAACTATAATAAATTATTTCAAATAAATATCACTTCTTGGATAATTTATCTAGCCAAGAAGTGATATTTATTTATATAAAGCTTTTTAACCAGTTTTTAGTTTCTTCATCAGAAAATGTTGCTTCTACTGTATTTAAGTATATATTTTTATACTCTATTTTATTAATATTAAACTTCCTGAATATTAAATCTATCTCATTTGTTAAATCTATATTAGATACTGTTCGATTATCTGTATTTAACGTCACATATATTCCATCTTTATAAAAATCATATAATGGATAATTATTAAAATCATCTATTGCTTTAGTTTGAATATTACTTGTTGGGCACATTTCAAGATATACTTTGTTTGATTTTACTAAATCATAAGCTTCTTTCATATCTTTTATTCTAACACCATGGCCTATTCTTTTTGCACCTAGTAAATTTATAGCATCTATAACATTTTGACCACTTGCAGCTTCCCCTGCATGTATTGTTACATTATATCCATACTCTCTAGCTTTATCTA
Source organism: Romboutsia sp. BSD2780061687b_171204_C1 (assembly GCF_015560225.1). Taxonomy (NCBI): domain Bacteria; kingdom Bacillati; phylum Bacillota; class Clostridia; order Peptostreptococcales; family Peptostreptococcaceae; genus Romboutsia; species Romboutsia sp. BSD2780061687b_171204_C1. The sequence continues at coordinate 780,666 of NZ_JADMRK010000001.1, read as the reverse complement.
TTACAGGTTTAAATTTATTGCAAAATCTTTCTTCCTCACATCCTGCTAGATCTATAGCTACTACTCCTTTATTTATAAATTTTTTCCCAGCTTCTACAACTTTAAGTCCATCTTCTACACTCATAGTTCTTAAACAAGATAATATTACATTACCCTTTATATCATATATATTTTGAGCTTCTTTTATTCCGTCTATTACACTTTGTATTATCTCTTCTACACTTAGTCCTTTATTAGTGTGTAAAAGAGGTGCAAACCTAACCTCTATATATTTTACATTTTCTCTTTGTGCATCTTCTAAAAGTTCAAAAGCTATTTGCTTTAAACTTTCTTTACTTTGCATAACTTTATTAGGTAAGTCAAATTTCTCTAAATACTCATTAAGTGATGTACAATCTTTTTTAACCATTACTAATTCTTTTATGTCACTTTCTTTATATGAAGGTATTTCTATATTTTCTCTCTTTGCTATATCTATTATTGTTTGTGGTCTAACACTCCCATCTAAGTGACAATGTAGTTCTATTTTTGGTAATTTCCTCATAATAAATTGCCTCCCTAATTTTCTATGTTTTTAATTTTTTGTATAAAAAAATTCTTGATCACAAAGAAGCTTGCACACTAAAATCATGTAAAACTCCTTCGTAATCAAGAATTATCGGTTCTTGGTAGAAACTCCCAAACCATATCATTGGGATTATACGTAGACTCTCTAAATTATTTATTTCTAATGATTTTATTATCTTTTTATAGGATTGTCAATATATTTTTATATTAATAATCTATTTTTTTATGTAAAATAAAGTTAATACATTTATTTGGAGGGTTAAACCATTGCATGAAATTAAATACAAAGATAATTCTATAAAATATTCTATAATAAAAAAATCTAATATAAAAAATATTTATATTAAAGTTAAATATCCTGGTATAGTTACTGTAACTTCACCAAGTGATATATCTAATTTCCATATTAATGATTTATTAAAATCTAAGATTCATTGGATATTAAATAAATTACATGAACTTGATGAGATAAATTTTAGTACAAAAAAACTTGAACTTATAGATGGGGATAATATTTATTACCTTGGAAGTCCATATACATTAAGAATTAATAATAATAAATTCTTATCTAAAAATAGTATATATTTAAAAGAAAATGAGTTTATAGTAGACATAAGTTCTCATATAGGTATATCAAATAGACGTAATGTGATTTATGAATTACTCAAAGAATGGTTTATAACTTCTGGTAATAAAAAAATTAAAGAAAGATTAAATATATACTCTAAAATTTTAAATATATATCCTGAAAATATTAAAGTTAAAGAACAAAAGACTACGTGGGGGACTTGCTCTTCTCTAGGTAATATATACATAAACTGGAGGATATTTTTAGCGCCTATTGATATTATTGATTATGTATTAGTGCATGAGTTATGTCATTTAAAACATATGAATCATTCAAAAGAGTTTTGGAACTTAGTTGAAAGTGTAATACCAAATTATAAAAATAAAAGAAAGTACCTGAGAGATAATTCAAATAAATTAAAAATATAGTTATTTTATAATACTAGGTAAAATTTATTTTAACTAAAAATGTATATCATCATTAACTTTGGCAGAAGTTATTAAAGGCATAATTACTTACTTTTTATATGTAAATAAAGTATTTAATTTTTTTAAATTGGAGGATATAATGAATAAATTTAAAAATGAAAATATACTGATAGGTGCATTTCTTATTTTATTGTCACTGTTTTTGCACTATATACATTACTTAATATTTAAAGACGCTCATCATACTTTGATATTTTTATTTGCAGATATAGCCTTTATACCTATGGAGGTATTTTTCACAACGTTATTCATAGATAAATTGCTAGAAAAAAGAGAAAGGGCGCATATAGTAGAAAAGCTTAGTCTACTAATAGGTGTATTCTTCACAGAGGTAGGAACTAAATTACTGAATCAGTTTACTATTGGTGATAAAAATATTAATAATATTGGAAATATGGTTGATTTAGATAGACTAATAAATGATGTTGATTATTTTAAAAATATTAAATTAATTACATCTAAATATGACTATAAAATTGATTTAAATAATATTGACTTAACTGTAATAAAAGATTCTCTTCATGAAAGCAAGAACTTACTTGTAATTTTAATAAGTAATGAATATTTACACGATCACGAAACTTTTACAAAAACTATTATGGCACTTTTTCACTTAAAAGAAGAAATTGATACTAGATACAATATAGATATTAAAGAATATGAAAAGGAGCATTTGGAAAGTGATATATCTCAAGTTTATCGATATCTAACTTATATGTGGTGTCATTATATCAATTATTTAAGTTATAATTATCCTAGTTTATATGTAAAAGCACTTATAAACAATCCTTTCGATACTCGCTCTAAGAAAGAAAAAGATGAAGTATATTTAAAGCATTTTAATGTATATAAATAATTTATAAACTTAAAAGATTATATAGTACTTAAAAACTAAAAAAATAAGCAATATACCAAAATAAGTATATTGTTTATTTTAAATCCATTCATAAATAGAATATTGTAATTATCATCTAGAAAATCTAAATATATAATTTACTTTTTACAATATGACATACAACTTTTGGCATATGCTTAGTATACACTTATATTCTACAAGTAAATATATAAGCATAGAGCTACAAATTTGTTTAGTATATATGAACAACTAGTATAATTGGACGTAAGTGACCTGACCAAAGTCTATACATTTTGTCTTTGGCCTTTTGTATTAAAATTTATATATAAATATATGTAGAAGTACATAAAAATACTCCCAAACTATTACTCTGGGAGTATTGCAACAAATGCACTGTAATTATACTTTTCAAACTGGTTACTTAGCCCTTGAAATGTTTTTACACTACATCCACTCAATAAGAGATCAAGAAGCTAAAATAGCATTCTTGCATTTATTTGTACGTTAATTGCTCCAAGTTTATTTGCTAATTATATTTTACTAAGATAAAATGTAGCTAATATATAAGATTTTTTTATTTAGTATTTTATTAGAATTATTGTCTATATTCTGTAAAGTCGTAAACATACATTAATGACTCGCCAAATCTTTGATAGTGTACTACTTCCCTTTCTCCTAAAAATCTAATCATATCTAGCTTAAGCATACTTATCGCTATATTGGTTGTATGAATTTAAAGCATTTTTATCTTCTGGATTATTATATAAATATAAATTTAATTCTATACAAGCAAAACTGTATTCTAAAACTTTATCTAAAAGATCTCTTCTACTTGATCTCATTAACATCTATCCTCTCTATGTTTAAATTCGTGAATTTATTTTTTAATACTGGTATATATATAGTGATTTTAATAGTTTTTAATAATAGTAAATAATCAAATTGATCTTATTTTCATAGATAAGATTTATAAATAATCATTCTGAGTTCTCTATAAATTTTGAAAATATAATATCAATTTAATATATAATGTTCATGCTTTAGACATTTTGTGAATATATTCAATTAAAAAACATAAAGCATCAAATTTTTCGATAAGATATGACGTATACTTATATATCAATAGACTATAATGGACCACTGAAGTACGATCTATCCATGATTAATTTAATCATAAGATTAGATATAAATTAAGCCAGTTATACAGTAAATGCATATGAATCATTTTAGATAGTAATATGATTTTTTAATCTAAAATCATATTATTAAATGTTTGTATAATATTTTTTATAATTTGTTTCTTATCATATAAAACACACTGAGTAGAATATTACATTTATTCAATTGGTTAAGAAAAAATAATTATACTTATAAAAAGGGGACATTTTTATTAAATCATCATAATAGGAAAATAAAACGTTAAATTTAAGATTTAAGAGGATGGACACTCTTAAAAATAAGAAGTTCAAATATGAAATTATTATTTGAAAGGTTAAATTATCTAAAATCATTTAAAAAATTTAACTTTTTGACCTTTATAGAACCTAATTACTCTGAAATAGTTGACATAATAAATTTATTGGAAGATCACCCTGTAACAGCAAAGAATTAATAAAAATACTTGATAACTTTCAAAAACATATAAAATGTATTCCTGGTAAATCTACACAAAAAATATTAATAAAGGAATTAAGTATTCTATTTTCACATTTCTTTTTAACTGTTGCTTTTCTAGTCTTTTTTGTATAACTTCTAATATATATTTCTTTATCATATAAGATTTCTTCATTTTGTTCTAAGTCTAAAATTCTATTCTGAGCTAATGCATTTTATTTTAAGGGCTGTATTATCTGAAAGTCATAGATTAAAAGAGATCAATGAGAATACATGTAATTTTATATAAAAAGATGAATTTGAAGCACATGTTTATACTAAAGAGGAAACATACAAACGTTACATTAGAGTTATTATCTGGAACAAATATTAAAACTGTTGTTAATAGATTAGTACATAGTGATATTAAGATTAGTATGAATAAGTATAATCATGTTTTAGAAGAAATGGACAAAGAGACTTCTAAAAATTTTAGTAATATTTTATTTAAATAATTGTCAGTTTTTATATAAATGTCAGTTTATTGCTAGCTAGTTTAATGCTGTTAAATAATATTCAATATAAAAAATAAATAAGCAATATACCCAAGTTTACTGAGAAAGTATATTGCTTATAGAATGTATTCTACTCGTAAACAGAGTATTGATCCCAAATTTTTTCTAAATCACTAAAGTGTTCTTTTATGTCTTCTTTTTCTTTCATACCAACAGATACTATTAAAGCATTCGCTATACTTAATGCAGGTACTAGTGAATCAACAAATGATGCCATATTACTTTTTACTAATAATACATCATCTGCTAAAGATGCAACTGGCGCAAATAAGCTATCTGTTAATGATATTATATGAGCTCCTTTTTCTTTAGCATAACTTACTATTTGATATGACTTTTTAGAATATCTTGGGAAGCTTATAGCTATTATTACATCTTCTTCATTTATTTTTACTATTTGCTCAAATGCGTCCCCCATATCCATTCTTATTATATGAACGTTATCAAGTATTATATCTAAGTAAAAGCCTAAATATTGAGCTATAGTAAATGAACTTCTCATACCTAATATATATATTTTTCTGGCCTTAAGTATCTTATTTGCAGATTCCTCAAATGCTTTTTCATCTATTGTTTCTAGTGTTGATTTTATATTATCTATATCACCTTTTAGTATTTTATTAAGTATTGTACTATCATCTGAATATTCTTTTGCCATTTCCACTCTTTGAACTGTTGTAAGCTTATTTTTTATGAGTTCTTGTAGTGCTTCTTGAAGTTTAGGGTATCCAGAATAACCTAGTGCATTTGCAAACCTTACTACTGTAGATTCACTAACTCCTACTGTTTCCCCCAATTTGCAAGCTGTCATAAAAGCTACTTTATCATAATTTGATAGTATATATTGAGCTATTAGCTTTTGTCCTTTACTAAGTCTTGGATATTGTGCTTGTATGTCTGAGATAAGTTTTTTACTATCTTTTAAGTCTCTAGTATCTTCCATTTCTTTCTCCTTATAATTTATATATTACTAAAATTTCTATATTCTTTTAGAAATGATTCTATATTCAAATTTTCTTTATTTTTAACTTCTGATTGAGCATCAATTATTATTATACCACTTTTACATATATATTTTAAATATTCATTTTAGGATTTTATATAAAAAATGTATATAATTTTATTTTTATCTAACATTATATAATTAATTCTTTTAAAAAATTTTTCAGAAATAAATCAGCTAAAAAACCATGCTTAAAGCATGGCTTAATACTCTTTTTTCTTTTCTATCAAAATAAGCTCTGGTGGATTATTTATTTGATTTATAAATTTACATTCTAATACATTAAATTCACTTTGATTTAAATTTTTAACAAAATTATACACATGATTTTTTTCTTCTAATCCACCTTCATGTCCTGTATAAATTGCAAGACTTATTACACCATGAGGCTTAAGTAGCTTTAAACTATTCTCTATAGCCTTTATTGTTGTATTTGGTTTTGTTGTAATCATATGCTTGGCTCTTGGTAAATACCCCAAATTAAATACTACACATGAAATTTCTTTATCAATATATTTGTCCATATTTTCATGACCATCTAAAATAAGTTTTACCCTAGAAGATAAGCCTTCTTTTTCTAACTTTTTAGATGTTGATTGTATAGCTTGTTCCTGAACGTCAAAGCTATATACAAAACCATTTTTTCCTACTTTCTTAGCAAGATATGTTGTATCGTAACCATTACCCATAGTAGCATCTACAACTATATCTCCCTCATTTATTATTTGTTCTAGATACAATTTATTTATGTCTATTACTTTAGTTAGATATTTAGCTTTTATCATAATTCACCTACTTTATACCCTTTAAGTATTTTATCTCATCACTAGTTAAGTGTCTGTAGCTTCCTACTTCAGTTTCTTTTAAAGTTATTTTACCCATAGCAACTCTTCTAAGTCTAAGTACTGGATGATTTATAGCTCTACACATCTTTCTTACTTGTCTATTTCTACCTTCATGTATTTTTATTTGACATATTGAATAATTTTTTTCTTCATTTATTTTTACTATTTTAAACTTAGCAGGTGCTGTTTTATAATCTTCTATATACAAACCTTTCTCAAAGTTTTCTATTTCTTCATTAGTTGGTACACCTTTTACTATTGCCATATAAGTTTTATCTATCTCATGTTTTGGATGAGTTAATTTATATGTTAAATCACCATCATTAGTAAGAAGTAATAATCCGCTAGTTTCATAATCTAGTCTTCCAACAGGATATATTCTTTCTTTTATATCAGTTATTAAATCAAGTACACTTGGTCTATCAAATTGATCTTTTACTGTTGTTATATATCCTTCTGGCTTATTTAAAACTATGTATACTTCTTTTTCATCTAGTCCTATTTTTTCTCCATCTATTTCTACTATATCTTTAGCTTCATCTACCTGAAATGATAATTCTGTTATAATTTTTCCATTTACACTAACTCTACCATCATTTATAAGTTCTTCGGCTTTTCTTCTTGATGCTATACCACAAGACGCTATATATTTATTTATCCTCATATTACACCTTCTCTTTAATATTTTATCATGCTAATAATTCACTAATATAAGACTTTTTATTATTACAATTATATATAATAATACATTGTTGTTAAAAACAAAACCCTAATTTTTTTTCGTTTATATGAAATACTATTAATATATCTAATTTAAGTACATTTTTAAGGAGAATATTATGATTTCAAAGGAAAATATAAAGTATTATGTATTTATAGCTTTTATAACTATACTTATATATAAGTTTATAGATTCACCAGAAAATTTATTATCTAATATAAAGGGTTTATTCATTATTCTGAGTCCTTTTTTTATAGGTATTTTATTTTCTCTATTGATAAACCCATTTATGGTATTTCTTGAAAAAAAGTTTAATATTAAAAGAATTTTAAGTCTTTTAATATCTTATATTGGTATTTTTTTATTAGTATCTATCTGTGCTAATATGATAATCCCCTCTTTAATAAATACATTGAGCACTTTATTAAAGGAGATACCTTATTGTATAGATACTTTACATACAGTATTTACTAAGCATATATCTCATTTAGATATATTAAAACTATTGATATATAAAATAGAAGATGGATTAAATATACTATTAAAAGAACTTAATAATTTATCTTCAAAAACTTCCACTGATATCTTAAATTATATACTTAGTATAACTTCTTTATTTTTTAATATTTTAATGGGTATTATATTGTCTTTTTATATTTTATATGATAAAGAAAATATAATACTAAGTTGTAAAAATTTATTATACGCTATTACCACTACTAAAAAAGCTAATTCTTTTTTAGAATTTTTTAAAACCTTTAATTATATATTTTATCATTATATAGTTGGTAGAATATTAGACTCATTAATAATAGGAATATTAGCTTTTTTAGGATTTAAGTTTATAATTAAAATTGATAATGCTATATTTTTATCATTTATAATTTTTTTAACTAATATAATACCTTATTTCGGTCCATTTATAGGAGCTATACTACCTATTTCTATGACTTTTCTTTATAGTCCCCTTAAGGCACTTTGGGTATTTGTATTTATTTTTATTCTTCAACAAATAGATGGAAATATAATCGGACCTAAGATTATGGGAGATCAGGTTGGACTTAGTCCACTTTGGGTTATATCTGCAGTACTTATAGGAGGATCATTATTTGGTATATTAGGTGTTTTTTTATCTGTTCCTTTTGCAGCATTAATAAAAATTTGTTTGGGTAAATACATAAACAATCAGATAAATATTAAAGATTCAAAATAAGAATTTTCATCAATTAAATATTCTTTTATATTATCTATATGAAATAAAATTTACAATTTAAGTACAATAAATAGCTATGATTTAAATCATAGCTATTTATTGTACTATACAACCTTATTTTAAAATTTTATCTACTATAGTTCGTATTTTTTGTTCTACAGTTTGAGGAATAGGTTGAGTATCTGGATTTGTTGAAGGGATTATAGGAGGTGTTCCCGGTTGATTAGGAACTATTGGTTGTGTTATTTCCATATTTTCTTTTGAGTTTCGCTCTTCTTTTTGCTTTTCTTCAGCTTCTTTTCTTCTATTTTCCTCTTCTTTAGCTAGTATTATAGCTTGAATACTTGAAACTTGCTTTTGTGCATAAATTACACCTTTTTTAGAAGCTTCTTTTGCATTTTCTTTCCTTTCTTTCTGAGCTTTTTGATACTCTTCATCTAATTTTATAAGTTCTTTTTTCTTAGTTAATGCCTCATTTTTAATACTTGATGAACCATCTTTTATATCTTCTATACGTTCAAGTTCTTTTATAGCTTTTTTATAATTTCCTTGATTTTCATATTCATTAGCTTTTTCCATATTAACAGCTTGCATATACATAGCTCTGGCCTCATCATCTGCACTATCGGCCTGTAATGCATCTGCTAATATGTCCCTAGCTTTATCATATTCATGTTTTTCTAAAGCAACTTTTCCCTGACTAACTAAATCATCGTCTTCTTTAGAACAACCTACCATTACAATTGATATCAATGATAATAGTAAAATTAATTTTAATTTCATTAAATCCCTCCTTATTATCTAGTAATAATTCTATCATATTTGTTGTTCATATAGGAGAAAATATCGAAATTAATATTTTTAAAAACTTTTTTGTTTTATTTTTAGCTAAAGTGTTGTAAATATTCATTTAGAAACCTAATTTTTTAGCTATTATCACTTTAATTAAAAACTTTCTGCAATGTGTTGTATATTTGATATTATTAAAAATATGATTAAACATATTTAAAGTGTAGGCATAATAAATATCTACACTTTTTTAATATTAAATACTATATTATATATAAATACAAATCTTTTATATATATCTAAACAATTTATTTAAAAATATATCTACTATTTCAACTTCACCATCTAACTTATTTACCCTACTTCTTTGTAAATCATCTATTTCTTCCCCTGTTATAACTAATACTTTTGGAGTTTCAAAAAAAGGTATTGTTGATTTTTTTATTTTTTCATCCATGTTTTCATACTTAGAAGTGTTTAATTTCTCATCTATTTTTATGTCTATCAAGATTTGCTTTATATCTCCATATTTATCAATATATTCTACAAATAAATCATACTTTGAATTTCCTACTGATATATTTCTATAGAATCTTTTTATATCATATCCATTATTATTTAGTTTGATTGCCACTTCTGATCCAACAACTACCTTTATAAGTTCTTTACCTTTGTATTGTTTACTTCCATTTAGGTAATATACATATGAATTGTCTTTATACCCTGAATAATTTATATTACATGGATACTTTCTAAGTGTATAATCATTGCACATCTTTCTTAAAGTTTTTTTAAAAGATTTTTTTTTGAATTTCTTCCTTGTCCCAAAAACTTTTCCAAATTGATTTTCCGTCATACACCTAACTCTACTTACTAAAATCAATATCTCTTTTTCTATCCCAAGCATATTGTCTATCTCCTTGAAGTTATTTGATATTAAAGGTCATATATTATTATATTAAGCAAGTACTATAAAATTTACAAATTTTAGGTGATTTATTTAAAAATTCAAATATTATATTTAATTAAACTAAAAAGAAGTAGCAAATTTGCTACTTCTAACTTAAATCATTTATTTTCTTTAGTCATGTTACCTATACTTAAGTTATCAAATTCAACTATATCTACAAATCCCTTTTCCCCTTTTTGGTAAGTTATTTTAACCTTATCTCCTACTTGAGTAAGTGGTAAGTCTATAGATACTTTTGATGTTGCATTAAATACTTTATCACCATTATTTTCTAAAGTCAGATAATAGAAAGTATTCCCTGACTTTACATCTGGGCTAATTCTAGATACAGTACCCTCTACTATTTCTGTTGTTGTATCATTTTCTATTTTTATATTATTTCCTTTCGAAGAAAGTGCCTCTCTATAATTCCTAAGTGCTTCTTCTTTTGTTTCTCCAAGCCCTAATATGCTAAAGTCTTCTACTGATATAAATGCAACCATCTTAACTAATCCTGCTTTATCTTTTAAAGATGAAACATATGTAGGAGTTCCAAGTATATTATACATCACAGGGAATGTTGCTTCATAGTTTTTCTCTTGAACTTTACCCTCTGCAGATCTCATAGCTGCTGCTTCTGTTGCACCTGGTTGTTTATATAATTTAGCTTCTTTAGTACGAGTATCAACTAACATAAACCCTATAGTTGATTCATCTCCACCAGAAGAAGTTATCCCTGTATACCAATATGATTTATCATCATTTCCGTAAACTAAAGATGTTCCTTCAGTTGGAACTAAAACGCCTTCTTCTGATATTACAGAATTTAAAAATCCTTTCACATATAATCCCCAATCATTTATTTGATCTGTTACAAATTCTTGAGGCTGTATTCTATCTATCCATTTTGGTGCATTTTTTATATTATACCTCTTAGTTTCTCCAGTTTCTGCATCTACTGTAGCCACCCCAATAGCATTAGCACCGCTATATCCTATATCATGTTTGTATAATGTTGTAACCCAATAAGGTCTGCCTTCATCATTTATTTCAAGTGTAAAATCTGTCATACCTACATTTACAATTCCTTTTAAATACATATGTCTGTGTAAGTCTTGATGTAGATATGCTTCTGGTTGATATACTATCTTAACAGGTTTCCCGTCTATCTTTTGAACTAATCTTACATCTTGAGGATTACTAGCAGATACCATTACATATCCGTTAGTTCCATCCATGGATGTTATCCATTTTATTAAATCTCTATGTACAAGTGGTGCCACCCAATATAAATTTCCATTTACACTTTGTATATGAAATTTACCAAGTTTAGCAACACTTCCTAATGCTGGTACTTCTCCAACTTTTTTGTCTCCCAATTTCATAGCCATATCTTCATCTACTAAACGAATATCTGCTACACTTACAGGACTTACATCTTTTGTAAAGGTGCTTTCCTTAACCTCTCCTAATAAGTTTCTATATGATTTGGAATGAAGTATTGGTGAAGATGTTATAAATGGAACAGCTATATTATAAACTATAAGTATTATAGCTATAAAAAAATTGTATTTTGCCATTTTAGAAGTCTTTTCTGACCTATCAAGCATCATGTCTAATATGCCTGATAAACCAAAAAATAGTATAAGTGTTGATGTAAATGATATGAAGTCAAAACTTAAAACTGGTAGTTTTATGATTAAATATATCAAAATGACTATAAGTGATATTATGTACGGTTTTATTTTCTTTACCATTAAATACTCCCTTTCTTATTATTTGTATTTAATTACATTATATCCATTTGTTGTAAAAAAATAAATACCTCTTTAAAATAAGAGGTATTTATACATTAACTGTTCTTCTTAAGTACATATCATTTTTATTTCTATCGTAGTATTTAGAAAGTAATCCTTCGTATTCTAGCACTAAACCTTTATAATCATAAAAATCATTAGGCCTTACTTCATAAGAAGGCTTATTCATAATATCTATATCACTTTTTTCTAGCATATCAGCAACAAAATGTGAACATACATATTTAAATTCTTTTTCTCTAGGTCTATCTATGCTTAGATATAAAAGTGCTTTTACATCATAATCATATTGTTCTCTATTTTCACTTACATTCATTATATTCTTGTATAATTTATGATATTGTTCATCAGTAACATCTAACGAGTAAACACGACACATAGTGTTAGTTCTTATAGCGTATAAACCTTCATTTATATTTTCCTCCACAAACCCTGCAAATATAGGAGTTTTAGGATTTAACCTTCCAAATGAATACATAGGTCTTAATTGTTCATTTAAAGATATTGATACATGTGCATATGGGGTTTTACTTATACGTCTTATAAGAAACGATAATACTGTACCTGTATATGTTGTTATAATATATACTTTTTTCATATTACTCTCCCCCTTCATTAAAATATAACTATAAAATTATATCACAAAAATATATATATAGTAAATGTTTTTGTGAAATTATTTGTCGAAAATTATAAATATTATATTTATATTATTTAATTCTATTTAGGTACATTTCCTGTATGTATTCTATTATTTATTTTTCTTCCAAGTATCCAAGATATAATTACAGCTAAAGCAAATACTACTACTTTAATAGGTTCTTGTAAAACTTTATCCAAATCTTCCCCAATGTAACTTATAAGTAAAAACATTACAAATTTTCCAAATACCATTCCTGATATATAATTTTTTATTTCTGTTCCTGCAAATCCAGATGAAATTGTTACTAAAAAATCTGGTATAAAAGGACATGCATAAGATATAAATATAGTGTTAAATCCTTGCTTATGAATCCAAGAAGTTATCCTTTTTACTTGTTCTTTTGATTTATACTTTTGTATGTATTTTAACCTTGAAAACTTATTTGCTATATAGTATAGAATTATAGATGCAATTGCTGACCCTACCCATGACACTAAAAAACCCATCCACATCCCAAGAACAAAAGCATTTGCTAGCACTATCGCAATTAATGGAAGTATTGGAGCAAAAGTCTCAAGCATTATAAGTAAAAATCCAACTATTATGGCTAATGCCTTGTGGTCTGTTAATGAATATAGTATTTGTTCCATAATTAACTACTCCTAAATATATGTTTATTAGTTTAAAAAATGACTATCATATTATTATTATTTAGACTTATCTAGTAAGTATACATTTTTTTATGGCATTTTAGGATTTAAGTTCACTATTTAAACGGAAATTTATCATAATTTTATATTTATATTATAAAATTTAGTCATTCATATAATAATTTTAAGTATATATATTTAATTATATCTTTATTTTTTTACAATATTAGATTAAAATTAATATTATGGATTATAGTACTTTTTTGTACTATGGATAAAAAATTAATAAATGAGAGGTACTATTAATATGTCAAACGAAAATGTTTCATCTAATTTCATAAAAAACATTATAGTTAATGATTTAGAAACTGGAAAACATGACAGCATTATAACTCGTTTTCCACCAGAACCAAATGGTTACTTACATATAGGTCATGCTAAAAGTATATGCTTAAACTTTGGTCTTGCAAAAGAATTTAAAGGAAAAGTAAACTTAAGATTTGACGACACTAACCCTGTTAAAGAAGATGTAGAATACGTAAATTCTATAAAAGAAGATGTTAAGTGGTTAGGATTTGATTGGAATAATTTATTCTTCGCATCAGACTATTTCGATACAATGTACGAAAAAGCTGTGCTTCTTATAAAAAAAGGTAAAGCTTATGTGTGTGAATTAACACCTGAAGAAATGAGAGAATATCGTGGTACATTAAGTGAACCTGGTAAAGACAGTCCTTATAGAAACAGAACTGTTGAAGAAAACTTAGACTTATTCGAAAGAATGAGAAACGGTGAATTTAAAGATGGAGAAAAAGTATTAAGAGCAAAAATTGATATGTCATCTCCTAATATAAACTTTAGAGATCCTATAATATATAGAATAGCTCATTCAACGCACCATAACACAGGAGACAAATGGTGTATATATCCAATGTATGCATTTGCTCATCCATTAGAAGATGCAATAGAAGGAATAACTCATTCTATATGTACTTTAGAATTTGAAGATCAAAGACCATTATATGATTGGGTTGTTAGAGAATGTGAAATGGAAAATATCCCTAGACAAATAGAATTTGCAAGACTTAACCTTACAAATACTGTTATGAGTAAGAGAAAGCTAAAGCAACTTGTTGACGAAGGTATAACTGATGGATGGGATGATCCTCGTATGCCTACTATATCAGGTCTTAGACGTAGAGGATATACTCCTGAAGCTATAACAAACTTCTGTAGAGAAATTGGTGTATCTAAAGCTGATTCTAAAGTTGATAGCCAAATGCTTGACTTTTTCGTAAGGGAAGATTTACAACCTAAAGCTCCACTTGCTATGGGTGTTTTAAGACCTTTAAAATTAGTTATAACTAATTATCCTGAGGGTCAAATAGAAATGTTAGAAATCGAAAATAATGCAAAAGACGAAACTAAAGGAAAAAGAATGGTTCCATTCGGTAGAGAACTTTATATAGAACAAGAAGACTTTATGGAGGAACCTGTTAAAAAATACTTTAGATTATTCCCTGGAAACGAAGTTAGATTAAAAGGTGCATATTTTGTAAGATGTAATGAAGTTATAAAAGATGAAAATGGAAATGTAACTGAAATACATTGTACTTATGACCCAGAAACTAAGAGTGGTTCAGGATTTACAGGGCGTAAAGTTAAATCTACTATACATTGGGTTGAAGCAACTACTGCTAAGCCTTGTGAATTTAGATTATATGAACCATTAATACTTGATGATGCTCCTGAAAATGAAGGTAAGCATTTCTTAGAACAAATAAACCCAGATTCTCTAGAAATACTTCAAGGATTTGCAGAGCCTACTCAACTTGAAAATGCTAAAGTTCTAGATAAATTCCAATTTGTTAGAAATGGATTCTTCTCTGTCGATACTAAATATACTACTGATGATAAATTAGTATTCAATAGAGTTGTTCCTTTAAAAAGTTCATTCAAACCTTCAAAATAATAAATAAAAAAGGAAGCTAAATTTAGCTTCCTTTTTTATTTTACTCCAAGTATTTTTATTCCATCTTCTATACATTCTATATCCAGAGGAAAATCTGGCCCTCTTTCTCCATCTATATCAGTTAATAAACCATCACAACAATCTATTCTTACTTTTTTAGTTTTAAAATATAATATCTCACTTTCATTGTATGTATCTAAGTGCTCACCCTTTAATATACTTATAAGCACTGGTATTGATTTTGGTATAGGCATTGCTTTAAATATAATAACATCTAGGTAACCATCGTCTACTTCTGCTTTGTATGCCAAATTTAAATTACCTGCTGTTTTTCCATTAAAGACTAACATAAGATACATATCACCCTTGTACATAACTTCTTTGGAATTTACATTTATATTGAATTTTCTTAGGTGAAGAGCTTCCTCTATACCTGTAATATAATAAGATACTTTTCCCATATAATTTTTTAATTCTGGATTTATCTTCTGAGATACATCAGTAAACATCCCTGCACTAGCTACATTTATAAAATATTTATTATTTATTTTTCCTATATCTATACTTTTAGGCTCTGAATTGAGTATATCTTTAACAGCTTTATTTATATCTAATGAAATATTTAACGCTTTAGCAAAATCATTAGCTGTTCCTGTTGGAAGTATAGCAATAGGTATATCTACATTAAATTCTTTCATAGCATTTAGAACTATGTCTACTGTTCCATCTCCTCCTGCTATTAATAAATGGTCATAAGTTTCATCCATATCTAAAAAGGCTTTACTTATGTGCTGATGTTTACTTAATCTATATGGTATAAGTATGTAGTTATATTTTTGATATATTTTTATTATATTATCAAGTTGGTTTGTTATTTTTTTCTCACCTGAGTTTGGATTATATATAAGCTTTACTTTTTTCATATTTCCTCCTTACTACCCTTGGTGATATACATATTATATATTATTGACAAATTATGTATTCATTATGTGTAGGATAAATTGTATACTATTTTAATACCCAAAACTTTCATTTATAAATATTATATGTATTCTATTTGGTATTCTTTGTTTTTTTATAATAGTATATTCACAGCATATTCGTTCACTGCTACTACAGTCCATACAATAGCCTACCTCTTTACATGGCGTCTTAGTATTTAACCTTTTAGCATTCGCAGGGGCAGATACTACTTTATTTCTATTTATAGCTTCATCTATATTTTTTACTATCTTATTTACTCCACATACTACTATAACTTTATCAGGTCCATAAAGCATGGCAGCCACTCTATTTCCCATTCCATCTACATTGTATAATTCTCCTTCTTCTGTTATAGCATTAGTACTAGTGAAGTATGCATCTGCACAGAAAGATTTTCTAAATATCTCTTTCATCTCCTGAGGTGAGAGATTTTCTTCGTATCTATCTAAAAAATTATATCTACCACTTCTTAATAAATCTATAATACCTGTTTTAAATAAAGTCATAGAGCCACCACAAGCTACTAATGACTTTTCATCAACTAACTCTTTTATTATATTTATAATATCATCCGTATCTTTTGCTAAATAACCATTCATATTGTTTTTTTCTAAAGCTTTAATTGTTTTTTCTATTCTTTTTTCATTGATCCAAGTTATATTTTTATCCACAATAATTCACTCCTTAAAACTATATTTTATATAAATTTTTCAATACATGTTAATTCTATCACAGTTATATACTATTTCTAAATATTTTTATATTACATACTTATATGATTAAAATTTTTATATTAAGGGTATATAATAAACTTATGAAATTCAACTTAAAATATTAATCAATTTTACTTTAATTGGTGTAAGTATAAATTAGTAAATAAATATATGAGAGGTGTAAAATGATTACTATAATTTCTCCTACTACAACTATGAATTTTGATAAGAATATAAGATTGAATAAACAATCTATACCTATATTTAAAGATGATATAGATTATTTAATTAAACTTTTAAAATCATTGAAAAAAGAAGAACTATCAAATCTTATGAATCTAAGTGAAGATTTAACTATATTAAACCATAATAGACATAAAAATCTATCTACTAAAAATAATCCAAAGTGCGAAAGTATCTTAGCTTTTGATGGAGAGGTTTTTAATTGCATGAAAATTTATGAATTTACACATGAAGATTTTGATTTTGCTAATGGAAATATAAGAATACTTTCAGGACTTTATGGTATACTTAAGCCATTTGATTTAATAGAACCCTATAGACTTGAGATGAAGTCTAAATTAGTTAATAATCGTGGGGATGATTTATATAAATTTTGGAAAGATAAAATAACTCAAAATATAATGAATGAATTAAGCACACATAAAAACAAAATACTAATAAATCTAGCTTCTTCTGAGTACTTAAAGTGTATAGATTTAAAATCTATAAAGAAAGACTATACATTTATAGATATAAACTTTAAAGAATATAATTCTAGCAAAGACACTTATCAAACTAAAGGTCTTTATGCAAAACGTGCCCGTGGATATATGACATCTTTTATAATAAGAAATAAAATAGATAAAATCTCAGATTTAAAAAAGTTTAATATTGATGGTTATAGTTTTAATGAAAATTTGTCAGATGATAATAAGCTTGTATTTACTAGATAGTATTTTTTAATATTATTATATATCATATTTAAAGTTATATTTTAAAAGTAAAAAAGTGCTTTTAAGTTAGTATTTATACTACTTTTAAGCACTTTCATTATTTATGTGATATATTATTTCTTCCTTTTTGTTTTGAAAGATAAAGCATTTTATCAGCAGATTCTAAAATAGATTCTACTGTTTTTGTATCTTCATCTAACGTGCTTATTCCAAAGCTTGATGTTATTTTTATAACCTTATCTTTCCATTTAAATTCATGTTTTTCTATTTTATCCTTTATAGCTTGTACTCTCTTAGTTACATTTTTTAATGACATATTATTAAATACAATTATAAATTCTTCTCCTCCATATCTTGCTACCCAATCTATATCTTTTCTTATATTATCTTTTAGTATTTTACCTACTTCTTTTAGTACAAAATCTCCACACAAATGCCCATATGTATCATTTATCTGCTTAAAATAATCTAAGTCTAGCATACAAACTGATAATGTCTTATTTTCATTTATACTATCTAATATATTAAAAGGTAGCATTTCATTTACATATCTTATATTAAAGCAACCTGTAAGTTCATCCTTAACAACTATTTCATTTAATCTGTTAACTTCTTTTGTTATATCACTTATACTTTTTTTACTTATCTCTTCTAATATGTTATCCTCCGTTACATCCTTTAACGCTTCTACTATATATTTTGTACAATTTATTTTGATTAAAGTTGCAATTACAAAATATACTTTTTCTTTATTAAACTCTATTTTTGAAAAAGATTTTTCTTCATTATACGCTCTAATTGATATACAATTTTCACATACTTGATTTCTATTCCAAAACTCATAACAAGGTAGCTTTTCTATATCTACCTCATTTTTTATTTGATGTATAACTACTTTTCTTATTGGATCTACTATTCTAATACAATCAAATAAATTATAAAGTATATCTCTTTCATTTATATATTCATATGTATTCATACCTTATTTATCTCTCCTAATTACAAATAAGTGTCTATTATTATTATATTTTTTCATTAAATTTATATTTGTATATATTTCTTCTTAAGTAAATTTTAGCATTGATTTCTATACCTATCAATATAGCCCAACTACTTAAATAAATCCACGTTATTAAAACTATTATTCCACCAATACTTCCATATATAACTTCATAATTTGCATAATAATTAGAATAATAAGAATATCCTAAAGATACTAATATCCATCCAAGAGTTGATATTATAGCACCTGGTGTTGCTTCTGACATTTTTACTTTTTTATTAGGGCTATATCTATATATACTTATAAGTATTATAACTAAGGTTAATATACCTATAGTGTATCTTAGTATATCCCAAATATACATAAATATCTTATCAAGCCCAATAAGTCCAAATATAAAGTATCCTATCTTTTCTCCATATACTAAAAATACCATTGATGAAAATATTAAAAATAATAAGGTTATAGTTGATAATATACTTATAAAAAACACCTTTATAAATGATCTAGTTTCCTCTACCTTATAAGATTTATTAGCACCTCTTATCATAGCTCTTACTGCTCTTGATGATGTCCACATAGTTAGCAGAAAACTTGTTATTATAAAATTTTTGCTTTTATTTTTCATAGCAGAATAAATTATAGCTGATATCATATTAAAAGCACTTTCTGGCATCATATGCTCAAATAATAATATATATTTATTTATTTGAATAACAGGCATATATGCTATAGTACTTATAGTAAACATTAAAAATGGAAAAAGGGATAATAGTAAATAAAAAGACATTTCAGCAGCTTTTGAATTTATCTCTGTATAGTTTGAATTTCTAAATACATCTATAATCTTATCTATCTTTTTCATATGCCCCTCCTTATTTTCATAGTGTAATTTTTCTATTTTATGGTAATATTTTATTCTAAACTAATAATACATAAGCCACTTAAAATATTCACTATTTTACCATTTTATCATACTTTTTAATAAAGTTAAATTTAGGAATATTTCATAAAAAAAGAATGTAGCTAATATACATCCTTTTTTATTATTTGTATTTTTATAGTTTTCACAAAACTATTATATTTTTTTAATATTTAAATATGTAAGTTTTTTGTATATATGTTTTTTTATTTTTTAGTATTAATTCTACTAGGAACTTATGTTAATAATTATATATTCCTTATTATACAATATAGTGAACTAACTGTATCAAGTTTCATATATCTTAAATAAAAATAGCCCTCATTTATGAGGGCTATTTTTATTTAAGCGCTTCTATCTTCAGTTGTTACTGTATTTTTTCTATTGTAAATATCTTTATCGATTTTGCCAAGTGAATTACCAACAGCTATTGAAGTTACCGATGCTCCGTTTACATTTATCATTGTTCTACCCATATCTAGTATTGGATCTATTGCAAGTATTCCACCAGCTAATGGGAAATAAGCTCCAAGTCCTACTCCTGATACAACTACTGATACTGCCATTGTTGCAGTTCCTGGAAGACCAGCAATTCCTAATGAGCTTATAGTTATAACTACAAGTAGCATTACATAGAAACTTATATCTTTATCTATCCCAGCCATATTTGCAACTGTTATAGCCATTAGTGCAGGGTATATACCAGCACATCCATTCATCCCCATATTAGCACCTAAACTTGCTGTAAAACTTGCTACACCTTCTTCAACACCATGCTTTTTAACAAGTGTATCTATAGTTACAGGAAGTGTTCCTAAACTTGAACGAGATGTAAATGCAAGAAGTAGTGGTTCTGCCGCATTTTTTATATAAGTAATTGGGTTTAACCCACAAGCTGCTATTATTATTAAGTGAACAACAAATAGTATTGCTGTTGCTACATATAAAGCTACTACAAATTGTACAACAGATATCATTGAAGATAATCCTCTTGCAGTTATAGTATTTGCTAAAAGCGCAACTACAGCATATGGCATAAACTTTATAACTGTCATTGCAACACTTACTATTATCTTATAGAAAGCTTCTACCAAATCTATAAATGGCTTAACTGTATCCATATATTTTTTCTTTGTTCTGTTTGTCGCAAGCCCTAAGAATGTAGCAAATATTATTATTGCTACTATATTTCCATCTGCCATAGATAGTACTGGATTTGATGGTAATAATCCTCTTAAAGTGTCAACTAATGGAGTTATTTCTCTCATCTCTGGTGCTTCTATGCCAGTTGCTTCAAATCCAACTCCTAGTTTCATAACATTTCCTACTACTATACCTATTATTGCTGCTAAACATGTTGTCCCAAGTAGCATTCCTAAAGATTTAAATGTTAATGCTTGTAAATTGTCCCCTTCTTTCATATTTATTATAACTCTTATTATCGATACAAATACCATTGGAACTACTAACATTTTTAATAAATCCATAAATCCATACCCAAATAATCCATACCACTTACTTACTTCTTGTAACCAATCAACTTGTGATGGATCTTCAGGAAGACCTGCCACTAATTGGATTATAACCCCTAGTATAAGTCCTATTATTGTCGCATAGATTGTTCTTGTTGAGAACTTTACTTTCTTCTTTTCAAAGTGTTTAACTATGAAAAACGTCCCTATTAATAGTGCAATAAAAATAATTGTTTTGATGTTTGATATCATCAAAAACCCTGTTAAGAATGAACTCTCTCCCATTTTGTCCTCCATAATATTATTTAATTTTTATAAATTAACCAGTACGTTAATCATTTTTTAATTAACTTGGCTAATTTTTCATCTGACTTTCCAATATTAAAACTTTATAAAAATACGTTTTCATATTTAAAATCATAGTTAAATTTTTGTAAAGTATTTTCTTATTTTTACTTAATATTGTTAAGTTTTTCTCCTCTTATATAAATTATGATATATTATTAACATTCTATTGTCAATATAACTTTTAATATATTTTAAAGTTTTTTATGCTTTTTACTATATTTTTATAAGAATTAATATAATTTACCCGTATAAAACTTAATTTTAATTAGTTTTCTTACTTTTACAAATTCTTACTTTTGTCTTTTTCATACTTTATTTTTTTAACAACTCTAGAATCAATTATTCAAAATAATTATTTTTTAAATACAAAAATAAAAACTACATAATTATGTAGTTTTTTGTACCAATTTATTGTTAATCCAATCTAATATATCTTTTATAACGTCATCTTTATTGGTTTCATTTAGCATTTCATGCCTTCCACCTTCATATAATTTACAACTTACATCTTGTACTCCTAAATTTATGTATCTATCCCTTAAATTAAAAACACCTATTCCAAACTTTCCTATTGGATCTTTATCTCCAGATAATATATATATAGGTAAATCAAGAGGAATTTTAGCCAAGTTATGTTTATCTTCTATTTCTTTTAATCCTTGTATAAAATCATAGAAAAAACCACAAGTAAATATTAATCCACAAAATGGATTATCTATATATTTTTTAACCTCTTCTTCATCCCTACTTAGCCAGTCAAATTCTGTTTTAGTATTTTTAAACTTTCTATTATTTCTACCGAATATTAAGTTATCTATAAATTTACTTCTATATAATCGTCCATGTTTTTTTATTTCTCTATTTATTATTATCTCTGCTAAATTTAATATAAATCCATGGTCTCCATTTGAACCTGACAATATAACTCCATCTATATTATGTGAATACTTCATAATATAGTTTTGACTAGCAAAAGATCCCATACTGTGCCCAAATAAATATATAGGAAGTCCTTCATTTTCATTTTTTATAATATTTGTTAATATGTTCATATCCTCAACCAAATGATAGAAGCCATTTTCCTTCGCTAAATATCCAACATTTTCAACCGTCTTAGCAGTCTTGCCATGACCTCTATGATCATTTATATAAACTATATAACCATTTTTAGTTAAATGTTTCGCGAAATACTCATACCTACTAGCAGTTTCGTTCATACCATGTGCTATTTGAATTATACCTTTTGGCTTGTCTGTTTCCCCTTCATACTTATATACATGTATATCTAAATTATCATTTCCCTTAAAATAAAAATTTGTACACCTCATATATTCTTTCAATTCCTTCTATTCATTTTAATAATTATTATATCAAACTTTTATAATCTATAATATATTTTTTTATATAAATTTACCCAGTATTAACTTTTTATTTTTAAATAAAAAGTTACCAACCTACAATATGTGCATTGATCACTTTACCTTTTTAATCTTTTTCTTTTTATATTTCTTCTTTTTAGGTTTTCTAATTAGATCGGCTATCATTTCATCATCAACAGTCTCTCCTATAGCATCAGCTAGGGTGTCCGTCTCTTCTAATACTTCTTCCTCCTGCTGCTGGCTTAATTCTGTTTCTCTTCCCGCTCTTATAGCTTCTTGCGTTCTTAGCATAACTAAATCTCCATTTAACATATTTATAAAAGATATTAATAAGCTTAAATCTTCCTCATTTAATTCTTCTACTATTGCATATGCTAATGTCGAAGATAGCAATACAAAGTCTGCATAAGAAAACCTATCTAATCCCAGACTTTGAGTACCTTTATTTGATTTAATTTTGGAACACTTATCAATTGCCTTTTTAATTTGTTTATTTTCTCTATTTATATTATTTTTATTATCCATAATTAAATATACTCCTTGTAAAAGTATACGAGTTATAAATATTCTATTTGAAAAATTTATATACTATATGTTATATTCTTACAGTTTTTTAAAAATTCTACTTTGTCTACTTTTTCAATAAATTACATTAGGTTGAAAAATTTTTTTAAACTAGTATAATTAGAGTTGAATTTAATTTTAGACATCTAAGGAGGAACATTTTTGAGTATTAAACATATGAGAAAACCTATAATAGCATTGTTATTGTCTTTATCATTTATGTCAAATATGACTATATCAAATGCCCAAAGCTATAAAGTATTTATAGATGCAGGCCACGGGGGAAAAGATAATGGTTCAAGCTATGGTGCTAGAATAGAAGATAATCTAAACCTTCAAATAGCGGAAAAAGTAGAAAAGCTATTAAGAGAAGAAGGCATATACGTTGAGACAACTAGGAATAAAGATGAATATGTATCTTTATCTAAAAGAACTAAAAAATCAAACTTATCTAATTCTGATTTATTTATATCAATACACCAAAATACATCAGAAAGTAAAAGTGCAAATGGTATAGAAACTTATTACTACGATAAAACCAATAAAGGTCTTGCTAATATTTTTCAATCTAATCTATTAAATTCTACTAAAGCTAATGATAGAGGTGTTAAAAAAGGTAACTTGCAAGTTTTAAGAGATAACAATAAGCCATCTATTCTTATCGAATGTGGCTTTATATCAAATGATAATGAAGGATTCAAATTGTCTACAAAAGCATATCAAGAAAAAATAGCTAATGGTATAGTTAATAGTGTCAAAGAATTTTTTAACATTAAAGGAAGTTTTTCCAATATAAAGACTGTATTAAATGACAATGTTAAAGTTAGAGCTGAGAGAGGTACTTTATTTGCACCTATTGGATATTTGCAAAAAGGAGATAAAGTTAAGATAGTAGACACTAAGCATGATTGGCACAAGATAAAATTTGGTAATACTTATGGATATGTATCCTCTGTATATGTTAAGTAAATTTTTATATTATTGTTAGATATAAAAGAGATACCTCTATTTGAGGTATCTCTTTTTTCTTATCATTTATAATATATACCCCAGAAAGTTTCTAAAACATCTTCATCTGGTTCTTTTGTATTTTTAGATATTATTATAAAAGTTATTAATGATAATACTAAGGGAAGTACTATAGTATGCATCCCAAATGGTCTATTCCATATTTGGCTAAATAATATATATGAGCCTATACCTACTATAATAGATGATATAGCACCAGATGAATTCGCCCTTTTCCAATAAAGCCCAAGTATTATTGGCCATAAAAATGTAGAAATTATTCCTGCATTAGCGTATAAATTTAGCCAAACTATTAATTCTGGTGGATTAAAAGCTACTAAATATATTATAATACCAAGAAGTGCGGTACATAATATACTTATCTTTCCGCTTAAATTAGAATTAGTCTTTAAATTAGGATTTATATAATTTGAAATTAAATCATTAACTATAGAACCTGATGCTACTAATAACTGTGAATCTACTGTTGACATTATAGATGCTAATGGTCCTGCAAGTAATATTCCTGCTATTACCGATGGAAATAACTTGGTTGTTAATGTTGGTACAACTAAATCTCCAGATTCTATACCAGTAACTAATGTTGAACCAAATGCCCCTACTAAATGCATTCCAAGAAGTAATATCATAGATACTATCGTTCCATATTTTATACCATCATGCAAACTCTTAGTGTCTTTATAACTCATAGCTCTTTGAGATACTGATGGGATACCTACCACTGCAAATCCCACTAATATCCAAAATGATGTTACCCAAGCTATAGTCATATTTCCTGGTGTTACTCCAAATGGAGTTATCATTCCCTCATTAATAGCTGCCATATTTTGAATTATATTATTTATTCCACCACCTGCAATTATAGTACCTATAAATATAGCTATAGTTGCTATAGTCATTATTACACCTTGAATTGTATCAGATAATGTAACTGCTCTAAATCCACCTACTACAGTGTGAACTATAACTGTTATTCCAAATGCAGTTAATGCAATGTTGTAATCAAGACCTACTGAACCTTGTAAAAGTCTAGCCGCTCCTACCCACTGTGCTGCCATTGCCGCTATAAAAAATATAACTATTGATATCGACGTCATTATAACTACTATGTCTGATTTATATCTTGCTCTTAAAAAGTCTGTTATAGTCACTGCATTTATTTTTCTAGATATTATAGCAAACTTTTTTCCAAGGACCGCTAATGTAAAATATCCTGTTGGCATTTGTGCCATCGCTAAAAACACCCATCCTAGTCCTTCTTTGTAAGCAGTTCCAGGTCCACCTATAAAACTTCCTGCACTTAAATATGTAGTAACTAAAGTCATAGCAAGTACAAATCCACCTAAATCTCTTCCTCCTGTCATATATTCGTCCATAAAAGAATTATCTTTATTTGAATTTCTTGCTCTATTTACAAACTTCATAGAGTAAAAACCTACTCCAAATATAGCTATAAAGTATATAACTATAGGAATTAATACTTTGTAATTTACATTTTCCATTACTTAAACTCCTTTTTGTACATCTCTACTTCTTCTTTGCTTAAACCATCAAGTGGCATATCTTTAAAGAACTTATTTATTGTAATAACTGTAAGTATAGAAAAAAGTATTCCTCCTACTATACAGCTCATAAAAAACCATGCAGGAAAACCTAGTATATATGTATACTCTTTAACTGGTCTATTTGAAAGTCCATATCCAAATCCAAACCACCATATAAGATTTAAGAGTCCAAGAATAAGTCCCATTATAGCTTCTTTATTACACTGTTTATATCTTGGATCTTCTACTATTTTTTTATCATCCATAAATTTAATCCTTTCTATATTATTTAAATAATATAACTATTTTAACCACGTCCTATTTTATTATTTTTTGTATTATTTTGTCTAGTAAAAATTTTAAGTAAACAAAATAGCTATCATTTTGATAGCTATTTATTTAGTATTAATATTCCAAAAATTCTTTGGTATTTGTTTTTCATTTATAGGAAGTATTTCATATCCTTCTTCATTTAAATAAGTAAGTACTTCATCTAATGCTTGTACTGTTTGTTTTTTTTCGTGCATAAGTATTACTACTTCTTTTTTATTTTTAACCTGTTCTTTTACAATTTCTATTATTTTATTAGAATCATTTTTCCAATCTTGAGTATCTATATTCCAATCCCAAAGCTTATATCCTGCATCAACTAAATTTTCATATGACTTGACTGGTGTATACGGTTTGCTTCCATAAGGAAGTCTTATTATATTTGATGTCCTTCCAGTTATCTCATAAAAAGTTTCCTTATTTTTATCAAATTCTCTTTTAGCTGAATCGTAATTTTCATAAAGTTTATTTACATCATGCGAAACACTATGAAATCCTGCACTATTTCCACTTTCGACAATCTCTATTACAGCATCCTTATTTACTTTCATATTCATATCTATCATAAAAAATGTCGCATGTGCATTATGCTTTTTAAGGATTTGTAGTATGTCTTTTGTGTACTTGCTTGGACCATCATCTATCGTTATATAAGCGATTTTATTGTTTGTATTAGCAGTTTCATTTACATCATAATATATAGGTAAACAAGTATATTTATCTATATATTCTAAAGCACTTGTGTTATTTGGTATCATAGCAAATGTTAAAAGTCCTACACTTATTGCTAGTTTTA
The DNA here is from genome assembly GCF_015560225.1 of Romboutsia sp. BSD2780061687b_171204_C1. Taxonomy (NCBI): domain Bacteria; kingdom Bacillati; phylum Bacillota; class Clostridia; order Peptostreptococcales; family Peptostreptococcaceae; genus Romboutsia; species Romboutsia sp. BSD2780061687b_171204_C1. Next base: position 753,377 of record NZ_JADMRK010000001.1, on the reverse strand, counting down.
ATCTTACATTTTTCATATGAGTTCCTCCTTTATAGTTATTATAAATTTATGCCTTTTAAGGAACATATTTGTATAAATTTTTACGTTTTAAACGTTTTTATAATCTTAGTATTGGTAAAAACCCTTTTTTATATCACTAAAAGATAAAACTTATTCTGTAAATATTTATGTAATAAAAATAAAAATTTACTTTAATTTATAAGTGTATCAATAAAACTCTTCACATTTTTATATTTAACATAAAATCCTTCTAATAAAAAAGTACAAGCAATACGCTTGTACTTTTTTATTAATTAGTTTTATTTTGCATATAATTATAAATTGGTAATCCTATAAGAGTTATTATTATACCTCCTAAAGATATCATTGTTGTTTGTAAACCAGCAAAACATAGTTGGTTTATTACAACGAATAATCCACTTAATATAGCTATAGCTGGTATAAATGGATATAATGGAACTCTGTATGGTCTAAATAAATCTGGTTGATCTTTTCTAAGCTTTATAACACCTATAAATGTTAGTACGTAGAATATCCATATAGCAAATATTGATAAATCTGTTAATAAGTTGAACTGTCCTGATAATGCATATATAGCTGATAATGTTGCCATTGCTATTATTGAGTTAGCTGGAGCTTGAGATTTATTTAATTTAGTTAAAGTCTTGTATCCTGGTAGAGTTTTTTGTTCTGCTAAAGTATACATAACTCTTGGTCCTGTTAATAAGTATCCGTTAAGTGTACCAAATACTGATATTAATATACCTATTGTTATTAATTTACCACCCATTGGTCCAAACATAGCCTCTGCAACTGCTGCTGCTGGTGCTGAATAGTTAGCTAATTCACTTGCTGGAAGTACCCAAAGATATGCTAAGTTTATTACTACATAAACTCCCATAACTACTGCAAGCCCACCAACTATCGCTCTTGGTAAATCCTTACCTGGATTTTTCATTTCTCCAGCTAAAGCACCAACATTTATCCATCCATCATAGGCAAATAATACTGCTATTAATAATTGACCTATAACTCCTGCTGGGCTTATTCCATCTCCTACTAATGGTGTCATTACTGGATTTGTTCCGCTTCCTTTTATAAATCCAAATACCATTATAAGTGCTAAAGGTATTAACTTACATATAGTAGCAATTGTTTGTATAGCTCCACCAGCTTTTGATCCTAATGTATTTAACGCTGCAACAAATAATATAATACCTACTGCTATAGGAAGAGTTAAAGACTCATTTCCTATTAATGAAACTGCTTGTTGTGCAAATATAACTCCTAGTGCTGCTATTGTTGCTGGGAAGAATAATACCGTTTGCATCCACCCTGTTAAAAATCCTAGTTTCTTGCCATATATTTCTTCAATATATACCATCATACCACCAGTTTTTGGTATAGCTGCTGATACTTCAGCTGCCGTTAATCCTGCTGTTATAGTTATGATACCTGCTACTACCCATGCTATCATTCCAAGTCCTGGCTCTCCACCTGTTGTTTGATAAACAGCTTGCGGCTTAAAGAACACACCTGCACCTATAACCATACCAACAACTGTTGATAAAGCTGCAGACATCCCTAAACTTTTTTGAAGTTCTTTACTTTCCATATATGCCTCCTTATTTATTAAGTTTTCTATAATTTCATTATAATATTTTTTGAAATACTTTCAATACATTTTTTTATTTTTTTCGACAACGTTTTTCTAAATTATGTATTTTTAGAAAATTTTTTTAAGATTACTTTAATTTTTATATTTTTATTTATTATATAAATTTTCTGTTATTTTTTATATTTCAGCTATTTAGCCAAATTAACTTTGTATACTTAAATTTAAATATGAATTTTTTTCTTTACAAAGATAATCTATTTAATCTTGTAATTATTTTTTTCAATAAAAAATCTTTTTGAAAAAAACTTAGTTTTTTTGTTTTTTTGTGCAAACATTTTCTTGAAGTTAATTTCAATAATTTAGACAAAAAAAATAGAACTTCTAAAGTTCTATTTTTTTACTTTGTGTATTTTAAGTTTTCTATTATTTTTGTGTGTTTTTATTCGTAATTTATTATGCTACCCTTTTTATATCTTTTTCCTTTTGATTCTTCTTCATCATATAATTATATATAGGCAAACCTATAAGAGTTACTACAACTCCTCCTAATGACATCATTGTATTTTTAGGTCCTGCAAATAATAATTGGTTTATTACTACAAATAATCCACCAGCTATTGCTATTAAAGGTATTACCGGATAAAACGGAACTTTATATGGTCTATGTAAGTTTGGCATAGTTTTTCTCATTTTTATAACTCCTACAAACGTTAACACATAAAATGACCAGATAGCAAACATTGATAAGTCACTTAGTAAGTTAAATTGTCCAGATAATGCATAAAGCGCTGATAAAGAAGCCATCACCATAGTTGCATTTGCTGGTACATCATATTTATTTAATTTACCTAAAAATTCAGGTAATGTTTTTTGTTGTCCTAATGTGTATATTATTCTAGGTCCTGTAAGTAGATATCCATTTATACATCCAAATACAGATATTAATATACCCATAGTTATTATTTTACCACCAATAGGTCCAAATATTTCTGTTGCAACAGCAGATGCTGGTGATGCATATTTAGCTAATTCACTTGCTGGAAGTACCCAAAGATACGCTAAGTTTATTACTACATAAACCGCCATAACTAAAGATAATCCACCTATTATTGCCTTTGGTAAATCTTTTCCCGGATCTTTCATTTCCCCCGCTAAAGTACCGACATTTATCCATCCATCATAAGCAAATAATATAGCAACTAATAATTGTCCTATTACACTAGTTGCACTTATTCCCTCCCCTACTAATGGAGTAGTTATTGAATTATTCCCTGATCCACTTATAAATCCAAATACCATTATAAGTACTAAAGGTATTAATTTACACACTGTAGATATTGTTTGTATTGCTCCACTAGTTTTAGAACCTAATGTATTAAGTCCACCAACTAATAATATTACCCCAACTGTCATAGGTATTACTAAATTTTCATTTCCAAGGAGTATCGCTGATTGTTGCCCAAACATAACTGATATTGCAGCTATTGTTGCTGGGAAAAATAATACTGATTGCATCCATCCTGTTAAAAATCCTAATTTTTCACCATATATTTCTTCTATATATACCATCATACCGCCTGTTTTTGGTATAGCAGCTGAAACCTCTGCTGCAGTAAGACCTGCTGTTATTGTCATGATACCTGCTATTACCCAAGCTATCATTCCAAGTCCTGGCTCTCCACCAGTTAATTCATACACTGCTTGAGGCTTAAAAAATACTCCCCCACCTATAACCATACCAACTACTGTTGATAAAGCTGCAGCTGCCCCAAGATTTTTTTGAAGTTGCTTATCTTGCATATTCATATTCCTTTCTTCACCAAGTTTTGTCATAAGTTGTCGCATTTATAATTATAATATAAGTATAATTTTTTTCAATACAAAAATTTTTAATTTTAAAAAGTTTCAATTTCTAACTTTTTAAAATTCAAACTATCATTTTTCCTCAATTTGATTCATTATTTCCTCAAAAAAATCCACCTAATTTTATAGGTAGATTTTCTAATAATTTTATTTTCCTGTTATATGTTCTATTGTAATTCTTATTACATTAGTGACATTTTTTCATTTAAAATATATTCTATTTCTTCTTTAAAAAAGTCTTTGCTATACTTTTCTATTAATTTTATAAGTGCCCTTCTCCTTCCTTACCGTCTACTTTACATGCTATACCAAATCCTATTACTCTTTCATAATTTGTAGAAAATTTACTTGGCAAAATATTTGTATATCCCACTACACTAAAATATACTTTTCATTGATTTTTATATTTTCTATCTTATGACCACTCTTAGCACTATGTAAATATATAAAATTATTATGATAAATATATCTTAAATGAAGACTATATGGATACCCATTCTCACTTATAATTGCTAGTGTCATATACTCCCCTTTGTCTAGTATTTTTTATTCGATCTACATCTAATTTTCTTTTTGTTTTCTCATTGATTTAAACAGCTTTTCCTCCATGTATATTTACTATTATTTTTATAAATTTTAGCATACCTTAGCCTTAGTAGTAAAAATTTCAATAAAAATAGGATATCTAAAAGATATCCTATTTTTATTGAAATTTTTAATTATTAATTTTTTCAATGTAATTACAGTTTGCATCTATATGATTTAAAAAAATAAGTAATCTTTCATATAGAGGATGTGATTTTTCTCCATACTTTAATTCTAGCTCTTTACCAATTTCTTTTACAGTTTTTTTCCCGTCAATATTAGAAAATACAAAGCTGCCATATTCATCTAGTTCAGTCTTTTTATACATTGGAATTTTAAACTTTAATTTTCTAAAAAACTGTTGAATTTTATGATCTTGTTTTTCAAGTATCGTTACAACACCTTCATTTACTTCATAATCTATTTTATCATTTATTTTAAATACAATATTTAAAATATCTTCATTAGTTTTCATTGTTTTTTACCTTAGAGCTTACAATTGGCCATGTAGTAAGTACAACTAATACTAAAAGAAGTATAATAGCCATCATATTTGAAGCTGCAAACCCACTAGGACCAGCACCTTTTATAACACCTGTTACTTGTAATATTATACCGACTAATCCTATTATAGAACCACCAGCAACAAGCCCTGATGATAAACTTATACCATTAGCAACTTTGACCTCTTTTTCTTTATCACTTCTTGAAGTTTTTTCAACAAATACACGTATTAAAGCTCCTACTAATATTATAGAAGTTGTTGCAATTGGTAAGTAAAATCCTATAGCAACTGTCATTATAGGTAGATTTAAGAAGTATAAAACTATAGCCATAACTACACCAACTATTACCATAACCCAAGGTAATTGACCAGACATAATTCCTGATGTTAATGTTGATATTAAGTTAGCTTGAGGTAATGCAAATGGAGGATTATCTCCTGTTACTACTAATTGATTTGCAAGTAGTAATGTAGTTCCTACAACTACTATTACACCTACTATACCAGCTATTGCAAAATATTTTTGCATTTCATTTTTGCTACCACCTATTATATAAGTTACCTTTTGAGATTGGCTATATCCTCCAGCTATAGATATAGAAACAACTATAAATGTACCAAATAATAATAGTGATTTATTATCTGCTAAATCAGTCCATCCCATTATAACAAATACTAATGTCGCTATAACTAAAGATGCTATTGTCATACCAGATACAGGAAGATTTGATGTACCTATAGTCCCTGTTAAACGTCCAGCAACTATAACAAATAATCCTGCTAATAATAAAGATACTACTACACCAATAATTGTCATTACTATACCATTTGATATAAAGAATGCTCCTACAACTGCTGCTACAATTCCGCCTAATAGTATAATACTTTGTAATGCGCTACCATCTTCACCGTCAACAGATGTTGATGATTTTGCTTTCATAGTTTCTTTTACAGATGCTATTATAGTTGGTATTAATTTAACTGCACCTATTATACCTCCACAAAGCATCATACCAGCCCCTATGTATTTTACATAGTTACCAGCTATATCATTTACACCCATTTGGTTTATCGCCATTGTAGGATCATTCCATACCTTAGCACCTTCTCTTGCCATATCAGTAAAGTATCCTATTAGAGGCATAATACCAAAATGAGATAATAAAGAACCTGCAAACATTGTAAGTGCAACTTCAAGTCCTACTATAAATCCTATCCCTAAAAGAAGAGGATTAACTTCTACTTCAAATTTACATTTATAAAACTTATTTCCAATAAAGCTTATAACATTATTGGCTACGTTTAAAAATGAACCTGTTAATACAGTTATAAGTCCACTTATACCAAATCCCATACCCATATACTTCATTGAATCTCCACCAGCATCTGAAGCAACTAATGTTTCAGATATAGCCATTGATTCTGGGTACATAAGCTTACCATGTTCTTCAATTATTAAATAATTGTACACAAGTGATGCAATTCCAATACCAAATAAAACTCCACCTACTCCAACTATAAATCCTTCTAAAAATGTAACTTGACTACCTATTAATAAAATAGCAGGTAATACGAAAATCATACCACTTGCAACTGATTCACCACCACTTGCCATACCTTGTACAATATTTTTACCAAGAATACCTTTTCCTTTTGCGAATGCTGCTATAAACGCTGAACCTATAATAGAACCTGGAATACCTGCGGCAACTGTAAGACCAGCTTTCATTCCTGAATATGCTGTTGATGCTGCAAATATTACGGCTAAAATAATACCTATTATCAGTACTGCCATATTTGCACCAGTCTTCGATTTGTCTGTTATGTAAGGAACATAGTCTTTACCTGATACTCCTCCATAAGCACCTTTAGATAATTTTTTATTATCCATTGAGATTCACCTTCCCTTTATTTAATTTTCTTTATTATATCATACTATTTCGAATTCTAACTTTTTTACGCAATTTTAATTTAATTATGAACATTTATAATTTTTACTATATTTTACCTATTAAGTATTTTGTATAACAGCTCTCTTAAGTTAGATATTATTATATGGTTATTTTGCACTATTTTTCAATATATATTAGTCTATATTATTAATTTAAATATAAACTATATTATTTACCATATATCAACTTTATTTTAACAATTTACATATACGCAATGATTAGATTAAAAGCATATAGATATGAACTGTGTTTTTTCCCATCATAGTCTTTGATATTATGAGAATATATAAAGAGCTTGGTAGGTAAGTTATAACGATTAGTTCTAATTTTCATAAAGAGAGGATTTTTGTAGATTTTTTGGTATAGTGCATAAATATCTATGCACTATATTTTTCTATTTATAAAAATTTATTAAATTTTATTTTTGTCTAATAGAAAGCCAGTTATTGAATAAGATATAAATAAGGAATTGATAAATGTTACAACCAATCTACCAATACCTATAAAAGCACCTGTTTTAACAAAAATAAATATGGAAACAATCATAGTAATTATGAATACTAATACAAGACTTAAGTATATCTTAAATTTGTTTATCTTAAGATAAAAAATATTTTTACCTTTAATAGTATAAAGATATATAAATATAACTAAAAAGCCTATCATTGTACTACCATGTTGGATTATTTTATAAATTGGAATAGACATATTAAATATATTAATGCTATCTCTTAAAAAAGCTATATTGTTAACAAAAAATCCACTAATATGAGTAAAACTATCCCAAAGTACATGAGTTATCATACCTATTAAACATGATATTACAAACTTTAATATTTCTTTTTTATTAGATAATGTGTTTTTTAATTTAGTAAGGTGTATATATTTATTTGATATAAAATTAGGCATACTTAATATAAGTGCTTTTTGTATATATTTGTAAAATACATAATTTATTAAAAAGCACATTGGAAGATTAAAAAAGAAAAATCCTAAAAATTCATGACCTATATTGCTACTTGGACTAAATAGTACAAAGTATATAAAATCAGGTGCCATAGATCCTAGTATTAATCCACTAAAATTAAAGTACTTATTTTTAAATGGAATTACTATAGCAGGATGAGAAAATGTAAATGGCATATTATAAATTCCTTTCTAATATTAATTAAAAAAATATTATATCATAAATTAATATTAGAAATACATATAGTTATTTTTTTATATATTTTATTATATCTATAAAAATTCTAGGTAATAAAAGATATATTATTTTAATATGTTTCTATAATTCACTTAATAATACAAAAAAATCTAACCTATAAAATCAAGTTAGACTTTTTGTTAATTATTTTTACTCTACATTAATTTATTTATTAAATCTCTATGTGGAGATGCTATAGAAGATGTACTTGTTATCTCCCCACTTTCTTGTAATTCATTTGTACAAGATTTTATAGCAGAATTTATAGATGCTATATCTCCACACATTACTATAAATCCCTTTCCACCAAGGCCTCTTGCAAGTCTTATTTCTATTAATTCAATATTAGATGATTTAAGAGCTATATCTCCAGCTTTTATAGCTGTTAGTGCTGATATTGTTTCTATACATCCAATAGATTTAATATTTACTGGTTCTATAGTACCTGTTAAGGCTGGTATTACATCTTCATGTATATTATTTATCACATGACTTTCAATTAAAAATATTCCTGCTTTATCTTTACCTGCTTTTATAGCATTTTCTACTGAACCTACGTTCCCACTCACTATTATCACATATTTTCCCGGACAAATTGGATTAGCTAATATTAATTCTACATTTGCTGTTTTTAGCATTGTATCTGCAACTTCTATCCCTATGGGAATACTTTTTAATTCCACAAGTCCAATTGATTTTTTCATATTGTGTCCCCCTAATTCTTATCATGTTTGCTAATATGTTTTATCTAAATTATATTTATCTATAATTCAAATATGTAAAATTTTAAAAATTATTGTTTAGTTTTAATTAAAATATGAAGTTTATTATAAATGTACATATAAATATTGAGAATGCCGGTGGATCTATATGAGAGTCACAATTACTATTAAGTGTATTAGCTCCGAAATCTCCAATTAAACAACTTATAATTCCAAACAATACTCCAAATATGGGATTTCCTGAAACAACAGCTGCAAGTGCTGATATTAATGTTATATGATGTGTTGCTGGTGTAGCCGAGCCTGTTTGTGTAAATATTAAAGAAAGTGCACTTATTCCAAAACATAGTGTTGGGAATAATGATATTACCTCTGGAGCTACTTCAAAGGTATTGGAAAGTGATGCTGCCACATAAGAAACTACTATTCCTAATGATGCACCTAATACTATATTATATCCAAGCATTTTTCCGGTAGATAAGTATTTTCTTTTTTTATTTTTATCATATTTACCAAATAGTCCACTATTTCCAAGAGTTAGCCTTGCTATTACACCCAGTGTAAAAACTGTCATACCTGGAGTATCTGTTGGAAGTACTAGAACTGATGCATATAAATAATTTATTAAAAAACCTAATATCCCAAATATCCCACCAACTAACAAAACTTTATAGTCTCCTGTTAGGTTTAAGGATAAACCTATTGATGTTCCACTTTCTACTTCATCACTACCTAAGATTTTTTCTCCAGTTGATGTTACTTTAGATGTACTTGTGCTTCTTTTGTTTGCTGCATATGCTGCTGCTGCAACCCCACCTGCAAATGCTATATGAGGTCCCAAAAAAGAACCAAAAGCTACATTTCCAACAACTAAATCTGATCCACCTGCCATCCCTATAGCTGCACCTGCTATCGCTATCACACCTGTAAGTATAAATGCTGGTAATGCTCCTATTAAAGCTCCAAATGCTCCTCCTCCAAAAGCTGCTACCATTGCAAATATATCCATGTTACTCCTCCTAATAAAAATTTAGCTTTCTATTAATACATACTTATCATTTACTTCTTTTACTAATCCTTCTATACTTGAATGAATTGATGTTCCTAATTTATCTTCTTTTGTAAATGCAATTAGCTGTCCTTTAAGAACTTTATCTCCTTTTTTTACAATAGGTGTTGCACTTATTCCTATATGCTGATTTAAAAGTATTTTTACCTTTGTAAAATTCTTATAAATATTTGTTATTTCTGCGTTTTTATCATACTTCGAAAGATCTAACTTAGATATTAATTTACTTACTGGATATCTTTTATATTCTCTAAATGGATGTACATCTATTGGTGTATTGTTATTATCGTTTTTTATATTTTTTGCTGACATTTGTTTTTTTAGATTTGAATGTAATTTCCAAGGTTGTAAATTCATAATACAAGCATATTCACATAACCTACATTCACAGCATAAAAATGCTGTTGTTAAACTAGATTTGGTATCGCAAATACTTGAATAACTTGCTATTCTTATTAGTTTATGTGGATTTATATTATGACCCAATAAATTTCTAGGGCATATTTCACTACATAAACTACAATGCATACAAGAAGTTTTAGCTTCTTTTAATGTTTGAGATATATTTTTATTTATAGATTTAACTAGACTATGTTCTTTAGGTAATACTATAAGACCTTTAGTTGTTTTTGTAATTACATCATCTAATGAAACTATTTTACCCATCATAGGTCCACCATTTATAACAACAAATTCATCTAAATTACTCCCTCCTGCTAAATCTATAACTTCTTTTATGGATATACCTATAGGAACATTAACTGTTATTTTTTCTTTAACATCTCCAGTTACAGTTACATATTTATTAGTAACTTTTAAATAATTGTAATAAGCTTCATATATATTTAATAAAGTCTCTACGTTTAATACTACAGCTCCTACACTAAGTGGAATTGAACCTTCTGGTATTATTTTTTTAATAGTTTCATACACTAATACCTGTTCATCTCCTGCTGGATAAAAATTAGGCATTTTATGCATTTTTATATTTTCATACTCATTAATTATAGTTTCTATATTTTCTATGGCTTTTTTATACTTAGATTTTAATCCAATTATTGCAACTTTAGCGCCAATATATTTTTTAACTAAATCTATAGCGTCTAAAAGTTTTCTAGATTCTTTAGCCATCAGTTGTTGATCTACTCTTAAAAGAGGTTCGCATTCAGCTCCATTTATAATTAAATAATCTGCCTTTGTATTTAATTTTACATGAGTTGGAAATCCAGCTCCACCAGCACCTACTATACCAGCTTCTTTAATAATGCTTATTAAATCTTTTTCCATAATCTCACCTCTTATCTGATATCAAAGCCATCTACAAGTACACATCTTCTTTTTCTAGCAAAGGTTTTAGCGCTTGTTAAACCTTCTCCTGTTGGACCAGCTATTGTAAATGTTGTATATCCTTCTCCATCTACACCTATGCCAGAATATGATGGTCCATTTTTAACAAATATAGTGGTTTGAATTAATTTAGCCATCTTACTTAATTTATCAATATTTTTAGAATGCATTATAGCTGTATGTCTATTTCCATGTTCAACTTCTATAGATAGTTCTATAGCTTCGTCAACATCTTTAACTCTAACTATTGGAAGTATTGGCATCATTAATTCTTCTATAACAAATGGGTGATTTTTATCTGTTTCCATTATTATTACTTTTATATCATCCTCAACTTGTATTCCTATCTTATCTAATAAATATCTTGCACTTTTTCCAACACATTCAGTATTTAATTTTAAATCCTTAGATAAAACTAAGTTTTGTAAGTTATTTAAAGTTTCCTTATCTTTTATTTCATATGCCCCATTTTTTTTCATATTGAATATTAAATAGTCAGTAATTTCATCTACTGCTATAACTTCTTTTTCTGCTATGCATGGAAGATTGTTATCAAAGCTACATCCATCAACTATATCTTTTGCTGCTTTTTCTATATCTGCAGTTTCATCAACTACTGCTGGAGGATTTCCAGCCCCTGCTCCTATCGCTTTTTTTCCAGTAGATAATACTGATTTCACAACGCCCGGCCCTCCAGTTGCTACTAGCAATTTAACTTTTTCATGGTTCATCATTATATTTGCATTTTCTATTGTAGGATTTTTTACCGTTACCACTAAATTATCTGGGGCTTTAGCTTCTTTTAATGCTTTATTTATAAGTTTTATGGTAAATAAAGATACTTCTTTAGCTCTTGGGTGAGGACTAAAAACAATTGAATTTCCTGCTGCTAACATTCCTATAGTATTACAAAGAATGGTTTCTGTTGGGTTTGTTGTAGGTGTTATAGACCCTATTACTCCATATGGAGAAAGTTCTACTAAAGTAAGACCTTTATCACCTGTATAAGCATCTGTTTTTAAATCTTCTACACCTGGTGTTTTCTCTAGTACTAATCTATTTTTCAAAAGTTTATGGCTGTAATTTCCCATACCAGTTTCTTCAACTGTCATTTTGCATATTTTTTTTAAATTTTCTTCTTTATAAAATTCATTTTTTATAGCTTTTATGTATTTATCTCTATCACTTAGGCTATGCTTTAAGTACTTTCTCTGAGCTATGAATGATGCTTCTATAGCATCGTTCATACTTTCAAATATTCCATATTCACACTCTTTTAAAGAATTTGCATTATTTAATTCACTTATAACCTTTTTTACTATTTCCTCAACATTTAACGCACTCATTATTATCCCCCCATTACATTTTGCTTAATTGCTTTTCATTTTCATCATTTGTATTGAGTATAAAGCTATCTCCATATCTTCTTCTACACTGCCGCCACTTACCCCTATAGCTCCAACTATTTTTTTATTGTTATATATTGGATATCCTCCACCAAAGACAACTATTTTATTGTCATTAGTATTTTGAATACCATAAAGAGCTTCTCCACTTTTACAAAGCTTACCTAGTTTATCAGTTGATATTTTTAAGGCATTTGCAGTATATGCTTTATTCATGCTTATATTTATACTACCAAGTAATGAATCTTCCATTCTATGAAGTAATATAAGATTACCTCCACTATCTACTGCAGAAAAAACTATAGGAACATTTAATTCTTTTGCTTTTCTTTGAGCATAATTAGCCATTTTTATTATATTTTCTAGTTTAAACTCTATACTCTCTTCATTTTCTTTTTCTATATTATTAAATTTTTCTAACTTATCTATAACCTTGCTTTTTATATCATCTATCTTACAATAAGTTTCTTCTAATCTTGCTAAAGCATATAATGTATCCGATAATCTATTTACGTATTTTAGTAATTCATCTCTAATATTACCATTTTCTTTTAATGTAACTATATTTCTTTCTGCTCTTCTTATTATAGTTCTTGCAACATGAATAGATGCTGAAGACTCATTTTTCCCAGGTATTATAAAACTTTTTTGTCTTCCATTTAGCTTACTGCACTCATCTACTATATGTTCTAATTCTTTTATGTCTTCTTCATTTACTGTATATGACAACATAGATAATCCTTTTTCATCACTAGCAAGTTCAGCACCTACTATAAATAATTTTCTTTGTATTTTATTTAGATAACTTTTTATATCTTCATTTTTACTTTGAGAATACGCAACTCCAAGCATTGATATAGCCTCATCTATTGTTCCATAGCATTCTACTTTATAATCATTTTTTGATACTCTTTTACCACCAAACAGACTAGTACTTCCTTTATCACCTGTTTTTGTATATAAATTAGCCATATTATATCACCTAATTATTAACTTCTATACTATCTACTATTCCAACTATTGCACAGTCTATAGGAGAATCAGATGAAAATATCTTTCTTGCAGAGCTCCCTGTTGCAACAATTACAGTCTCTCCAACTCCAGCGCCTACTGAATCTACTACAACATGTGTGTTTCCAACCACTTCTAATTTTTCATTTAATTGCTTTACAAGTAGAAGCTTTGTTCCTATTAATCCTTCATTTTTAGTAGTTGATACTACTGTTCCTACTACACTTCCTAGATACATATTTTTCACCTAGCTTTATATTTTTAATATATTTATATTGTATTTTAATGCCTCATCTTTAGCCGAAGGCGTGATTATAGAATCTTGATTTATTTTTATTACTTTATAGTGTTTTAAGTTATATACATCTATTTTACTTATTATTTTCTTATTTAAGAGTATTTCTTTAATCTCTATATTTTGTTTACTACATATATAATCAATTTCATCATTATTTTTTTTATTAGTGTTTAAACTAAAATTATCTTTATATATTTTTATAACTTTTTTTTCTAAATTTACTGATGTAGTTAATATAATATTGTAATCTTTTAATTTTTTTATATTATTTCTAAGTAAATCTTTATATGAATTGCTCATATTATCTTTAAATATAGATATTCTTTCTTCGTTGTCTGGGCAGCATCCATTAATACTTGCTATTACTTTTTTACCATTAATTAAGGAATAACTTATTATATTAGTAGCTATATTATCATTTATTCCATTTGCAATTTTGCTACAGGTATTAACTGTTAATGTAGGTATCATTATAATAGTATTTTCTTTTACTAGACTTATTATATTTTCATTGTCATCTTCTTTTATAACTTTTTCCACTTTAAAAAATTCTTTTATTAAATTTTCATTAAATACATTTAAAGCTCCATTTGATAATACTATTGTTAATTTAAATCCTCTATCTTGAAGCATTTTAATGCATTTAAATGCATCTTTAAATCCAATACTAGCACCAGTAAATACTACTAACAATTTTTTATTGTAGCTTTCTAGCTTTTCAAATACTTTTTCTACTATATAATCTATAACTACACTTTCTACATTTTCACTAATTATGTTTTCAAGTTTTTTTAAATCCAATTTATCACCTTCTATATATGGCAATTCATTGCTATTCCAAGAGGTGTTACAAGTAGTGGTTCTAATGGTTTTACTGTTTCTATTTTTATTTCTTTTTTAAATACTTTTTCAAATTCACTAAAGCAACAAGCACCACCGACTACATAGATAGTGTCTATATTGTAATCTTTTATATACTTTTTAACTATAGATGCCATTTTTTCAATGACAGGTTTTACTATTATAAACGTATCTTTTTCATACTTTTTCTCTTTTTTTATAACTTCTGCTTCTTCAAAAGGTATTTTATTAAACCCTGCAAGAACTAGTGTCATATGAGTTCCACCTGTTGCTTCATCAGCTGTAAACACGACTTCCCCATTTTTTATTATACTTATCCCAGTAGTCCCTCCACCAACATCAACTACTGCCCCATTAGTTATTTTAAGTACTGTAGCTGCTGCACTTGGCTCATCTATTATATTTAAAACTTCCATATCACAAGATTCTACTACATTACATATAACTTTAGTATTTCCCTCAGTAATTCCTGGAGGGATTGCAGTTGAAGCATAAGTTAATTCACATCCTATAATTTGTTCTACTTCTTCTTTTAATTTTCTAAGTATATTAGTTGCACCTATATAATCTACAACTATCCCATCTTTAACTACAGATGAAGCTTTCATAGCTCCAGCTATAGGATTATTATTTTCATCTACAACAGATAAAACTATATTTGCAGTTCCTAAATCTACTCCTACTTTTAGCCTACCGTTATATTTATTGCACTTTTTTTCTTTTATAAGTCTTGAAAACTCTTTTACCTTATTATTGCAGTCATTTAGATTCACATTCTCACCTATTTTCTACAATTTTAACTAAGTCGTTATTTTTTATTAAGCACGAATTAGCTTCATCCATATCTAAATGCATTTCTAGTTCAAAATTTTCATTTACTCTAATTAATACGTTTCCTAGTATAGCTTTTCTAATCCCCGTTATCTCAACATCTACTATATCTTTATCACATAAATTTAATTTTTTAGCATCATTTGGTGACATATGTATATGTCTTAATGCACAAATTACACCTTTTTCTTTGACAACTTTTCCTTTAGGCCCTATAATTTCAATACCAGGAGTATCTTTTAGATTTCCTGATTCTTTTATAGGTGGATTTATACCTAATTTAAAGCCATCCGATACAGAAATTTCAATCTGAGTTTCATTTCTTAAAGGCCCTAAAATTCGAACTTTTGTTAATTCTCCTTTAGAGCCTTTTATAGTTACACATTCATTTGCAGCATACTGACCTGGTTGCTTTAAATCTCTAAATTTACTTAGTGATTTATCTTTGCCAAATAGTATTTTAAAATCTTCTTCACACAAATGTATGTGTCTATTTGAGATACCGATAGGGATTAAAACTTCTTTTTCTTCTTGTAATTTTTGTATTACTATTTTAGTTATTTTTTCTACTAATTCCTTATTGTTAAAATCCATTTTAATCACCTATTTATATATTATTCTGATTTTGGTAATATCTTTTCAACATCAGTATGAGGTCTTGGTATTACATGCTTAGATACGAGTTCTCCTACTTTCTCAGCTGCTACTGCCCCTGCATCTACAGATGCCTTAACAGCTCCAACATCTCCTCTAACCATAACTGTAACTAATCCTGATCCTATCTTTTCATATCCTACTAGCTCAACATTTGCAGATTTAGTCATCGCATCTGCTGCCTCTATAGCACCTACTAATCCTTTAGTTTCTATTAATCCTAATGCCTCTCCCATTTTCTATTCCTCCTTAAAATCATTTAGTTCATTGTAGTGAATACAACTATTTTTTAATTCTCCTTTTTGTCTTTTACATTCTGGGTCTTTACATAAATTACAAGTATAATTTTCTTTATTATTTAAATTGTTTTCTTCTATGGTATTTCCTAATTCTTCACTTTTTATATAATTTAAATCATCCTCTAGATTAACTATTTTTACATTTTCTACTATATCTTTAACTAATTCTTTATCATATTCATTGTATAAATCTACATTTTCCTTAGACTGATTATCTATTTGTATTTCTTTATATCCTATAGTTTCTTTGTTATTAATTAATATATCTATTTCTTTACTTGGTCTAGGTATTATTTTATAGGAAAATACCTTGCTTATTTTATTGGCAGCAACAACAGAAGCTTCTATAGCTGCCTTAACAGCACCTACATTTCCCTCTATTTTTAATGTCGCCATACCTCCACCTTTCGAGAGCTCATATCCTATTAAATTAACATTTGCAGATTTTACACATACATCTGCTGCTTCTATACAAGCTGCAAGGCCAATTGTCTCTATAATTCCAATAGCTAATTGGGACATTTTACCCTCCCCCTAATCTAATGTTTAAGTAATATCTATAATAAATATAAAACTTTATACAATTGTTAGATAAACTATATGTATCTTATAAATATTTTAAAGTTCTTTGAAAGGTTTTTTTATGACTAATCTAGCTGCATTTTGACCTAGTGTTCTCATTATAGATTCTTTAGATGATATTTTTATAGTAAAAAGAGGACTATCTTTTTCTAGTTTATTATAGTGAAGTATTATAAAATCTTTATTTACTCCAATCCCCACTCCTAATATAGAGTCATTGCAGGCATTATAGCCTAATTTTATAACATCTTCTTCACAAATTCCTAAAATTTCATAAGGTACATTCTCTTCTTCTATGCCAAGTATAATTTCTCTAAATTTTAACTCATCTATTTGATTTTTGTTATAGTATATTTTTATACTTGGCTTTTTCGTAACACTTATATTCTTAGCCATAAAATTCACCTATTCTTCTTTTAAATGTAAAACAAGTCCTGTTGCAACTGCATTTCTAGGTCCTTCTACACCCCTTATATTTGCTCTTCCTGCAACTACATTATACTGAGATAATGCATTTGTAACTAATTGAGGAATCTCAAAATCAAGTGCACTTCCTCCAACCAAAACTACAAACGCTATATCTCTTACATTATTTGTTGGGCTTACCTTTTTTAGTGCTCTTATAGCATTTGTAACAAATACTCTTTCTTTAGCACTTTTTCTAATTAATTTTATTTTTTCTAGTGATTCATCTATTTCAATAGGAACCATACCTTCTGGTTTTAGTATTACAACCTTTGCAAATAATTTAGAATCTAATGCTTTGTTAAAAAACTCTACAGCTCCACTTTCATGTCTTATATTGAAAAGACTCTCTACCTTAGCTAATGGATACTTTTTTATGTCTTCTGCTAGTTCAAAATCATCTATTCCTAATTCTGATTTTATAAGCATAGTAACCATATTTCCAGCACCTGCTAAATGTATTGACTTTATTTCATGTTCTTTTGTAATTATAGAAGCATCCGTAGATCCTGCACCCATATCTAATATTGCAAGTGGTTTGTTACTTCCTGGAGTAGTTAATGCTCCACGAATTGCCATATCAGCTTCTACTCCACCTACATTGACATTCACCCCTAGGCTTTTTGTTAATTCATCTGCTATTTTTTGCATTTGAAGTTTATCAGCTTTTACCATAGCTGCTATTCCTACTGCATTTTCTAGTGAGAACTCATTAGCAATACCACCTTTTACAATCTGAGGAACAAAAGTATCTACAGATAGTAAGTCTTGTATTTTAATGTTTTTTGGGTGTTGATTTGTTAAATTAGACATAACATGCCTTACTTTTTCAAGCATTCCTCCCACATTAGTCCCAGGTTCTCCTTTAACATCACAAACAATATTTACGCTATTTATAGCATTCATAATTTTTTTAGCACCTTCATCAATTCCAACAAAAGCTTTTTTATTTAGTCCAACTATTTCAATATTTCCAGCAGGTATTTTTCTTTCTTTAACATCTCCCTTAGGAGTTTTTATAACAACTGCTGATCTGTTTCCAATTAATGCCCTAGCTATTGGAACAACATGTTTAGTTTCTTCTGAGGTTAGATTAAACAATGTTGCTATTCCATATGGATTAGATAATACTTCAACAACTCCTCCAATTGGTGCAACTTCTATGGCACACTTCATATTTAGAGGAACTTTTTCAACTAAACTAACCTCATCTACTATAGGAATTTTCTTGTTTAATCTATTATTAATTAGTACTCCATCATCTTTTTTTACTATAGCTCCATTTATATTTAATTTATCTGAATATAAATTTATTAATTTAGATGAAACTTCAAAGTCAAATTCTTTAGGTATAACAACTATTACATCTTTGTTCTTATCTACACTTTCTAATTTATCAATTTTTACAGTTTCACCAACACCAACTCCTACTCCACCTGGTGTTAAAGGGTTATGGCCTATCATTGTAGACTCTGTTATTATGGTTTCTGTTATAGTTTCCATAGCTACGTCTCCTATTACTGGAGCAGCTTCATTTACTCTGATTTCATCTAAATTTTCAATTTTTAAATTAGACTTATCTAAAGAATTTTTTAAAGATTTAAATACTCCATTTATATTTTTCATAGTTCCTTTAATTCCTGTTGTTTTAACTATAGAACTTGATAAAAATTCAATATTGTTTTCATCTATTTTTGCTAAGGCCACTTCAGTAGTAGCATTACCTATATCTATACCAGCTACTATCTTCATTTAATACCCTCCAAACTACTTTTACTCCACTACCTTTAACCTTCCTCTTTGTTCATAAACATTTGTAGCTTCTATAACAAACTCTGCATTTATAGTGCATCCATATTTATTTCTTAGTTCATCTGCTATATCATATAATTCTTGTTTAGTTGATCTATATGGTCTTAGTGCATCGTATATTTCAAGAATTCTATCATCTGGAACTACTATAAGTTCTGCTGCCTTTCTTAAGTTTTGAGCAAATGCATTTCTTCCAACAGATTCAGCTACTTGTGCTTGTAATTCTAAAGTTTCTTTAGATATTCTTATATCTTTAGATCCAATTTCACCTCTTATTACTTTGTCTAAAGTTACATCTGATAATTTTATTCCAGATTGTGATTTTATTTTTTCCGGTATTTTCTCTCCTAATGGATAATTAGCGCTTGTGACTTTATCACTTTTTAAAACATTTTTAACAGCATTTGAAACTTCATTTATATTAGTAGAGTTCATATTTTTTAGTACTTCCTCTACGATTTGTTTTATTAATAAATCTTGATTCATCATTACCCTCCTTGTTTATTTAAATGTTATCTTCAATTCTTGAGTTTTTTTGTTTCTATCAACATGTTCTGTTTCTTTTATATGTAAAAGTGCTGCAATTGCTTGATATTTTGGTCTTGCCATTTGGTCATTTTTCACTGGCACTGGAGCTGGTGATTCATTTTTAGCATATTTAGCTGCATTTTTACCTATTTGTCTAAATGTTTCTAAATCTATAAGTGGAGCTTGGGGGAATAATTCTAAGTTACTTAAAGGAAATAAATCCTTTTGATGTATTATTGTTGTACCTTTTGACTGTATACCTATTCCTATTCCTGAACCACTTAGTTTTGCTGCATCATGTGCTATAAAAGAAACATCAGACGTTCTATAAATTTTTGCTAGTCTATAAGTTAATCCTTCTTCTTCAATACCTGCTATAACTTCTTTTAATACTTTATCGTGTTCTATACCAACTATAGTTTTAGTTTGATGGTTAAAAAATGCTGGCGCTAAACCTATAACTACTTCATCGCTTCTAGTACCTTTTTTCAAATCTCCAACTTCTACTAGTTCTAATTTTTTATTATCATCAAATACTACATTTTCTTTCTTTTCTTCTTTTTTGCTATTGCACTCTACATTATCATTTTCTACCATTTCTTTTAATACTTCTTCTATTACACTTTTTAATAATTTCTCATCTATAGACACAATTTTCACCTCTTTTTCTATTTTTAGAAGTCTTCTGGACTTACTGCATTTTCAATATTTTTGATTTGTTCCCATCTTTCATCACTTATTTGATATCCAGTTTTTGGCCCTCTATAATCATTTGGATAGTTTACGGCACTTTTTACTTTAAAATCTTTGTCAAGTATAGCTGCTGTATGCAAATAATCCCCTGCTATTCTTTGCTTTAACATATTAAACACACTATCTGCTACATCTTCAAATCCACCTTTATAAAGTGCTTTAACTACATCTACCCCTGTAACTTCTTTGTTCATCATTTCTTCAGTAGCTTTTAAATCTTCAACTACATTTCTATTTGGCATATCCTTACTTCCATGTGCATAGGTTGCAGCAGTTACTTCTTCTTCTGTAACTTCTGGAAGATTTAATTCTTTAAATAATACTTGTATAACTCTAGCTGCCTTATTTCTAACTTTAACAACTTCATCTTCACTAACAGGCTTTAGACCGCCATCTATTTTTAAATCTCTTTGAATTATATTCCAATCATCATAATCTTCTGCATCCCAGTTAGAACCTGCAAACATATTATCATAATTTGGAGTTGCACTATATCCTGAACATATAAAATCTGTTCCTGGCACCATTTGCATTAAACTTCTTGCAACTCTTCTTAAATCAGAATGTGTAAATGTTTGGTCATTACTAGATGCACACTCAAGATCTAACATTGCAGCTATTAAGTTTTCTGCAAGTATAGCTCTAACTCCACTAGGTACTCCTGCTGGTACTCCAACACAACTTACTGAACCATTTTGTATTCCTTGAACTCCACAGCCCTTAGTTAAGAATAGACATCTAGCTTCAAGATATAGCATTGACTTTCCTTCTGCGTATCCCATTTGAACTTCAGAACCTGTTCCTGATGTAAATCTCATTTTAAGTCCTCTTGATGCATATGAAGATGCTAGGAAACCTTTAGACCAAGGAGTATCATCTCCATCCATAAATACAGACTCTGTTCCATAGACAGATACAGTTTCAGCGTATCCTGTTAATCCTCTCATTCCTAATTTTAATTCTGTTGCTTCTTCAACAGCACATTGAGTAAGTATTCCAGGGCGACCTACTTGAGCTCCAACTAATAAAGCTAGGGCATTAAATGGAGCATATCTTGCTATACCTACTGTAGTTTCTTGTTCATCAAATCCTCTTAAAGCTGCTTCTGCTGCATCTGCTGCAATTTGAACTGGATGATCTTTTACATTAGTAACATGACATTGATTTGAAGGCATCTTTCTAGCTCTCATCTTTGTCATTGACATCATCATTTCAAGTACATTCATCTGGCTTACAACTTCAACTATCTTAGCTGGAGTCATAGCAGTTGTAAGTTTTACTATTTCTTCTCTTCCAACATTTATATCAACAAGCATTCTAGCTAATTCTAATGAATCCATGTTTAAAACTTCTTCTGCTCTTTCTAAATTTATAGCATGATCTGCTATAAAAAAGTCTAGCATATCAAAGTCTTCTCTTTTCTTTCCATCTAATTCTATTACTATTTTATTTTCTATTTTTATACTAGGTGTTGGGTCATTTGGTCCATCCATTGCTATAAGACCAACTTCTGGCCACTCCTTTACAAAACCATCTTGGTTTACTGGTCTATTTTTTAAAACTTCAAAACGTTTAGATTTCAATGTATTCACTCCCCTTATTTAAAATCTTATATGTATGGTATTGTTGATGACTTTAATTCTTCATTACTTAAAGTTGATAATAATTGCTTTCCTACTTCCCTTGCTGCTATTATAGACTGTCTAACAGCTCCTGAATCTCCTGAGAATGTAAGAATTACTTCGTTTGAGTAACTAGTTCCACCATTTCCTGGAGTTGAATATCCTACAACATCAACATTAGCGGCTTTTACAGCAGTATCTGCAAGTAATACTCCAATAGCAGCTGGTGCTCCAACTGTTATCCCAAAAGATTTTCCAATAGGTGCTCCAAACGCTTTATTAAGAGCATAGCTAGCCCTTGCTGTGTATTGGAATTCTAAATGTCCTGCGCTACTTCCATAAACATCACCAAAAGTTCTTTCTAATTCATTTAATGTAACTTCAACAGCTCTTCTAGCATCTGATACATCTTCTGCACCAAATATTATTAAAGAACCATGTCCTGCTCCACCTTCTGTATCTCTAGGAAGCTCTATTAACAATATTTCACTATTAGTTGCCTTTACAGCCTCATCTGCTGCAAATATATGAGGTCCAGCCCCTGTTCTTCCACCAACTATCCCTATTGATCTATATTTTTTATCTATATTCATTAACTCGTGTAAGTTATAATCTACATTAGCTATAACAAGACCTATAGTGTTTCCTATTGCTGTTCCTACAAACTCTGTTAAGCTACAGCTATTAGGCTCTTCATATTTAGCTTCTTCTGCTGTTTCTTCTTTAACTTCTAACTTTGGAGTTTCTCCCATTTTCTTCATTACTTCATCCATTATTTTTGACATTAAATCTTCTTTCATGAAAATTTCCCCCTTAACCTAAATTCTTATTTAATATTAGTTATTGCTTGGTAATATCTTTTCAACATCTGTATGTGGTCTTGGTATTACATGAACTGATACAACTTCTCCAACTTTCTCTGCTGCTACTGCTCCTGCATCTACAGATGCTTTAACAGCTCCTACATCTCCTCTTACCATTACTGTTACTAACCCTGAACCTATTTTTTCATATCCTACTAGTTGTACATTTGCTGATTTTACCATAGCATCAGCAGCTTCTATTGCCCCTACTAGTCCTTTTGTTTCAACCATTCCTAAAGCTTCTTTTTGCATAATGGGAGTACCTCCAAAAATTATTCTTGTTCTTATTTAAATTCTAGTATACTTTTATGGAAATATTTTATTTAAATAGTACAAATTTTAAGACTTTTTAAATATTTTTATGATAAATTTTATCTTAATAGGATAATTTTTTGTACTATATTTTTCTTTACATTTTTAATTTAATATTAATACAAAAAAATAGTAAGGAATTATCCTTACTATTTTTTATATTCTAATAATTTATCTACCATTTCTTCTTGTTCTTTCAAATCTTTATTCCTCTTATAAAGTTGTATACCCTATTCCATATTTTTATAATAACTTAAAGATATATTATTAGATTCAATATCTTCAATTATTACACTTTCAGCCTTATTTATCTTTTCGTCAAATACTAAATTTAAATTTAAACCATCCTTATTTAAAGAATAAGATACTAAATTTTCATTATCATTACTAACAAATCCATCTATTTTTTTAACTTATCATCTATTATTTTTCCTAACTCTAGAGAACTATCTTCCTCTATACTTTCTGCTACTTTATAATATGCTTCATACAAACTACTTTTATTTTCATTTAGTAAGTTTACTAATTCCTTTTGTTCTTGTACGCTTTCTGGATACATCTGAAAACTTAATATTCCATTTGCTTCTAATATGTCTTGATAATAAACTTCTACATAAGTTTCTTCTTTATCTTCCTTAGTTATAATATATGAAGCAAATTTTATATCTTCTAAATTTTCTTTTTTATCATTATCTAAATAAGAAACACTAAGAGATTTATTACCTTCTTTGAATGTATAAATTTTAGTTGAATAATCTTTTTGTTCTCCATTTTCACCAGTTAAATATACAATTCCATCTGAAATATCTACTGTTTTATCCTTAAGCCTTTCTTCTAAATCCACAGCTTTTATTTCATTACTATTTTGTTCACTTTTTACAACTTCAAAGTATGTATTTTTTAAGATTTCTTTATTTTCTATTGTGCTAGTGCATCCTGTAATAAGTAAACTAAATATAGTTGTAAGTCCTATTATTTTAACATGTAAACCTTTTACCACATCTATTCCCCACTTTTTATTTAGTTTATTATTTCTTAATTAAATTGTTTTATATTTCATGTATCCACATTTATTTCAACTTTCATAAAGGTTACTTTTCCTACCAATTGTACTCTACTATATCTATAAGTCTATTAATACACTTTTAAGATTCTCTATCCAATAATATATATTTAAATACTCATATTTATCTTCTAAATTTGAATTAGCTAATAGTGATACTAAATACATTTTGCAGGAAGCTAAAATTCCAACTTTCAATAAAGTGTCCCATGTTCTTCTAGTTAATTTATATCCAATATAATTTTCTAAATTCATTTTATAATAATTTAGTAGTATAGTTTTATCAAATTTAACATTTACAGATGTCATAAGATACCAAAATACATCTAATGTACAAGGTCCACATCCACTATTAGCCCAGTCTATAATTCTTATATCATTTTGATTTATGTAAAGTGTATTATCTGGTCTATAATCTCCATGCAAAAAGGTTTTAGGATAATAAGAAAATATACTATCTATTTCCTTTATTTCATCATATTTATTAAATAAATTTTCTCCTAAAATATCTTTTAATATTATTTCTCCTTTTTGATAATTTTCTTTAAACTCCTCAACTTCACTTACTTTAGTCTTTGTTAAAAAATTACAATATTCATCTACATTTAATAACTCCTTATAATTTATTACATCATGTTCTTTAAATTTAGAGTGGAATTTCGCTAAGTTATTTAAATAGTAAAGACACTCTTTCTCTGAGTTATTTGTTTTTTTGTATACAGACATATCATTCATAAGTATTGCATAGCTATTATCCCCTATGTAATAACCTAAATAAATGTCATTTATAAACTCTTCTAATTTTGAATATATATCATCTTTAAATATAGCTAATTCTCTGCCTTCATCTTTATTTACTTTTGCTAGCCAATCTTCCTTTAAATTATTTATTTTTAGATATAGGCTTTTTTTATCTTGCCTAGAAAATAATGTAATTTTATATATTTTAGCTCCTGATAAACCGTTTGTTTTTATATTTTCTAACTTTATATCTCGTAAACCAGGTAGTATTTGCATTAAATAATCCTTACTTAGAAGATCTTTTATTGATTCTTTTTTTAATACACTCAAAAAATTCCTCCCTTAGATATCTATTTGATCATTCTGTAATGTGCTCCTATACTCACTAGGTGTTAAACCTACTATTTTTTTAAAAACTTTACTAAAATAGTTAGGTTTATTAAAAGATAAATCTATAGATATATTTAGAATAGGTGTATCTGTATCTTTTAACATTTCTTTTGCTAATTCTATTTTTTTATTTGTTATATAGGTTATAAAGTTTATACCAATATCCTTTTTAAAAGTCTTACTCAGATAATTTGGACTTAGATTTATATGATTTGCTACCTCCTCTAGTGTAATATTTTTTTTTATGTTTGAATGAATATAATTTAGTGCTTTGTGTATTTCTTCAGAGTATTGTTCACTCTCTAAATTATATTCCTTTATTAATTCAATATTAGTAGCTCTATCTATTTTAGCTTTATTGCTATTAAAATCAGAATTTATTTTGACTATATCTTTATTTAAAATATAATTTGATATTTGGTACATAAGATCTGCTGCATATTTGACTTCTTCATAAGTCTTTATCTTTATATCTTTATAATATTTAGATAATTCTTCATTATATTTACCCTTTAAAACATTGTTTTCTTCTTTTAAATCTTCTTTTAATCTTACTTGACCTCCTAATATTGCTCCTATATATGTATTATTTGCCATTATAGGTATAGCAAAGTCTACTAATCCTGCATGACACTTGTATATATGTGGCTTTTTTGTAATAGCTGATTGTACCCCTCCATATGCATCACATTTATAACACTTTCCTTTTAATTCCTCATTATTTCTTATATATGTACAAAATTTAGTGAAATTACTTTCTTTTGTTATAGGTTCACCTTTATAGTCTACTATAACTGCTCCCATACCAAGTGAATTTGCAAAGCTATCTTGTATATTTTGGAGAACTTCAATTTGAGCATACTCTTCTAGTTCAAAAAACTTCTCCATTAAACTCCCCCTTAAATTATTATTCCTAATTTATAATTTATATTATTTAATTATATATATTTCTACTTATATTTGTTAAACCCTGTCATAAAATACATTTTATTTTTTAGTAAACAAGTTAAATATATTTCTAAATTATTTTAACTGTTATTATAATACCTTTATGACAATATCTAAAATAAATATCTTACTTGTACAATAAAATAGAGCAATAGTTTTTACACTATTACTCAACTTAATTCTTAGTATATATAAAATTATTCATATAACTATATATTTCTAATTAGATAAATTGTAATTTATATAATACCTTTTATTTGTTTCCATTCGTCTTCTAGTATTGCCATCAGAATATCATTAGCATATTCTTTGCCATTCCAAACTGCATCTCTCAATACGCCTTCTCTTTTAAATCCAGCAGCCAAATATGCTTTTTCAGCACGAGAATTAAATGAATAAACATCTAGTTCTAAGCGATGAAGATTTAATTTTTCAAATGCAAAATCTCTTGTCATTTTTATAACCTAAGACCCTATGCCTTTTCCACATTCGTCATAATGAAATATTCCAATTCAATAATTGGCACTTCTATTATACTTTCACCAATAATTCTTCCATCAGGTGAAATAATTAAAAAGTCATATCTATCTTCTACACATTTTTTGAAAAATTCAACCACTTCATCGTGATCAAATTTTACTATAAAATCTGTCTTGCTAACTCAAACTCAGAATTTATTTCTTCAAATACTTCAGTTATAACAGGATCAAAAGCTATCCCCTTACCATCTAATATAATTTCAACTGCTTTGTCATGTGTAAAAGCTTCTTTATAAGGTCTCTTTGTTGTTAGCGCATCATAAACATCTGCTATTGCCATTACTCTAGCGCTAAGTGGTATTTCTTCTTCCTTTAATCCATCTGGATAACCTGTTCCATTCCACTTTTCATGATGAGATTGCGCCATATCCTTCGCTATATATAAAAAACTTTCTCCATCAGTTTGATTTATCATCCTTTGAATAGTCTCTCCTCCAAGTTTACTGTGAGTTTTCATAAACTCAAACTCTTTTTCATCTAAATAACCATTTTTAAGTAAAGTTTTATCATTTATACCTATTTTACCTACATCATGAAGTGGAGCTGAACGTATCATATCCTTTACATAATCTTTGCTTAATATATCACTATATATATTTCTTTCTACCAAAGCTTTAGTTAGTATTTCTACATACTTTGCAGTTCTTTTAACATGACCCCCAGTATTTTCGTCCCTACACTCAACAAGCTCTGCGATGGATATCATCATAACATCTTGGAGATGTTCTATCATCTCGGTTTTTTCTATTACTTTTTTTTCTAAATCTATCCTATAGTCATATAATTCTAGATGCATCTTTATACGACTTATCATAATTTGAGGAACAAATGGCTTTCTAATAAAGTCTATAGCTCCTTTTTCAATGCCTTTTAATTCACTTTCTATATCTACTTGTGAGGTTAGAAATATTACTGGTATATCAACTAAATCTTTATTAGATTTTATCTTTTCTAAGGTTTCATACACATCCATATCTGTCATATTTATATCTAATAATATTAAGTCTGGTTTGTTTTTAGTTAGAAACCTTAAAGTCTGTACACCAGATGTAAGTAAGCTAACTTTGCAATGTGGTTTTAAAATTTGTTCTGCTCTTTTTAAATTTGTTACGCTATTATCTACGATCAATATATGCTTATTTTTCATAAGTTCTCCCTTTTAATCTTTTATATTCCTTTATATTATACTATCATTCATTAGCCTTTCTAATATTTCAATTTAAATTTTTTCTATTGTAAAATATTAAAAATAAAACTAATATATTTCTTAATAATAGTTAACCTTAAATGTTATTTACTATTATTCATTATTTTATACAATGCATGTGAAGCTTAGCCTCACTTCCTTTTACAACATAACCTTGTCCCTTTGAACAAAATATAGAGTTTGATGTATATTCATTATCACTATTTTTATCATAAGACCTGTGTTCTAAGACATAGTCAGAATTATGACACCTATCATATCCATCAAATATGAAGCTAACACTTGAACTTCCCTTACTAAAAGCAGATAACCCTAAGCTATAATCCATAAAAGTAGCAACAGGCCCTCTACCTTCTATGGTTACTAAATTTTCATTGATAATCGGCGTTTCAAATTCTCCATTCATTTTTTGAATATCTGATATGATTCTTCCCATATAATCTAAGTTTGTCTCAATTTTAAACTTATAGTATGGCTCAAGTAATACATTTTCAACTTTTTCTAATCCTTGTCTTAATGCTCTTAAAGTAGCTTGTCTAAAATCTCCACCACTAGTATGCTTTTTATGTGCTCTACCAGTAAGCAAAGTTATATTTAAATCAACTAATGGGTATCCACCTAATATTCCTCTATGCTCTTTTTCAAATATATGAGTTTTAACTAAATTTTGATGACCTATGGCTAAATCATCTACATGTGCTTTGCTATTAAAAGTGATACCTAAATTTCTAGTATTTGGTTCTACTAGCAAATGAACTTCTGCATAATGACCAAGTGGCTCAAAGTGACCATATCCTATAGTACTTTTTAATATACTTTCTTTGTATAGTATTTCACATTTTCCAAAGTCTACATCTAAGTTAAATCTTTCTTTTATTACTTCTTTTAAGATTTCTAATTGAATTTTTCCCATTACATGTATGTGTATTTCTTTAAGATTTTCATCCCATAAAACATTTAATGCAGGTTCTTCTTTATTTAACATCTCAAAAACACTTAATACTTCTTTTATGTTTAATAGACCATCAAATATAACCTTTGATTTTAATGTTGGAGTCATTTCATATTTGGTTTTTATATTATAAATTTTCTCTATTTCGTCTTTTTCAAAACCATGTTCCATTATGAAATCTCCTGCTACAGTATTATTTAAACCGCTTACAACAAATAATTCTCCACAATTAGCCTCATTTACAGCTTCAAATTTGTTAGAATTGTATTTTCTTATGTTATTTATCTTTTCAGTTATTATTTCTTCATTAACTTTATATAAAACTTCATTTTTCACTTTAATACTTCCTTGTAGTGCTTTTATATAAGTTAATTTATTTTTATTGTCATCATGTTTTATCTTATATACTTTACCTATAAATTTTTCTTCTAACTTGTAATTTGTATATGTTAAAAAATCTAGCTTTTCTAGGAAATTATCTATTCCTATATCATTAAGAGCTGACCCACTTAATAGTGGATATATTTTTGATTCCTTTATCATTTCTTTGAAATTTTTAATCCAAAGATTGTAGTCATAGTCATCATTTAAATATTTTTCAAATAATTCATCATCTCTTTCAGCAATAAATTCTATAAGCTCTTCACTTAAAGTATTAGTTATATTAATATTAGTTATATCTATAGCATCTTTAGTTAAGCTATTTTGTATATCTTTTATCACTAAGTTTAAATTAGAGCTTTCTCTATCCATTTTATTTACAAAAAATATTATAGGAACTTTGTATTTATTAAGTAGTCTAAATACTGTTTTTGTATGTGATTGTATTTTATCTACTCCACTTATTATTATAACTGCGTAGTCCATTATAGATATAGACCTTTCCATATCTGGTGAAAAATCTATATGTCCTGGTGTATCTATTAAGTAATATTTAGAATTGTTGTAATTAAACATTCCTTGTTCTGAAAATATTGTTATACCTCTTTGCTTCTCTATGTTATGATTATCTAAAAATGTATCCTTATTATCTACTCTGCCTCTATTTCTAATTGCATTTGTATGATATAGTACTTGTTCACAAAATGTAGTTTTACCAGCATCAACATGAGCTAATACCCCTATTGTCTTATTCATATGTCTCTCCTATTTATATAAATATCAATATTATCCTTAATTATAATAACATTATGTTTTTTAATTTTATAATTTATATTTTATCATATTTAGTAGTTTTGTAGTATTAGTCATATTTTTTAATAGATTTACGCTTTTGATATAATTCTAATTGCTTTTCTCATACTGATTTAATCAATTAAATATACATAAGTAAGTCTATGTTTTTATAAATATTAAAAAGAGCAATAAATTTTATATTATCGCTCTTTTATATCATAATTTAGTAAAATTTATAATTTTTAAAATTCTAATAAAAATCAATTTGATGGAGAGAATATAATATTCTCTCCATTTTCATATAAATATTATTCACTTACCCTAATTCTTTCTACTATACTTTCTTTAGAAGTTATATTGTAAACAATTAAGGGAACAGTTACACTTACTAAAAGTACTAACACTATACACATTGCTAAAGCTTCTATTGGATAGGTATATACAGAATATCTAAGCTTCATAATATTAAATCCTAGAAAAGTAGATAAACTACCTAAAGTAAGATTTACAAAGGTTATTATAACTCCATAATACATACCTTCTAGTGCTAACATCTTTTTAAGCTGTTTTTTAGTCATTCCTACTGCTTCTAGCATTGCAAATTCTTGATTTCTTGACATTATATTCGTTACCATAGTATTTATAAAATTTAAAAATCCAATTAATCCTATTATAAACACTCCACTCATTCCTATAATAGTTATTGTAACTTGATTTTCTTTAGCTTCTTCTATATATGTTCTTTTTGAAGAAATATGAGTATATGGATTAGAGTACTTTTCATTTAATTTTTCTATATTCTTTTCAACTTCATCTACGTTTTCATCTACATTAACTACTACATTTTGTACATATGATTTTGGTACTATTTTTTTATAGTCATCTTCATTTACATATACATCCATGTTGAAGTTTTCTCCTGCACCAATTATTGCCATTACCTCAAATTCATTCTCTGTATATCCTTCTTCTATAGTATTTCCTTTAAGGTATTTTAACTTAATCTTATCTCCTACTTTTATTTTGCTATTTTCATGTCCTCTAATTATTATATATCCACCTTTGTTAAACTTTTCTATATCTAACTTTCCTTCTATTATGTTTCCATCACTATAATAATCTAACATATTATTTGCTATCATTTCTTTAATTATTTTCCCTGAAGACACTCCGCTTATATCTAATGTTACACTTTTGTTAGTAGCTGCAATTTCTCTATAATCATACCCTTGCCAAAATCTTTTTACATGATCTTCATTTATTGGTTGGCTTAGTAATTCTTCTTTTATTGCTCCTTCATAGGCTACAAGCCCTAAATAATCTTTATATATTTTCTCTACACTTTTTACCCCATCTAAATTTTTAACATCTTTTATAAATTCTTCATCTATTGGTATGATATTTTCATGTATCCTTGAGTTTTGTGCTTCTCCATGTTGTATTTCTATATCACCTAACATCATACCTTCTGCTGCTCTTTTAGGGTCTGAACTACTTATTATAGTTGATACACTTAAAAATATCATACAACTTAAAGACATAGACGTTAAAACTAATAATGCTTTTTTCTTATTTCTAAACATATTTGAAAGTGCCATTTTATGAATTTTAGAACCACTCTTACCTTTTTTTGCTTTACGTTTTATATTACTATCTCTATCACTATATCTTGTAGCATCTACTTCAGATACACTACTTGCAAGTTTTGCAGGTTTCATACAAGATATTCTTACTGTTATATATGAGAATATAATAGCACCTATAAATATAGCAGGATTGCTTGAATCTATTGATTTTAAACTTGATATAGTAGTAAATTTCATAGCCATAGGAAGTAATATCTTTCCTATTATAACTCCTAAAAATAGTCCTATTGGTATTGCTATTAATGATAATCTATTAGCTTGATTTATTATTAATTTTTTTAATTGTTTTGGTGATGTTCCTATAGTTTTAAGAAGTCCATAGTGTTTTATGTCTTTTACTACTGATATATAGAATATATTATATATTAAAAGATAACCACTTGTAAGTATTACAATTACTAATAAAATTACTGGAAGAGCATTTCTTATAAATTCACTAGTATTTGTTACTTGATTATCTAAAAATGCTGGATTTACACTATATTTCCCTGAATATGGCTTAATTTCATTAATTAAACCTTCAATTTGTTTTTCTAAGTTTTTATCATTTTTAAAATTAAAAGTTATACATAAAGGACCTATTTCATTATCTTTTTTATATTCATTGTAAAAATCATCACTTATATATATATCATGAAGTGGAATAGCTGTTGCTGTTTTGTATGTAAAATATCCACTTAATTTAAATTTATATGTTTTATTTTCTCCAGTATAAGTGCCATCTTTAGCTGCTGGAATATCTATATTTACTTCAGTGCCTATTTTGTGAGGTAGTTTTAACATATCTAATACTTCTGTTGGCATAACTATATCTTCTTTAGACTTTGGTAAACTCCCCTTTATCATCTCTGTATTGATAGCATTTTTTACACTTTGACCGTCATAAACTGCTAGATTTACAGTTTGAGTTAAAAACTCTGGATTTTTAGCACTATCAATATTTTTAATTATACCTATACTATTTTGGTCTACACTTTCATCATTTTTTATTATATCTATCTGACTTTTATCTACATCTTGCATCTGTACGTGAGAACTTGTTCCATATTCCATCATCATATAACTATTAAAAGCATCCATCATAGATACTCCTACTGTAAATAGCGATGTAAATAAAACTGTAGCTAATGTTATAGCTATAATAGATATAATATTTCTAATTTTATTAACTTTAAAGCTTCTTTTACTTATCTTTTTTATAATTTTTTGATTGTTATTTTGTAGCATGGCTTTCACCTCTAATTACAACTTTTCCATCCTCAATTCTTATAATTCTATCTGCCATTTGTGCTATTTGTTCATTGTGAGTTATCATTATTATAGTTTGGCTAAATTTATTACTAGTTACTTTTAAAAGTCCTAGTACATCTTGCTCAGTTTTACTATCTAAATTTCCTGTTGGCTCATCTAGTAGTATTATAGATGGTTTTGTTGCTAGTGCTCTTGCAATTGCAACTCTTTGCTGTTGTCCACCTGATAAGTTGTTAGGTAGGGCATCTACCTTCTTACTAAGTCCTAATATGTTTATTATTTCATCTATATATTCACTATCTACGCTACATCCATCAAGTTCTATTGGTAGTACTATATTTTCATAAACATTAAGTATAGGAACTAGATTGTAGTTTTGAAATACAAATCCAACATTACGTCTTCTAAATATTGTAAGTTCCTCATCATTCATTTTAAATATGTTATTGTTTTCAATTACCACTTCTCCTTCACTAGGTCTATCAAGTCCTCCTAACATATGTAATAATGTACTTTTACCACTCCCTGATGTACCTACTATAGCAACAAACTCTCCTTTATCTACTCTTATATCAACTCCATCCAGTGCTTTTACTATATTTTCTTCTGTTCCATAGTATTTTTTTAAATTTTTACTTTCTAATATTTTCATTTAATTAAAATCCCCTTTTAATTTTTTTCATCTTATTTACTTAAATGTTATCATATAAATATTTTAAAAATCCTCACAGTATTGTGATATTGTTTATATGAATAATAACAATTTTGAGATATTTAACAAAAATAAACACTGTTAAATTAACAGTGCTTAATATTTTGTATCTTAATTTTTCATATATACATAAAAAGTTGTTCCTACATCCTTTTTAGATTCTACTTTTATATATCCACTTTGCTTATTTATAATCTCTCTTGCTAGATAAAGACCCACTCCAACACCTTCTGTGTTTATTACATCACAACTTCTATAAAATCGCTTAAATATATGATTAATCTCACCTTCATCTATTCCAATACCATTATCTACTATACTTATTTTAGTAAATAGCTCCATTTTATATAATTTTATATTTATATGCCCATTATCTTTGGTATATTTTACTGCATTTTCAACAATATTAAATATTGCTTCACTAGTCCATTTTTTATCATGATAAAGTTCTAATTTTTCATCAATATCTACATCTATGGATATGTTTTTTTCTTCTGCTTTTAAATATACACCACTAAGTGCATTTGCAATTGTATCACTTATTCTATATCTTTGAATATTTAATGCTATTATTCCATTTTCTAACCTAGACATTTTTATGAGGGACTTAACTAGCCACTCTAATTTATTAACTTGATGTTGCATATTTTTTAAAAATGTTATCTGTTTATCTCTATCTAGTTCTCTATTTATTAAGGTTTCATTATACATAGAAATATTGGCTATTGGAGTTTTTATTTGATGAGAAATATTAGCTATTAAAGACTTTATATTGTCTTTTTCCTCTAAATATATTTTATTTTTATTTTCCATAATTTCTATCATATATTTAAATTTATTTTGTATTTTAGATAGTAAAGTGTCATCATTAGTTTCTAAAATTATTTCTTTATCAGATATAAAAGCGTCTATATTATCTATAATATCATTACTAAATTTAATAATATTTACTCTCACAATATATATAAATAATATCCCTATTATTAATGATAAAAATAAAAAACAAAAACTTATATTGTTAATTTTTTTAACTTCCTCAAAAGAGTTTGGATACATATATATAATACTTTCTGTTTGTTGTCGGATTAAAAGAAGTGCTATTATTGATATTATTATATATATAATAGAAAAGTTTATATAATAGTTACTAAAAATATTTTTACTATTTTTCATTCTTTTCACCAACCCACATATATCCCATTTTATATACAGTTTTTATGTATTTATGATTAGACGATTTATCTTCTATTTTACTTCTTAGTCTATTAATATTTACTGTTAGAGCATGCTCTTCTATGTATTCTGAATCATTATCCCAAATTGAATCTATTAGTGCTTGTCTTGTAACTATTTGATTTTTACACTTTACTAATTTTTTTAGTATTTTGTATTCTATTGGTGATAGTAAAATATTTACTTTATTTTTAGTTACTAGCATTTTTTCAAAATTAAATTCAAATTCCCCTTCAACTAGAGTATCTTCGTGTTTTTCTTTATTACTACAACGTCTAAGCAAAGCTCTTACTCTTTGCATTAATATATTTATATTAAATGGTTTTGTTATATAATCATCAGCACCTATTTTAAATCCATTTATAATGTCTGATTCCATATCACATGCAGTTAAAAATAGTATCCCTACATTAGAATTTTCTCTAATTTTTTTACAAAATTCAAATCCATTTCCATCTGGTAAGTTTATATCTAGTATTATTAAATCTATAGTATTACTATTAAAAACATTTTCCCCTTCTTTTAGATTGTATGCATGTATTACATTAAACCCATCTGCTTGTAAATTAAAACAGATTCCATGGTTTAACATAATGTCATCTTCTACTACTAGTATATTTCTCATTTTGATTTTTCCCCTTTATAAGTTATACATTTTATTATATTACCAAATAATTATATCATTATTTTAAATAATTTTTCAAATTCATATATGCCTTTGTTTAAACTATATCATGTTCAATAAAAATATCATTATATGTTAATGATAAAACTGTAACACTCTAGATTTAAGTATAAAGAATAAGGGTATAATTAATAAAAATTTAAACTTTCAAACTGCAAAGGAGCTTTGACATGGATAAGAAAAAAGTAATTTCAACAACTATAATGTTTTTAGTTATAGTTGCTGCTATAATAGGTTTTAAATCTATATTTGGTGAAATTAATACCTTAGTTGGAGTTGCAGGCATTACAGCAGCTCTTTCTTTACTTGGTACTGATTATACAATAACACCAATAAAAAGTACTATATATTTTGTATTTATTGAAGTATTACTTGGGGTTAGTTCATTTTTAGCATCAACTAATGCTTTTTTAGGATTAGTTATAACTTTTGCCATTATATTTTTTATATTATACCAATTTACATATAATACAAAAAAACCTACATATATTGCTTTTACACTAGGTTATTTCTTTATGCTTTATACACCTGTTAGCATCAATGAATTGCCTACTAGATTAGTATCTCTTATATTTTGTGGACTTTTTATAATGACAGTACAAATGATTGCAAATAAAAATAAGTTACAAAAGCAATCTAAAGTTACTATTAAAACGGTAATAGAGTCTATTAATGAAGAAATAGTATTAATGATAAATAATGATAGTATAGAAAGTGTAAATAATTTAAATTCTAAAACTTATGATACACTAAAAGAGCATATATCAGATGTATATAAAAGATTGGATAAAAATATTGAACTTCCAGTTTCATTAATCCAATCATTATTTATATGTCAGTTTTTAGAAAGTGTAAACTTAATACTAGATGAAGTTAAAAACAATACAATTAATGAAGAATTTACTTATATCTTAAATAAAATAAACGCATTACTTTGTAATATAGATGAGTTTATAGATAGAAATATAACAGTTGATGATGTTATACTTAAAATAGATGAATTCTTAATTGCTATCGAAAAATCTAACTCAAAGTACTACAAAATTTATGAATTACAAGGTTGCGTAATTTTATTAAAAGAAGACTTAATACTTTCAAAAGAAAAAAATTCAAAAGAAGTTTGTGAAAAGTATTTCGTATCAAATGCAGTTGATAGATTAAATGATTTAAAAAATAATTTAAATAAGGACTCTCTTAAGTTTACTTTTGCATTTAGAGGTGCATTAATTACTAGTATTGGTGTATTTGTAGTTGCTTTCTTTAATATACCACATGGTAAATGGTTAGTTTTCAGTTTATCATCTATTGTCCAGCCTTATCTTGAATCTGGACAAACTAAAGGTAGGGAAAGAATCTTAGGAACTATAATTGGATTAATTATATTTGAAATTTTATTCTCTATAGTAACAGATAATTCTATGAGAGCTTTTATTATACTTATAGTTGGATATATTAGTAATTACCAAACAGAGTATAAGTATCAAATGATATGCACAACTATTTCGGCTCTAGGAGCAGCATCTATTGGTAATAATATAAATGAGCTATCTATCAGTAGAATATTTTTCGTTCTTTTAGGTACTATAATTGCTCTATATGCAAACAAAGTAATTTTACCATATAAAATGAGTGATGTTACAAAAAACGAAGTTAAAAATTCTTTAAGTTTAAATGAGCAAATACTTGCCAAATTATACAATACAGGATTAGTGAATGGAACTATTAATGACGATTTAAAGGATGTAATTACTCAAAATATACGTCTTAATAAAAAGATATATTTTAATAATAATATTTTGTTATCAGATGATTTAAATGAATTTGTACATA
Source organism: Romboutsia sp. BSD2780061687b_171204_C1 (assembly GCF_015560225.1). Taxonomy (NCBI): domain Bacteria; kingdom Bacillati; phylum Bacillota; class Clostridia; order Peptostreptococcales; family Peptostreptococcaceae; genus Romboutsia; species Romboutsia sp. BSD2780061687b_171204_C1. Next base: position 715,842 of record NZ_JADMRK010000001.1, on the reverse strand, counting down.
AGCAACATATATTTATTAATAAACTACGTTTCTTAGTAAATAACTTTAAGAAATACACTAATAAAAATTCATCACATAACTTAGTTTTATTTTACAATATAGATATGCTTTTAAATAAGGATATTTCTACAAAAGATATTATAGATTTCTTAAATAATATAGATGATAGATTGAGTAAGTTAATATTAATAAATGTACTTGAGTTAAAAGAAACTATTATAGAATCTAAAGATATATCAAAAGTTATATACAAAACTCTATAATAAAATAAGGTTATTCATTAAACAAAGTGAATTACTATTAAAAGCTAAATAAACTAAAATAAAAAGCCAAGCTTAATGCTTGGCTTTTTTCTATCTAAATATTATTTACTGCTTTCTTTAATTTTATCATAAGCTTTAACTTTATTTTCAAGTAAAGAATCATAAATAGGAGGGCAATTTAATAAATTAGCTACTAAATACGCAACCCCACAGACTACTATAATAGGTCCTAGCTGAGTAAGTGCTCCACTCATTTCAAATACTAATATAAATCCAGTAATAGGAGCTCTGACAACAGATGTAAACATCCCTGCCATTGCTAATAATATAAAGTTATTTAAATATGAAGTATCTATAGCTCCCATTAAAACTAAAACTTTTCCAAATATAATTCCTACTAATCCACCTAATGTTAAAATAGGAAATAGTATACCTCCAGGAGTTCCTGGTGCAAAACTTATAAGTGAGAATATATATTTTCCTATTAATAATATTATAGCTAATTTAATAGTAAGTCCACTAGCTAATATACTATTTATAAGCTTATCCCCACCACCTAAAACTTGAGGTAAAAACATGCCAAATACAATAGCTAACATAAAAGGTATAATCATTTTATATCTTAGTTTTGTATTTATATTTGAATATATGTCTATAGTTTTAAGTAATCCTTTATTATATATAACTCCACTTAACCCAATAACTATTCCAAGTACTATTAAAGATATGTAGTAATTAGCTGGCATATTTAAAACTTTGTCAACTATTAAAGTATGTGTTTCTCCAAAAAATATCCATGTAACTAAATCAGAACTTACACAAGCTGCAACAGCTGTTATAAATAGTACTGGCGAAAAACTTTTATGTACTTCTTCTAAGATAAACATAACTCCAGCAAATGGTGCATTAAATGCTGCTGCAAGACCAGCTCCCGCTCCTGTTGAATATAAATATACAAATTCTTTTTTACTTAGTTTAAATCGTCTAGATATAGCATGTGCAAAACTCCCACCTAATTGAATAGATGGACCTTCTATACCAAGAGATAGTCCAGCTCCCATTGCTAGTACACCATTTACAAATTTACTTACTAAAATTTTAAAAGAATGAATTATTTTTAATCTTCCTTTTAAACAGCCTTCAATTTGTGGAATACCACTACCTGATATCATAGGATTTTTCTCAACTGAATATCCAACAATATATCCTATAATAGCAAACACTAGTATTCCCAAAATTACATATTCCAAGTGATTAGCCATAAAATTATATATATTTAAACTAATTTTTTCTGCATATTTGGAGCATAACCTATACAAGGAAACTATAAATCCTACACCTACTCCTATTAAAATACTTTCAAAAACAATTCTTATTTTAAAAGCCTCTGAGCAATTTCCATTATCAGGTATACAACTATTTTCTAAGTTATCCATTTTATCACCTCGTATATAATATTACCCAATTAAATAGCTACATAACTTTTTCTATTTAAATTTTCTAAAAATAGATAATCTTTATTTATTGTATAGTAAAGCCAAGTCTTAAGCTTGGCTTTACTGTAATTATTCACTTTTTAGTATGTTTATATTATTGTTCTTTTTACCTTCTTTTGACCCGTGTGTATATCCAATTACTTCAAAATGTTTAGCAAATTCTTTAGCATACTCTTCATAATGAGAGCATCTCCCTCTTATGCATGTAGATATATGTATTACATCAACTTCTGCTTTTTTTAATTTTTCTATTTTTATATCTAAACTTTCTAATGGCTTTTCATCACAACCATTACAAGTATTAAAAGCAACTAATTTACAATTACCTTCATATCTTTCAAATGAATCTTTACATTCATTAAATGCTCTAAAGCATCCATTAGCGGTACACCTTTGTGAAACATCCCCACAAGTATATATAGCAACTTTTTTCAATTTCTTCCTCCTATGCTTTTTATTTTTACTGTATTTATATATAATTATACATTATTTTGCCTTTTTTTCAAATTAATAGTAAAATTTATTTTTAAATTTTAATTATAAATATATTTTACAACTACATAACTATATTTTTTTGTACTCTGTAAAAGAGACTACTAAGTATGGCTTAATTTTATAAAATTCCATTTGGATGCTAAAATTATTATAAGCGTAAAATAAGAGGGTATCGTTAAACACGATACCCTCTTATTCTATATATTTATCATATATACAGTATAAATATCTTTTGTAAACATCAATATGTTCTACTTACTTATTACTTGATATCAAATTCTCTATTTATTTCATTAACATGAATAATTCTATACTTATAATCTTTAGATTCCTCCATTTTAGATAACTTATCTACAAGAGAATAGTCCCCGCAACAATGCATAGGAAAAGCTAATTTAGTATTAGTGTTTCTCATAAATTCATCAAATCCTAAATAAAAGTATTTTCCTTGTCTAGAATCAAGTGGTACAAATGCAATATCAAAGTATCTATCTTTTATCTTTTCTATTTCATGTTTATACATCTTTTCCATCTTTTTATTTTCACTATCAATTTCACCTTCCCAATGCCACCAGTTCAAATCACCTGCATGGTAAATAGTTTTACCTTCTACAGTTATTACAAATGCTACTCCTAGATCTGTTGATTTTAAAGTTTCTATTTTTAAGTCATCAATATACACTGTTTCATTTTCTTTTACAAGGTGAATATCTTCTTCTTTTTTAACTTTTATATCATCTGATAATATGTATTTTATATTTTTATACTTTGACCTTAAGTCAAATATTACCGGACTAAAATGGTCACTATGACTATGACTTGCAAAAATATAAAGTTTTTTGTTTTTGTCAAAGTCTGGTAAATTTCCTTCAAAGTAATCAAATAGTAAGATATTTTTTTCAAGCTCTAAACAAAAGCTACTATGATGAATATATGTTATTTTCAATGTTAACACTCCTTTTACTCTATTTATTATATTCTATATTATTTTTACCCTTATTAGGTCATATAAATTATATACTTTTAAATGTTGTATACTTTTTACCATTTTTAGATTTAATTATATTATATATTATTCAATTATTTTCCTATTACAATTATCTATACTTATATATTTATAATGTATTAAACATAGAGTATAATAAGTAAATATAAAAAAACTAGAGGTGAAACGAATGAAGAAAAAGGTAAAAGTAGTTGCTGCTATAATAGAAAATGATAATAATGAAATATTATGCGCGCTTAGATCACCACAAATGGTACTTCCAAATATGTGGGAGTTTCCAGGCGGTAAAGTTGAAGAAGGCGAATCATTATATGAAGCTATAGAGCGCGAAATAAAAGAAGAGTTAAAATGTAATGTTAAAGCTATAGATATATTTAATGATATCGATCATGAATATGAAAATTTCATTGTAAATCTTATATGTTTAAAGTGTAAGTTAGTTGAAGGTAATCCAATAGCTTGCGAGCATTCTAAGCTTATATGGTTAAAAAGAGAAAACTTAGATTCTTTAAAGTGGGCTCCTGCTGATGTATCTGCTGTTAATAAATTGATAAAAGAAAGGTAATAAAAATTATGAGGATGTAATATACTTGTGTGAAAACAATTTAATTACATCCTATTTATTATTTTTAATAATATTAAGAAGGTAACTTTATTTAACTTTGTTTGTTATTTAATCATTGATATTTTCAAGTTCTAATACCTTTTTTATGCAGTTATCGTCTTTAAAATTCACAGTCCTTTTGCAATCTTTTATTTTAAAATCTGGAGTGGTTTTAAACTCTTCATCACATATTCCATCTTTGTTTAAATACATACCACTTGCCATCCTCGCTATTAAGCCACTGTTTTTTAACTTAAACAACACAGGATCTAGTCCTCCACCATCTCCTCCAGTAGTTTGTCCTATTAATGTTGCAAATTTAGTTTCCTTGCAAAACATAGAAAATGACTCTGATGATGAATATATTTTTCCATCTACAAGCAAGTATATACTGCCTTCAAATTTTAAATTAGGATTAGCTTTTATAGTATAAGACGTATTTTCAAAATCACTAAACTTTTTTAAAGTTTCCTCTGGCGCATTCTTCTTTACATTCATTGGTAGCTTTTCTATAGGTTCTAACTTTATATGTCTTACATCGATATATTTTTTAACGATTTCACTATTATTTCTATAAGTTCTATAGCCATTTACTTTAATATCATTTTTTATAAGCTTAGATACTATTCCTTGCCAATACCTATCGCTTCCTCCTAAATTTCCTCTTATATCAATAATTAAAGCTTTATGTTTTCCTAATGTACTAATATAATCTCCAATCATCTTTAGATCTTTATCTGTAGATCCATTCTTTGATGCCATTGATGGTAAATATATGTATCCAACCTTATCTTTAATTACATCTTTTAAAATTAACTCTTTTTTAAAAAAAATATCCTTTGATATTTTTATTTTAGGCTTTATAGAATTATATCTATCTACCACTTTTTTATCGTCAAGAAAGTCATACCAATTATTATTAGAATATGATTTTTTAAAAAGTTCATATCGTTTTTTATTATCTATTAATTCAGTGTGCCTATTATCTAGGTCAGATAATATAGATGACATTTCTTCTATAAATTCTTCGTCATTTTTAGTATTTTTAATTCTTTTTAGATATTTATCCTTATTTCCTAGCCAATCTATATTGTTACATCTCTTATTTACATCTAGATAAGGATATCCACTTTTGATAGTATTATACACATACTCAAAGTCCTCTACCTTTTCTCTCTTAGAGAGTTGTTCCTTTTTAGGATAAATGCAATTACCTATTGTTATTATAAATATAAAAATAATTGCTAAAAATAATATTTTCTTTTTCATCAAGTTCACATCCTTATTTTTCCAATAACCTTAAACATTGTAACATTACTTTACAAGAAAATCTAGATTACTACATTCTCTATGTATTTAATTTTATACAGATATTTTGTGATATAATTTAAATAATAATCGAGAAGTTCTATCTATATGTTGATAATCGTAAAAAAGGATATAAGTAAATTTTTTAAAATATACTTATATCCTCTATCTTTATAAATATTATATTATTATTTATCTCTATACTCTAGTTCTTGGTAACCACTCTCCATATTTAGGAGCCACTTCTTCATTATAAAATTTATCTAAATCATTCATCATTTTAACTACATTCTCCATATCTATATCATCAACAATTTGTTCTATAAGCTCTATACCACGTTTAGCATATTCTAATCTTTGTTCTGCAGATTCAACTTTAGGAGTTGGCATATGGTCTTTAGGATCTCCAAAATAATATCCTATAGATCCAGATTGATAAGCCATATCAAATAAAGGATTTGCAAAGGCAACTGTTTGCTCTACTTGTTCTGAAAAATCCATTCCTTCGCCTGTGCTAAGTGGTATATCTTCTAATCTTCCCATTATCTCATATGCACCAAATGATATGTAATGAAAATCATTAATGTCTTTAAATACTCCAGATGACTTCTTAAACATCGACATACATAAGTCTAAGTATAGTATTGGCACTTTAGTATCATCAAAGAAATCTCTAACCATCGGGCTACAAGTCATATGTGCTGGTCCATGAAAACTTATATATATCTGTCTTTTAAAACCTTTTGTTAATAAACTTTTAGCTATTTGATATAAATAATCTATTCCAGCCCTTATACTTACTTGAACTGTACCTCTACCTGAAGCCGTAGCTCCTGCATAAAAATATGGTAAATTATTAAGTACTAATCCATTAACTTTTTCTGCCATTTTCAATGCAAAAGCTTCAGAAATTACTGTTTCACAATCTAATGGCATTGCACCGTGCATCTCTACTGTTCCAACTGGAACTATTATAATATCATTTTTATCTAAATATTTTTCAACCTCATAATTTGTTAATCTAGGTAAAAAACGAGTACGCATTTATTATTCTCCCCTTTATCTTCTTTGTTTTAACTCACTATACATTTGCTGGGTTTTTTTATTATTTAAATTAAATATTAAACCTATCCCTATAAGTTCAAGTATACATGTTACAACTATTATACCTGTGCTTAAGTATCTTATATTTTCAGCAACACCTATTGGTTGAGATGCAGCTCCTGCAACATATCCTATTAACCCTAAGGCATAACTTGCCACTGTTGAAGCTAAAGTTGATCCTATTTTACGAGAAAATGTATATATAGAGTACATTGACCCATCATTACGTTCACCTGTTATCCACTCATGATAATCTAGACAATCTGTTACTAAAGCCCAAATTATAACTGTAAATACACTTTGCCCTATACAGAATATAGTATTTAGAATTAAAAACACATACGGGTTTGGTATCGGTACTAAGAATAAACCTACAGAACCAACTGTATTAAATAAAACTGTATAAAGTATTAAGTTTCTTTTACCAAATTTTTTAGCAAGCGCAGGTATAAATACTACACATAGTATTGTAATTGGTAAAGTTGCAATAGTAGCTATTGTTAATATTTGAGGAGCATTATAATACTCTTTATATAAATATGTACCCATTGAACTATTAGCAGTAATATATAATAATGAACCTACTGTAGCTACCATTACACCAATTAAAGGTCTATTTTTTACTACACTTTTTAAAACCTTAAGATAGTTGAACTTGCTACCTGTATTTTTTTCTTGACTATATCTTTCTGTTGTAAGTGTTAGTAATCCTATATAACAAAGTATAGATAATAATCCAAATACAATAGCAACTTTAAAAAATGCTGATGGTACAACATTTCCACTTTTATCAAATAAAATTTGAGGTAAGGCTGCTAAAGCACCAAATCCAACAATCATTCCTCCAAGAGAGCGAGCACTAGATAATTTAGTTCTTTCAACTGGATCTTGAGTTATTACAGCTGCCATTGATCCATATGGCATAGATGTTCCTGTATAACACATACCGTATAATATATACGCTACAGATACCCATACATGTTTTGCCGTATCATTAAATGAAGATACATCTGTAAAACATAATACCCCTGATATAGCTAATGGAACTATAAATATCTTTATCCATGGTTTAAACTTGTCTCCTGATTTACCTATTCTCCATCTATCTGGAAAAGATCCCATAATAGGGTCATTTATAGCATCCCATAAACGTGAAACTAAAAATAGTGTTCCCATGTAAAATGGTGATATTCCTAAAACATAAGTACAAAATGTTAAAAAGAATGAATCTACATATAAATTAATAAAACTTCCACCAGTATCACCTAATGTATATCCTATCATATCTTTAAAACCAAACTTTCTTTGACTACTCTCAAGTTTAATCCCCATTATTCTCCCCCCTTAAGATATCGTTTTCAAGAATTTTAAAAATGATTTTAATGTATGTAGCAATATGTCGTTATAACTTTATATTAAAATAGTCCCTCCCTCCTGAATGTATTAAGTATTATAAATATAAATAATAACTTAAATATTGCTTCATATACTATATACTAGTATACCAAGAAAACATTTTGAATATTATATTTTGTTGTTAATATTGGTAATCTTGCTGTTATTGTTTATTTTTTTCATATATTCACTTGGTGTCATATTATTCTCCATTTTAAATGCTCTGTAAAATGTAGCATAATCATTATAACCGCATTTTTCATATATCTTGCTTGGTAATAACCCTTGATGCATTAATTTTTTTGCATTTTCCAACCGTTTATGTGTTATATACTGACCTATTGAAATGCCTAAAAGTTTCTTAAATTCATGAGAAATATAATATTTACTTACAAAAAAGTACTTCTCTAGGTAATCTAATGTTATTTTTTCGTTATAATGTTTATTTATATAATCAACAATATAAGATATTAGAAATCCATTCCCTACCCCATTAGATATGCAGCCAACTTGATTCATACTCATTCTATTAAACTTAGCTAACATTAGCCCTAATATAGAAGTGGCGTATATATCACTTGCATAATCATCACGATAATACTCATCTACTAACTGATCTAACATAGAAATTATGTATTTGCAATCTGGTTCATTTGGATGTAAATAGTTGCAATAATAAATGGAATTTTTATTAAAACATAAAGATAGGTCACTTTTCATTGTCGATATTTTTTCCATATAAGACTTACTTATCCATAAAACCATACGCTCATATGTATTCTTAGTATCTAAAAATATAGGTCCATGCTCCTCGCCTGGAGAAATTAATATAACGTCACCATGCCTTAGTTTGTACTCTAAGTCATTAACTCTATACTTAATATTACCAGATAAGAAAACACATACTTCATAAAAATCATGTATATGTATTGGAATTTCATTTTTGACTATATCTTTATAATAGAAAATTTCAAAATCTTTACTATTCATGTTCTGGTTATATTTGAAAATATTAACCTTTGACTTCAATATGCTCCCCCCTAAAGTTGTAACTTCTATCTATTTATAATTATTATATTCTTAAAATTAACTAGATTCAAATAATAATTATAAATAAAAAAGACATGTTTCAATATTTAATCGAATAAAGATCTTTTTTATTTTTGCCATTGGTACATGACTGAGAATCTAAATTTTCTTGAATTAGTTGATTAATTTAATTATACCATAACTCAAAATTTTAATATTTCTCATCGCTTTTGAGTCAGCTTAAATTCTACTTTCTATATTTCCTCTACATTTTCATTGATAAATTTATCTTTACACATTTCTCTTAATATTTTTAGCTCTTCACTATAATCAACTTTACCTTCATCCTTATCATAAGGAAGTATCTCTACTATCTTTATTTCAAAGTTCTCTTCTTTATTTTCATTCCAATCTTTTTGAAGTTTTTTACATCTATGATTGTTTAAATTTAATTTAAATCTATCACCATTTATTGTTGCTTTTATATTTTTGTCACAACCTAAATAAACAGTATTTGTGTTTATAGACTTAAACATATATACCCCCATCTCTGGTTTCATTTCTTTGTATTGTTGTATTAATTCTTTTTTTCTTGATCTATCCATAACTTATCTCCTATATATTCCGTAATAACTTGCTTTACAAAATGTTACTACCTAATATCATTGTAAACGCATATACAATTTTATGGTAATTTGTTTTTCTATGCAATAAACAATCCGTAGAGTTAAACTCTATATAGCGCTTATTATATATAATAATAAATTCCTATACTACGATAATACTTTTTTGGATTTCAATGATGACGTCGAATCTTGCAAAGACTTTATATAAAATAATTTAATCCTACTAGGTAATTACTACACATTTTTATTGTTCTACCTACTACAGCTTCATCTAATTCTATTAATCTTTTAAAACCTAATTCTCTACCTATTATAATTGGTCTCTTATTTAGGTGTTTATAGTTTACAATTTCAAACATTATGTTAACATTATTTTTACTCTTTTATACTTTTTTATTATCCCTTCATAGTATACTTCACCATAACATTTTACTTTATTTAAATTATTAATTCTCTATATAACATTTTTTTGATACTCGTCAAAGCTTTATATGATAAGTATATATAGGCGTAGGAAGTAAAATAAAAATATTAAGAAAGCAAGTGTTGAATATATAAAAAGTTCACTTGAAGTATATACTTATAATTGTAAATAAACTTATAGTAATACTGTCTCTTTATTATACTGAGTCTAATAAATCCATAGATACAATTTACCAAATATATAATGGAGTTGATAAAATAATTCTATCATGTTATCCTCATAAATACAGTAAATACTATAAAAATTTGCGCATTTAAAAACAAGTGCAAGTGATATTGATTTATGTTTAAATAATTAATATAAATTTCCCAAGAAATATTTTCTGAATATTTTTGTAATTATACTTATTTAATCTAAAAAGACAGGGTATATACCCCATCTTATTATAATTCATAGAGTTATTTTTCTAATCACTTAAATTTATTACCCAAGGTCCATTTACTGTATAATCAGATGGTGACATATTAAATTCCGTACCTCTAGGTTTATTTATATCTTTATTACTCATATATATATCAATATTTCCATACATCCCATCTTTTATGGCATCTTGTGATGAACTAACAAAATTAGATTTAAATCCACCCAATATACTCGGTATAGGATCTATACTTATATAATTTAGCTTCACATTATTATCTTTGTTATCTGGATAAGCAATCTTTATATTATAAACATCTTCTTTGTTTAGTATTTTCCTTTCTACACTTTCGATTATTACTTTGCTGTTTTTAAATGTTAACTCATTATTTTTATCTTTGATATCTATAGTTTTATAAATTTCTAACTTCTCATTAACTTTTAGCTTCGGTAATTTTACCTTTGTACTTTTAAGCTTTTGTCCCTCTCTATTAATACCTATATCAATACTACTTACTTCTATCTTATAAGGCTTTTCTAATTCTTTAGTATTAAATTTAAATCTATTGTTACTAATACCTTCTAGAACATATTCTCCTTCTATCTTTTTCCCATTAGAATCTATTAAATATATGCCACTACCTATATTTTTATTTATATCATTCCCATAGTTATCTACTTCAAAATTCATGTTTTCATTTTTAGGTATCGCCATAAAATCTACATATAAATTATTATTTTCCTGAGTAGTTAAGGCACTTAGTGTTATATCATTTTTAGTATCTTTCGGGACATTTTTATTGTATTCTTCAACTGATTTTTCTTCTATTAAGTCTATATCAAATTCAACTTTAGTTATATTATCATTTTTATCTCTTAATTTTATAATGTATTTAACCTTATCATTTTTATTGTACTTATTATTAAGATATGTTCCTGTATGCTTTGTCCAAGTATTTTCATCTAACTTTGTATAAGTATCTTTCATTATATCTTTGTTATTTACCATTAACCCACTTTTAATATATTCAAATCCCCTTATATTTTTTGCAGTTTCATTTATTATTATCTTTTTTTCTTTTGTATCTATATAAAAGCTATCTATTGTTATATTTCCATCACCTACTTTTTTAGTTATAGGTTCTTTTAGGATATATACAGCTTCTTCACTTTTTATTATTTTTCCACTAGAAATATCATACTTATATAGATGGTCCACTAATGCTCTTATTGTAGGAGTTCCTATTATTAATATTAATGATATAGATGCTACTAAAGTTCTTATTTTTTTATTTTTGTATTTTTTTAAATTAGATTTTCCTATTTTATCATAGGTTTTTTTCTTTATATTTTCTATATCTTTTTCATCTAATTTTATATCTTCATTGAAGTCATCAAATTTAAAATCTAATTTATCTATATTATCAATACCTTCAATTAATTTTTGTGTATACTTATCTTTCATATTAATACCTCCTCTCTAACATTTCTTTTATTTTTAACCTACATCTATATAGTCTATTTTCTACTGATGCCCTCGTGGTTTTGTATTTATTAGCTATGTCATCAATCTTATAATACATAAAATATTTAAGATAAAAGTAAGTTTTATCAGGTTCTTTAAAACTATTTATAACTTTTACTATTTCCTCACTACTTTCTCTATCAAGAACTATATGTTCTATACTTATACCATTTGATATATCTTTTTCTAAATTATTATGTAACTTGCTTTTTTCCAATCTTCTTTTATAGTCTAGTGCTAAGTATTTAGTTTTCATATATATAAATTTGCTAAAATCTCCTCTCTCTTCATCAAATTCATTTATGCTTTCCCACACCTTATAAAATACATCACTTACACACTCTTCCACTTCTTCTTTACCATAAAAGCCTATTATTTTATTTACTAAAAAATAAACCCTACTACTATAAGTATCAATTATATAATCTAAACCTTTTGGGTCTTTTCTTTTTATTTTCTTAATCATTCTTTTTTCCATATATATCCTCCCCTATATACTATATACTACGTCTAATTTTTTTAAAATCTCTTAAACTTTTTTAATAAATTGTATTAAATAAGTTTATTTTAGTTGTAACATTCTACCTATCTGTTATATAATATATATAACAGATAGAATTTATAGATTAGGAGGTGCAATATGCTTTTAGATTTAGATTTTAATAGCGAGGTTCCTATATATACCCAAATAAGGGAACAAATAATAAAATCAATTGCTAGTGGTGATTTAAAAATAAATGAATCACTTCCATCTGTCAGAAATATGGCTAGTGAAATTGGAGTTAATCTACACACAGCAAATAAGGCATATAATTTACTAAAAGATGAGGGTTACATAAATATAGATAGAAGAAAAGGAGCTGTTGTAAATTCCCTTCCTCTACTGAAAAATGATGCTAATGACAAGAATATAAAATCAAATTTAGATTTATTAGTGGCACAGAGTTATCTTTTGGGTATTTCTCGTGAGGAGTTTTTAGAATATAGTAATAAATTATTTGATAAATATGAGGTGAAAGACTATGAATGATACTTTGGCTTTAATTATTAATTTACCTATTTTAGCATTAGTATATGTACTTACTTATTTTACACAAGCTTTAAGTGGTAAAAGACAATTTTATGGAGTTAGCTTAAATAGTTATTATTTTACTAAAGATGAATTTAAGAGATTAGATAAGAGATTTAAAGGTTTATTGACTCTGGGATTTATAGCATCCGTTTTACTTTGCTTATTTATGATATATGTTCTTAAAAACTATGTAGGATCTTCTATAATTCCTATTCTAGGATTTGCTATATATGAATTTGTAATATATATAGATGTTTATAATAAAGTAAAGGCCTTAAAAGGAAGGTTAATGTCAACGGTTGATGATATAGAATTAGAAAAAACTAATATTATATTAGATACTGACTTTTTAAATGAAAAAAATAGAATCATAAAAAAATACTCTATATTATATACTATACCTATGATTATAGTTTTCATTGTTGGTATTTATGCTTTAACTAAATACAACTCTATGGCTGATATAATTCCTATCCACTGGGGATTTAATGGAAAGGCTGATGGTTTTACTGAAAAATCATTTATGAGTGTATTTGGAATGATAAGTATGCAAGTTGGTATATCAATTATAATATATATCTCAGCTGTCTATTCTTTAAAATCTCGTATAAAGCTATCTAGCAAAGATTTTGAAAATAGTAAAAAAGCAAACCTTAGATTTTTAAATCAAAGTGGTTTAGCATTTTTTATACTAAATGCTCTTACTCAAATTTTATTTATAAATATAATAATAGCTATAGCTCACTCTGGTGATATAAATCAAGCTATAATGATAGTTTGTACTATATTAATTATACTATCATCTATATACTTAACTTATATATACTATAAATCACCAGTTAAATCTAAGGACGCCGTATATTCTATTGACGATGAAGATGATTTATGGATATGGGGGACTTTTTACAATAATCCTAATGACCCATCATTATTTGTGAACAAAAGATTTGGTGTTGGATGGACTATAAATATCGGTCATTTAAAAGGTAAAATATTTTTTATACTTCCATTTATACTGATATTAATTGCATTACTTGCAGTATAACTAATAGCTTTAAGGATATATTATATCCTTAAAGCTTAAACTCTAATGCTCTTCATAATTAACAATTCACTAAAATAATTTATAAAATTAGCATAATTTAATATAACTATATAATAAAACTTATAAGCTATCATCACTTAATAAAATTTACAAAACAATAATTATAAAGGGGTTTTTAAAATGAAAAAGGTAAACATATTTTTATTAATAACTTTTTTTCTAACTTGGTCAATAACATTTATAATATTTAAAAGTGGGGGGCTAACTGGACCTTTTGCATCTATCGGTCTGATACTTTGCATGATGATGCCTGCCTTATCTGTATTGATTACAACTTTAATTACAAAATCTAGTTTTAAAGAAATTTGGATAAAGCCAAACTTCAAAAAAAATATAAAGTACTACTTTATAGGATATTTTTCACCTGTAATTTTAATTATACTAGGTTCAGCTTTATACTTTATAATCTTTCCATCTCATCTTGATTTAAGCATGAATAATGGAGTGGAAAATCTTAAGCTTCAGTTACAATCACTAGGTCAAGCACTTCCAAGTGATTTAGAGCTTAAATCTGCTATGATTATCCAATTATTTGTTGGTATTTTTTTATCACCTATATTAAACTTTATCCCTTGTCTTGGAGAAGAGTTAGGTTGGAGAGGATATTTGTTACCTAAATTAATAGAAAATAATAGTTACTTTAAATCTAGTTTAATAGCTGGTGTTATTTGGGGTATATGGCACGCGCCTATGATAGCTATGGGACATAACTATGGTGTAGGATATATTGGTGCTCCATTTATAGGAATATTTGCTATGGTTGTATTTTGCATAATGACTGGTGCTATATTTAATTATATAACTATAAAAACTAAAAGCTGTATTCCAGCTACTTTTGCTCATGGTAGTTTAAATGGTTTTGCATCAGCGGGCGTTATATTCTTATCTATACCTAATCCTAATATGTTTATAGGTCCCGCTCCTGTTGGCATTATTGGAGGGTTCTTCTTTATAGTAGTTGGTGCTATATGTTTATTAAAAACTAAGAAATTAGATGAAGAAAATATAGAAACTAAAACAAAAGCTTAGTTTATAAGTTTATAATAAAAGAGTAAGTTAAGTTATATAATAAATAACCTAGCTTACTCTTTATATTTATATTAAATATTTTATTTCTTATATGAAAATATAAATATTTGTAATAAATAGTTCTACTATTAAGTAATAATTAACTATATTTTTTATTCTAAACTTTTTATAAGTTCTATATTATACCTTTCTATATCATTTAAATCTTCTATATTTCCAGAAAAAGTACTATCTGGGTAATACCAAGGCATAGAGTTAAAATAGTTATTGTATACATCATTTTTAAATATATATCCATACCTTGCAAATATCTCATTCCTTATATATCCAAGCTGACTTTTATTATAATTTAATAATTCTTCCTTACTTAAGTATCTTATATGACTATCAGGTATTATAAAATAACTCTCATCATTTCCATAAGTGCTATCATAATTATAGGCAAAATGATTATTTTCTACTATATATACAGTTTCTTTTTCTTTAGTTTCTTCTTTAGCCTTAGCCAGCTTTTCTTCTTTTTCTCTTTCACTCGCTTCATTTTCTATAGCTACTAAGTCTTCATAGTACTCAAAAGTTTCTATATCATAATTATAATCTTTAGCTAGATCTAAATACTTTCTTGTAGTTTTGTAATTTTCTTTATTAAAATTTTCCTTAGCTTTTTGAATGTATAAATTGAGATACATGTTATTTAAGTCATCTTTTTTAACTATACCTTTTAACTTACTAAGTTCCATTTCTGAATTTTCACTTTCCTCTATTTTACTTTTTAGCTTTTGTACTACTTCATCAGAATATTTTGCATCTAGGGCTTTTATGTAGTAGTTTATAGCTTTACTTTGATTTTCACTATCACCCTTTTTTATATAATAACTTTGTACTATATTATCTTTTAGTGAAAATACTACTAAAGCTATTACTACTAGTATAAATACTACTATCATTATTATGTTTTTTAGATTGTTTTTCTTAAGATCATCTTTTAAAGTGTCATATCCATATTTATTGCAAAATCTTTGGTCTTTATCTAAATGATTATTACAATTTTTACAAGTTTTCATATTCCCTCCTATATGATTTACTTTTTAAGTACACTATATCCCTTTATATTTATATGATGTTTATTATACATTATTGCTTGTCAGCACTATCTTTGATTTTTCTATTGATTTATTAATAGTTGAAGTTATATATATTTTTTCCTAGAGAATAAAAAATAGCTATCTATACAGATAGCTATTTTAAGCAATATAATAAGTCATTATGAAACAACTAAAGCAAATTTTATTAAATATTTTTATTTATATATATTTTCAAAGCTTTTATTCCTAAAAATAATGCATATATAAGCATTATCCATAACACCAAACATATAATCATAGGTATAATACCAATAAGCATCATAGAAAAGTTATTCATAAAACACCATCCTTTTAAATACTTTTTATTAGTATAACCTACTCTTTTTTTTAATACTCCTCTAAGAATAAAGTTTTACTTCCACCTTCACTTCCACTTCCTATCATAAGTGAGTTTGATGAAGTTCTAAACTTATAAAAACTTACATTGTAGTTTATTATAGGGTGCTTTATATCAAATATCTTTTCATCTAAACTAAGTCCCTTTGGTATTTTAAATACTATATCTTTACTTTTTCCTGGGTCTATCCCCATCTTATGATTTTCTTCAAACCTATCTTCTTCACGACCTACAATTCTTACATCACTTGGACTTATTCCTCCGAATTCTTCCATAAATTTTTCTGTATGGTCAAATGAAAGCTCTGTATCATATAAACTAGCTATATCTTTTGAATTATTAGTTATCTTTATAGTTAATATATAGCTATATTTATCTTCTTTATAATTTTTAAATTCTATTTTTATTCTTTCTTCAAAATCATCATAAGAGTAATCATTTATATCCTTAACATAAAATACACTAAATACTATTAAAACTATTATAGGTATTAATACTATAGTACTTGCTTTTATAAACTTTTTATTCATATTGTCCCCCTTAAAGTGCTACTTCTTTTTTATTGTATATTTTAGTAGATATATACATAGATATTATGTAAATAACTACACAAACACCACTTATAATAAGTAGCTTAGGATCACTTATAATTAAATTTTCTTGTCTCTCTATATGTATATCAGCTCTTGGCTTTAGTGTTATATATAAACTAAATACAAGTATAATACCCATTACTAAATTTATAGGTATATAAGATTTTTTGTATCCATATTTAAACATTATAGGAAATGATACAGATACTAGTATAAGTAATATATTTAAAGTACTTAACATTGTTTGAGTATTCATTAAGTCTGCATAAAATATATGCTTTAATATTTTTGAATAAAAATAAGTAAATAATATAGATAATACTATAATTAATGTAGATACTATATATTTACTATACACTATATCTTCTTTATCTATTGGCATACTATTAAAAAAATAATCACATTTATTAGCTTCATCTAAATAAAAGCTTCTAAATATAAACATATAACTTAAAAATAATGGAATTGCTACACTAGATAATCCCATTAATATAGATGAAAATATAAAAAGCCCTACTACTAACTTTATAATAGTTTTAAAATCTGTCATAAAACATGCCCTTAAATCTTTTTTTATAATATTAATCATTTTAATCTCTCCCCATAAAATATATAATATCTTCTATAGTTGCTATACTTATATTATTAGTAGTTTCGTATCCACTTTCTATAAATAGCCCCTGACTATAGTAATTTTTGTCTTCTCTTTTTATAAAATTTATATTACTATCATCTAATTCTTTTTTACTTCCTTTTATTACCTTGTAGTTTTCTTTTATATATTCACTACTTTCACTTAATACTAATTTACCATTTTTTATAAGTGTTATATAATCTGCACATTGTTCTAAATCAGTTAATATATGTGTCGAAAATATAGCACATTTATCTCCGCTTTCCAATTCCTCTTGAATTATACTTATCATTTCTTTTCTAAATATAGGGTCAAGTCCACTACTTGGCTCGTCAAGTACTAGTAACTTAGCATTATGACTTAGTGCATTTGCTAGCATTAATTTTATACTTTGCCCTTTTGATAAGTTTTTTATTTTAGTGTCTTTATCTATTTTAAATTTTTCTAAATAATTATCAAATTTGTTATTTTCAAAGTTTTTGTAAAAACTTTTAACTATATTTTTAAATTCTTTAACCTTAAGATGTTCGTAAAAATATAATTCATCATATACAAATCCTACTTCTTCTTTAAATTTTTTAGAAATTTTATTTATATCTTCTCCCATATAATATATATTTCCACTATCCACATTAAGTAAATTCATTATTAATTTTATAATAGTAGTTTTTCCACTACCATTATGACCAATAAGTCCCATAATATATCCCTCTTTTAATTCAAAAGATATATCTTCCAACTTAAATTTATCAAAGTCTTTACTTACCTTTTCTAGTCTTAACATATTACTCCCCCTCGTATAGACTCTCTAATATTTCTATTAATTCACTTTTTGATAAACCCATCATTTTAGATAGATTTATAGATTCTTCTAACTTTTCTTCTATCTCTCTCATTTTAGCTTCATATACTAGTTCTTTATTAAAAGAAGATACGTAACAACCTTTTCCCGGTACGGTGTTTATAAGTCCTAGTTTTTCTAATTCTTCATAAGCTCTTTTAGTAGTTATAAAACTTATACCTAAATCTTTAGCTAATGCTCTTATAGATGGTAGAGCTTTTCCTTCTTCTAAAGTACCACTTAATATGTTCTTCTTTATATGATTTACTATTTGCATATATATGGGTAAATCAGAAGCATTTGAAATTATTATGTTCATTTTATCTCCTTTCTGTATAATATGTATATACTGTATATATACATATTATACAGTTAGTTTGTACTTAGTCAATAAATTTTAAATAAATATTATTTATAAATCTATATATTTTAAGATTTAATTAAATTTTTTAATATTTTTTTATAAAAAATAGAGGAATATAATAAAAGTTGTAGTATTATATAAATATGTGATAAATTAAAAATTTGTATTTTAGGTTTTTTTAATTAAAATTAATAGGGAAAGAGGTTAGATTCCTCTGCAGCCCCCGCTACTGTAAAGCTGATGAAACTTTCAAAACCACTGTAATTTATTATGGGAAGGGAAAGTAGTAAAATGAAGCTAAGCCAGGAGACCTGCCTACAATACTTAAATTATATTCTTCGGGGTGAAGGAAAATAATAAAGAATAATACCTTATTTTTAATAAATAGGTATTAATTAGAAAGTTATTTAAATCCTAATCCAATGATTAGGATTTTTTAGTTCGTGACAAAATCTATTTAATTTTGAATGTATATAGTTTTGATAACTTAATTTAAAATTAACTATATCTAATCAAACTAATCTAATTTTTGATTATGAATAATATAAATTTTAGACATCTAGTTAAAGCAAACCAAATTTCGTCTTTACCCATTATATACTTACATTAATTTATCACATAAAAATTTAATAAACTTTGAAAGTGAGGTATAAAGATGAATTTTTTACCACTATCATTAGTAGCAGGTGTGCTACTTATCATTTTAAATCCATTAAATGCTAATGCTATGCATATTATGGAAGGATATTTACCCGCAAAATGGTCTATACTTTGGACAATAGTATTTATTCCATTTTTCATATATGGGTTAAAATCTATTAATACCATAGTAAAGCAAGATCCTAAAAAGAAGGTTTTATTAGCCTTAGCAGGAGCTTTTGTATTTGTGTTATCAGCACTAAAAATACCGTCTTTAACAGGTAGTTGTTCACATCCTACAGGAGTAGGTCTTGGTGCAATATTATTTGGACCAGCTGTTATGGCAGTAATAGGAACAATAGCTTTATTATTTCAAGCATTATTACTTGCACATGGAGGATTAACTACTTTAGGCGCTAATGCATTTTCAATGGCAATAGTTGGACCAATAGTATCATATTTTATATTTAAACTTTGTAGAAAAAGAAATGTAAACGTTGGAATGAGTGTATTTTTAGCAGCAGCCTTAGGTGATTTAGCTACATATACAGTAACAGCAACTCAATTAGCACTAGCCTTCCCTGATCCTAGTGGAGGAGTTATGATGTCTTTAGTTAAATTTTTAGGAGTATTTTTCACGACTCAAATACCAATAGCTATAGCAGAAGGATTATTAACTACTTTAGTATATAACTTAATAACACAAAATGAAGAAGGAGTTGAAATTAATGAGTACAAATTCTAAAACTAAAAACAAACTTAGAAATAAAAATTTAATATTATTAGCTTTAACCATAATACTTATAATAACTCCTTTATTATTAAATTCATCAGCTGAATATGGTGGTGCTGATGGAGAGGCAGAAGGTCTAATAACAGAGATAAACCCTGACTACAAACCTTGGTTTAGTAGCTTATACGAGCCACCTAGTGGAGAAATAGAAAGCTTACTATTCTCTACACAAGCAGCTATAGGAGCTGGATTTATAGGTTATTATCTAGGAAGAAAAAAAGGTGAAAAAAAATAAATGCTTGAAATTGACAAGTGTGCATATACAAATGCTTTAAGAAATACTAATCCTATGGTTAAATTAATTATTAGCTTTATAGCTTTAACTCTTTCTGTAATTACAAATAATATAATGCTTCATTTTTTGGTAATGTTGATAGTAAGTATTTTAATCATTTTTATAGCAAAAGTTAATATTAAACTATATATAAAATGTTTAAAGATACCTATATATTTTTTAATTATAGGAACTATACTTAATATGATTAATATATCATTAGAAAATCAAAGCTTTATATTTAACATCAAAGTTTTTAACTTATATATAGGAACAACTTTATTTTCAGTTAAAAACTCAATTTATATATTACTAAGAGCTATAAGTTCAGTTATATCTATTTATTTTTTAATACTTACTACACCATTTAACCAATTAATAATTATATTAAAAAAATTACATATCCCAGATACATTAGTAGAACTTATGGTTTTGACATATAGATTCATATTCATATTTTTAGAAGAAATAAAAGATATTTATAAATCTCAAGAATTAAGATTTGGTTATATAAATCTAAAAAATTCTTATAACTCAACAGCACTACTTATAAAAATCTTATTCTTTAGAATGATGAGAAAATATGAAGATATGAGTATAACCTTAGATATGAAGTTGTATGATGGGAAATTTCATATATAGGAGATTATCATGTTTAAGGTAAATAATTTAACATACAAATATGAAAAAGAAAATAAAGCAATAAACAATATAAATTTAGATTTTTCAAAAGGAAATATGATTGGGATAATTGGAGCTAATGGTTCTGGTAAGTCTACTTTATTTATGAATCTAGTAGGTATATTAAAGCCCTCTGAAGGAAGTATATTTTATAACAATAAAGAACTTTCATATAAAAAGAAAGATTTGTACAATTTAAGAAAAGAAGTAGGTATAGTATTTCAAGATCCAGATAAGCAAATATTTTATTCAAGAGTATATGATGATGTTGCTTTTTCACTAAGAAATATAGGTGTACCCGAAGATAAAATAAAAGAAAAAGTACATAATGCATTAAAATTAGTCAATGCTTTAGATTTAATAGATAAACCAGTCCACTTTTTAAGTTATGGTCAGAAAAAAAGAGTAGCTATAGCTTCTGTTATAGCTATGGAAAATAAAGTGGTTCTTTTAGATGAACCTACAGCAGGACTTGACCCTAAAAGCACAAAAGCTATAGTAAATATTTTAAAAAATTTATGCGATAATGGAATTAAAGTAGTTATTTCAAGTCATGATATGGATTTAATATATGAGATTTGTGATTATATATATGTTTTAAATAAAGGTAGTATTGTTATTGAAGGTAATTGTATGGAAGTTTTTAAAGAAGCTAAGATTATTGAGGAAGTAGGATTAAATATCCCTTGGCTTGTAAAAGTTCATAAAAATATGAATCTGCCTTTATTCAAGAAAGAAGAAGATTTGTATAATTATTTTAATCAATGTGTAAATACTAATCAACTTAGATCTCTTGTATAACATGTTTTATTTTAAACTTAATAAATAATTAAATGCTGGATAAGGCCCATTACCTTATCCAGCATTTTTATTATTTAATATTTTTATCTATTGTACTTACTATATAATCCCTATTAAAAGTAAAATATTTAACTAAACCATCATAAAACATATAAGAAATATTTAACATACCTTGAATATTTTCTAAGTTTTTATCAAACTCTTCTTTGCTTAAGTATCCAACTATATAACTTATAAGCTTTTCAACTAAGCTATTAGCAATTATAGCCACATCTTTATTATCTTTAAGTTCTAATTGAACATAAGGTATTAAACTTGTGTAAGTTGCTATTTCACCTAATTCTATTTCATCACAATTTTTTATATTTTCTTTTGTTTCTTTTTTTAATTCTTCCCCCATAGGTATAAAGTTTACTAAATCACATATAACGCTACAAACATAATTATTTAAATTTACTTCACTATCTTTAGTCATTCTTTTGAAGATATTCTTATCAAAATCATTTAATATGTAATTGTTTAAATCTACTAATTTCATATTTGCCCTCCATGAATTTCATATTAATAATTTTATCATACACAATTGTTATTTATTTTACAAGTTTTGTAAAACCATTGGCAAAATGGACAAATCAACCTTTTTGTTATTGAAACATAAATTAATAATAGCTATTTTAATCTATTTAAGTATATAATTTAATGTTTTATAGATTATTTTTTTATCTTTTGTCAATAATCTAATTATAATATATTCTAAGGAGGAATTATATGGATGACTATATAAATTATCTAGAAAAAAACTTAAATCTATATGACTATACCTTAATAAAAACTACTAGTACTAAAGCAGTAATTATTAAAACCTACTTTAAATATACTAAATGTATATATATAAGTTATATTGATGATTTTATAGAAATAAGAATAGATAAAATATTTGATTTTTATACTGTTGGCAATAATATAGAAAGACTTATAATACCTAGAAAAACATTTAATAATTTAGATGATTCTTTAAATTATATACAAAAAAATATAGCTACTTAAGTTAAACTTAAATAGCTATATTTTAAAAGTTTCAAACATGAAATTTATTTTACTAATCAGTTATATTCTAGCTTGCTTTTTTTGTACTATTTTTGCTTAAATGATTCTTTTCATATCTACTATATAATAAGAACGCTATTAAACCAAATAATGTTGGTCCTAATATCATCATTATTGTATCAAAGAACTTTCCATCTATTGCAGGTTGTACTATTGAGAATAAGTTAGCAAATCCAACCATTATTCCTATTATCCAAGCAGCAAGTGTTGCAGCACCTTGTTTCTTGTAAGCTACGAATGCTTTATCAACTTCACCATTTAATTGCTTTTTCTTGAAAGCTGGGAATGCTGATGATAAGAATAAGTATGGTATAGTCATAGCTACGTTAGTCATAAGAACTAATATATTAAAGAAGTCAGCTGCTCCTTTACCACCAAATGCTACTACTAATATTATAACTATAACTATTATAGCTTGAACTTTCATAGCGTTTACTGGCATACCATTTTTCATCTCAGCAAACTTACCTGGCCATATTTCTTTAGGTGAACCAGATATTAAAGTTTTAAGTGGTGAATATGTTAATGTGAAGAATGCTCCCATGAATGCTAAGAACATTGATAAACCAACGAATCTAGCTGTCCAAGCACCCATTTGCATAGCTACAGCATCAGTAGTTCCCATAGCATGTCCTAATTGGTATCCTAAGTTTTGCATTAAAACATATGCAACGTTACCCATGTGAACGCTCTTGTCTGATAGTATATCAGCCCAGTTAGTGAACATACCACATGCAAATATACCAATAGCATATCCTATAGATATAACTATAGCAGATATAGCAAGACCTTTAGGGAATGTTTTCTCAGCATTTTCAGTTTGGTCAACTAATCCTCCTAAAACTTCAAGTCCTCCAAATGCAAATATTGCAAATGTAACAAATGATAATACCATTAATGGACTTTGGTAAGCAGGGTTTGGAGAAGTTAAAAATGCATCTGCAAAATTGTTTACTGGTTGAGCTAATTCTCCACCGTTAAATATAACTACAGCTAATGCTCCAACTAATAATACTATGTTTAATAAGGCAACAAATGTACCACCTATAGAAGTAACCTTTGTTATCTTTTCAACACCTTTACTTGCTACTACTGTAACAAATACTATCCATAAAGCACCAAGTATTCCTATAGTTTGAGTTGAACTTAATCCAAATAAACTCCAACTTTGAGTTATATCTGCTCCAAATATGGCATTCGAAAACGGTATCCATATACCTGAAGATACGTTAACCATCCATATTATATAAGAAGCATACCACATGAATGTTCCTATGAATGCATACTTAGGTCCTACAGATTTTTCCATCCATGAATACATACCACCACTTTCATTTTTGAAAGATGATCCGTATTCTGCCATCATGAATGCATAAGGTATGAAGAATACTAATGCACTTAGTATATACCAAGGTATAGCTCCATATCCCATTAAGTAGTATGATCTTGGCATGTTAGCAAAACCAAACACTGATGTAAATATCATTAATATTAATGACATTAAAGTAAGTTTCTTTGCACTACTTGTGTTGTTTCCCATTTTTGCACCTCATAATATTTATTTTTGATTATTCCTTTTGTAATTTCATCTGTATTACTTAAGGGATGATAAAATTATAACATTCGACAAGCTATTTCGACAATACTCTGCAGTGTTTTCACAATATTTTCTATTTTGTAACTTATTTTATTTTTCTAAAAATTAATTTTTTATTAATTTTAATTTTCATTTTTATATATTTTTTTCTTTGCATAAGTATTTGCCTTTTCAAAATTAACATATACTAATACTACATTTTTCAATGTGTTTACTTTATTTTGATACTAGTATTTTTAAATCTTTTAATCATTTAATTCATTAATTATTTTTAATAACTTTTCAATTTTTGACTTTTTTGAATAATTGATTAAATTTTATTCAAACGAAAGATTAATAAGAAGATTTTAAAAAAATAATTTTTCTTTTATTTTTATTATTGTGATTACTTCACTTCTAAATTGATAAACTTTTAACTATAAATTTGCAATTGTTTTCTTCTTTAAAAATATAAAGTTTAATTTAGAATTACTCAATATTTTTATTATATATTAAACCACTGAAAATAGTTAAAAGGTTAAAAATATAAGTGATATATAATAAAAAAGATATAGAGGCTTTTACTAGCTTCTATATCTTTTTTATTATATATATTTGTTTATATTGTATTGTTTAAAGTTTTGTTTTTTGTATAAAATAGCATTAGTAGGACATCTATGTATACACTTTAAACATCCTATGCACTGATTTTTAAATGTCAATTGCCTATTATTCATAGATATATTATTAGTAGGACAATTTTTTTCACATATACTACAGTCTATACACTTATCTTTATCCAATGAAAATTTCTTTTTAGGAAATTTTTTAGTATACAGTAAAAACATATCATAAACTATTTTACTGCTAAATACCTTTTTACTATAGTTTATAATTTTTAAATTTTCTTCTAAAAACTTATTTACTATAGCCTCTACCTTTGGTTTTGCATTTACTATGCTTTGTTTTATTTCTTCTTCACTATCTCTTTTAAAGAAAGCTACATAGTAATTATTTGGCATAGAAATAGCTTCATCCACTAACACTTCAAATCCTTTTTTACTAACTACTTTACCAAGATATTTTCTTCCTTGTTTGTCTTCTTTATCTGCAAGTGTTGAATATATTATACATTTTTTATTTGTATCTTTTATATTTTTTATCCAATCTATTAAAATCTCAGGTATCATATCAGCATGTATTGGCCCACCAAATATATAAAAATCATACTCTCTATCTAATTTATTCTGCTTTTGTATATCTATAAGATCTATACTTATATTTCTTAACTCAAAATTTTCCTTAAATAATTTTGCTACGTACTCTGTATTTCCTGTACCTGAAAAATAAATTACTGCCCCTTGTTTATACAAATAATCGCCTCCTTTTCATATTTCATATAATCTTAATACAAAACTTTATTTTGACTCTTTTAGCATTATATTTTCTAAGTTTATTATCATATCAATATTAAGTCCTTTAGAGTTTAATTTAATCTTTTCTAATTTTATATCTTTGAAGTTTTCTTTATGTACTATCACATTTCCTTCATTAAAATCTACTAATATACCTTTTTCCTTTGGGAACCAATCTTTTATAAAACTATTTAATCCCATATCTACTATAAAATTAGCTATCTTTAAATCAAGTAATTTTACTTCTTCTATATTTAATACTAAATCTTTATCCTTATTTAAAGATGGTATAACTTTAACTTCTATTGGAGTGGTTATATTTTTCATTATTTCATAATTTACTCTTGCTTTTATATATCCATCTTCTATATTTATGCTTAATTTATTTATTTTATTATTTTTAGTTTTTTCTAGAAAATAATTAACACCATTTAAAATAGCTTCTTTAGGTGCTATAAATTCGCCTTTTATACCTACTGGATTTTTTATTATCTCTACGTTATTTGCTTTAATTCCAGCCACTGCCTCTAAAAATTCTATGCTTTCTGTTTTATTTGATACATTTTCTTCTTTTTTAGTAGGGGTTATAGTAACTTCTTTTTCTTCTTTCTTATTAAATATAAAAAAGCCACTTATGATTAAAACTGCTACTATGATGCTTATTATAAATTTTTTTCTTTTGTCCATACCATGTGCTCCTCATTTTTTATTTGTCTATATTTAATATTCTACTACAATTTAAAATTATATAAACAAATTTATATTACATCTATATATAAATTTGCTTATATAAAAAGCTATCATTAATAGATAGCTTTTTATATTTCTATTGTTTTATTTTATATTAAATATCTCATAAACTAGATCTCTTATAAGTTTTGGAGCTACCTCATAAGAATAGTCTACTAATATTCTTTCAGTAAACTTATGAGGATCTCTTCCATGAGGTCCATAGTTTATAACAGGAAGATTTAATTTTTTAATATCTTCTAGTGGTAACTTATATTTATACCCAAGTGAAGGCATATTAGGTTTTAAAAAGTCTATAACATCATCTGCATCTTGTAGTGCAAAATAACTTAAATCAGATAATCCTTGGAAGTATTTTTGTTTTTTAATATCTACGTTATACTCTCTCTTGCCTTTTTCTATTATTTTATCAGCTACTTTGATAAGCTTTTTATCAAATTCTCTGCTCTCATCAAGTCCTACATGCGGATAATATGGTGGTGCAAAGAATATTATTATCATAGGATTTCTGTCTTTTGAAAACTTATGAACCTCTTTAACAATATTTGTACTAACATCTCTCTCATCTAAAGTTTCATCTTCTATCCATATATTTATCATTTCATCTAAGTGACTTTTAAAATCCTCACCATTATCTTTTAATACTTGACTATAAAATTCATCAAAAGTAAGAACTTTAACATCTAAATCCATGTCTTTTACTGGCAAATTACTTTTATTTTTGTATATTTCTTGATATTTCTTAACTTTATTATAAGCTTCATTTATAGATTCTTCACACACATCCCTAAATTTATCTATGGCTTCTTTAGGATTCATTTTGAATGTTTGTAAATTATAATATATTATAGAAGATATTGGAGTTTGAACATTATATAAATCCTTAGTGTCTTTATATTTTAGACAAGTTGGAGGCATAGTAACTTCACCGCTTACGTCTTCACAAAAATCTGTATTTACATCTAATCTACTTATAAGCTCACTAGCTATTAAGTTAGCATTTATTCCAGATAAACTTTCTCCAACGTGAGTTTCTTTTCCTACTACATAAAAACCTGGAAGTAGTTTACCGCAAGTCCCTAGATATATATATTTATTGTCATCACCTGGATAAGATGCAAAATCTGGTTCACAATTAAGTACTGTTATAGCTTCTAAATTTTCTTTTTCTAATAGTTTATTAGCAAAAGGAATGGCACTTATTGCACCTTCTGAATTTGTTTCTTCATCTGGTACAGCAAGCAACATTATATTTCCTTCAAAGTCCTCTAATTTGCTAAAATACTCTATTAAAGACATTTGTATAGAAAGACCTGTCTTCATGTCCATTATACCTCTACCAAATAACCATTCTCCAGATAATAAATCTTTTTTAGAATCTTCATCTAAATTGTCTATATTATCTCTTAATCTTTTAGTATACTCATATGGTTTTAGTATATATTCCTTTAAATTACCTGCATCTTCTATTCCTACTGTATCCATATGCGCTACTGTAAGTAATGTTTTTTTAGTCGGCTTTTTAGATTTCATAAGTGCACACACAAAATATCTATTTAAGCTATCATTTAAAGGAACTAAGTGTAGGTGATTTGGATTTTCTTTGTAATAGTCTAGTTCTGATAATTTTTTATACACTAACTTTGCCATATTTTCTTCGTTATTAGTTCCTGATACACTATTTTGACCTACTAACTCAATAGCCAAACTTTTAAGTTCTTCACTACTTAACCACATAAAAATTCCCCCTAATTTTATATATAAAAATTATAGTAATGCATTTAAAAATAAATCAGTTAATAACATTTAATCTAAACTTATTTATAATAACTATTTATTCATTAACTCTTTATTGTTAAAAAAGCTATCAGACTCTTTTTTAACTTCTTTTCTAAGTAGTAAAACTCCTATCATATTAGTAACTATTACTCCAGCTAAAGTAAAGTCTAATAATACAATTACACTTCTTAAATCTACTAAAGCACCTACCATTATAAATGCCAAGTAAACTATTCTCATAACCTTAGCAAACTTACTTCCAAATAAATATTCAGCTTGTTTTTCTCCGTAAAATATTATTACTATCATAGTTGAGAATACAAATAAAAGCATACAAATAGTTAACATTCCTCCACCAAAACTATTTCCAAATACAGTTTGCATTGCCATAGCTGGCATAGCTGCTGCCTTACTAGCACCAACTTTTGTCCATATATCTGTTGTTAATACTAAAAATCCTGACATAGTACATATTATTAATGTAGCTACTATTATTTCAAATACTCCCCATAAACCTTGTCTTGCAGGATGGTCAGTTATTGCTGCACTATGTGCTATAGTAGATGTACCCATACCAGCTTCATTTGAATAAGCTCCTCTTGCTGCTCCTGCTTTTATGGTAGATGCTACTGCTGAACCCGCGAATCCACCAAAGGCTGCTACAGGTGTAAAAGCACTCTCTATTATTAGCATAAATGCTCTAGGTATTTCAGTAAAATTAAGACCAATAACTATTAAAGCCATAACTATGTATAGACATGCCATTATAGGAACTAACTTTTCTGTTATCTTTCCTATTCTTTTTATACCACCATATACTACAAAACCTACAAATGCCACTAATAATATTCCAGATACAATAGGTGCTATATTTATAGTTTCTGCACTTTGAACAAAAGATGCTGATTGCGTTGCTATTGAAGGAGCTATTTCTATCATTAGGAAAAATGCAAATAAACTACCAAGCCAAGGCAATTTTAATCCATCTCTTATATAATACATTGGTCCACCTACATACTCTCCTTCTTCATTTTTCACCCTATACTTTATACCAAGTATTATTTCTGAGTACTTAAGGGCGCATCCAAATAATGCTATAAGCCACATCCAAAAAATAGCTCCAGGGCCTCCAGTAGCTACCGCAAGTGGAACTCCTATTATGTTTGATGCTCCTATAGTAGATGCAAGCGCTGAAGTCGCTGCTTGAAATGGACTTATAGTCCCATCACCATCAGTTTTAGCGAACATCTTCCCGAAAGTCTGTTTTAGTATAAATGGTAACTTAGTAAATTGAAAAAACTTAAGTGTGAAAGTCATTACTATACCACCACCTACTAATATAACTAAAACAGGATATGTCCATAGCCAATTAGTAAAACTTTCAAATAATTCAAACATTATACCAACTCCATAATTTTATTAAATAGAGAAGTTTCTATTTATTAAACAATATTCCTATACTGTCTAATAAATGTATAAAGTTATTATTTTTAATATAATAAAAAACACTAATGTATAAGAATTTATAATTACCTATACATTAGTGTTTTTGTTTGATTAAATATTAATTTACCTTTATAGCTAAATCCTTTTTGTCTTCTCTAATACCCATGTTAGCAGATATTAAAGCTATGATATTCATAGCTATAAATATCACAAATCCTATTTTATACCCAAGTACTACATTACTAGCATTCATATCTATAGTAAAAGCTATAAATAAATTTATTATACCGCTACCTATAAATTCACAAGTATTTACAACGCTAGTAGATAATCCTGAGTATTTTTCTTCATTTTTATATTGAACATCATTAAATGCTTGTATATGACTCATATTTATAGTTCCCACTATAAAAAATAATACTGGAAGAGTAAAAATAGGTGGCTTGACATTACTTATAAGTATTATATAAGACCATATGAATATATTTATTATGTTGCCAAATTTTATAACATTAAATTTATTAGTTTTTATTCTAGCAAATACATAATCCATAAATAAAGCACCAAATACAAGACCATAAGTCAAAAATGATGCAATAAAAGCTGCTACACTCTTTTTAACTTCATAAACATCTGTAATATACGATACTATCCACAAACTACTAAACGCGGTAGTTATACCAACCATAGAAAACATAATTAAAGAATTATACCAAGTTGCTTTATTTCTAAATACAGACTTTAATCCTTTAAGTAAATTTACTTTTTCTTCTTCTATAACTTCTATATCAACTTTAAATCCATATTCTTTTGGGGTATCTCTAACTACTAAATATATTACTACTCCACATAAAACTCCTATAATACCTATTAATATAAAAGAATTTCTCCAACCTATAATATCATTTAGAAATACTAATGGAAATGTTGCAAATACACCACCTAAGCACCCTATAAAAGAAAACTTAGCTGTAGCTGATGTAAACTCTTCTTTTTTAAACCAACTCCCTTGAAACTTTAACACAGAAAGTAAAGTTACAGATACTCCCGCACCTATCATTACTCTAGATAGATAGGCTACTTTTATCCCTTCTATAAATCCAAATAATATAGAACCAATTCCACCTATAAGCATACCTATACTACATACTTTTCTAGGTCCATATCTATCAAGAAGTATTCCCCCTGGTATTTGCATAAGTGCATATGCATATAAAGTAAATGATGCAATATTAGATATTTCTATATTGCTAAATCCTAATTCTAAGGATAAATTATCAGATATAACTGCCGTAGATAACCTTAGAAAATAAGCTATTACAAAAGAAAATGTAAGTACAGACCATATACCCCATTTAGTTTTATTATAGTTTTTCATCTTACTCCCCTATCCTTTTACTATTTTTAATTATTTTTACCTTACTATTTCAGTATACAAATATTTTACTTGTTAATAAACTATAATTTTTATAAAAGACTTTTTATTTTGCTAAAATGTAATTTAAATTATGCTTTTTATTAAAACTACCTTTATAATAAATGTACTCTAAATATTTATAAAAAAAATGCCATATAAATGGCATTTATCTTAAAGAATTTATTCTTATTTTATCAAGTTCATCTTCATTAAATATATGATTATTATAAAGCACTAAATACTCTTCACTTACAGTGGAATCAAATACTATTAAATCATCAGTGTTTATACTTATATTTATACCTTTATCATATATTTTTCTAACTGGATGATTTTTTATATCATCTACTGCCCCTAGATATATATTACTAGTAGGACATATGTTTAATCTTATATTTCTTTCTTTTATCATGTCCAATACATAATCACTTTCAACGGCTCTAAATCCATGTTGAAGTTCATCTATATTAAGAGTTTCTATAGCTTCTTTAACATTTTCTGCACCTAAAAACTCCCCTGCATGTACTTTTAATTTTAGTCCATTTTTTTTAGCATAATCATAGTATGTTTTATATCTATCAAATCCAACTATTTCTTCATCTCCATATAAATCTATAGACTTAAACACTTTACTATCTATAATTTTAGGTATTAGTTTTTCAAGATTTTCATCACTTATACTTTTAGCTATACCTATTTCTGGTCTAAAATCTATTTTATCTTTGTACTTATCAACTAAGCTTCCTATACAATCAAAAAAATCTTTATCATTTTCAAATCTTAATATATCATGACAGTCTACACTAGCTTCAAGTATTACTATATTATCATCTATAGCATCTTTAATAGTTGCTTCTATTGTCCATAGAAAATCTTCTTTAGTTTTTATATGATTCATATATTCATTAAATATAAAATCATCTAATCCTTTTATTCCCTTCATATCTTTAGAAGGTCTTTTTATTTTACCTTTTGTATAACTATGTATATTATCAAATTTCATACCTAAGCCACAATGATTGTGAAGTTCTGCTTTTTTTATAGTTTTTAATCCTTTTAAGTCATTTTCTTTTAGATATCTCTTAAAGTTTTGGCTATTTGTCATATTTTCCTCCTTAGGCGTTTTAATCCATTATAACATATCATAGTTATTTTTCTTACTATATTAATTTTTTAATAGAATTTATTACTAAATCTATATCACAAAAATCATGAGTTGCCATTAGTGTAACTCTAAGTATAGCTTCTCCTTTTTTTACTGTTGGATATCTTATTGCTGGTATATGTATACCTTCTTCTAGTAAACTTTCACTTATTTTTATTGCCTTTTTTTCATCTCCTATTAATATAGGTATAATTGGTGTTTCTCTATTAATATCAAATCCAATATTTTTAAGACCTTTACATAGATATTCTACATTTTCTTTTAGCTTTTTGACTAAGTATGGATTCTTTTCGATAATTTCAAAACTTTTAATTGATGCTCCTATAACTGCTGGAGAAAGTGCTGTTGAGAATATGAAGCTTCTTGATTTATTTCTTAAATAATTAATAATATCACTATTAGCACATACAAATCCTCCTTCACTTCCTATTGACTTAGAAAGTGTCCCTATTGTTATATCTGGTTTTATATTAAAATACTCACTACTTCCTCTTCTAGTTTTTCCTATTACTCCTGTAGCATGTGCATCATCTACTATAGATATAAGGTTATGTTTTTTAGCTATTTTAACTATTTCATCTAGTTTACATATATCTCCATCCATACTAAATATACTATCAGTAACTATTATTCCATGCTTTGGATTTATTTCATTTATCTTGTTAGTTAAATCTTTAATATCATTATGTTTATATACTATAGTTTTTCCTTTTGATAATCTACACCCATCTATTATAGATGCATGGTTTAATTCATCACTAAATATATAATAATCTTCATCACATATAGCTGAGATTACTCCTATATTTGCCATATACCCAGTATTAAATATTATTGCATCTTCATACCCTTTAAACTTTGCTATTTTTTCTTCTAATTTTTTGTGTAAATCATAGCTACCTGTAGTTAATCTTGAACCTCCAGAACCTAATCCATATTTGTTAATAGATTCTATTGCGCTTTTTTTAACCTCTTCATTATTACAAAGGCCAAGATAATTATTAGAAGACATTAAAAGTACTTTTTTGTTATTTATAGTTGTATATTTATCTTGTGGTTTATTTAAATATTTTATCTGTCTATAAAGATTATTCTCTTTTATTTGTTGTAGTTTTGCTTTTATTTTATCCATTATATCTCCTTATTTATTATTTAAATATGACTTTGTCTTTAACTATTACTTTGGTATTTTCAAGATATTTTATAGTATCTTCAAGTGTATATTTAGAATCTATAGTAGGGTCATATAAAAATATTCTTCCCCCTCTATCCTCACCTATATCTTTCATATGTTTAACTCTTATATATCCAAATTTTTTACTTGCTATATATCCTGTTGTATAATTTTTATCATCAGAACAACACATTTCACCTATTATATTAGGAGCATTACATACCTTAGATGATAGGCATAATGCTTCTATAAAATGTGTATTTTGAAGTAGTTTTTCATTTTTATTTAAGTTATCAGTACATTCATATTGTTTATCTAACATATCTACTTTTGAATCTTCAAAATCCATATAAGTGGCTCTTATTCCTCTTAACTTATCTTTTTCTAGTCTTTTAAGATTATTAACATCAAGAAGTACTGCACCTCTCATATTTTTTATACTTTTAAATAAATCTATAATATATATAGCGTTTTTACTATTTATATTTAGTTTTAATAAATTATTATATAGAAATTCATAGCTTTCTTTTTTATTTTTAGTATTTGAAGTTGTAACATAAAGTGGATCTATGTATTTTAATTCTTCTTTTTTAACCTCTTCTATTTTTATATTAATAAAATCACTTTTTCCTTTTGAATGAGTTAATGCTCTTTTTATTAAAACACTAACTGCATTTTGTAAATCTTTTTCACTTACTATACTTTCAGCTCCAGATATATGATTATACGATTTTGACCCTCTCATCTTTATACTATATAAATTCATTTGTTATCATCCTTTATCTGATTTTAGAGTTATAATTAAAATGCTATATTCAGATAAAATATTACTTCTAAATATAGCATTTTATATTTTAGTTTATGATTTACTAATTTCTAATTTATTTTTATAGGTTTATACTAATTCTTCTTTAATATTTACTACTGCATTTTCTTTTTTATCATACTTTTTTATAAATGACTTATAAGGTGTTACTTTTACTATTTTTTCTATTGTCTTATATATAAAATATGAAGACAATAATGTGTAAATCATCCCGGGTAGTGCTGATAAAATTAATGCTTTAAATGGTGTACCTGTAATACTTGCCATTACTACTCTACCTACTGCTGTACCTACTATACCAGCTGTTGATACTACTATTATATTGCTACCTAAAATACCTATTAGTGAACCTGCTACTACTCTAAATGTCATAGCTACTATTACATTTAAAATTGTATGAGTTCCCATAATAAGGTTTATCATACTAGCTATTATTCCTGCACTTATATATCTTTTAAATCCAAAAGTAGAACATATACCTATAGCAATTGGTGCTGACATTTGAAATTCTGTTCCTGGTATAATTCCTGGTAATTTAAATGTTCCTGATATTGCTATTATTACTGATAATAATGCCACTAGTGTTATTTCTCTAGTTTTATTGTTCATATTACATCTCCTTATCAATAACTGGATTTTCCTTAAAGTATTTTATTATACTATCTCTAGCTACTTCTACCATAAAGTCTATTTCTTCTTTGCTTATAACATATGGTGGCATAAAGTATATTATATTTCCTAAAGCTCTAAGTAAAACTCCCTTTTCTAAGGCATTTTGATATATGTTGTACCCTACTCTTTTTTCACTTTCAAATAGCTCTTTAGTATCTTTATTTTTAACTAATTCTATAGCACCTATCATACCTATTTGTCTGTACTCACCAACATATGGTATATCATTTAATACACTTTCCACCTTTTTTCTTAAATAATCACTTTTATCTTTATTTTTATCTAATACATTCTCTTCTTCAAATATTTTTAAGGTCTCAACTGCTATACTACATCCTAGTGCATTTCCTGAATAACTATGACTGTGTAAAAATGCCTTCATTGTATTATATTCATCATAAAAAGCATTATATATTTTATCACTCATTAAAACTAATGATAATGGCATGTACCCTGCCGTAAGTCCTTTTGATAAACACATTATATCTGGTGAAATATCACTATGCTCACAAGCAAACATTTTACCAGTACGTCCAAAGCCTACTGCTATTTCATCAGCTATTAGATTTATATCATACTTATCGCATAACTTTCTTAAATGAACTAAATACTTAGGTGAATATATCTTCATTCCTGCCGCACATTGAACTATAGGTTCTACTATTATTGCACTTACTTCTTCATGAATTTCTTTTATAGTGTTTTCCATATTTATAAAACACTCTGCATTACAGGTGTCTCTATTTTTATCAAACTTACATCTAAAGCAATCTGGTCCTTCTACTTTTACAGTATCAAGTAACATTGGTTTATATATTTTACTGTATAAATCCATATCAGAAACTGCTAAAGCTCCTGTTGTTTCTCCATGGTAAGCATCACTAATTTTTGCAAACTTTGTTTTTTTGCACTTTCCTATTTGTTGATGATATTGAAAGCTTAACTTTAAAGATATCTCTATAGCTGAAGATCCATTGTCTCCAAAAAATACTTTATCTAATCTATCTGGAGTTATATTTATAATTTTTTCACATAGATTTATGGCTGGTTTATGGCTAAAATTTGCAAATATAGTATGTTCTAAAGTATTTGCTTGATTGTATAAAGCATTATTTATTCTTTCGTTTGAGTGACCAAATAAATTTACCCACCAAGATGAAACTGCATCTAAATATTTTTTTCCATTGACATCTTCTAAAAATACACCTTTGCCTTTTTCTATTACTATAGGTTTAAAAGTTTCATAGTCCTTCATCTGAGAACAAGGATGCCATATATATTTTAAATCTTTTTCTTGAAGTTTTTTCATACTCATACTTTTTCTCCCTTACTTTTATAAAAATCATCTATGTTTAATACAATTTTTACTCAAATAATGAAAGTATATTTTCTAAATTAAGTTTGTCGTATTCTTTACATATACTTTCTTTATTAAACTCTTTAATTTTATTTAAAATACCTAGTACCTTAAGGTTGGTTATTTTTTCTATCATTTTTATATTGTCATCTTCATAAAACTGATTATTGTAATTATTTATAAATATTCCTCTGCATTTTATATTCTTAGACTTTAAAAACTCATAGGTTAGTACACTATGGTTTATAGTTCCAACAGATGCACTTGCTACTATTACTACATCCATATTTAAGTCTTTTATAAGGTCATATATAAAATAATCATTAGTTATTGGAACAACTATACCTCCAGCGCCTTCAACTACAACATAATCATATGTTTTTAAAAGTTTGTTATAATGATTTTTTATATTTTCTTTATTTATATATACATTTTCTATATTACACGCTAAATGAGGTGACACTTCTGTTTTTAGGCAGTAAGTATTCATAGTATTGTAATCTATATCTAAGTCACAAATATCTCTTATATATTTAATATCTGGCGGTATTATTTTTATATTTTCTTCTATACATCCACTTTGTATTGGCTTATATGTTATTACATTTTTATTATGTTTTTTTAATTTATAAGTTATAGCTCCACTTACAAAAGTCTTTCCTATGTCTGTGTTAGTTCCTATTACAAATATACCTTGTCCCATATTTATCATCCAATCTTTTAAATTATCTAACTTCAAATCCTAATTTTTCTATCATTTTTATATCATCAGCTATGCTATTTCCACAAGTTGTCAATAAATCACCACTTATAGTAGCATTAGCACCACATTTAAAAGCTAATTCTCCATAGTTTGTTAGTAAATTTCTACCACCTGCTAATCTTATTTGGGCACTTGGGTTTATAAATCTATATATAGCTACCATCTTTAAAAAGTCTTCTTCCTTAATAGATTTACTATCTATTTTTGTTCCTTTTATATAATCTAGTGCATTAAGTGGTATCGACTTTATCCCTAAATCTCTAATCTCAAAAGCCATATCAATTCTATCTATTTCACTTTCTCCAAGACCAAATATACCTCCACTACAAACTTCTAGTCCTACACTTTGTGCGTCTTTTATAGTTTTTATTTTTTCCTCATAAGTGTGTGTTGTGCATATATTGTCAAAGTAATTTCTTGATGTTTCTAAATTATTATGATATCTTTTGACACCAGCTTTTTTAAGTTTTCTTAAATCTTCTTTACTAAGTAAACCATGTGATGCGCATGTTTTTATGTCTACATATTTGTTTATAGCCTTATAGGAGTTTACTATTTTATCTATTTCTATATTGCTTAATTTTTTTCCTGATGTTACTATTGAATATCTTTTTATCCCTTTATCTTTATGATATTTTGCATCTTCTACAAAGTAGTCTGTATCTTTTAATGGGTAAACTTCTATATCTGTAGTATGATAAGATGACTGTGCACAGAACTTACAGTCTTCACTACATTTTCCACTTTTACCATTAACTATTGAGCAAATATCAAATTCATTTTGTAAAAAATATTCTCTTATTTCATTTGCAAACTTTCCTAAACTTTCAAAGTCATAGTCTAATAGTTTTATTGCTTCTTTTCTATTTATTAAATGTCCATTTTTTATTTTATTTGTCATTTCATATAACATTTTGTATTCTCCTTTTATTACCTGGTACTAATTATATAGTAGTTTACTTTTTTATTTACGTCAACCTATTTTTTATTTTAAGTTTACATTAAATAT
The DNA here is from genome assembly GCF_015560225.1 of Romboutsia sp. BSD2780061687b_171204_C1. Taxonomy (NCBI): domain Bacteria; kingdom Bacillati; phylum Bacillota; class Clostridia; order Peptostreptococcales; family Peptostreptococcaceae; genus Romboutsia; species Romboutsia sp. BSD2780061687b_171204_C1. Next base: position 677,383 of record NZ_JADMRK010000001.1, on the reverse strand, counting down.
ATTTCTTATATAACTTAATTTTTTTATATAATTATTTTTTCATATTGACAAATTTGAAATTTATTAATACCATAATATAAATAAATATTAATCCATTGATAAGGGGTAGTAGTTAAGTTTAGGTTCGTTATAGAGAGCTAAGGATGGTGGAATCTTAGCATGAAAAAACTTAATGAATGGGCCTTTGAGGAGTAAAGGGAAATCTATTTAGAGAGTACTATTTACCGTGTCCTTCACGTTATAGAAGGTAGAGTATGTTAGTACTTGATTTAAGAGGGATTTTTATATTTAGTGTTATGTTAAATATATTTATATTTGATATCACACTGTATATAAATTGCAATTTAGGTGGCATCGCGGAGAAGACTTCGTCCTATTTATTTAGGACGGAGTTTTTTTATTTTATATACAAATATATTTAAGGAGGTGATTTCTATGGTATGAAAGATTGATTGTGATAATAACACTCATTGGTTAGATTTTATTAAAATATCAAAATTTAGGAGGTTTTTCGTTTATGAAAACAAAAAAAATAACAACAAATTCAATACTTTTAGCTATAGGTTTAATACTTCATCAAATCACCCCTACTTTAGGTTTACCTATGCAACCTGATTTTGCACTTGCTATGTTATTTATAGTAATGATGCTTAATAAATATGATTATAAAACTTGTGTAATATCTGCAATCATCACTGGAATATTTACAGCTTTAACTACAAAGTTTCCAGGTGGCCAAATACCAAATTTATTAGATAAAATTATAACTGCTAATTTTATATATTTACTAATGTTTATGTTTTATAAAATAAAGCTTTTAGATAAATTTCTTAAAAGTAAAAAAGAAAGTGTATTAGCTATGATTATACTACCTTTTGGTACTTTAGTTAGTGGTACAATATTTTTAATCTCTGCTAAAGCTATAGTAGGACTTCCTGCTCCATTTTTACCTTTATTTTTAACAGTAGTACTACCTACTTGTATTATAAACTTATTTGTGGGTATATTTTTATATAATATTGTCAATTTATCTTTAAAAAGAAGTTTTAGAGCTTAAAATAAACAATAAATAAAGCTACCTATAATTTAGCTAATATTAGGTAGCTTTATTTATTATTTATACACTTATTTATCTTTTTTATCTAATTCTTCTCTTAACTTCTCCTCTGTCAAAACATAAGCATTTGCAATTATCTTATTGCAGAACCTGCAACTATATTCGGCTCCACCTCAACAAGTTTTTACTTGTAGTCTGTTTTTACAGTAAGGACAATAATATGCTTTTGTCATATCTTCACCCCTTACTATACTATTGCATCTATCTACAAATCGTTCTTATTTATAACTTATATATCTGTAATTATTTTATTTATTTTAACTTTTTAATTAAGTTAGATGTATATTCTAATAAGTTCGTACATATATTAAGAGTTTCATCGTTTTCATCTAAAATTGGGTTAAATTCTACAAAATCCATAGATTTAACAAGTCCACTATTTATAAGTTCTTTTAATATAAGTTTTGTATCCTCTATGCTATATCCATCACTAACTCTTGTTCCTGTTCCTTTAACTATATCTTTATCCATAAAATCTATATCTAAACTTATATGGATTGCATCTACATTTTGTTTTTTACATTTTTCAATTATTTCATGTATTATCTTTTCAATTCCTAATTTATTAATTTTAGTTTTGTCATACATACTAACTTTAGTATTGTCTAACAATTTTCTCTCCTCTATATCTATATCTCTTCCACCTATATGAAATACATTCTCTTCATGTAGTTTAGTTTTATGCCTATATAAGTTTACTAATCTTTCATCTCCATAACCACATAAGAAAGCTAAAGGCATACCATGAGAATTTTTACTTTCTGATATTATTTCTGTGTTAAAGTCTCCATGTGCATCTATCCAAACTACCCCTAAATTTTTAAAGTATGAACTTGCACCTGATATACTTCCTAATGCTATACTATGATCTCCACCTATTATAATTGGAAAGTCTTTATTATTTAGAGATGTATATACCATGTGTGCTAAATTTAGATTAACATTATATATGCTATTATAGTACTTTATATTTTTATCGCTCAAAAACTTATCTTCCTCTCTAATATCTTCTACATAGATATCTCCCATATCATATATACTTAGTTCGCTTTTTTTCATTATGTTTACTATATTAGCTTCTCTAAGCTTTTTAGGCCCGTATTGAGCTCCATTTCTGTCACATCCATGATTTGTAGGTACACCTATTAAATTTACATTCATAAAAAATCCCCCTTGTAGAAATTACTTATTATAGTTAAAAATCTACCTTTACAATTATTTTATGATGCATTTTATAAGTTATTCTTAAGCTATTTTTATTAATTACTATTTAGCTTGTCCTTTTATCTTCTTATTTTTTAATAATAATCTAAATCCATCCATGTTATATAAAAATAGAGAGCTAGTTTTTAGCTCCCTATTTTTATATAACATATTTATAAGCTACATCAAAGTTTAATAGTATTCTGATTAAACTTTAATGACCCAATCTTTTGGTCCTTGTATATCTTTATATTGTATTCCTCTTAATATATCATAAAGTTCATTAGTAATAGGTCCAATCTTATTATTTTGCACTATATACTCTTTATTTTCATATATAATACTTTTTATAGGTTTTATCATATATTTAGTAGAACAAGTTCCAATTTCACAAAAGTTATCTATTTCATCTAAATATATATCTCTTTCTTCTACCTTCATATTTAAATAGTTTTTAGCAATATACATAAGGGAATTTTTAGTTATACTAGGTAGTCCTGATGAAGATTTTAAACTTACAAACACATCATTTTTAGTTATAACAAAAAGATTTATATTATTTATGTCTTCAAGTTTGTTATTTTTATTTATATATATAAGTTCTTTATCTTTTAAACTTTTAGTACTATTACTGACTTCATCTATTCTTTTCCTATCTTTGGTTATTATAATATTTGAAAGATTCATAGGTGTAGGCCCTACTGGCGTTACATATATAGAAAATATGTATTCTTTTGGTACTTTAATGTTTGATATTTCACTTATAAATGGTCTTATATATAAGCTAGCTTTACTATCATATGGCGGTACAAATCTTTCATTAGCTCTCACTACATCTTTTAATGCTTTTATAAACTTTTCTTTTGGTATATTTGGGATTAATAGCTTTTCACAATTTCTATTTAATCTCACTATATTTTCATAAGGTCTGAATAAGTAAATATCTCCTTCTTTACTTCTATATGCTTTTAGTCCTTCGAAACACTGTTTTATATAATCTATATCTAATTTTTTTTCATCTATACTTAGTCTATTTTGTTTTACTTTACCTTCATCCCAATCATTAGCTATATATCTAGATATATAACTATAATCTGTTTCTCTATATTTAAATCCTAGGTTTTTCCAGTCTAAATCAACATACTCCATAGATTATCCCCCCTAGTTTTATATTTAATTATATATATGTTATTATTTTATTTTTAATACGAAACATATAAATTATAATCTATATATTCCTACCAGGAAATTTTTATATTTTAAGTTTACAAGTAAAGAGGAACGAAACGTTCCTCTTTGTATTTAATATGTTATATTTGAATTGATGATATTTCTAACTTGTACTTCACTTATACCAAACTTTCTAGATAGCTCTTTATAGTTACCATTAAAAGATTTTCTAATTATCTTATTTCTAATAGGTTTTAATACACTATTTTCACTAGGTATATAAACACTACTTCCACCAGCTAATTTTATAAGTTCCTTAACATTATCAAGTCCTATTACTTCTTCAATATCAATTAAAGACTCTGGTAAATCTTCTTTAGTTAAATACTTAAGCATAATATCCCTCCATATAATAGATATAGATTGTAATACTTATAATTATTTTACCACCTATATATACCTATATAAACGTTATTTATTATGCTTATTTCAACATAATATTTATTTTAACCATATTCTCTATACTTCACTATTATATTCAATTAGGTTTAGCTACATATTAATATACGTTCTATAATCATTTTAGGAAAACCAAAATATGAAAAATTATCTTTGAATAATAATAATTAAAAGTATTTTTAAAAAATCAAGCTCCTAACTAACGCTAAAAGCTTGATTTCTTATTTTATTATAGGACTATATTTTAAATTATTTAATTCTTCAATACTTAGTCTTATTTTTTTAACTATAGTATTAATATATAATAATGACTTTGCTATTTATACTGCTTTATTTTTTCTATACTCTTTTTAAATAACACCTAATCTATTTTTTATATTAGGTAAATTTTTTGTAAATACAAAGTAAAAATTCTCTCCTTCATCTATCTTAATACGATAAAATTCATCTAATAAAATTTCATTTATTTCTTTTATTTCACTCTCATCTCTTACAAACTTTAAACGGAAAGTTAATGCCTTAATAAATTTATGCCACTCTAAAATAAACTTCTTATTTTCATCATAGTTTTCAATTCCTACCCATTTTTTAACCTTAACATCTTTTAAATTCTCTTTAGGACAATTTCCTACCTGTAAAAAGTACTTAAAATCATCATCTTTGTACACTCTTCCAAGAGGGAATAAACGACAAATATTTGGTCGTTTAGCATGAATAGTACATCGCCCTTCTTCATTTAAAAAGCTACATCTTTTCTTATTATCATCTTGCATATTTAAATATGGTAATAAAATTTTGTTGGTTTCACGTAATTTAATTTTGTTTCCTAGTAATTCATCAAATCCTACACCTAAATAATTCACCATTTCATATATATCAAAAGGTGTAAGCACCACTAGTTCTCCAACATCACAACAACAATCACTACATCCATCGCAACCACATGTATCTGCTTTTACTGTGTCTTCAATGTCATATAATTTTCCATCTGATATTTCTTCTAGTATATTTATTCGTTTCATATATTTCTCATCCTCATTTATTATTTAGATTTTATTAAATTTCAAATAAGATATTACCATACTAAAAATATTCTTACAACTTATCATCATCCTATATTATATAGTCTAGTTTTTATATAAAAAAATCCTCTTAATCTTAAAGAGGACTTTGTGTTATACAGTAAAATAGTAAAACTATTTTCATAATATTTTCACAAAGAAAGTGTTACAGTATGTAGCATTTAGTTGCTTTCTATATTGACAGTTTTTAAATAAAGTTATAATATCAAAAAGACTGTAGTTTTTTATAGTACATAGAAAATTATGTTCATTTTAAAACTATTATTAAGTATAACTTTTTATATTTATATAATCATAAAATTAAAATAAAGGATGATAAAAAATGACACAACAAAATTTAAACTTGATTGATGAGGTTAAAAGAAGAAGAACCTTTGCAATCATTTCCCATCCCGATGCAGGAAAGACTACATTAACTGAAAAGTTTCTATTATATGGTGGCGCCATTCGTGAAGCAGGATCAGTTAAATCAAGAAGATCTCAAAAACATGCAGTATCTGACTGGATGGAAATTGAAAAACAAAGAGGTATATCAGTTGCATCAAGTGTTCTTCAATTTGAATATAATAACTTTTGCATAAATATTCTTGATACTCCTGGGCATCAAGATTTCAGTGAGGACACTTATAGAACTCTTATGGCAGCAGACTGTGCAGTAATGGTTATTGACTCTGCTAAAGGTGTTGAGGATCAGACAAAGAAATTATTCCATGTTTGTAAAATGAGAGGAATTCCAATATTCACTTTCATCAATAAAATGGACCGTCAAGGAAAGGATCCATTTGAGCTACTTGAAGATATTGAAAATGTTTTAGGAATTCGTTCTTGTCCAGTAAACTGGCCAATTGGTTCTGGTAAAGAATTTAAAGGTGTGTTTAATCGTCATAAAAATCAAGTTGAATTATTTGATGATGGTAACCATGGACAATCTATTGCTAATTCTATAACTGGAGATGTATCTGATGAAAAATTTAATACTTTATTAGGTGATGCTCTTCATTCAAAATTACTAGAAGATATTGAACTTTTAGATATTGCTGGAGATAATTTTGACTTAGATAAAATATTAAATGGTGAATTAACACCTGTGTTCTTCGGAAGTGCCCTTACTAACTTTGGTGTAGAACCATTCTTAGAATCGTTCCTAGAAATAACACCACCACCAACTCCTCGTAGCAGTAATTTAGGTGATATTGACCCTAGTTCGGATAACTTCTCAGGATTTATATTTAAAATTCAAGCCAATATGGATAAATCTCATAGAGATAGAATTGCATTCCTTAGAATTTGCTCTGGTAAATTTGAAAAAGGTATGACAGTAAATCATGTACAAAGAAAGAAAAAGATAAAACTTTCTCAACCTCAACAGTTTGTAGCACAAGACCGTGTTATAATAGATACAGCTTACCCAGGTGACATTATAGGTATACATGACCCAGGTATATTTAATATTGGCGATACATTAAGTGAAAAGCAATCAAATTTACAATACAGTGGTATACCACAATTTGCTCCTGAGTATTTTGCAAGAGTATCTACAAAAAATGCTCTTAAAAGAAAGCAGTTCGTAAAGGGTATTACACAGTTATCAGAAGAAGGTGCTATACAAGTATTTAAACAACCTAATTCTGGTATGGAAGAACTTATTATAGGTGTAGTTGGAGTTTTACAGTTTGAAGTTTTAGAATATCGTCTAAAACAAGAATATGGTGTTGAGATGCTAATGAATTCACTACCTTATCGCTATGTACGTTGGATTGAAAATGATCCTTCCAAATATGGTAAGCTTTCAATGCCAATGGATACATTATTAGTTGAGGATAAAAATAGCAACCCAGTAGTGTTATTCCAAAATGAATGGTCTATTAGAACTCTAATTGAGAGAAACGAAAATATAGTTTTAAAAGAAACTTCTTTATAAAAAAATTCACTTCGCTCATGTCGCCAACGACTTCGTCCGTTGCTAAAAATAAATATTAATCCCCCTACGTCTATTTTTAAACTTAGGGGGATTTATTGTATATTAAAAGCTTCATAGTTTTTTATCTCTGAGTTTTAAATGTTTATCTCATACTATTACTATCTAATAATTTTTCTAGATAATACTACTAAAAAATAACTCATCGTAGATACTCCAAAAAATGCTTGTACTAATACAATCATTTTTGTAAGTTCATTTAATGGTAATATATCTCCATAACCAACAGTAAAGAAAGTTATACCACTAATATATATATAATCTATAAAACTCGTAGCATTTTCAAACTTAAAATATGGACATGTAAAGTACAATATAGCAAATCCTAAAATCATAATAATAATTAGTATAAACATTCTTAAGGGACATGTTCCATAATCACTTACTAACCAGTTAATATAATTTATTAATTTACTACTCTTTTTTTCAGTATAGAATTTATTTTCAAGTTGTCTATATTTTGAATAGCATAGATCTTCCGATATATATTGACCAATGTTTTTGAAATTTTCCTTTAACATTAATAATTGTTCTATATCTTTTGTTTCACTTACTCTACTAACAATAATAGGTAATACTTCTTTAAAATTACGTATGTGAATTTTACCATTATTTAATGTTTTATCAAATTCTAAAGTCTTCGGTATTTTATCAAAAGTTAATTTCGTATCAGAATTTATAATACAATTTTTTATACTCATTTCCACATCATTAAGAGTATGAATTTCTACTAATCCATTGAATTCACATCCAAAAATAGATATTTTATTTGCTGTTAATTCTCTTGCATCTATTTTATCAAACTCACAATGGTCTAAATCTAATGAATCTATTTTTGCCTTAATAAAACAAACTTCTTTAATTGTCCCTATAGGGTTACCTATCCTCAATTCAGTATTAGCCATATCTGCTAGTAAAAAACTTATATCCAATTCATTTCTTATAAACTCAAACCAGACTTTAGAATTGTTATACTGTGTATAGTTGCACGATATAATACCATTATTGTACAGACCTTTACTACAACTCGCTCCAAATATAGATAACTCTGATTCATAAAATTTTGAGTTGTCAAAATATAGTCCACCTTTCAAAACTTCAATATTGGCTAAATTCATTAGTGTTTTAAAAAATATTGAATAATTGAAACACATATCTCCATTTTCAATACTCAACTGAAGTAGACTTACTAAATAATTTTCTTTTTCTTCTGCATTCCAAAAAGAACAACGTGCATTAAAACTTCTTATATTTTTCAGTGGATACTCTTCAATTTCATATAGTTTATCTGTTCCATACCAAGAGAAATTATCTATATAAGTATAGTTTAGATCTATATCTTCCCCCTTCTCATATTTCTGTCTAAGGTCTTCATAGTCTATATACGCTAATTGTGCTATTTGTATTTCTTCTCCAGCTTCATTAACTGAGTAAACTGCAACTGTATTAATAATCTTAATATTAGTTATTTGTGATGTATAAATACGACCACTAGTTTTATTTGAAATTTCTTTTTCCATTATCCAAAATATATTATCTGGATTTTCAATTACTTTAGTGTATACTTGTTTCATATTTCTCCCTCTAGAATCTATATACTATAATAAAAATTAATCATAGGCATTAACCTATGATTTAAAATTCCCTTTAATTAGTTACCATGTTCATTTAATTATATCATTAATTCATATGTACCTCTACTATTTGCATTGTTCAGTTTCTTCATACTTTCCGCTTAAAATATCTTTAATCCTATAATCTAAATCTCTCCAATTTTCTATTCTATAAAAATCATTTATATTATCTAATATAAGTACTAATTTTTCTCTCTTTAATAAACAATTCTTAAAAGTAACTAAATATATAATCCACTTATTTAATTTACTTCTAATCCCTATATATAACCCAACTTGTTCATATAAAAGATACCATCTAAAATAAAAAATAAGTGGTATTGATCCTGATATACATACTATATCTATAGATATACTTTTCCAAAACACTATATCTTTTATATCATCTATATTAGCAATAAACCCTTTAAATCCATAATAAATCATTACCATAGATATAATTATCAATCCACCATTGAATACTTTTTTTACATAAGGTGATACATCCTTATAATCACACATAACTAAACATCCTGAACATATAACTGCTAATGGTATTATCAATAACTCTCCTATTAAGCTCATAGTGTATGAATTAATTATAAATAAAGGTATTATACTAAATTTAATTATATCTTTAATTATATGCTTTACTGTTATAGTTTTATAATTTTCTATTACTCTAAATATTACTGGTAAAAGACCAAATAAAACCCACCATATATAATCTTTTATTATAGTCGATTTTAAATATCCTAATTTATATAATAAAGCTCCAAATGCTGCTATGTATATAATCATAACTATTCCCGGGATTTTTATCAGAATCTTTCTTATTGATTTTATTAAATCTTTTATGCTACTTCTTATTTTCTTATCTTTTATACAAAATATAGCAATAATAACACACCATATTATCATTGCTTGTTCTCTAGTTGTAAATATATTATTTATTGTATCTATTATGTTTATAAAAATCACTTCCTTATTTTTAATATTCTATAAGAAAAAGAGAGTAATTTACTTACTCCCTTTTAATATTATAATTCTCCATTGAATGCTCTTTGTGTAAGTGAATTGAATAAATTATTTAATTCTTCACTACAGTTTATATTCTTATTTTCATAGCTTCTACACTATAAACTATTTGTGCAAATTTTACTTTTAGCTCGATTTAATAAAACTAATATATTTTCTTAAATAAACTACTGCTATATTGTTCAATATCATCTATATTTACTAAATTATACTTATTCTTTATATCAATGAAATAACTATCTATTAAATGCTTTTCTATTACTCTATTACACCCCTCATTTTTCTTTAATCCTTTTCTAGTAAGAATCCATGGATTTTCTAAATGAGTCATCTCTTCCAATGATTTAGCACTATAACAACCAAAATGTCTTATTACACTATTTACTACATGCTCCTCGACTTCATCTAGTACTATCTCATCTTCTTCAATTTCTATTATACTTCTACCATACTTTCTATACTCATCATAAACACATCTATATACAGGTCCATGTACCCAAGCTTCACAATCTTCTTTAAATAAATGAGAATCCGTAAAAAGCTTATAAATAGCCTGTGAATAATATAGTAGTTTTTGAAGTGCAAGTGGTGTTATTTCTCCACATTTAATTATTATATATTTCGCTACCATATCAATTTTACTTAGCTCCATAGTTATAGCCGACTCTGAACTTTGTAGCTCTTTAATTCTCTTGCTACACTTCTTATAAGCCACTTCACTTATATTTTCTTTATTTACTTCTAAAATTCTATTCATTTCATCTATGTCATTTAGTATCAATTTTAATTTATCTGAATAGTTTTTAGTAGGTAAATCTCCATCTAAATATCTAGTTATAGTCACTTCACCCCATCCTAATAATAAAGATAGTGGTCTTTTGCCTATATTATATTTACTTAATATACTATTAATATCTTCTATACTTATAATATTATCTACTTCTCTTATTTTAGAGTATAGTCTATCTAAATTTTCATCATTAATTTCGGCTATATATATAGGACTATTACACTCTGTGCAATATGCAGTCTTACGCATATACTTTATTTCTTTCCCTCTAATATTTTCTATTTTCTCTTCTTCTTTTATTAGATAATGTCTATCATCTAAGCATACTTCACAAAAATCAATATTTTCGCTCATACTTTGCTCCTTTTTATTAATCTGATTTATACTCATACTTAATTTCCCCCATATCTAATTTATTTAAAGGAGCTGTATTATCTGCTCCATATTAACTATTTTTAAAGTGATACTTTATAGGCCAATTAGCCTTATGAAAAGATATTATCATCATAAACTCATCATATCTTCTTTGCTTAATAGTAAACTTTATATATACTTCTATATTTTCCATTCCTCGTTCTACATGGTTTAGTTCATATTCTTTACCAAAGAAATATAATATTTCAATGTTATTGTTCTTATCTATATCTATTCTTGAAAAATCATATACGTCTAATGCTAGTATCATTTCCTCTTGTCTTTTAGTTGTCAATCTATATTCATTTATGAAAGTTTCATTCTCTATTCTATTTGGGTTTATACTTATTTTATATAATCCGTTATATACACATTCTTTTACTTTTTCTATTATTTTATTTACTTCCTCTTTTGTAATTTGCATATATAGTTTTTATTCCTTTCATTGGTAATTGTACCCCTTTTGATACATTTTATTCGTTTTTTTATATATTAACACAAAAAACGTATCATTTCAATCTAATGATACGTTTTTTGTGTTAATATATTTTTATTATCCTAATTAGCTTCTTCTAAATTTAATTTATTATCAAATTCTTCTTTATAGCTACATCTAAACTTAGAAGTTATTTTTCTTCCAATAAAGTCAAATTTACTTTGATTTTCATTATATTCATATGTTATCAATATATATTCTTTAGCTTTTGAGATATATTCAGGTAACTTTTGTTTAATAACTTCACTTGCTTCAGTTTCTTCATTTTCATTTACTGCACCTAATATTTGTATCAAATGCAGATTTTTTCTATTCTTATCTCTTTTGATATCCTTATATCTATTTTCTCTCATAATAAAATATAATCTTTTATCATATGTATTATATATTACTATCTGATTCCAAAAACCTCTTTTAACTATAAGTATCTTATAATCATCTTCTGTGAATATATTATTTATATTAGTATTTATAAAATCCCATCTAATACCAGGGTCACCATTATGAGTTATCAACTTTCTATCATTATAAAATTCTGGCATATCTTTATAATATGCTTTTTTTACACTATTTATTATCCGTTGTATGTCTATTTCTCTCTTGTTCATATTCTCCCTCCTTAATATATATTTACTATATTAATATGGGATTATTGATAAATTATAACTTAGAATAAAGTGTTTCATATGGATATGATACTTATATATAACAAAAAGAGTAGATTTCTCTACTCTCTTGTTGTTTTATAATAATTTTCTTATAATTCTTCCTTGATTTATTTCACAAACGAGTTAACGATCTCATTTAAATTTTCATTAGAATTTATTTAACTAAGTAATATATTATACTTTTAATGGTGTGCTTTATAGAAATCTGTTCTTCTAATATACCACTTCTACCATTTTCACTCAATACTATTTCCCCTAATATAAAATCAAATCTTTGATATTCTACCAAGTATCTAGGCATACCACATGGTAAATAAGTATTAAATTTTATAGCAAATCCGTTTTTCAGCAATCCATATTTTTTCAGTAAATTACCTTTTTCATGGATACCTTTGTCCTCATTGTATCTATATTCATACACTTTTATCCAACGAATAACTTCTGAAGAAGATAAATAAATTTCTTCACTGTTATTATCACCTAAATCATACTCTTCTACTACTCTTAAGTTTTGTTCTTCATTATTATACGATACATTTATAACTTCTGAAATTGTAACTTTCATTTGTTTTATCATAAATATTCTACCTGCTATATAAGCTATAAATAAAACTAAAGATATAATTGATGAGGTAAACCCAATAGCTTCTATAACTTCTGATTTTGATAAATTTGATGTTATAGCTTTGAGAATTGAACTAAAATCTATTTTTCCACATATATACCCTAATGCGAAGATTACTATAGTTGTAATTATTTTTCTTAATGTATGCTTCACCCTTTATCTCCTTCTTAATTCTACTATATATTCCTTATAAATATATAGTATTTTGCTTTAATTGTTACTTTTAACATTTTAGTATCTCTATTAACTATAAAAAAGAGTAGAAATTTCTACCCTCTTATTATTTTCTTATAATTCTCCATTAAATGCTCTTTGCATAAGTGAATTGAATAAATCATTTAATTCCTCACTAGAGTTTATTTGTTTCTTCTTCATAAATTCTACAGTGTGTACTATATGTGTAAATTCTTCTTGAAGCTCTATAGGTGGAACAATAATATCTAAATCTCCTAATATCTTCAAGTTTATATTCTTCTGTGCAGACTCAGGAGCAGTCCTTTCTAACATTTCTTGTAAAAATGACATCCACAAGCATACAAATTCAACATTTGTATATTCATTTGGTATAAATCCAACCACACTATCAGGAAAACAGGCATCAATATTTAGTATAGCTGTCTTAGCTATATTTGCAGCAATAGTTATAGCTAATGTTCCTTTATTCCACATCTTACTTTGCTTTAATCCTAATTCCGAATATGTTTGAGTATATTCACTCAAGTACATTCCTGAATTAGCAATGTCACCTGTTTGAATTAATGGGTATATTCCACCTAAAAGTTCTGGTGCATTTCTTGGTCTATGCTTTGACTTACCTCTTTCTAACGTTCCTGCATCTTTTAATTTTTTCTTATCCCATCCCTTAGGATTAATAACAGGGTCGCCAAACATATCGACAAACACAGACTTTAAATACTCACCTAAAAGCCTATTACTTTCTTCTCTTTTACTAATAGCATCTTCTGCTCTTTCTAAAATAGAAACAATTTTTTCTTGTTCTTCAAGTGATGGTAATAATACCTCATAATCTCTTAGTATAGATAAGTTTATATTTTTTTGAGCTACTCCTCTACCATTGCGTTCTATTGTCTCTTTTAAACTTCTCAAGAAATAATACAGATACTCTTTGTTTACAATTTCTTCATTTACATTTATTCCTGCTATAGCTTGATTGGTTGTTGCATCCATATTTAAGATACCTACTTCTCCAAGTGTAGCAAATATAGTAAATAAAATAGTACCTTTGCTAAACAGCTTAGTGGATGAATTATCTAATCCTTCTTGTGTTATAAATTCTTCACTATTATTTATATACTTTTCTTTAATATCACTTATTTTAATCCAAGGTATATCACCATTATTCCAATATTCGTTCTTACTTCTTGATGGTGTTCCTCCTGATTTTATATCTGCTATTTCTCCTAATTTAACTTTCTTCCATCCTTGTGGCAACTTCTTACTCATGTCCATTCACCATCTTTTTTAAAGCCTTAATATCCTCAAGTATACCCATCTCCAGCTTTTCAATCTTCTCCATAATCACCTCTGGAGCTTCATACACAACTTCCTCATACTCAATCTCTTTATACTTATTAATACTTAAATCATAACCATTATCAACAATCTCACTCTTATCAACAAAGAACCATTTATCTTCCTTCTCTGGCTCAAACTCTTTATCATCCATACACTTTTTAAAGCTCTCTATAATATCAGGTATATCATTAGCTTCTATCTCATTTCTCTTATCATCTAAACTATACCCATCAGCTTGCATATCATAGAACCAAATCTTATCAGTCATACCACCCTTAGTAAATATTAAAATACCAGTAGATACCCCAGCATAAGGCTTAAACACACCACTAGGCATAGAAATAACTGCTCTTAACTCACACTCTTCAACAATCTTTTTTCTAATATCCTTATGAGCTTTAGAAGAACCAAATAACACCCCGTCTGGAACTATTACGGCACCTCTGCCACCCATATCAAGTATTCTATCTATAAGTGCTAAGAATAATAATTCAGTCTTTTTAGTTTTTACAACACTTCTTAAGCTCTTGTTTATATCACCTTCATCTATACTTCCCTTAAAAGGAGGGTTAGCAAGTACTAAAGAATACTTCTCTTCTTCATCATATTGACTAGATAGGGCATCAACTTGAGTTATTTGTGGATTTTCTATACCATGAAGCATTAAGTTCATTGCTGCAATTCTAAACATAGATGGGTCAAATTATGTAGCATTAAACATCTTATTTTTATAATGCTCCCATCCATCACTATCTATTTTGTCCCCTATCTTGTCGTGAAGTATTCCTTCTTCATCAGTAAATACACTGTTCTTATCTGTATACTTTCTTAGTATATACTCACTAGCACTTACTAAAAATCCTGCCGTACCACAAGATGGATCTGTTATTACGTCATTTATATCTGGATCCATAAGCTCCACCATCATATTTATTATATGTCTTGGTGTTCTAAACTGACCATTTACACCTGCTGTTGCTAGTTTTGATAATAGATATTCGTATAAATCACCATTTGTATCATTATCATCTAAGTTTATAGAGCTTATTAATTGTACTGCTTCATATAATAAACTTGGCTTTTGTATTAAAAATACAGCATCTTTCATCTGGTCTGCAAATATACTATCATCATCTGAATATGACTTTAAAAATGGGAATACTTTATCTTGCATATTTTTAAACATATTCTCAGTATCATAATGAACAAACTCTGACCATCTTAAATTATCAGAATTTAAATTAAGTCTAGTTACTTCACTTTCATCCATATTTTGTACGTACTTTTCAAATACAGTAGTATATGGTCTTCTTATTCTTTTAGCTTTCTTTTCTTTTGCAATTTCACTATCATCTAATTTTTTTATAAATAATAGATATGATATTTGCTCTACAACAGTTAGGGGATTTGATATACCCCCTGACCAAAAGCTATCCCATAGTCTATCTATTTTACTTCTTATTTCTGAATTAAGCATTATTTCTACCTCTTTCTATTTATGCATATATATCATCTTCTTCTGCTCTATATGGTTCTATTAAATCAAATACTTCATCACAAAGTTTTTCGTCAAATACTCCATCTATACCATCTTTACTTAAAGTAGTGTACTTTCCTTCATATAGAGATGCAAATGAAATTCCTCTGTTTTTTAGTATATCATCTTTTATCATTTTAATCATATTCATTTGCTTAACGTTCATTTTAGAATGTTTTGCATTTATAAATTCTTCAAACTTGCTATTTAAGTCTTCTTCATCTACACCTACAAACTTTCTAATTATACCGATAACATCTTCTTTGCTTACATGAGCTTTCTCTGATAATTCATCTAAGCTAAAGTCTACCTTACCAGATTTAAATATGTCATATATCATATCTAATTCTTCTTTAGTAATTTCCTTGCCTTTTCTTATCTTTTGAATAACTAAGTTCATGCCCATTTCTTTTTCAAGCGAAGTCTTTACCCTTTCTATATAAGCATCAACATTTACTTGTCCATAATTATCACTTGTATCTATGTCTTTTATAACTATATCACTATCTTTTATATCTATTTCTACAAAGGACTTTGGATTTTTAGATTTATACTTCATTAAATCTCTTAAAAGTATTCTTATTTCTTCTAATTCTTTATAGCTTAAGCTTCCCCATTTTTCTATTTTAAGAAGTTCCTTCACATAATCACGAACTCCATTAAACTGATTCATACTTGTGTTAAGCCTAGATAAATCGCTCACTACCTTAGATACATGAGTTATTATTTTAGGGTCATCGTTAAGCTTTAGTATTTCCACTTTATACATTGAGTTGTCAAATAGTATCGCATCTCTATGCTCACTTACATCTACCCAACCCATTAGTGGTGCTATGTTTTTCATTAATTTATCTATTAAATTTTTATCTATGACTTCCCATACTTTATCAGGTTTTAATGAGTCTATAAGTTTCTTATTTTTTCTTATTTCTACTGATTTATCTGGTAATGATTCTATATCTTCCCTTATTAGCTTTACAATACTACTTACTTCTTCATCTAAGTTTTTAGATTTAAGTATTTCTAAAAGCTTTACTCTACTTTCAAATCTAGTTTGAAGTGATGATTTAGCTTCTCTTGGAACTATACCTTCTGGCTTTTCCTCAAAGAACTCAAAGTTTTGCCAATGGTCAAATATATAGAATTCTTCTTTATCTTCACCTTCACCAAATAGGTTTGGACAAAGTCTCGTTCCTCTACCTATCATTTGTAAGAACTTAACCTTTGAATATATTGGCTTTGCAAATACTAAGTTTACTACCTCTGGAACGTCTACTCCTGTATCTAGCATATCTACTGATATAGCAATTTTAGGTCTTTCTTCTTCTTTAAATTTTTTAAGTACATCATCTTTATTTTTTATATCTGAATGTATTATAGCTGCTAAATCACCATTATATTGAGGATACATTTCATCAAATAATTTTAAAAGCAATGTTGCATGGTTTTTGTTTTTAGCAAATATAATACTTTTACCTATTTCATCTTTTACTTTTATTCCATTTTCCATTAAGTTTTGTAGTATTTTTCTGTTAGTATCTTTATTACTTACAAACTCCTCTAATGCATTTTTATCAAAGTCTATTTGTTCTTCATCTAATCCATTTTCTTCTAAATCTCTTTTTTGCTCTTCACTTAAGTTTTTCCACCTTATACCTTTTCTTAAAAACTCTGTTGAAGCATCTTTTGCTCTATATTTTAATAGATATTGTGGTTTGTGATTTACAGCTTCTTCATAAGAATATGAGAATGTTGGGTCTTTATCGCCACAATCAAATAATGTAAATGTATTTCTATTTATAAATCCTACTGGTGTTGCTGTAAGTCCTACTATGTAAGCATCAAAATAGTTTACTATATCTTTATATACTTTATATATACTTCTATGAGCTTCATCACATATTATAAGGTCAAAAAATCCTACACTAAATTCATGGTAGTAATTTATCATTGTTTGATAAGTTGAAAAATACAGTACTGATTCTCTATCTTGTGATGTTTTTGATGTTATTCTCATTTGTGGAGTATTAGGCATAAATGTTTTGAAACTACTTTTATCTCTACTTGCTTGTTTTACAAGTTCATCTCTATCTGCTAAAAATAATACTCTTTTAACATGATTTGCTTCTATCATTCCTTTTGTAAGAGATATTGCTGTTCTAGTTTTTCCACATCCTGTAGCCATTACTATTAGAGATTTTCTATGTCCTTTTTCAAACTTTTCATATACACTTTTGATACCTTCTATTTGATAGCTTCTACCACTTATACTTGTATCTATTTCTACCTGACTTAGAGGTCTTTTATTTTTATGTTTAAACATTTCATATTCTAAATCTTCTAAACTATAAAATCCCCATACAATTCTTGGAGCACTGTATTTATCGTCCCACATATGAGTTTCATATCCATTAGTGAAATATATTATAGGTCTTATACCAGTTTGAGCTTCTATGGCATCAGCATAAGACTTAGCTTGCTGTTGACCTACGTATGGATCTACCATAGTTTTTTTGGCTTCTACTACTGCTATTGGGTTATCTTTTTTATCAAGTAGTACATAATCAGCATATCCTACTTTGCCCTTTTCTCCTTTGTAGTTTTCTATCTTATATTCTTTAGCTACTTTACTACCTGACACTTCCCATCCTGCTTGTTCAAGTAAAACATCTATTAGTTTTTTCCTAGTTTCGGTTTCATTTAAATCTAACATGTCTTCTACTTCTTTTAGTTCTGTATAACTATCTATTATAGAAGTTTGTTTTGTTTCTTCTTTTACTTGTATAATTTCCTTTTTATTATCTTCTTTTACACTTTCTACTTCTTTTTTGTAATCCTCTATATTATATACTTTCTTAGAAGATGTTTTTGGCATTTTAAATTTAAGTGGAAGTATAGACTTGTCCTTAGTTACATTTATATAAAACCAAGCACTTATTTTATGCATTGACATTAAGGCCTCTTTAGCTTTTTCTTTATCATCCATAGCTTCATGCATTGCTTTATTACCGTGTAGTCTAACTATGTTAAACCAATCTGGTATAGATTGATTTATATTTAAAGTTCTTAACTTTTTTATTTTGTCGTCTTGAGTTGCAAATCTATCCATTTCTATTTTAAGTGCTACTAATACTAAATCTATTAATTGTTCTCCTAATATTCTAGTTTTTAGCATTGAAGCATTTGGATCTGCTATTATGTATCTTTCTGCTTGCATTCCTAATTTTTTTAGATTGGGCCATTTATCTAAAAAATAAAAGTTTGACATTTTTCTTTTCTCCCCTTTTAATTTTGTTCTTATACTATTTTTACTTCTTGTATTTATATAAGTATAATTATACCATTTTTATGTACTATATAATTATAATTTATAAATTATAATTATTGTTTCTAATCATAAAAAGATAGTTAATGTGTGAATGGTTTTCTCTCACTTTAACTATCTCCTTCCCTACCTTTAAACACTAGCTGCTCTTATCATCTACAATATGTCTAACCTTAACTTCACTTATACCAAACTTTCTAGAAAGTGCTTTATAATTACCATTAAAGCATTCCTTCATAATCTTATTTTTAATAGACTTAGTAATACTACTTTCATTAGGAATTTACAAACTACTCCCACCAGAAAACTTAACAAGCTTCTTTAAAGAATCTATTCCAATAACATCAGCAAAACCCTTAATAGACTTAGGTAAATCATCATTAGTTAAATACTCTAACATAAAATAGCACCTCCACCTTTAACTTAAAGTATAGTTTGCTTCTTAAGTTTTTTCATATACTTCTTTCTATTTCAAATTATAAAATTTGAGTAAAAACTTAGGAGGAAAATAATATGAAATGGTACTTAGACTTTGGACATGGAGGTAAAGACCCTGGAGCATTAGGAACTAACTCAACCAAAGAAAGTGATACAGTATTAAAAATAGGAATGATAATAAAAGCTAATCTAGAAGAAGCTTTTGAAAAAGTAATAACAACTAGAGAAACTGACAAATACTACTCACTAGATTATAGAATCCAACTGGCAAATAAATCAAACTGCGACTACTTTATAAGCCTTCACATGAACTCATCAACTAACAAATCAGCCAAAGGATGTGAAATATGGGTATATGATGAAAGCAGCAAAGTATATCCCCTAGCTAAAACCATATGCTCAAACTTATCAAAAACTATAAATACTCCTAATCGTGGTGTAAAAATATCAAAAGACTTCTTTGTACTTAGAAAAACTAAAATGCCTGCTCTTTTAATAGAGATAGACTTTATATCAAACTCTGTTGTTGAAAATAACTTAACTTCTCCTAAATATATAAAAGACATAGCAAACTCCATATCATCTACACTGCTTTCATTTGTAGATAAATCAATAATAGATGAAATGAGCAACGCGAATTTTTATAGAGTATGTATAGGAGCATTTAAAGATAAAACTAATGCTATAAACCTTAAAAATAAAGCAATTTCCAAAGGCTTTAATGACACTTATATAATCTAGTACACCCTACGTCGTGCTTTCATACTCAAAATACCCTACGTCGCATTTTCAGCCCCCGGGTATTTAAATATTTTCATAAAAAACTTTAATATCTTTAAAAATCCAATTTTCCTATACTTATTATCAAGAAGTATAAAACTTCACTAAAAACAAAGGAGGAATACTTATGGCAGTAACTGCAACTAAAAATCCATCAGGATTAAAAATAAGATTTGACTGTGGGCTTGATGATGAAACTGGAAAAACAAAGGTAAAAAGTAAAACTTACTCTAATGTAGATCCAGAAGCAACAAATGATGATGTATATGCCGTTGGAGCTGTTATAGCATCACTTCAAAACAATACACTACTTGAAGTAGCTATAATAGACAACACTACATTATCAGAATAAGAATTCGCTTCGCTCCTGCGCCAACGATATACCTTCGCTCTCGCTTCAGGTATATCCGTTGCTTAAAAATTTATTAATTAAAATCTAAATTATATGGAGGTGTATTATGGAAGTTTCAAAGAAATTATTAATGAGCTTTATGACAACATCAGGAAAGAAGGTTTCTATATCAGTAGATGACCCTAGAGAAAATTTAACTGAATCAGAGATAAAGACAGCTATGACTACTATACTTTCTAAAAATATATTTAAACTAGCTGGAGAAAACTTTGCATCTTTAGTAGAAGCTAAGGTTGTTGAAACTGGAACTACTGAGTACGACTTGGTTTTATAGTTAATAAGGCTATGCTATTTTTAGCATAGCTTTTAATTTATTGAAGGGATGTGTTTTTGTGAATTCTGAATTACAAACTCTTATAGCTTCTGTTGGCTTTCCTATAGCCCTTAGTATGTATTTACTTGTAAGGATTGAGGGAAAGCTTCAGGTTCTATCTGATAGTATTAATGAGTTATCTAAAACTATTATAGGTATAAAATAATTTTTATAATAAATGTATAATTATTCCATTTTAGGATATACTCTAGATATTCCATTAAAATAAATCCAATTTATACTTTTTATCTTTAAAATAATTTACTAAATCAAAAGACAGGCAACGGAGGCCTGTCTTTTTTATATTCCTTAAGTTTTATATATTATTCACTTATTGTTATTCCTAAATCAACTATTCTATTATATAAGTAGTTCATTTGTACTTCATCAAGATTAGCTTTTTTAAAAGCATTTAATATCTCTACTTTTGTAAGAATCCCTTCTTTTTTACCTTTTTCTATTAAATCAGCTAACTCTCCTACCATTAATTTTTCTATAAATTCAATCACTTTTTTCATTTCACCTTTATCAAGTTCTTTAAATAAATTTATAAATTCATCCATTACTTCTTGCTTTAATTTTTCGTTCATTTTAATCTCCCCTTATGTTTAGTCTATATATCCTAATTCTAATTATAACAAATTTCAGACTATAATTATAATTTTATTTTCCATATATTCTAAAATTTAATTTCTTTCCAATAATCTTTACTAAATAATTTTTACTCATTTCAATAAGTCTACTACCAATAGCCTCATCTATACCCATAAGTTCCTCAACACTCTTCTCCGAACTAACAATAAGTGGCAAATTATTAAAATACCTATGATTAACAATCTCAAAGATAATATTAACATCACTATCACTAATTCTGCCCTTAAACAAATCATCAATCAAAAGCACCCTAGCATTTTTATATCTGTTCATCACCCTATTATAATAAGCCTCATCCATAATATTTTGCTTAAGTTTAGTAACAACTTCTCTATAGCTCATATACACAACACCTACCCCATCATCCATAAGCTCATTAGCTATAGCCAGGGAAAGATGGGTTTTTCCACACCCAACTTGTCCCATAAACATTATAGAGTTACATCTATCCTTTTCAATATCTTTAAAGTTTCTTGAATAATTACAAGCTTCTTTATAAGCATATATAATTTGTTTTTCTATATCATAAACAAAGTTGCTAAATCTCTTTTTTCTAAACTCTTCACTTATACCACTTTTTATTAAAATATCTTCAGCTATCCTTACTTGCCTACATGCACAAGGAATTGCAACACCTTCATCTATAATAAAGGTCATATCTCTACACTTATCACATCTATACTCACTAACTTTAGTTTCTAAACCTTCCAAACTCTCGTTCAACTTCTGCGATTTCTTCTGGTGTTGGCTTTCTATAAATGTCTTCATCCTCTCCTTCATCATATGTGGCATATTCATTGTTTCTATAGTTGTTACTACCCTTTCCATATTTATCTCCCCTGTTCTTTAAGCTTTTTTCATATGCTAATAAATCACTATAACTTTTTATGTTGTTATCATTCCATTGTTTTATTATTCCATTTACATATCCTTTGTTACACTTACCTCTATCTGTAGCAATTTCTATAGCTCTTTTAAATAATTCATAATCTATAGTTTCTGTAATATCTATTAGCCACTGTGCTACTATACCATTTATAAGTCCTATATTTTCTTCATATAATTTTTTAAACTTACTTAAAGATGAAGAATACGATAAGTGTTCATTTTCTTTTTCTTTTTCTTCTTCTTTTTCTTTTTTATTTTCTTTTTCTTTTTGCCCACCTATGGTAGATATACTATCCAACGAATCGTTACACGTATCGTCTATATACTTTTCAAACTCTCTTTTTATCTCTTCTTTATCTATATATTGTGCTATATAAGCTAATAGACTCTTATCCTTTACTTCTTTAACTTCTTTTTTTACACAGTCTATTATTGGCTTTCCACCTTTTACTAAATTGTACTTTCCCCATCGTCTTATGGCTAATTCACGTGTTTGTTGATTATATTTTATAATTTTGTAGTAATTTTCAAATCTATCTATAAGTGTATTTATACTTTCTACTGAATACCCCAATTCAAATGCTATTTGCTTTTTAGGTATTTTATATATTCCTATTTGTGTTGTGTTTGTATTAGTTAAAATATATAAGAAAAATAGCTTGTCCTCTGGTGTCATCTCTTCTAATACTTTTTCATCTTTCCAAAATTCAGTTCTTACATGTCTAAATATTGCCATATAAAATCCCCCTTAATTTAAACTTTCTATAGTATATAGTGAATTATCTACTAAAAACATATCATTATCAATACTACCTTTAACTACCCCTACGTCTAAAAACTCGACCCCCTCTTTTTTGCATAATCTAATTATTGCATCTCTTGGATTTGAGTATCCTAATGCCCTTGCTATTGGTATAGCCTCAAAATATTCTTTTTTATTTATTACTACTACATTTATTTCTCCAAATTCTTCATTTGAAAATATCTTTAAATCATTCATTTGTATCCCCCTTATTTTCTGTATCAGCATATTCTTAATTTTTTTAGCTCTTTGGTAATTTATTAGAGAAAAAAATATCATTAGCTTCATCAAGTGTTAAATCCAAACATTCAATTACTTTTAATATCTCTCCAACAGTAAACACTATTTTGCCATTTTCCTTAAAGTTGTATGTCTTATGAGAAATTCCCATCTTCTCTGCTAGCTCATATTGGTATAACCCCTTAAGTACCCTCTTTGATTTAAGTAATCTTAATTTCAATTTTATCCCCTCCATAATTTTGCTGCCTTTCTGTAATTTAATATTAACTGGAAGTAATATCCATAGTCAAGAAAAAACTTGACCATTTGTATAAATTCACACTTTAATTTACCATTTAGTAAATATATATTACTTTATGGTAATATATATTTGTATCTTACCATTTGTTAATTTTTCTTTCCTTACTGGTAAATATATACTATAATATTTTTAGAGGTGATATTAATGGAAAGCATCGGAGAAAGAATAACAAAGGCAAGACGTTATTTAGGTATGAATCAGAAAGAATTGTGCGAAAAAGCTGAAATAAATGAAGCAACTCTATCAAGATATGAAAATGGACTTAGAGAACCTAAAGCTGCTACACTTTCAAAGTTAGCAGAGATTTTAGAAGTATCTACTGACTATTTACTTGGTATAACAGATATTAGAAATTATAAGACTTTAAAAGACGATATGAACAAAAACGTTGAAAGTATATATGAAAATACTAAGGAAATGTTAAAACAAGACGGTTTAATGCTTTATGGTAAGCCTGCTACTAAAGAAGATATAGATCACATACTAAAAGCTATGAAGGTTGGTATGTTAATGGCTCTAGAAAAAGATAATGATTAATTTTAAGTAGGTATGTATATATTTACATACCTACTTAAATAAAGTCATTATTAAAAAAATTATATAACCAACATATAGCTTAAGATAAGTAAACTTATATATTGATTATAAAGGTGGAGGACTTTTAGTGAATATAAATCATATAAGAGAGGCAATTAGAAGAATTACATACTGTTATGATACTTCTGATCCAAAAGAACTTATAGATGCAATGGGGATTAAATTAGGTTTTTTACCTAATGATACAGATATAAATAAATTAAAAGGATGTTATGGCATGATTAATGGGGATAAAGTCATTCTTATTCATCCTGATTTAAATGATGAATGTCGTCGTGAGGTTTATGCTCATGAGCTAGGACATGCTATACTTCATCCTACTACTAATGCTTTATTTTTAGCTACTTATACATATTTTAGACTTGGTACTCTAGAAATAGAAGCTGATACCTTAGCTTCTGAGCTTTTACTAAGTGATGATATATATTATAAATATATGGGTAGAAACAATGGATTTATAGCAAGTTGTGAAAAAGTTCCTGAAAGATTTGTTGAACTTAAACTTAATAATTTTAGAAAAAGATTAAATAAGTTTTGGTAATAAAAGAACAATAATACTGTAATTAATTATTTTTTTGCCTTTTCATAGAACATAGGTTTGTTTTTATTAATTATTATTGCTTTAGTCTTAAAGGTATAGAAAACATGTTTTAATATCCCTCATATATTTTTAAGACTAACTACTTTTAGTAATAACAAATAAATAGCGGCATGAGTTCAATTGAATATGAAACACATGCCGCATAAGCTTTTTTTATGAGTCTCTACCTGATAGTGCCATAAATATAAATATGTGGAGAATATCTATAAATTTGTGTATCTTATTTAATTCATCTTTTATTATTTGAGTAGATGTTTTAAATGTTTCATAATTAAACCTATTTCTCAATATTATGCACTGTGTCCAATTATTATTATAAATTAAATTATCAATATTTTCTAATCTTCTAAATGATATTATTATAATTTTTTTAATTTAATATATCTCCAGCTTACTATTTATGTGCTTATCATAGTTATATTTTTAATATCTATTTTTAAATTTTTAAATAATTTTTAAATTTTTGAATAATTTTTAAATAAATAAAGTAAAATTTATATTAATTTTTAAATAAATAAAGTAAAATTTATATATATAAAATTTTTTTTAAGCCTAAATAATCTAAAGTCAAAATTTGTCTAAATTAAGTTTAAAAAATTTTTATTATTTTAAGTTTCATACCTATTTTTTAATTTGCCAATAAATTACAATAGTGTTATATTAAAAAAGAAAACAGCAGCAATCGTTTTCATGAAGTAAGACACTACTATATTAATGAAAATCTAGGAGGAGAATTACTATGGAAAACTTAAAAAACAAAAGATTTGCTACAAAAGCGATACATGGAGGACATCATAAAGATCCTGTATCTGGAGCATTAACT
Source organism: Romboutsia sp. BSD2780061687b_171204_C1 (assembly GCF_015560225.1). NCBI lineage: Bacteria > Bacillati > Bacillota > Clostridia > Peptostreptococcales > Peptostreptococcaceae > Romboutsia > Romboutsia sp. BSD2780061687b_171204_C1. Next base: position 651,483 of record NZ_JADMRK010000001.1, on the reverse strand, counting down.
ACACCAATATGCCAAACATCAACATTTGTATTTGATAGTGCTGAACAAGGTGGAAGAAGATTTGCACTTCAAGAAGGTGGATACATATACTCAAGATTAGGAAATCCAACTAATGCTCAATTAGAAGAAAAAGTAGCTTTACTAGAAGGCGCAGAGGCTTGTATGTCTACTGCATCAGGAATAGGAGCTATATCTTCAGCATTATGGACAGCCTTAAAAGCAGGAGACCATGTAGTTGCGTCTAAGACATTATATGGATGTACATTTGCATTATTAAATCATGGCTTAACAAGATATGGAGTTGAAGTAACTTTTGTAGATGCTACTAATTTAGAAGAAATTAAAGCTGCTATGAAAGAAAATACTAGAGTTGTTTATTTAGAAACTCCAGCAAATCCAGACTTAAAATTAATAGATATAGAAGCTGTTGCTAAAATAGCTCATGAAAAGAAAGATTGTATAGTTATGGTAGATAATACTTTCTGTACACCTTACATACAAAGACCTCTAGAATGGGGAGCTGATGTTGTACTTCACTCTGCAACTAAGTACTTAAACGGACATGGAGACGTTATAGCAGGTTTTGTTGTTGGTAAACAAGACTTTATAAACCAAGTAAGATTATTTGGTGTTAAAGATATGACAGGTGCTGTACTTAGCGCATTTGATGCTTACTTAATATTAAGAGGTATGAAAACTTTACAAATCAGAATGGATAGACATAGTAAAAATGCACTAGAAGTTGCTAAATTCCTAGAAGGACATAAAAATGTAGTAAAAGTTAACTATCCTGGACTTGAAAGCTTCCCTCAACGTGAATTAGCTAAAAAACAAATGCATTTACCAGGTGGTATGATAGCATTTGAAGTTAAAGGTGGCTTAGAGGCAGGTAAAAAATTACTTAACTCTTTAGAATTATGTACTCTTGCAGTTAGCTTAGGTGATTGCGAGACATTAATACAACATCCTGCTTCAATGACTCACTCTCCTTATACAGCTGAGGAAAGAGCTGAAGCTGGAATCTCAGATGGATTAATAAGAATTTCTGTAGGTCTTGAAGACCCTGAAGATATAATAGATGATTTAAAACAAGCCTTAGATTTACTTTAAGCTTTAAAATTGAACCTAGTTTAATTAAGCTAGGTTCAATTTTTTTAAAGTCTTAATTGTCACAATTTTAATTCAAAAGGAGAATTCTTATGAGAAAAGAAGAAAAAGTCAAACCGAGTTTTAAAGCTTTAATTCCATTTTTAGTTTTTATAGCAGTTTATTTAGGAAGTGGTATAATTCTTCAAGCTCAAGGCGTAGAAATGGCCTTTTATCAATTCCCAGCCCCAGTAGCTGTCAGTTGTGGTGTCTTAGCAGCTTTTTTCTTAATTAAAGGTTCTATTGATGAAAAATTTGATATTTTCGTTAAAGGTTGTGGTAACTCAAACATTATAATAATGTGTGTAATATATTTATTAGCTGGAGCCTTTGCTAGTGTCTGCCAACAAATGGGAGGCGTTGATTCAACAGTAAACTTAGGTTTAACATACATACCTTCACAATTTATCGTAATTGGTATATTTTTAATTTCTGGTTTCATATCTACTGCTACAGGTACTTCAGTAGGATGTATTGCAGCAATTGGTCCAATTGCAGTTGCAGTAGCTGAAAAAACTGGTGCTTCTCTTCCCCTTGTAATGGCTTGTGTTTTAGGTGGAGCCATGCTTGGAGATAACCTTTCTATAATTTCAGATACTACAATAGCTTCTACAAGAACTCAAGGATGTGATATGAAAGATAAGTTTAGAATAAACTTTTATTTAAGTTTGGTTCCTGCCATTATTACAATTATTTTACTATTTGTATTTGGTAAGCCAGAAGTTCCTACTACAATTCAAGCTTATGATTTTAACTTAGTTAAAGTTTTACCTTATTTATTTGTATTGGTATTAGCAGTTGCTGGAATGAATGTATTTTTAGTTTTAACTGGTGGAATATTTTTAGCTGGAGCAATAGGAATGTATTATGGTGATTTGACAATATTAACTTTTGTAAAAAGTATTTACACAGGTTTTACAAATATGACAGATATCTTCTTGTTATCTCTTTTAACAGGTGGTCTTGCCGAAATGGTAACTCATGCTGGTGGTATAGAAGCACTTCTTGTAGTTGTTCAAAAGTTTATTAAAGATAAAAAATCAGCAGAAATTGGTATAGGTGTTTTAGTTGCATTAACAGATATAGCTGTTGCAAATAATACAGTTGCCATTATAATAAATGGACCTGTAGCTAAAAAACTTTGTTATAGATACAAAGTTGACCCTAGACGAAGCGCTGCTATTTTAAGTACTGTTTCTTCTATTTTACAAGGATTTTTACCTTATGGTGCTCAAATGTTGATTTTAACTAGTTTCACAAATGGAAAAGTATCTCCTATGCAAGTTATGCCTTTAGTTTGGTTCTGTCAATTGTTATTGGTTTCAACACTACTTTCAACTTTCATACCATTTGCAAACAAATTAATCGTAAGAGATCCTTGGAATTTTTCTAGTGAAATGCCTGAAAGTAAAATTAAAAATATTGGTAGTGAGAGTATTCAAAATTAATAGATATATATAAATTTTTATATTTTATAAAATAAAAGAGTAGGTAAATTTTTACCTACTCTTTTATTTTTAATATTTTGAAAATCTATTTTTTTATCTTATATAATTTTAAGAAGCTAAACTTCTCTTTATCTCTGGATTTTTAGTTGTAAACTTAATTAAAATTGGAATAAATATTAGTTGTATAAGCATTCCAGGAATAGCTTTAGCTAAATTTCCAAATACAAACATAAATGGGCTAACTTTTGGTGCTATAGTTAAAGAAACAATGAATGCCCCCAAAACAGCAAATAATCTACCACCTATCATAGCACCTATAAGACTTATATATATTTTATTAGTTTTTTCAAATAAAAATCCACTTATAACTCCATATGCACATAATTCAAAAGCCATTATAGGCATAACTGGAACTAATGGTGGCATACCTGTCATAAACCCACTTAATATAGGTGTCAATAATCCTACTAATCCTCCATAAAGTGGTCCTAATAAAAATCCACCTATTAAAACTGGTATATGCATTGGTAAAAATATTGATCCTGCCATATTAAATGTATGGAAAAACATAGGTAATATAATTCCAAATGCAATAAATATCCCCGATAAAATTATTTTTTTTGTTTTCATAAAAATATCCCCCTAAAATCTAAATTATTAATTTTTATCTATTATTAAATAATAAATTTCATCATTTTCAAAAGCTTCACTTACATTTAACCCTACATCTTCAAATAATGACTTTTGTTTTTTAACACATATAAGCCTATCATTTTTAACAGTTTCATCTTTTTCTTTATGCATATTATTTAAAAACTCTCTACTATTAGAATGAGCTATCATAAGTTGCCCATTTTCTTTTAAATTATTTTCTACTAATGATTTAATAGTTAAAGTTTTATTTTGTAAATGTGGAAACATTGAATATAAAATTATTTTATCAAACTTTTCATATACCTTATCGTTTTCAACATCTAGTACCTCAAAGGATAAATTTTTAGTATCCTTAAACTTTTCTTTTGCTATACCTAGCATTTGAGTAGATATATCAACACCTTTTATAAATCCAGTTTTATTTAATTTTTTTAAAAAAGGTATTAATACGCCAGTTCCTGTTCCTACATCTAATATACTTTGATTATCTTTAATATTTATCTTAGATAAAAGAGTATTTATTTTTAATTCATTTACTTCTATTATGTTGTCCCAATCTTTTGCTATACTATCAAAAAACTGTACTTGATTCATAGAATATCTCCTCCATTTGATAAATTATTTCCATCTTAGTAATATCTAAAAAAATCTTTTATAATCACTGTAACAATCTAAGCAAACCTTCTTTCCCTCTTGAAGTCTTATAAATTGTTCCGATGATTTCTCTTTACATATTTCACAAGTATCGGATAAAAATAATCTAGCCTTTTCTGGAAGTTTTATATTAGTTGGTTTAAATTCAAATAAATCTTTTGGATCAGCCTTTATCAAAAAATTTTTATATTCCTCTCTTGATAAGTTCTTACTTTTGTTTTTTAATGACATTCTAACAGATTTATTATTTTTTCTATTATAAAAATGATAAACACTTTTTCCTCTAAGTCTTATAAGTAAATTTCCCTTACCTACAGTGCACCCAAGCATTAATTGTATTGCATCTAATCCACATGCATCATTTTCAGCTATACAAACAATCTCTTCGTCCCCAGAAAATTCTAATTCTAAGTATTCTTTGGCTCCTTTTGCAGCTAAATACCCTATAGCTAACCCTGGACATTCGTGTCCATGAAATTTAATTACTTCTTCCCAAGTTTTCATAAGTTTTCTCCCCCAAAAACAAAAACCATGAAGATACACTTATATTATTCGTGTAAACCTTCATGGCTTAATTTCTAAATTTAATAATTCTTTTTTCAATATAAATAGTATATATTTATACATTATTTGTCAACAAACATTTTATCTATTAATATTTTTAGTATTTTAAAATTATCATTACTTTTTATTATCACAATAAACATTCATAGCATCACTTAAAAATTTAGCAAGCCCTTCTTTATACTTATCTATATTTTTAGTAAATCTTTCATCTGCTACATACATAAGAGCTAATCCTCTAAATATTTCTACCGTACAGTTATAGTAATTATTGCTTATATGATCTCTCCATTTTTGTACTAATACTTGAACTTCTTCATCATCTGGATTTTTATCCATTAAATTTGCTAGCTCAATATATATATTATTAGCTTCTTCACTTATTTTTTCCCAGTCTTCTTTTGAATATTTAGATGTTTTTTCCCTACTTTCTTTATAAGCATCACTATCTTTATATCTTCTTTCTGTCTCTTCTTTGTACTTTTCTTCATGCTTTTTAATATCATCATAACTAAAAGCGTTAAAATTCTTTTTACTCATATTATTCTCTCCTAAATTTTTTATTGTTTCATCAATAGAATCTATTATATTTTCTAGCCTTTCTTTCTTTTTCATTATAAGTTTTCTTTGTACCCTTAAGGCATTTTCTATATCAAAATTTTTATCATCTAATATATTTTTTATTTCGCTTAATTTAAAGTCTAATTCTTTAAATACTAGTATTTGATAAAGTCTTAATATATCATCTTCACTGTAATATCTATAATTAGATTCAACTTCTCTACTTGGCCTTAATATTCCTATATTATCATAGTGGTGTAACATTCTTACACTTATGCCTGTTAATTTTGATACCTCACTTATTTTATACATTTTTACACCTCCTAATGAAATTCTATTCTATAACATTATGTTAGAGTAAATAGTTTTTTATATAATTATCTTAAAATATTTAATTTTATCCTTTGTTTTATATATTTGTATATATAAGAATTAATAAAACAAAAAAACTAGCTCAGATCTAGTATAGACTTTAAGCTAGTTTATTGTTTTATACTTCTATTAATTCATACTCTTTATTTCCTATTCCAAGCTTAACACTATGATCAATACATACTTCCCAGTTAGTTTCAGGGTGTGTATTTATAAAATGATCATGTGTATGATGCTTTTTCTCATCTAAGTAGCTTCCATTTATTACACTTTGCTTATTTGCCATATCTACACAAGCCATATCAAGTGCTACTGGATCAAATGATGCAAATATACCTACATCAGGTATTATAGCTAAATCATTTTCAAAATGACAATCACAATTAGGGCTTACATCTATTACAAAACTTATATGAAAATGTGGTCTATCTTTAAGTACTGCATAAGTATACTCTGCTATCTTTTTATTTAATATGTCATTAGCTTCAAATGTTGTAGTACCTACTGCATCAAAATTACAATTCCCTATACATCTACCACATCCTACACATTTATCATGATTTATAGCTGCTTTTTTGCTTTCATTAAAACTAATAGCATCATGTGCACATACTTTTTTACAGGCGCCACAAGATACACATTTTATTTCTTTAATTTTAGGCTTACCGCTACAGTGCATTTCCATTTTACCTGCTCGAGAGCCACACCCCATACCTATATTTTTAAGTGCACCACCAAATCCTGTTGATTCATGACCTTTAAAATGGTTCATAGATATAAATATATCAGCATCCATTATTGCTTGACCGATTTTCGCCTCTTTTATATATTCTTTGTCTATTTTAACGTTGACTTCATCTGTTCCTTTAAGTCCATCACCTATTATTATATGACATCCTGTTGTAAATGGATTGTATCCATTTTCATATGCTGCATCTAAATGTTCTAGTGCATTTTTTCTTCTTCCTACATATAAAGTATTACAGTCTGTTAAAAATGGCTTTCCTCCATTTTTCTTTATTAAATCTACAACTACCTTAGAATAGTTTGGTCTTAGATATGCAAGATTTCCAGGTTCTCCAAAATGAATTTTTATAGCACTAAATTTTCCATTAAAGTCAATGTTTTCTATCCCTGCTTTTTTTATAAGATTTTCTAATTTCATAAGTAAACTTGTATTTTGGTCTGTTCTCAAGTTAGTAAAATATACTTTTGATTTTTGCATTTACCTTATCCCCTTACCCTTTTATTTATATAATATAATTATATCTATTTTTTCTTTTATTTTAAGTAATAACCTTAAGGTTACTAATTATAATTTTTATTTTTTTACTCTAAGTAACCTATCTAAATATATAGATTTCATCTGATCACTTGCCATAGCTTTATGTATAGGAGAGAGCTTAAGTATACTAGAAAGTATTGAAGCCATAGCTCTGTGACTATGAAGCGCTCCTTTATCAAATATTAAATTTTGTAATTGTCCTTTTTCAATAGCCATAAGTACTACTCTATGAGCTGATGATGCTGGAGTTATTATTTTTTCTTTTCGCTTTTTTAGATGTATACATTTTTTAGGGCAACTTCTTGCACACACTCCACATCCTAAGCATATATCTTCATCTATTTTTATAGTAGTTTTGTCTTTATCTTTTACTTCTACTATTGAATATATAGGGCAAGTATTTAGACATTTTTTACAGTTTATACATTCATCATAATCTATATACGGTATAAAACTACTAGTAGCTACTGGTTGTAAGCTTCCATATTCTCTTGCAGCAACTAATGCTTCACAGCAACATCCACAACAATTGCATATAAAATTTACTCCTTTTTGTACATTTTCTCCACATTGTACTAAGTTACTTTCATAAGCTTGGTGAAGTAATTCCTTACACTCTGATACATCTATTCTTCTTGCAAAGTTATTTTTAATTAAAGAGTTTGCAGTATTATTAAAGGTCATACATATATCCATAGGAGCATCACAAGCCTTACCTACATGTTCCATTTTATGTCTACAATAACACATACTAACCCCTATATGGCTTGCAGTTTCTATTATATGTGTCGCTCTTTCATAATCAAGTATAGTTATTTCATCATCATTAGTTAAAACTTCTTCTTGTACATAAACCCTTCCTAATTTAGTTTCTGCCGAATAAAACAAATCTTTTATAAAATCTTCTTCTACATTCATATATTGATAGTAAAGTTCGCCTAAAAGTTTTTGGTCTATATCATTTCTTGTTCTCATTAGTGCAAACTCAAAAAAACCTGCCATAGGAGGTGGCAGAATATATTTTTTACCTTTATCATCTTCTAGATCTAAAAGTATTGCCTTTGCAGCAAGTGAGTCTAATATTTTTAAAGCTTCACTATCACTTACACTCCATATTTTAGCTGCTGTTTTTACCCTAAAGGGCCTTATTGGAAGTTGAGCTACTAAAGTTGCTTCCCTTTCTGTAAATAGTACCTTTAATATGTCATAAAGTGTTTTAGATGGTGGTACCCCTTGCGGAAATTTATTTAATCTTTCCTCTAAGCTTTTATAAGCATTTTTAGCACTTATATGGCTCATATTATCACCTCTTAAATTTATATGATTTAATTATTTACATATTATCTAATATTAATAACTAAAACTTTTTATATATATTCTTTATATTTCTATAAATTTCCTTTAAAGCTTTATATTTATTATCTTTTTTACGAAATTATAATTTTTTTATTAATTATCTATATTTAATAAAATGCATCTACTTAATAAAAGTAAAATAACATAAATTTACTATATAAATAAAAGTCCAAAATTTTTCTATCGTAAATAATTCTTAATACTAAAAAATGAGCAACTTCAATTAATATGAAGTTGCTCATTATATATTATCCATTTAATTATAATAGCTCATCTTTTAATTCTTTATTTACTTCTTTTACTAGTTCTTTTTCTTCTTTTTTAACTTCTCTTATTATTTCTTTTGCTTCTTTTTTTGCTTCTTTATCTTCTTCTTTCATTTGATGCTTTAATTCTTTTGCAAATTTATGTGCTTCGTGCTTTTCTTCTTTAAACTCTTTTCTGCTTTCATGTTCATACTTTAAACATTCAGCATCTTTTTTTAATTCTTCTTCAATATGTTTTACTTCTGATTTAAATGTCATTTTTAACATCTCCTGACTAATATTTTATGTAAGTTCAACTTTCTTGTTGATAGTTTATAGATACCCATAAAATACCAACATAAACATAATATTAGTTTTTTTATATTTTTTTTTCTAAAATTATAATTTCTAATTAAAATTTGCTATTATACTAAATTTTGTAATTATTATTTAGATATTTAATTTTTCTTTTATATTTTTACATAACTTCCCAAGTAATAACCCCTAAAGTTACTTTGCTTTCATGATAAAATATGCCATCTTTAATTTCCCTATTAACAAATTCTTTTATTTTATCTATGATTTCATGCTTATCTAAGTACTCTTTATATCTATTTTTTAATTTATTTACTGAACCTTCATAACTTGTTTTATATTTCCAAGTAGTACCTGTATAAAAAATACTAGGTCTATAACCACTAAAATATAATATATTAAATGGATATATAATATTACTTACTCCACAAAATTCTAGCCTTTTTCCTAATATGAATTCATCTGCCTTTTCTAAAACATCATCTTTTGACTTTCCATCTGTTGCTATGTAACAACAACTTTTATTTGAAGCTTCATTTATTTTTAGTAAACTATTTGGGTTATAACATCCTGGGTTTAAGCTACTTATTACTAAGTCAAATTTTTTATACATATTCTCTTTGTTTAAGTCTATATCATTCCAATTAGCTTTAATAATTTCTATATTATTTATATTATTGCTTTTTATCTTTTCTTTTAAAATATTAAGCATACAATCTGAATAATCAAGTGCATATACTTTTTTGCATATTTTACTTAATTCTATAGAATATGAGCCTGTACCACAACCAATATCTAATACCTCACTATTTTCATTAATATATCCCTTTAATTTTAAATTTTTAATAACATCCTTAACTCTAGTATTACAAACTGTTTCATCATAATTTTTTGAAGATTCATCCCAAACCTTTATATTTTTATCTTCTGTGTTTTTGTTTAAAATATATTCTTTACCTACTTTAATCCATTCCTTTTTCCAATACTCTAAATTCTCCATACTCCACCTCTGATAAATAAAAAATTAATTTTAATACAAAAAGCCATAAAGACAAATCTACTATAGATTAAAACCCTTATGACTTTATATTATAAATCCTGCTAATTTAATGATAGTATTTTTTTTAACAAACTTCAACATATTTTATATTTATAGCTATTTAACTCTTATTTTTATATTCCTAAATTTATTAAATATTAGGTATAATAAACTATAGAACCTAATATTTGGAGGAAATTATGAATCTACGCATAAAAGCACTTTTAACATCATTGTCACTTATACTTATATCAACTACTGCTGTATCTTGTAAAACTAATACTAAAAATACATATACTCCACCTAAATCAGATGCAGTTTTAAATAATCCTTTTATGGGATGGGCACCTGATGCACAATATACAGATTACACTCAACCACACAAACTAGTTTATGCAAATATATATTTTAGCGAACTAGAACCTAAAAAAGGAGTATATAATTTTGATTATATAGAAAAAAAATATAACTTTGATTATTGGAAAAGCAAAGATGTAAAAATAATAATAAGACTAGTTATGGACTTACCTAACAGTGAAAACAAAATGTATATCCCTAACTGGTTGTATAAAGAAATTGATAAGGACGGTACTTGGTATAATATATCTTATGGTAGTGGGTTTAGCCCAAACTATGAAAATAAAAAATTAATCAAGTATCACGAAGAAGCCATAAAAGCTTTATCAAATAGATACAATAAATCTTCTGAAATAGCATTTGTAGCTCTAGGTAGTATAGGTCATTGGGGAGAATGGCATACTTATCAATCAAATGATTTTTTCATACCATTTCCTAGACAAGAAATAGCAAATATTTATGCTTCTCATTATGTAAAATACTTTGATAATAAAAAATTATTAATGAGAAGGCCATTCAAAGTAGCTAGAGATAATAATATGGGATTATTTAATGATATGCTTGGTAATAAACATTCTACAAAAGAATTTATATCTTGGCTAAATGATGGATATACAGATTGGCTAACAAAGGTTGATCAACCTTCTATGAAAGATTTTTGGAAAAATGCACCTTCTGGTGGTGAATTTGCAAGTGGTAACTCTGGAATGAATTTTTTAAAAGATTTTTCTATAGATAATACTATAAAGCAAATACAAGATACTCATATAACCTATATAGGCCCTAACTGTCCTGCTGATAAAAAAGGGAAATTTCAGTATAATTTTGATAAAGTACTAAAAACCTTAGGGTATAGATATGTTATAGATACTGTAAAATTTAATAATAACTTAAATCCTAATGATAATCTTAAACTTAATATTAATATAAAAAATGAAGGTGTTGCTCCTTTTTATTATAAATGGCCTGTTAATATTTCATTAATAGACAAAAATAATAATATTATTTATAGTTTAAATATTGATGAAGATATAACAACTTGGTTACCTGGAAATATAAACTTTAATACTTCTATAAAATTACCTTCACATATATCTAGTGGAAATTATAATATAGCTTTATCTATATTAGATCCATCTAATAATAAACCTAGTATTAAATTTGCTAATAATAATGAAATAGTACCTAATTACTTTAAATTAGGTGAAATAACTGTTAAGTAATATATTAAAATTTAGATAATATATATTTATAAAAATAACCTATAAAGTGGATTCTTTATGTTACCCACTTTATAGGTTATTTTATTTATACTACTTTGTTTTTATTGAATAGACCATATATACTACTAAATATGCCCTTTTTCTTTATATTAAACATTGGTTGGTCTGCGAATATATGGTATTCTATCCTATTAAAGAATTTATTTATTTCATTAAAAGCAAATACCATAGATATTATACTTGAAAAGAAAAATCCATATCCATAAAAGTCTTTCCCAATAAATACAGTAATTATTGATAATACTATTGTAGTTATTAAAAATACTGTTGCTATTTTTAAACTTTCACTTCTTGCATCAAAATAAAGTAACATTATAATTAAAAAGTTCATACATATATACGCTAGTGCTCCTAGTGTTAATATTCCAAATATCTCAATAGAGTCACTTAAAAAGCCCATATATGGAAGTAACTTAAACCCTAATACTATACATGCAAAGCTTCCTATAAACTGTACCTCTATCATATGAGTCATATGCATTACTACACAATCTATCAATTCTTTTTTAGCTCTTTTTATTTCATTTATACTGCCAGTGTCTCTTACAAAGTTATAAAACTCTTTATACTTTGGATATATTAAAGTTTCAACTTTTACAGTAAATATTACAACTGCTGGTATAACACTTAAAAAGGCATAAAAACTAGGAACATCATAAAATGAGGCTACTCTAAAAGTATTGTCAACTACTGTGGCACTATCTGTCATCCAAATTATAAGATTATGAGAATATGCACCTAATGCTAAAAATATTCCTATTAAAAATAGTTCAAAATACTTGTCTAAACTCTCCATAAATTTCATGCACCTTGATAATTTTAAACTATCAAATCCAAATGCTCTATAAATTATTCCTATAAACATTATAGATATAAATATATATCCTATTAAAGTAGCTAAAAGTGCTATGTATAACTTAGGCATATTTATAAACTTTATTCCAAATATGGTTCCTAAAGTTATAATTAACATACCTATTACAAACCCTAAAACTATTTTTAAATAATCTTTTACAGCTGATAGATATACCACTTCTATCCATATTATTCCTATTATTATGGTTATCATAACTGTCGCCAACTTTATATATATATCTAAAGTCGAATTTATAAATAATAATGATGTTATTATTAATGCACTTATACTATATATAATTATACTTCCTATTAAAGATTCAAATATATATCCTATCTTTTTTTCATATATGCAATCTGAAACAAATCTTGATATAAACATACTTATACCATTAGATAATATATATGATATAAAAAATGCATATATTATTATAGAGCTAAACAGTTGTATGTTTAAGTAGGTTTCTCCAACTTTTTTTAATATATCTTGCATAATTAAAAATGACAATATTGAGATGATCATTGGACCTATGGTTATTAATGAAGACATAAAATAGGTTCTAGTTTTAGAAAAGTATCCGTCTTTATCTATTATCTTTTTAAGTTCAAATCCAATTCCTGCCATATTTATATTTCTCCATAAATTTTTCTATAATTTTGTATAAATTGATCTTGTGTATAAAAAGTTGATACTCTTTTATATCCATTTTCGCCCATTTCTTTTCTTAAATTATCATCTTTTGCTAGATTTACTATTTCATTTGCCATTTGAGAATAACCCATAACGGGTACTACTACTCCACAGTGTCCTATATTATCATTATTTCCATATAAAAGTTCCCTACATGCTCCTACATCTGTAGTTATATAAGGCTTTTTAGCTGCCATACCTTCAAGTACTGATAGTGGCTGGCCTTCACTTATACTTCCAAGAAGTAACATGTCCATTTTACCTATATACTTTGATATATCTACTCTCCCTGTAAATACTATATTTTTATTTCCTAACGACTGGACTAGGTCTATACATTCTTTGGTATAGTCTTCATCCTCATCCATAGGACCTATAATATATAGCTTCATATTTTTCATTTCTTCATTTGCGTTTACAAAAGCTTGTATTATAGTTTTTACATCCTTTATAGGTACTACCCTTACTATAGCACCTATATATATAATACTTTCATCATCTTTTTTAGTATCTATATTTTTAAATCTATCAAGCTTTACACCATTTGGAACAACTTTTATCTTATTACTATCACACCCTAGTTCTATTTGAAGCTTTTTATTTTTTTCAAATAAACTATAAACCTCATCACTATAAGTATACGCAGCTCTTGATAAATTGTAAAAATACCTTATCCAGTTATCTTTAAAGTAACCTTTAACCCAATCTGCCTTTATTATCTCTTCTTCTCTTTCTCTTGTATATATTCCATGTTCTGTTAATATAAACTTAGAATCTTTGTTGTAGTATTTCCCTAAAGCTCCCACTAATCCTGCATATCCAGTAGATACACTATGATATATATCACATTTTGGTATATCACTTTTTAGAACTTCAAATACAGTCATCATCATAGACCTTATAGTCCAAAAGAAATGGTTAAATATTATATGTGGATAATATTTACTTGCTATATCGCTTACTACATCAAAAAAATCTTCACTCATTAATATATCCACTGTATTTACATTTTTAAGTCTATTTATGCAGTCAAATAAATCTTTCCAGTCAAAGTATTCACCTACTATAAACTTACCTATAACTTCTTTTTCTATATCTGTAAGATTAAATTTTACTTTACTTTTAACCTTTTTATTATCGTCTATATCTAAGTATATATCTTTAATTTCTACAACATTATCTGGTATTTCATACTTATAGGTAAGACCTTCATCATTTTTAGCACTTATTGCATATATTACAAATTCAATTTCTTTCATACTACTAACTAGCATTTGAATCCAGCTTGAAACTCCACCTGTTACATATGGATAGCTTCCTTCTGCGATTAAACATATCCTCATATTATTTACCTCCTGTTGTTATACTAAAATCAGTATTAGTTGAATGTATAAGGTAAATATCTTCATCTATTTTTTTATAACTACATCCTTTAGTTTTTATTATCTCTTTATCACTTCTAAGTATATAATAATCATTCTTTGAAGTATCTTTTGAATATCCTTTTATATTATTTTTTTCATAAGAAAATACACTTTTAGTTTTTAGATAAGTGTCTAAGGATTCTACACCTTGAGATATAGTATCAGCCTCTAACCATCTAAAGTCTTTATAAACTATCTCCATAATTTTTTCAAAGTCCTTTTTAAGTTCTTCCCAGCTCATACCATGATTTCTTTCTGGATCTAATATGTCATCTGGATGTATAAAGTGAGAAAATACTCCATTTATAGTTATGCCATTGTATATCATCCACTTTTCAAATTCTTCAAAATCATAACCTGAACTATATCTAGGAAAATTGTATATTCCATCTTTTCCTTTTGAAAACTCTTGTTCATAAGCTAGTTCATCGTTACTTACTACATATAAAGATGCTATAACATTAATACTTGGTATACCTTTTTTTAAGACTTTTATACCTTCTTCTGTTATAATATTAGATGGTGGTACATATCCCCTTATTATATAGTTTGGGTATATCTCATGTATAAATTTATTTAACGCTCTCTGCGCTTTTAACATTTCATCGTAGCTTTTCCATGGCTTATATCCAAGTTCTTTACCTACTAAGTATTTATTAGTAGTAAGTGGCTGATGATTAAATCCATGTATACCTATTTCTCCGCCAACCTTTAGTAAGTTTCTACCTAAAGTTACTAAATTTTTAGAATATACATCTCCATTAAACTTTTCTATATTATTTGTTACATCTTCGTAATTGTATATTAAAAAACCTGTTGGAACTGCATTATAATTTTCACACATTCTAACAATATCTGGCCACCATATATTAACAAAGAATTTTTCATCATTAACATGATAATATTTATAAATTATATCTGAATTTCCATTAGGCATTGGAGCTGGGAAATCATCTATATCTAAAACCTTAGAGTTTATAATAGGATATATAAACTCATCTCCAGTTCTATAAAGTATACCAGTTAATATACCTCGATTAGACTTTTCACCTAAAAACTGTCCATTTGAAAATATTACTTTACCACTACCTAACTCTTCCTCCCAAAGTAGAGGTATATTATTATCAGCACTTATATGAACCTTAACACCTTTTTTTAACTTAACATCTAAAGAGCTATTTTCTGTATCTTCAGTTCTTTTAAGGCCCTTACCTTTTATAAGTATATTAGATTTAACATACATATTCTCTGCTTCTATTAGCTCATTAATACTTTCTATTCCTAATTCACTTGAATATCTTTTTATATTATCACTAATCAATGGCCTTTGTGCAAATATTAAGTTTCCTCCTGATTTAGCATAATTTATAAGTTCATCTAAGTAACTAAACTCTTGTAATCTTTCAGAATTTATTATAACTGCTTTATATCCCTTTATATCACCATTAAAATTTTTAATATTTTCATTTACTATAGACTTATCCATAGATTTTATAATCTCATTAAAATTTCCTTCAACCTTTTTAGATTCTTCACTCTCATCACTTAGTAGTAAAAACTTTTCAGTGTATTTCTTACTAACACTTTCATATTCTTTTGATGTGTATACTTTTTTGTCTAAGTTTGTGGTTTTTGTATTTTGAATTTTATCAAATATATAGTTATTTTTCATAAGAGATATTAAAAAACCTAAAACTAAAATTATAGATGTAAAAGTTATTATAAATCTTTTTCTAAACACTATTATCACCTTCTATCCAAAATCTTAGTATGTCTAATCCTTCTTTGTCTAATTTAATATCAGATTCTCTTAATGACTTTATAACTTTTTCAAAATTTTTTTTATCATTAAGTGTATAGTAAACTTCTAATAAAAACATATATGGTTTATAACTTTGTACAAATTTTTTCATATACTTATAAGAATATATTATAGCTTTATCATAGTTTTTAATATCTATATATATTTTTATAAGCTCATTTAAGTAATTTTCATCATCTTCTATGTCTCTTATATAGTTTTCTAATGCTAATTTATAGCTATAAGTTAACCTCGTTCTTTCTTTTTTGTCTATTAAATTACTATCTATACATTCTTTGAGCGCTTTTATATACTCTTTGCTCACCTCTTTATTCTTAGAGTTTTTATAATACTCAACTTCCATATCTTGTATAGCAACAGTAAGCTTACTTTTAAGCTGCGTTATAGCCGTTGCTGCATAGTGTGACGTCTCACTATCTTCATCTTTAAGTGCTTTTAATAAAAATTCTAAATATTTATATGAATCTTCTTTTAGCATTTCTATAACTAGATTTCTTTTTATATTATGGTCATTTAAATTTAGTGCATCTTCTATTGGTATTAAATCTTTTTTATTTTTAAGCTCTGCTTCTCTAATAAGCAAACTTATATTTCTATCATACTCATTTTCTTTATCTATCAAATACTGTCCATTGTCACTTTTAATAAAAAATTTAAATAAATAAATAAACAATATATATATAATACCTAAAAAAGGAATAGCTATAATTAGTAAGAAATTGGTGTAAGCATTTTTCACTCTAAAAATTTTCATAAGTAGTAGTATAAATAGACCTATTAAAAAATTAATGACATATATTTTAATCATCTTCATCTACTCCATCTACTATTTTTACTGTTAGATTTTTACCTAGTAATCTATTCTTTACTATACTACTTTCTTCTTTATTAGTATTGTTAAGTATTATGTATACATGATTATTACATACTCCAGCTAAATCAGTACTTCTTATGCACTTAGATATTTCTTTAGATAAAAAGTTAATATCATTTAACATATCAACTTTTAAAAGTGTATAGTCTGATTTCTTCTCTTTCTTAGATATCTCACATACTTTTAAGGCACTTTTTAGATACTCTTTTCTTAAAAAGATAGTTTCGTCTATATATCTTTGCTTTATAGTTGCTTCTTCGTAATTATAAGCTTTTATTATAGATGTCTCAATTAAACTTACTATAACTTTAAATAGATTTTGATAGTATAAATTCATCTTTGAAAACTTAATTTTATCTACCATTATAATACTTATTATTTTATTGTCTTTTACTATTGGTGCTACCATAGAAGGTAACTTTGGATTTAAGTTTTTATTTATATATATTTCTTTATTTAGTAGTTTATCTTTAGCTTCGTATAAATCATTTATTTTGATACTTTTTAGTGGGTTAAAATCCTTATTATTAGATTTTACATTAAGCCTTAAGTAATCATTATTTAAAGTATATATAGATATATTATTATTTTCTAAAAACTCTTCCATAATATCTATAGATGATCTTAATATATATTGAGGCTTTAAACTATCTAGCTCTTTTACATAAGAATATATCTTACCAAAACTATCCTTAGAGCTTATAACTTTTTCTTCTAACTCTCTTTTTTCTTCGTATGTTGAGTTGTATATATCTTCTAAAAATTCATATTTACTATTTTTTTCTTCATTTATTCTTTTTAATTCTTTTATTTGATTGTTCTTAAAGTCACTAGCATATCCTGTATATATTCCTAGCAATACATACATTAACATTTGAACTAAAGATTGACTAAGTACAAATATTGATATAATAGATATTCCCTGTGATAATTGGTTTAATATTAATAATAAACAAGATAATATAGATGCTATTACAGATTGCTTCATTCCATGCATCATACCTATTACAATTATATATATAATTTTTAAGTCTATTATAGTAAATATTGAATTATTCCTAGATAAAAATGATGATATAAAGCATACAATCAAAAACATACCTATGTTTTCTACATAGGGCTTAGTTACTTTTATAAATTCATTTTGTTTTTTATCTTTTTTAATTTCTTTTATTTTTTCAGTACTATTAGATTCGTTTATATACTTATTGTATATAGTTATTATCTCTTTACCTAAACTAAATTTTATATAAAAGTTAGTATCTTCTTTAAATTCCTTAAATCCTTTAGTATTTATTTTTTCTAATGTATAGCTATCTTTATTTTTTATAGTACTTAATACTAAATTATATATGTCTTTATCGCTAGCTAATTCATACCCACAAATATAATACTCTTTATTTTTATTATATTTAGATAATAAATATACAGCCTCTGCCACATCTAAATAGTGAATATATCCATTTTTTAAGCTATTATCATAATTCTTATTTTTATTATCTACTACATCTTTAATTATGTTTAATACTATATCTTCTTTTTCTTTTAAATCTACTTCACCATATACTCTATCTATGTATAAAATAGACATATTTATATCATATAATCTTTTAAATTCTCTAAAAATATTCTCACAAAGTATATGTTCTTTACTTTTATTCTTTAAATTTACCATTATAATTTGAGAGGTTTCATAAGTTTTAGATAACTCTAAAATATTTAACAATATACTACTTTCAATATTATGATTTATATATATAACTTTATCAAAGTGTGTATTTTTAAATATATAATCATATTTATGATTTAATGAATCTAGTTTATAATTTTTATAATATGGTTCTCTTAATTCATCATCACTTAAAATAAACACTTTGTTTCCCTCTTTATAGAATCTATGAGCTATTGATTTTATTAGAGAATCAACCCTCCCCACAATAAGTATTTTCATCTTACACCACCTTTTTATAAATATTACTTTCATCATAATATTTTAGCACTTTTTATTGATTTTTTGTGTAGATTAATCTATTTGTCATATATTTCAATAAAAGATTAAATATTTCAAATTATATATAAAATGAAAAAATTATAATTTTCTTTCTATTAAAAAAAGTAGCTAATATAAGCTACTTTTCATCTTTATCACTTTCTTTTTCTAATGCATATTCTTCTAACTCAGCTTTTAATATATCTTCTCCTTCATCATTTAATATCTTATAACTTCTTAATTCTTTGTATAAGACTATTATAGTAAGTATAGTAGATATTAAATCTGCTAAAGCTTGAGATAACCATACACCATTAAGTCCTAAAAATTGTGGGAGTATTAATATAAATGGTATTAAAAGTATTACTTGTCTAAGTAAACTTAAGAGCATAGCAATTTTAGCCTTACCTATAGACTGTATAAAGTTACTTCCAGTTATTGATATACCAACGATTGGCATCATAAATAGATATATTCTAATTCCTTGTATGGATATTTTCATAAGCTCTTCATCTTTATTGAATAATCCAATAAAAAATTTTGGATACATTTGTATAAAAAATGTACCTATAAACAATATAATTGTTGCTACGCTTAAAGACATTAAATATGCTTTTTTGACTCGATTGTATTTTTTAGCTCCATAGTTGTATCCAATTATAGGTTGTGCACCTTGGTTAAGTCCAAATATAGGCATTAAAAATATCATAGCTATAGAAGAAATTGTTGTCATTGCACCAATAGCTAAGTCTCCGCCATAAGTTCTTAGTGCATTATTAGATATAACTTGAACTAAGCTTGCAGCTAACTGCATAAAAAATGGCGACATACCTATAGCAAATGTGCTAATTACTAAATCTTTTCTTAATATTAAATTATTTTTCCTTATTTTTAAATTAGATTTTTTAGATAAATAATACAAAATAGTAAGTATCGCCGTTACACATTGCGCTATTATAGTAGCTAGAGCCGCTCCTTGTATTCCTAAATTAAAAATAAATATAAATAAATAATCTAAACTTGCATTTAATATGCACCCTAGAATCATTATTCCTGATGATATCCTAGGATTTCCGTCTGCTCTTATAGAATGATATAGTGAAAAAGAAAGTAAGTTAACTACACTTCCTACAAGTATTATATCTATATAAGTTTTTGCATATATTAAAGTATTTTCACTAGCACCAAATAGTATAAGAATATCTTCACTAAATATAATACCTATTATAGTTAATATAATACCTATTATTAAGGATAATGTTACTGCATTTCCTAGCAGTACTTCTGCTTCATATTTTTTCTTTTGACCAAGTTTTATAGATATGTTAGTAGTTGTACCAATACCTATTAACATTCCAAATGCAAGTATTATGGTAGCTATTGGCATAGTTATTCCAAGGCCTGTTATAGCAAGTGGTCCAACTCCAGGAATTTTTCCTATAAACATTCTATCTATTACATTATATAAAGCATTAACAAGCATTCCTATAATTGCTGGTACTGAATACTTAAATAATAAAGAATTGACATGTTTTACTCCTAGTTCAGTTTGTGAATGCATTTAGACTCTCCTTTTATAATTTTCTTTATATTAATATAGATTCTAAATTTTAATATATATTTATAGTTATTGTTCTACTATTTCTTATAAACTATTTGTGACAAGTTTTGTGATACTTAAAAGTTTTTAATCTATATTCCATTATTTATAATATGACTTAAAATTTTTTTAAATAACTTTTGTTTAAATTTTTCATTAAAATTTTATTTCATTTTAATTATGCCTATTTATATCACTTTTATAAATTATACAATTTTTTTATATATAAAAAATTCGCTTCGCTCATGTCTCCAACGACTTTCTCCGTTGCTCAAAATGTCTTTTTTACGCTCTGCAAACACTTAAACCTCAATAGTTATCCACAGTTTTTTAAGTATCATAATTTCCTTGAGCGTAAAAAAGGCTATCTTTTAAAGATAGCCTTACTTACTATTTATTGCTAAAATGTCTTTTTAATAATCCTAAAAATGCTTTACCATGTCTTGCTTCATCCTTACACATTTCATGAACTGTATCATGTATTGCATCTAAGCCTAATTGCTTTGCTTTTTTTGCGAGTTTTAATTTTCCATCTGTTGCACCATATTCAGCCTCAACCCTTGCTTCTAGGTTAGACTTAGTATCTGCAACAACAACTTCTCCTAAAAGTTCAGCAAATTTTGCTGCATGTTCAGCTTCTTCATAAGCTATTCTTAAATAAGCTTCTGCAATTTCCGGATATCCCTCTCTATCTGCTTGACGGCTCATTGCTATATACATTCCAACTTCAGTACATTCTCCAACAAAATTAGCTCTAAGCCCCTCTAGTATTTCTTCATCTATCCCCTTAGCTATACCTATTCTATGTTCATCAGCCCATATTAATTTACTATTCATTTCTTCAAACTTTTCACTTCCTACATTGCATACTGGACAAGATATAGGCAAGTTTTCACCTTCATAAACATAACCACAAACTGTGCATACAAATTTTCTCATAACAACAATACCTCCAAAATTTTTAATTTATCTTAATTTTTAGTTAATTTTAATTATTGCATTTTTTATATATTTGTATTTTTTATATACCCTTGCTTTTTATTATATAAACAGAATATATCATTAAAATTTTATCTTTTATAATATTTAGAAATATAGTTATATTTCTAAATATTATAAAAGAAACGCAACATTATCACTATAATTAGTTTTCTTACTATATTATACATTTTTTTTCCATTTTATAAGTAAAATTACAATATTTAGAAATATTTTTTATTTTTTAATTTTAAATAAATTAACCGTATATTTTTTTGTATACTTAATTAAATTTTAAGATGAAAAAAAATTTTAATTTCATGCAAAAAACCAGTAAAAAATAATTACTGGTTTTTTATTTTATATATGCTTTTAGCTACTAATTCTTCTCGTTCTTTTTGATTGTTATTATCTAAATATACTCTATAAGTATTTACATATATTTTTTCTTCTTCATGTTTTTCATCAGTCCTTATATATAACTTCTCTCTATCTTTATCACATCCATATATTTTAGTTGTTATAGCTCCATTTTTTATTATATTTTTTATATAAACTGGATGACTATATGGATTTTTAAACTTAAAATCTATATAACCGTAGGATACTGCTGCATCTTTTCCTCTAGGTGCATATCTAGATGGATAAGTATGATTGTGTACTTCTACTATTTCCATATTAGATATAAGAGCTGCATTATATATTGTAGTTGAAACTTGACAAACTCCTCCACCTTCTCCGTTTACATATTTACCTCCTACTATAACTTTTGCACTTTTATATCCATTAGACCAAGTTCTAGGTCCTGTAGCTGAATTATATGAAAAAGTTTCATTTGGCATTATAACTATATCACTTGTACTCTTTCCTGCTATATATATATTGTTTCCTCTTGAACTTTTATCATTAAAGCTAGTACTATATTGGCCTAATATAGCATTAATACTTTTTACATCTGATGTATTAATTTTGGGCTTTATTACTTTAACAGGAAGATATATATCTTTTATTTCTTTTTCTTTTATCATTTCATATATTTTTTCTTTTAACTTAGAAACATCTACTTCTAACCCATCTTTTGACTCAGTTGTTTTTATTTGTGAACTTTCACTTATACTTACAGTAGCATCTATCTCACTTTTATCTATTTCTTCTTTTATAGATTCTATTATTTCACTAAGCTTAGCTTCATCATATGATGCTTTTAGCTTTATTTTATGTTGTTTTTTTATAGCTAAATCAAATATTCTTCTTAGATTTAATAAATTATCCTCAGTTCTTGTATAATCTTTTGCTAATTTTACTGCTTTATCTACATTATAATTTAATTTTATTATATCTTTATTTATTACCCATGTTTTTTGATTGTATCTTATATTTATATTTTTAGGATGATAATATTTATTTATTTTATCTTCTGCTTGCCTTGTAGTTAAGTCTTCTACATTAATATCTTCTATATATATATTTTTAAATATTTTAGGATCTTTTATAATTTCATTTTTTTTCATACCTAAATTAAAAAGTGATATTATAACTAGTATAAGTACAATAGTTATTTTGTTTATTTTAGTAGTCATATTTTTCTCCTTAATTTGTTGTCTTTATTATTTTCTCCTCTTAAATATTTTATATTCCTATATATAGCAATGATTTCAAATTGATTCAACTTTAATTTCAATTTTGAAATTTGAATTATTATGGTATTTTTGAAATTTCATTTAATATTTAAATTTTTTTATAAAAAAATATAATTTTTAATATACTTTTTTAAGTATTATGTTATAATAAATTATCAATGAATATTAAATTGAAATCCATCTAATAATATTTGTATTTTTAAAATAAGAAAAGAGGTAAGCTTAGCCTCGTATGTAGAGAAATCTGCATATGGTACAACCTGAATTGCAGGTAATTCCTAAAGCCTAAGTGCCACAACGTAAAAGCGAATAGCTTTAAGCGTGAAGGAACGAAAGTAGAAAGAAGTCTTAGGATGGTATATGGTTAAACCCTAAGTACCAAAACAATGGATGTTCTTGCAGGGAAGTCCCGAATAGGGAAACCTTCAACGACTAGAGATTTATCTCGTACACTATAAGCGATTGATAGTGGAAGTAGGTTGCCCCTAACGAGTAATGTCGAGGGTGAAGAAATAGTCTGCTCTCATATGAAAGTATGAGAAGTTTTTTAAGAAACTGCATAAGCCTAGCGAACTTGTGTGAACAAATGGTGTCTATTATGATAAAAAGAGTAAAGTTATCTAAATTTAATGGAGAACTATGTGAAAACTTATATGCTGATGTATGTTATATAACAGCAACTAACTTTAATGATGTTACTAATTTATACAATAGGGTGAGTGATGCTCTAGATAATAAAAATTGGTTAAAGTCTCGTGATGAGCTTTATTTGATGGATGTTTTAGATAAAGGTGGATTTATAATTGGTTGTTATGTTGAAGAAACTTTAGTTGCTTCAGCTCTTTGTGAAGCTCCTAGTGGAGATTATTTAGATTATCTTTACGAGCTAGGGCTAGATGATTTAGATATTAATTCTAGCTATGTATCTGGATATGTGATGGTAGACCCTGTTTATCGAGGAAATGCTCTTCACAGAACACTTATGGAAACTAGAATAGAAGAATCTTTACTTAGAGGTAAAGACTTTATAATAACTGCTATAGCTACAGAAAATATTTTTAGCTTAAATACAGTTTTAAAACTTGGATTTGAAATACAATTTGAGAGAGAAAATGAATACGGTATAAAAAGAAATATACTTACAAAAAGATTAGTAGAACTTTCTGAAGAAGAATTTACTGCATAGTACTATTTTATGTACTTATCTTGAAGGCATCTTTATGCAACCTAGTTATAACACTTGGCTATATAAAGATGCCTTTTATTTATCTTAATTTAAAAATTATTTGAGTATTTTAAGTGATAAATGTATATCCTAACTTTATAACTTTTTATTTATGTATATTTAGGTAATAAATGGTATAATAGTTATAATTCTAATCATTTTCAAATATATATGGAGGTATATATGAATATTTTAAAATACTTATTAATTTTCATACCTATAAGCTTTGTAGGTGAATTTATGCATTTCCCACCTACTCTTATGTTTATTTTGGCTGCTTTATCGATAATACCACTTGCTGGTCTTATGGGTGAAGCAACTGAAGAAATTTCTTTTTATACAGGTCCTAAAATAGGAGGTTTTTTAAATGCGACCTTTGGAAATGCAACAGAACTTATAATTTCATTCTTTGCTTTAAAAGCTGGCTTATTTGATGTTGTAAAATCTTCTATTGCTGGCTCAGTTATAGGAAATATATTATTAGTTTTAGGAGCTAGCATGCTATTTGGTGGTATAAAGCATAAAAATCAAACCTTTAATAAAAAGGTTGTAGAAGTATCATCTAGTATGCTTTTATTTGCAGTTATAGGACTTTGTATTCCTGCTGTTTTTACACATACTATTGATCCTTCCCTTTTAAATACTAAATATGAAGGTCTTAGCGTGGTAGTTGCAATAATTATGTTTACTATATATATATTAAGTTTAGTTTTCTCATTCTTTACTCATAAAGATATATATTCTATAAACCATAGTGATGATGAAGGTAGCGCTAAATGGACATTAAAAAAATCTATTATAGTGCTTGCTCTAGCTACTATATTTATAGCTATTGAAAGTGAATTTTTAGTTAGTGGTATAGATTCTTTAACTAAAACTCTTGGACTTAGTGAATTCTTTGTTGGTATAATTCTTATACCTATTATAGGAAATGCAGCAGAACATTCTACAGCTATTGTTATGGCTATGAAAGATAAAATGGATGTATCAGTTGAAATTGCAATTGGCTCAAGTTTACAAATAATATTATTTGTTGCTCCAGTTTTAATATTTTTAAGCTTACTATTTACTCCTATGAGCATAGTATTTAACCCTTTTGAATTAGTGTCTCTTATTTTTGCAGTTCTTATTGTTAATAGAGTTGCTAGCGATGGAGAAAGCAATTGGCTAGAAGGGGTCCAATTACTTTCTGTGTACTTTATAATAGCAGCAGGCTTTTTCATATTATAAAGTAGTATGATTGTATTAAAATATAAAAGCACCTAAGTAAGTTTTTAGCTACATAGGTGCTTTTATATTTTAATTTATTTCTATTGATTTTTTTAAGTCAATATCATTTTCAAAATTTTCAATTCTATGAGCATTGGAGAAATCTTTTTCATTTTTTATAATTTCTTTATTTTTATATCCATAATCTTTTTTATTATATTTACCTAAATATCCTCCATTTATTATTGTATATAAAGGGTCTCCTTTGACTATATAGTTTTCTATAAATTTATCATAATTTATAAAAAAATCACTACTTCTCCATTTTTTATCATTAATATCTATAAATCCATCTGATTCTATTGATTTATCAAAAAACTCAATTAATTCTTTTTTATCTTTAATTTTTTCATCTGTTTCTGAGAGTATATCTACATAAGCTGATATATAATATCCTACTAAGCTTTTTTTGAGTATTAAGGGTCCATATTCACCTTTTATATGGTTAGGGTTCATATTATTAGCAGCATTAAAAGTTATTCCTTTTATATTTTTATAACCATTGTTGTAAAGTTCATATATAGCGTATTGAGTTAAAAGGCCTCCTAGTGAATGACCTGTTATATATATTTTATCTTCTTTATTTATAAGTGGAGTAAGAAATTCTATACAAGCATTTCTTTGAGGATGAGGCATAAATTGCGTTAAAAAATTACCTAGCCAATCCTTATAATCTTTACTAGCTTGATAAGCTATTATCAAAGCATCTCCATTTTTTAAAGCTATCGCAGAAAATCCTTTAGTATGTCCTGTAGTTCTTATTATAGTAAAATCACTTAAAAGATTATAATTTTTCCCAAATACTTCTTTTACTGTTTTTCCTACTTTCATTTTCTCTATACCTTCATAACTTAACTTACAACTTTCAAGTAACATCTCACCATTTACTTTTACATTTTTATTTCTAAATCGCGGAGTTATAAATTTATCATTTAATTTTGGATTAGTTTTATATTTTAATTCATATCCATTGCTTTTACCATCATCATCAAAATCTTCATCTTTATCTTCTATCCCATTATTATCACTATCTTTTTTATTTGGATTAAGATTTAATTCAATTTCAATCTTATCATTTAATCCATCTTCATCACTATCTTTTTTATATTTATTACTCCCTATTATTTCTTCAAGTGCATCTGTTATTCCATCATTATCACTGTCAATTCTCCATAAAATATTGTCTTCATCTAATAAATTTTCTAGCATTTCTTTATTATTTTTGTTTGTTTTTAATTGCCCATTGCTGTAAACTACAGTGCTAATAATAAAAAATAAAATTAAAGTTGCACAAAATATTCTTTTTATCATAGTTTATCACCTATTTTTTATATAATATTATTTTGTTAATATTTTATGCTATTTGTAATTTTTTATATAATAACATTTCCTTACATGTAAAAAGTAGCTGAAAAATCAAAAAATTCTTCAACTACTTTTTAATTTATAGCTTTATAATTTTATTATCACTAATACTTCCACTAACTTTACTTTCATAAGCATATCTAATACCTAGATTTTCAACAAATGACTTTATCCATAATTCTCTAAGATTATATAGATATTCTAAATCTCCTTTACCTAGTTCATAATTAGATTTGTGTATATCTTTATTTTCTTGATATTTTATATATTCTTCATTTTTTTCTATTACAGAGCTTGCTTTATCACAAGGCATACCAGCTAATATATAATTATTTAAAGAAACATATACATTTTCTGGTGTATCTATTTTATTAGATTCATTTTTTGCACATTCTATAGCTTGTTGAGTATATGCATTTTTTGTAAGTTCTACACTATCTTCTCCATATATCTCTTTATATTTAGTCACTATATATGCAGTTCTACTTTCAACTTCTTTTATTCTTTCTTGTAACCACCCATGTATATTATCTACATCTATTAATTCTTCTAATGGCTTATTTACTAAATATTTTCCATATAAAGTAACTGCTTCTTCTTGTATTTTTAATGCATCTTTTTGATATCTATCTGCGTGTAATCTTACTATATGTTCTTCTAAATCTTGACTTAATTTTACTTTATTAAATAACCAAGTGTGTATTGGTGCTAAAAATCTACTCATATTTTGTCTCCTTTATTAATTAAGATATTGTTTTTAAGTTTTATTTAACTTTATTTAGTAATCTGTTCATTAATTTTAAAATTAATACTATCAATTTATGTATTTATTATATTGCATTATATACCACCCAATCCGTAACATAAGTTACTGTTTTTTCTATTTTTTAAGAGTATCATATTAAATATACTAAATATCAAAAGGAGTAATAAAAATGCAAGATAAAAATAAAACATTAGAAAAACAATTATGTAATTTTACTATAGAGTATACTTCTATTAGATTAAAAGAGCTTGTACAAAAAGCTAAAGAAAATGAAGTGGATTTTAACGACAATCTATTAAAAGATCTAACAGAAATAAAATTCTCTTATAATTTTTTCAATGAGGTTGAAGAGCTTGAATTAGATTTTCCTCTTCATAATAAGGTAGAAAATCTTTTAAATGCTCTAAAAACAATAAAAGAATTAAATAACCTTACTGATAAAGAATGTTACTTAGGTCAAATTTATAATACATATTCTAATTATTGCGATAAGTGCAAAAATGTAGATGATTATTTAAAAAGAGATGAACTAAAAAAATATCTATTAACTAATATTTTAAGTTTCAATGATATAGATCCTTCATCTATTGTAAATAGTAAAATTGAGTCAGTAATTGATTTATGGATTTCAACATTAAGTGATTTTAATTGCAAAAATGAAAATGGAGTTTCTTCAAAATTTCAAGAACAATTAGGTAAACTTTAGGTAGTATGTATATTTTTTTATTTACAATTATAATTTTATTTGTAAATAGTAAAATTTACATAACTAAAAAAGAGATTAAAGTTAAATATAGTATCATAGATATAGGATATTAAGTGTATTATATACTTGTCCTATATCTTTTTTATATAATATAATACAAAATTAAAAAATCCAATAGTTTGTCTATTGGATTTTTTAGTATTACCATATATGTATAATAAATTAAATATAATATTTATTCAATGGTTATTGCACCTACAGGGCAATTTTCCATTGCATCATTAGCTGATTCTATTTCATTTTCAGGGATATCAGTTGTTACTGGTACAGATTTTCCTTCATCATCCATGCTAAATACATCTGGACATATACCTACACAACCTTCACATCCTATACATGTATCTCTATCTACAAATGCTTTCATTTTATATCTCCTATTATATATTCTAGCTTTTAAAATATTATTGTAACAAGAATTGAACTAAGCTCTTTTGCTATTACATTATGTTCTACCCTTGCATCAAATGGTAAAAAGTCTCCTGGATTTAAAACGAATTTTTCTCCTGTCTTAAATTCAATATCAACACTTCCACTTATAACTTGAACAGTAGCATATCCATTATGAGTATGGTTTGGTAAACCTTTACCTTCCTCAAATTTAAAAAGTATATTTTTGAATTTTTCGTTTTGAACTAATATTTCTCTATTTGTTTCTATATTATTTAAGTTTGTAGCAATTAGTTTCATTTTATCCATCTCCTTTTTTATAGGAAACTTTTTGTATTAAGTAATATTAATTATATAAGTAGTAACTTATATAATTAATATTACTTTTATAACCTATTTTTCTCCTAAGAACATTTTTAAATCATCTTCAACATTAGTTATTCCACCTATACCAAAGTTTTCAACTAAAACTTTAGCTACATTTGGTGATAAGAATGCTGGTAATGTTGGTCCTAAGTGTATATTTTTAACTCCTAAGTATAATAATGATAATAATACTATTACAGCTTTTTGTTCATACCAAGCTATATTAAATGATATTGGTAAATCATTTATATCTTCTAATTCAAATACTTCTTTAAGTTTTAATGCAATAAGTGCTAATGAGTAAGAGTCATTACATTGTCCTGCATCTAATACTCTTGGTATTCCATTTATATCACCTAATGGTAACTTATTGTATTTATATTTAGCACATCCTGCTGTTAATATAACAGTATCTTGTGGTATAGCTTTTGCAAATTCTGTGTAGTAGTTTCTTGACTTAGCTCTTCCGTCACATCCACCCATTACAAAGAATCTCTTTATAGCTCCAGTTTTTATAGCATCTACTATTTTATCTGCAAGTGCAAATACTTGATTATGAGCAAATCCACCTACTATTTCTCCAGTTTCTATTTCAACTGGTGCTTGACATTTTTTAGCATGTTCTATTATTTGTGAGAAGTCTTTATCATCTTCTGAATTTCCTTTTATATGAGTACATCCAGCAAATCCTGCTGCTCCAGTAGTGTATACTCTATCTTTGTAACTATCCTTTGGAGGAACTATACAGTTTGTAGTCATTAATATTGGACCATTGAAGCTTTCAAATTCTTCTTTTTGCTTCCACCAAGCATTTCCATAGTTACCTACAAAGTGTGAATACTTTTTAAATGCTGGGTAATAATGAGCTGGTAACATTTCTGAGTGAGTATATACATCTACTCCTGTTCCTTCTGTTTGCTTAAGTAATAATTCTAAGTCTTTTAAATCATGTCCTGATATTAATATACCTGGATTATTTCTAACACCTATATTAACTTTAGTTATTTCTGGATGTCCATAAGTTCCAGTATTTGCACTATCAAGTAAAGCCATTGCATCTACCCCAACCTTACCTGTTTCTAGTGTTAATGCAACTAAATCATCTGCTGTTAAAGTGTTATCTAAAGTCTTAGCTAATGTACTTTGCATAAATGTATTTACTTCTTCACTATCATAACCTAGTGCATTAGCATGTTTCATATATGCAGACATTCCTTTTAATCCATATATTATAAGCTCTCTTAAACTTCTTATATCTTCATTTTCAGTAGCTAATACTCCTACTTTACTTGATTTTTCATCCATTTCTTCTTTAGTTGATGCATTCCATAAAGCTGCTTCTGATAAGTTTTCTTTATTTTCTAATGTAGCTAATAATTCTTCTTTAGTTGATAAAGTTTTTGCAACTCTTTCATAGAATACTAAATCATCAAAGTTAGCATTAGTTATTGTTGTAAATAAGTTTATAGTTACTAAATTATTAACTTCATCTGCTACTTTTTTTCCTTCATTTCTAAGTCTAGTTGTAACCTCTGATAATCCTTTAGTTACATATATTAATAAATCTTGCATTCTTGCTAGATCTGGTGATTTTCCACATACCCCAAATTTTGTACATCCTGTACATCCTGCTGTTTCTTGACATTGGAAACAGAACATTTTATTTTCCATAATTATTCCTCCATCACTGTTGTGTTTTCTTATCTTTAGGATACTCCTTATTGGTTATTTTTTCTGTAACGTATGTTACATTTTATAAAAATTTATAAGATTTTTTATTAATATAAATCATGATTGGTTATATCTATCACAAAAGTTGTCTTAAAAAATATAATATAGTACAACTAAATTAGGATGTGATAATATTGAGAAATTTAAATTTGTCTAAGGTTAATGTAGTTATAGAACCACCATATACAGCTACGTCACCTATTAGATTTAGAAGGTATAATATACTTCACCTAGATAATCCAAGAGAAGTTAATTTATCTATTTCACCATACTTTTATAATCTAGATTTATATACTACTAGTACGAACTTAATATATAGTCAATGGTATTTTATATATGGTGATAGGTATCAAATAACTTTTGCAGTATTTGTTGGTGATTATCCTTATGATGTGGCTAAATATCGATATGAAAAGTTTTTAGAGCTTCTTCCTATGTCTATAAGTGCTGTAGCTAATGGAGATAAAGGTCTTCTAGAAGCTAATCCTAGCTTATATGAAGCTCCTGTATATGTTAGATTCATCTCCTCCTACCCTCAATTTAATAAAATAGTTCCTTATAAATTTATTAAAGACTATATTGATGATAAAGTAGATGTATCTGTTAAATAAAAATAATTTTTTAATTTATTGGTATTTATAAAAAATGATTAGTACTTTGTATAATTTATAAAATAAGGAGGAACGAATCGTTCCTCCTTATTTTATTTAAATATCTCAATACTTCTATCTAGTATCCCAGTAAAGTAAGCTATAACTAAGCCATAGTTAGTTATAGGTATATTTTTTTCTTTGCATAGATTTATTTTGTTTATTACACTTTTTCTATTAACCATACAAGCCCCACAGTGTATTACTAAATCATAATTTTCTATGTCATTAGCAAAGTCATAACCTACCTTAAAATCAAAATCTAGCTTACCACCTGCTATTTTTTCTAGAATTTTAGGTATTTTAACTCTACCAATATCCTCATGACTTATATTGTGGGTACAACTTTCACACATTAATACTTTTTGACCTGGTTTTAAGTCTTTAAGTTTTCTAGCTCCATTTATAAAATCTTTAAGCTCTCCTTTTTGTCTAGCAAATAGTATTGAAAAACTTGTAAGCTTCATATCCTTTGGTATCATAGCATCTACTTCTTTAAATGCTTGTGAGTCAGTTATAACTAAATCTATATCTTTTAAATCTTTTATTGCGTCAACTAGTTCAGTATCTCTTACCACATAAGTCTTTATGCCATGATCTAAACAATCTCTTATCACTTGGACTTGTGGAAGTATTATCCTACCTTTAGGAGCTTCTGAATCTATTGGTACTACTAATACAACTTTAGAACCATAATCTAGTAAGTCTCCTACTATTGGCCTATCTTCTTCTTCAGTTTCTAATTTTTTTATAATAGTTTCTTTTAAAGAATCTATATTAGTATTTTCTTTAGCTGATACATATATTGGATTTTTGAATTCTTTATTTATATTATCTATCTCATTGTTTTTTAGCTTATCTAATTTATTTACAACTACTATATGAGGTATATTATATTTATTAGCTTCCCTCTTCCAAGTCTTATATGTACTTATATCGGGATTTTTACCGTCTACTACATACATAGCAAAGTCTAATCTTTTTAAATAGTCATAGCTTTTTTTAATCCTCATTTTGCCTAATTCACTTTTATCTTCAAGACCTGCTGTATCTATTAATAATACTGGACCAAAAGGAATTAACTCCATAGCCTTTTGAACAGGGTCTGTTGTTGTTCCTTCTACACTAGATACTAGTGATATTTCTTGGCCTAATATTTTATTCATTAAAGAGGATTTACCACTATTAGTATTACCATATATCCCAATATGTTTTCTATTTGCATTTGGAGTATTGTTCATAATTACCTCCTAAAGATAGAAATCTCTTTCTCCAGACTTCATTTTTTCTAAACTTTCCTTTGTATAAGATTTAATATCTTCTCTTTCTATACTTTCGACTTCAGTGTTTATTATTTCTTGTGCTTTATCATATAACTCTTTATCTCCATAGTCTAATGTAAACTCATGAAGTGTCATAAGTGCATTAGGTTCACATACATATTTTATATTACCAGACTTGGCAAGTTGCATAAATCTATCTCCAGTTCTACCTTTTCTATAACATGCTGTACAGTAACTTGGTATATATCCATCATTTAATAATTCTTTTAGTATTTCTATAGGACTTCTCTCATCATTAGTCTTAAACTGTTTAGTTTCTTTTCCTTCTTCTCTTTCCTTATATCCACCAACACCAGTTGAAGAACCTGCAGATATTTGACTTACTCCATATTTTAATAGTTCTTTTCTCATAGCTGGAGTTTCTCTTGTTGAAAGTATAAGTCCTGTAAATGGTACTGCAATTCTAAGTATTGCTACTATCTTTTTAAACATTTTATCACTAAGTAAATGTGGATAATTTTCTAACGTAACCCCCTTAGCTTCTTGAAGTCTTGGTACTGATATAGTATGGAATCCTACACCATATTTTTCTTCTAAGTGAGCATTATGCATCATAAGTCCTAAAACTTCAAATCTAGGGTCTGCTAGTCCAAATAATACTCCAGCTCCTACATCATCTATTCCTGCCTGCATAGCTCTATCAAAAGCTGTTAAATGATAATTATAATCTCCTTTTATAGACTTAGGATGCATTAAATCATATGTTGGCTTATGATAAGTTTCTTGGAATAATATATACGTTCCTATTCCTTTCTCGTGAAGAGCTTTATAATTTTCTACAGTAGTCGCTGCTATATTTACATTAACTCTTCTTATTTCTCCATTTGCATTTTGAGTTTTATATATTGTATCTAAACATTCTAATACATAATCTATAGGTGCATTAACAGGGTCCTCTCCAAGTTCTAATGCTAACCTTTTATGTCCCATTTGTTCAAGTATTCTTACTTCTTCTGCTACTTCATCCATTGTAAGTCTTCTTCTATTAAACTTATTATCTCTTTGATAACCACAGTACACACAGTTATTTACACAGTAATCACTTACATAAAGTGGTGCAAATACTACTATTCTTTTTCCATAGATGTCTTTTTTAATTTGCCCTGCTAATGAATATATCTCTTCTAAATCTTTCTCATCTTCAGCTTGAAGAAGTATTGCTATATCTTTATAAGATAATCCTTCTCTTTTTTTAGCTTTATTTAATACTTCTTTTATCTCTTCATTTGAAGGATTTTTAGTTTCCTCTAATATTTTGTATATATATTCATGATCTATAAACATTTAAAACATCTCCTTTAGTTAAATTTAAGTAACATTTATTAATTTGTGCTTTTAAAACTTATACTATTTTCATATTAGCCTCTAAAATCAGGATTATCTCCTCTAGTTATTTCAACTTCAAATCCAGCTTCTTTTATTTTTTCTTCAGTTAATCTTCTATATTCTGCATCTTCATCTAATATGTATGCTTTATTATTGTATAGAGAATATTTTTTTCTAACACTCATAGGTGATAAATTTGGCATTATAACATTTCCACCAGCTTTAAGGCCTGCATTTCTTCCATTTTTATCAATACTTGATAAGGCAGTTGTTGCAGGAAGTAATACTTTTGGAAGTAATAATCTAACTATAGCTAAACATATTACAGTTTTTTCTAAGCTCCCATGAGGATAGTCCTTAAGTGGAGTATCTTTATGAGGAATAAAAGGTCCTATTCCACACATTGCAGGTTCAAACTCCTTTACAAACCTTAAATCATTAGCTAAATCTTCATTAGTTTGATTTGGTATTCCTACCATAAATCCTGCTCCTGCTTGATATCCTATTTCCTTTAGATTTTTTAAGCAATTAAATCTAACTTCATAGGGTTCTCCTGGATGAATAGATTCATATAGCTTCTTAGATGCACTTTCATGTCTTAATAAATATCTATCCGCACCTGCTTTAAACATTTTTTCATAAGATTCATAACTTCTCTCACCTAAAGATAAAGTTAAAGCATTATTTGGAAATTCATTTTTTATAGCAGTTATAATTTCTACCATAACATCATCAGTATAATATGCATCTTCACCACCCTGAAGTACAAAAGTTTTATATCCTAGCTTATCTCCTTTTCTAACGCATTCTAAAACTTCATCAATATTTAGTCTATATCTCTCGGCACTTTTATTACTCCTTCTAAGCCCACAATACAAACAATCCTTCTTACAAAAGCTTGTAAGTTCTATAAGCCCTCTTAAATAAACTTTATTTGAATAAGTTCTCATTCTCGTTTCATGCGCTTTTTCTATTAGAAGATTTTTTTCTTCTTCATTTATATTATCAAGTAGATAAAGTAATTCTTCTTTGCTTGCGTCATTTTCACTATATAGTTTATTTATTATATCTATAACATTCATTAATATCACCTCTTTAATTGAGTTAAAATAAAATCTCAATACTACTTAAAATAAGTTTTAAGCACTATTAAAATTTCATTTAATATATTCAAATTAAAATTTTATTATTTTAATTAATTTTCAAAAAATTTTTTAATCAATTTATCAGAGTCTCAAAATGCATAAGTTTTATGAATTAACTATAAAACTCATGTATTCTGAGACATATTATATTAAATATTCCTTTGTACTAAATTATTCATATAAATAACTTTTTATCCAATGCTTTTTTCTTCACTTTTAGCATTATCAACTTTAACATCTCCACGACCTAACATATAATATTTAGAATCAAATTCTGTATGTAAAAGTTCATGAGATACATGAGATAATGGTTTTTCAAAGAATTCATCATAAGCTTTTATAACTTCTGGGTTTTCATAGCTACATTTTACATTTATATGAGCATCTTTATTGTATAATCCTTCTATACGCTTTAATCTTATTTCATTAGTTACTTTCTTTTTAGGCTGTTTAGGTTGTCCAGCCCCACCTATACATCCACCTTTACATGTCATTACCTCTACAAATTGATAATCTACTTCACCACTTTTTATTTTTTCCATTAAAGCTTCCGCATTATTTGTAGTTTGAACAGCAGCAACTTTTATAACTTTATCTTCTATTTGAAGTGTAGCTTCTTTAACTCCTTCAAGACCTCTAACTGGCTTAAAATCTAATAATTCTTTAGTTGGTCTCTCTCCTGTTAATACATGATAAGCTGTTCTTACTGCAGCTTCCATAACTCCACCACTATTACCAAATATAATACCAGCTCCACTACCTTGTCCCATTAGGTCATCAAAGTTAGAACCTTCTAAAGCTTCAAAATCTATATCTTCTTCTCTTATCCACTTAGCTAGCTCTTTAGTAGTTAATATGTAATCATTGTCTCTTAATCCTTCTATATTATTGTATTTGCTAGAAGAATTCATTTCAGGTCTACTTATTTCATATTTTTTAGATGTACATGGTGTTATTGTTACATTTACTATTTTAGCTGGATCTATATTTGCTTCTTTAGCAAAGTATGTTTTTATAGCAGCTCCTTGTATACCTATTGGACTTTTAGTTGTAGATAGATTTGGTATAAACTCTGGGTAGAAAGTTTCTACATACTTAACCCAAGATGGACAACAACTTGTAAATTGAGGTAAGTTCTCACTTTTATTGATGATTCTGTCAACTAACTCATTTGCTTCTTCCATTATTGTCATATCCGCACCAAAAGTTACATCAAATACATACTCTCCACCTAATTTTCTAAGTGCAGCTACCATTTTATCTTCAACATATGAACCTACTTCATATCCAAACTCTTCTCCAAGTGCAACTCTAACTGCTGGAGCTGTATTAAATATTACTATTTTTTCAGGATCATTTATAGCTTCTTTAACTTTTTGATAGTCTTCTACTTGAGTTATAGCTCCTACTGGACATGCTACTGCACATTGTCCACAATGTATACATATAGCTACATCACCTGTTTCCTCTAGGTTAAATCTTCCAGCAACAGCTATATCATTATCACAAGTACGTTTACATAATCCGCACTTTATGCACTTATCGTAATCAATTTGTATAGCTGGATTGTCTAATTCTACTGGTACAACTTTTTCTGTAAATAAATGTTTCATGATTTTTCCCCTCTGCTACTTTATTTTATTGTCTAAAAAAATTTAATCATCTTATATGACAACCCTCTAATATTTATAAGGTTGTCATATAGTGCTTTAAACTTTAAACTATGGTTTTTATATATTAGATTTGCCATTTTTCGACATATCTAATATAAATTTATATACCCAAATTTTTAATTTATTATCATATTTTTTAATTTTTTTTATTTTTTATTAAGAAAACGTTTCCCATTTAATTACAAATTTGTATATTTTCCATTTTACTTTGACTTATATAGCCATTTTCAATTATAATCTACTAATGAATGGATTTTTTTACATGAGGAGGAAAATATGTCTTTTTTAGAGAAATTTAAAAACAAAAAAGTTATGATTGGGGTAAGTGCAGTAGTAATAATAGCACTTGGAAGCGGTTATTTTATTTATAGGAATAATAAAATAAATAATGAAGTAAATGAGTTAAATGCTCAAATAGAAACTTACACTATAGCAGATAGTGAAAAGGTATTTATAAATGGGGTTATAGTACCTACTCAAACAAAAGACTTTAATCCTTCTACTGAGGGTGAAATAAGTAAGTTAAATGTTACAAATGGTAAGATTGTAAAACAAGGGGATTTATTATTTACAACTAAAAATCAAAATATACTAGATGAAATAGATGGTCTTAAAGCTCAAGTTAATGAACTTAAAAAAGCAAATACAGAAAATGACCCTACTATAAAAACAGAAATAAACAAAATAAATGCACAAATATCAGCACTAGATAAAAAAGCTTATGTAAATACTTATGCACCTTTTGCTGGTAAAGTTTATCTAAATAATAATGAATCTGAAAATAATAATATGCAAGGTCAAACTTCATCATTTATGACACTTATAAGTTCAACATTTTATATGCAAGGTCAAGTAAGTGAACAAGATTTAGTCAAACTTCAAATGGATGATCCTGTAGATGTATTAGTATTTTCAAATAACAAAAATTTAAGTGGTAGAATTAGCTTTATATCAGATAGACCAACTACTAATACTAATGAAATGAATATGGGCAATCAAGGAAATATGTCTTACTATGATGTTAATGTATCTTTTGAAAATCAAGAAGGTTTAGTTAATGGATTCCATGTTCAAGGTTCTGTAAAAGTTAATAATTCATTAGTTAAGGTACCAACAACTGCAATATTAGAAAATAAAGAAGACGGTACAGCTTATGTATTTAAAGATTTAGATGGAATACTAAAAAAACAAATAGTCGAAATACATGACAAAAATGAAGAATTTAGTGTAATCAGTTCTGGTCTTGAACCAAATGATATAGTTATTAGATATATATCACCTGAAATGAAAGAAGGCGACCCAGTAAATACAGGTAATGCAGGTGCTAATAATACACCTTCAAATGTAGATGATTCTACTGAAACTACTACTGAAGGAGCTGAGAATTAATTTGAGTAATGTAATTAGACTAGAAAATATAGAAAAATATTATAAAGTTGGAAAAGATAGGCTTCATGTTCTAAAATCTCTAAATCTTGAAATAGAAGAAGGAGAATTTGTAATGATAATGGGTAAGTCAGGTAGTGGTAAAACTACCTTACTTAATTCCCTAGGTCTTTTAGATAAATTTGATGAGGGTAAGTATTTCTTTTTTGATAAAGATGTTACTAATCTTAGTGAAAATCAAAAATCTGACTTTAGAAATAAAAATATTGGATTTATATTCCAACAGTTTAATCTAATAGAAAGTTTAGATATTTATCAAAATGTAGAACTTCCATTACTTTATAGCAATCACTTAAATAAGGCTCAAAGACAAGAGATAATACTAGAAAAATTAGATTCAGTTGGTCTTGGTGATAAAGCAAAATCTAGACCTCTTCAATTGTCTGGTGGACAGCAACAAAGAGTAGCTATTGCTCGTGCACTTGTTAACAACCCATCATTAATATTTGCAGATGAACCAACAGGAGCACTTGATAGTGAAACTAGTAATGATATAATGAACGTTTTAAAAAAGTTAAATGAAGAAGGTAAAACTATAATAATGGTTACTCATGATAGTGATTTAATAAAATATGCCACTAAAGTCATAAGACTTAAAGATGGTGTATTATCATCGGAGGTATAACCTATGAATATGATGAAAAATGCATTAACTAATTTAAAAGGACATAAACTTAGAGTCTTTATAACTCTAGTTTGGATAATAATAGGTATTACATCTGTAATACTTGTAAGTTCTATTGGTAATGGTGTTAAAAAAGAAGTTCTAAAATCAGTTAGCAAAGTTAATCCTAACAAAACTCAAATATACTTTGAACCTACTAACTCTAATATGGCAGGTATGACAAGCTTTTTATCTCCATTTAAACTTAAAGATTTAGAAGAGTTATCATTTTTAGAAGGTGTTGAAAAAATTGGACCTGCTAAAGATGATTTTGCTATGAATTCTATGTTTTATTCTGAAGCTTATTTTGATAAAAAAGCTACATATGTTGATGTTTCACCATTAAAAGATGATACTACTTTAAATCCTCTATATGGAAGAAGTTTTTCTTATGAAGACGAAAATAGAAAAGTTATTATAATAACTCTACAAAATGCAACTGATCTATTTGGAACTCCTGAAGATGCTTTAGGTAAAGGTATCAGTATAAATGGAAATATATATGAAGTAATAGGCGTTATAGACGAAAGTTCCGTTGTTAAAAAAGAAAAGGAAGAATCTAATTCTTTTGAATCTATGTATTATGGAGATATGGATTATCTAACTTCATATATGCCAAAAAAAGCTTTAGATGTGCTAATGAATCAAAATATGTATCCAACTGATATATACCAATTAGATTTAGTTGTATCTAATGGATATGATTTATTTGAAACAGCTTCTAGAGTAACACAAAAACTTCATGAACTTCATCCGGATATAGAAGGAACTTATCAAGTTCATGATCCTAGTGAACAAACTAAAGCACTTGAATCTATGGTAAATAATATAAATATGTTTATAACTGTAATCACTGCTATTTCTATGTTTGTTGGTGGTGTTGGGGTTATGAATATTATGTATATATCAGTAATGGAACGTCAAAGAGAAATCGGTATAAGACGTGCTATAGGAGCTAAACCTCGAGATATAATGTTACAGTTTTTAACAGAATCTGTATTTATAACAGTTTTAGGTGGTATACTTGGTATAATAATAGGATTTATAGTTGTAAACTATGCATCTAGTTACCTACCATTTAAAGCTATAGTTAATATAAATAGCTTATTCTATGCCTTTATTGCTACTATTGTAACAGGAGTTATTTTTGGTATAGTACCAGCTTTTAAAGCATCTAGATTAGATCCTATTAAAGCTATATATAAATAAATACTTTAATTTAACGTATATTTCATACTAACTAATAACGGTATTTAAATAATAAAAAAGGGAGTGTCTTTAAAAGACACTCCCTTTTTTATTATTACATGCTTATTATCTTTGCTAATGATACTATTACAATTAAGTGAACTGGATAGAACCAATAAAACATCCATTTTATAAACTTATTAGATATTCCTAATTTTCCATTGTACATAAGTATTGGAATTATTGCAAATACCATCATCCATTGGTAATCCCATAAAAATGAAGCATCTATAAAATCAGGTCCAATCATAGTTACTAATCCAAGTAAACTAAACACAATGTAAGCTAAGACCATATAAACCTTTTTTTCTCTTAAGAAGTAGAATATTAATACCATACCTACTCCATATAAAGATGCTTCTGTAAAAAATCCTGCTATTCCAAATAAAATAGCTAATAAAATTTTCCAATTTAGAATACTAAATTTATTCGTACTTGATTTTGCATATTCTATCATGCTTAACATACAAACTGCAAGTCCTAATGATAAGAATATATTATTTGGTATCTTAAACACTATATCTACCCCTATCATTAATACAGCCATTGAGAAAAGTCTTTGTATATATTTGCTTTTACTTCTTGTATGATAAAAACCTTCAACTATTAAATAGAAAAATATCGGTGCAGCTAACTTTCCTAAATATCCAAACCATATAGGTACTTGATTGTTTAATGCTCCATTCATATAAGTATAAATATGATCCATAGCCATAAATATAATAGCCATAATTTTTAATGTAAAATTACTAAATAATTTCATTTATGTCCTCCTGTATTGATTTGTGATATTATTTTATTATTTTTTGTTAATACGTACCATCGATTTAGATTACATTATACTTACAAATTTGTAATGTAATAGTGTTTTAAGTCAAAAAAATAACATAAGCCTAATATTAGACTTATGTTATTTTTTATTATATACACTCTTTATCAGATAAACTTAGATTACCATCTACTATAGATATTATTCTATCTGCTTTTTTAGCTATATTTTCATTATGAGTTATCATTATAAGAGTTTGATTATATTTTTTTATAGATGTCTTAAGAAGTTCCATAACCTCCTCAGTAGTTTTAGTATCTAAGTTTCCTGTTGGTTCATCTGCAAGTATTATACTAGGTTTTGATGATAGTGCACGAGCTATTGCTAC
Source organism: Romboutsia sp. BSD2780061687b_171204_C1 (assembly GCF_015560225.1). NCBI lineage: Bacteria > Bacillati > Bacillota > Clostridia > Peptostreptococcales > Peptostreptococcaceae > Romboutsia > Romboutsia sp. BSD2780061687b_171204_C1. The sequence goes on along the minus strand of NZ_JADMRK010000001.1, from coordinate 609,803 downwards.
TCTCTGTTGTTGTCCACCTGATAACTGATTAGGAAGATGTGTTTTTCTATCACTAATTCCTAGTAAATCCATTAAGTCATTTATATATTCTTTATCAACTTTTCTATTATCTAATTTTACTGGCAATTCTATATTTTCAGCTACGTCAAGTACAGGTATTAAATTGTATTGTTGAAATACAAATCCAACTTTTTGTCTTCTATATTTTGCTAGTTCCTTATCACTTAAGCAACATATATCTTTCCCATCTACTTTTATAGTTCCACTACTTGGTCTTTCCAATCCTCCTACTAAATGTAGGAATGTACTTTTTCCGCTTCCACTAGGTCCTACTATTGCAACAAATTCCCCTTTGTTTATCTTTAAATTAGCATCATTTAATGCATGTACAGTTGTTTCTTTTTTTCCATATATTTTACCTAAATTAATAGTTTCAAGTATAACCATAATAAATCCCTCTATTCTATAATATTTATAGCATCTACTATATTAGTTTCTTTTATTTTTCTTGCTGGTAAATATGTAGCAAGTAATCCTATTACTATATTAACTGCTATTATAAGTAGATAAAGTTTATAGTCAATAGCAAACTCTATGCCTATAATTTCAAATCCAAGTCTTTTATACATTCTGATTTGAAGTAGTATACCTAACACTATTACTATAGCACTTGAGAATAAACCATAAAGTAGTCCTTCGTATACTATCATGTTTTTAAAGTCTTTATCACTTATTCCAACTGCTCTTAACATTCCAAATTCGCTAGTTCTTGATGTTAGGTTATAACTTACGTTGTTTATTATATTAAACATACTTATTACAAATATAACAGCTACTATACCATAGTTATATATTAAGAATTTTTCACTCATCTTAGCATCATCTTCTTTATCTTTAATCATGTCTATAGTAGTAGTTCCTGGCACTTTACTACCTATTTTACCTAATTGTTTATTTATAGATTCATGGTCTGCTCCATCTTTTATTGTTGCATATACTAAATCATAATTATCTAAATTAGTTATATTTTTAAATTGATTATCACTAATTATAACGTCTACTCCATTTTCTCCACTATACATACTATCATCTGCATAAGGATAATCAACTATTGCTCCTACTTTAAATTCATATTCATCATATTCATAGTTATCTTTACCTTGCCAATATTTTTGTGTATCTATTTTACCTTTTGGATATTTTACTTTTACAGTATCCCCTACTTTTATATCAACTATTGGTTTTCCATAAGTACTATCTCCTACATCATAATAATCCTTGTAATCTTTATAAGGTTCATAAGCATGTGGAATATATACTACTGCTAAATTTTCTTTTTTCATTTTTTCTTTATTTATCTCACCACTTACTATGTGATTATTTAATTCATCTAGCATTTCATCATTATAGCCTTTTAATTTTTGCTTTAATAGATATTCATTATTTTCTTTATCTTCTATTAAAAGTCCATCTAATACCTTTCCTACATATCCTCCCTTAGCTTGACTTTCATAAAATTTCATATTTAAAATATCATCTTTTTTAACTGGCATTCTACTATTTAATATTTTAGCGGTTTGAACTTTATCAATACCATTTATATTTTTTATGTCTTTTATATCTTCATCTTTTAAACCATTTTCTTCATCAATACTTCCATTGACACTTAGCATAAAATCTCCTTGCCAATATAATTTTTTGTAATTATTTTCATTTCTTTCCTTACTTCCCGTTAAGCTATAATCAGTTTTTATAATCATTATCCCACCTATACTCATAGAAAACATAATCATTATAAATGCTTTTTTATTTCTAAATATATTTTTTAAAGATATATTTTTAGTAGGTGATATATTCTTACTTAGTCTTGATATTATAAAATTACTTCTTTTGATTTTATCTTTATTAAAATTTCTTCTTATAGCTTCAATTGGTGATATTCTTCTTATTTTTATATAAGTTAGTATACTTATAACAAACATTACTAAAAGTATGCATACTATAGATAGTAAAATAACTTGTGTTGGTATAACAAATGGTGTTTCCTTTACTGGTCCTTCAAACTCTATATTCCCTGCAAATTTATTAAATAATTGTGCTCCACCAATTCCAAGTATTATGCCTATAGGAATTGATACTACACTTAATGTTAAAAGTTCATATAACATAAGTAAAAATACTTTTAAATTTGTAGCTCCTATTGCTCTTAATACTCCATATTCTCTTATTCTTTGATATATTGATGTAGTGTATATACTATATATTACAAGTCCTGCAAATAAACTAAGTACTATAGATGTATTTTTGCTTTCTGAATCTAGTCTTCCATTATTTCTTGCAGAATCTATAAGCATAGAGTTTTTACCAACTTGTTTTTCTTTATCGATTTTAGCTTCTTTTGTTATATTTGATATATTTTTACTTATATCACTATTTTCATTAAATTCTACATGAGCTGTAAAATTATTAAGCTTATTTTCATCTAAACCTAAAAACATTTCACATCTTCCAACACTTTTATCTTTATACCTATCTTTAAGTATTCCAACTACCTTAAATGTTTCAGGTTTTTCTTTATTGTATAATTTAAAAGTTATTTCTTGATTTAGTTTGGGCTCAATCCCCATACTATTTAAAATCCACTCTTCTACTACTACTTCATTATTTCCCTTTGGAAATCTTCCTTTTAAAAGTTCAGTATCACTATTTAAGTAATTTTTATCTGAATAAAGTATATTTATAGGTAGTTTTTCACCAACATCACTAGATGCATAATAAGATGTTATGCCTAAATCTTTTATGTCTCTTCCATTTTTAACAGTTTTAAGTTGGTCTTTGTTTATATCTTTAAAATATGCATGATACTTTCCAGTTTCTCTTTTTAATCTATCCAAGTCTGCTTGTTGTGCGCTTCTTGATAATGTCCCAACGCCTACTATTAATGCACTAGCAAGTACTACACTAAGTACTATAGCCAATGACCTTGATTTGTAGCTTTTTATATATTTAAAAACTATCTCCAAATCATTTTTCATATTCACCACTTCCTTCCTTTTGATTAATTTGATTATAGCTTCTTTAAAAAAATGTATCAAACTGCATTTTTTCAAGTTTTTAATGGTTTTGTGTACAAATTCATATATCTATATTCAAGTTTAAAACCTTTGTTTGCAAATTTCCACTTTTTACATATTTTTTTATAAATGTTATAATTTAATTAAAGAATCGAAAACTTAGGGGGAATTATGAATAATATTTATATCTTACCTGTATACATACTTCTTTTGTTTATAGGTACTAGCCTTTTATTTAATAGATATGAATTTTATAGGAAACTTTCTTTAAATAAAAAGTCTTTGTTATCATTTTTTGTATCATTTATAACATTTTTATTATTTAATATTTTATATAAACACATATTGTTTGAGGTTATAAATGATTATTTTTTAAGGGGCATTATTAAAACTTCATTATCTTTTGTTTTAATAATTATTTGTATATATATTGGAAATAAATTTATCAAGTTAGTAGATGATAATATTATTAAAGAAAAAAATCTAAATGCTTCAAATAATAAAATAGAGCATAAAGATAATATTATTGCAAAACTTCGAAGTCAAAAACATGATTATCTAAAGCATCTTCAAGTAGTATACTCTTTATTAAATACTGGGCTTACTAATGATGCTAAAGAATATATAACAAATATATCTAATAACTTTAGAAGTAAAACTTCAAGATATGGTAAAGTATCTTACCTTGATGCTATAGCTTCATTAAAATATGAAGAATGTCTTATGAAAAATATAACTTTTGATGTTTATATACAAGATTTTATAGACAATCTAATTATAGAGCCTAATGAAATGAGCTCTGTACTTCTTAATATAATAGATAATGCAATTGATTCATTATCTACAATATCTAAAGATAATAAATACATCAAACTATTTGTCTATGAAGATGAATTTCAATATGTTATATCTATAAAAAACAACGGCCCTAAAATATATAACACTGATGCAATATTTTTAGAAGGCTACTCTACTAAAGATGGTACAGATAGAGGTTATGGTCTTTATTTAGTAAAAAATATATTAGATAAATATGGGTATTATATATTTGCAAATAGTGATGATTTTTTAACAGAATTTACTATACTAATACCCAAATATAATTAACTAGGAGATTTATATGATAAAAGTTTTAATATGTGATGATGATAAAGCTATAAGAGATGATATAGAAAATATATTAAAAGAATCTGGATATGTAGATTATATAAAAAAAGTTAAAAATGGAATTGAGGCTATAGAGTTTATTAAATCTGAAAAAATAGATTTACTTATAATTGATATTGATATGCCTTATAAAAATGGAATTGAAACTGCTAAAGAAATAACTTCTATTGACAAAGATATTCATATAATTTTTGTTACTGGCTTTTCAGATTATAGCTTAGAAAGCTTTAAAGTTCATCCTGTTGATTTTATAGTCAAGCCATTTACTAGGGATAAAATAATTGATTCTGTAAATATAGCTATTGACCATATAAATTCTCATAAGTTAGCTAAAACAAATTTTATAGATGATACCTTATTTGTATATAAAATAAGAAAGCAAATACATATGCTAAATTTTGATGATATAGTTATGTTTGAAAAGAACTCTAGAGCTATAAACTTATATACTAAAGACCACGATATTATAAAATTTTATGAGAACTTTGATGATTTAGAAAAAAGAATACCTCCAAATTTTTTCAAATCACATAAAAGTTACATAGTTAATCTAAAATTAATTCATAAAGTTATTCCTACTAATAGGTCTTCTTTAGAAATAAGGTTTATTAATTTTCAAGAAAGTGCAACTCTAAGTAAAACCTTAGAAAAAGATTTTTTATACAGATTTTATAGAACTAAAAGATTTTAAATATAAAGAAGGTATATAAATTATTGTAATTTATATACCTTCTTTCTCAATTCAATTGTATTTGTTACTCAAATCTTTCATAAAATAGAGAATTTATAATTTCATTCCAATTAAAAATACTATATTCAGATTAAACTTTTCTGTATATAGTATTGATATTATTTTTATTATATTATTCAAATATAGCTGATTGCTCTTTGTCTTTTATTTTAGATATAACCTCTTCACCTTTACTTATAATATATACAACACATATTCCTATAGTTAAAAATCCAATTCTTAATACTATAGATGTTGGCGTATTAAATATAAACATAGATGCCACTAAAGCATTTATAGCTACGAAAAACATCTTTATTTTATATTCGTATATGAATGTATATATATATCCTAAGCTAAGGGTTACAAAAGTAAAGTATTTTTCTGGCACCAATACTTTAAATAATATAACAAAAGCTATAGCTCCTAATATTGTACTTATAAGTCTTTCTTTCATACGCTGTTTTGAATCTTCATGTTGTGGTTGAGTTAGTGACATTACTGCTATAGTAATCCACATAGCCTTTTGAGTATTTAAAACCCTCCCTATAAGTATTGCTATACTTATACCTATTGCCATTTTTACTGCAAATCTAAACCTTTCACTAGAAAAATCTATATTTTCTTTACATAAATCTTCTTTTATAGATTTTTTTGATATTTGTTTTTTATAATGACTTATATAAAGTGTTAAAGCCATTATAACTCCACCTATAAAAGATGCTACTACCCTCATAATAGCTTGTGTTTCATCAATAGGTGTTCCATCTAAGAATACATAAAGTAAAATAAATGGTAAAAATACTTTTGTTTGTAAATTTTCTGATGTTATATAGATTACCATAAATACTGATATAAGGTTTATTAATATCCCAAGTAATATTCCAACTTGACTAGTTAAATATGTAACTATTCCTATAAAAGTAAATAATCCTATAGTTATAAATACAGATTCTTTGACATTGTATCCTAAATCTATATCCTTAAACATTAATGCACCTGTTATTACTGTTACCCCTGTTAGGGTATTTTCCGTTCCAAATAAAAAAGAGAACATATTTACAAATGCTATTATGATAATAAGTAAAATTAACTTATTAATCATTAATCTTTTAGTAATATTTGTTTCCAAATTCATCCCTCATTTCATATTTGTTTAAACTATTATACCGATATGAATACTTAATCAGTAATCATTTTTTTAATTAAAATTATAATTACTTTTCTTATAATCAAGGAGTAATTATACTACTATAAAACTTTAATTTCAAGTACGTAAATTTTTATAAAATTTTTAATGGCTAATACTTATGTTATATGCGCTTATATTATGAAATGTTAAAATACTTGTATAATAAATTAAAGGCACATAACTGTGCCTTTAGTAAAATTTTATATCTACTATTTTCCCCAAAGCTATTAGCTCTTTTTTAAGTTCATTCATAAGATATAGCTTTATACTTAGCTCATTTGGAAAATCAGGATTTTGGTGTGCTGGATTTATTGCCCTTCCAACTATTAAAGTTATATGTGTACAATCCTCATAAAGCATTCTAGCTAATTTTGATGCACCATCTTCTTTATATAAAAAGTTTAAATTAGTTTCATATTTTATTCTTTTAAGCTTTTTTAGTGTTTCCTTAATAGTTAATACACCTTCTGTTACCAAGTCAATCCCCTTTATATAACCTATAGGTGGTATATTTTTATCAAAAATATCAAAACTAGTTTTTAGTTCTACACCTAGTTCTCTTGCTACTATATTTGCAGTAGTACCACCACATACTATCTTTTTGCCATGAGTCTTCATTATAGTATCTACTATTTTACTATCTATAGCATTATCTATTGGAGGACCTGAAAATAATACTGCATTTTTACGCCTTATGGCCTTTATAGTAGCTACCGTTGTGTCATCCCCTGGCTTTTGCATATATAGTTGATCGCAAGCGCCTAATAATAAATCAGTTACTTGTTTAGCCGACATAGATTTATTTATATTTTTCTTTAAGTATTCATCTACATTTTCCCACTGCCACCCTAAATTTAGGATAGTTCCAACTCCAGCATGTATGACTCCATCGCTGACAAATACTAAAGTATCTTTTTCATGAACTTTAAACTGACTTTCTTTTACCTTGCGTCCACCTATATCAATAGTACTCCATTCTATTTTTTTGATTTCTCTATCACTTAAAAAAAATATACTAGGATTGTCAAACTCTGCAATATAGGCAATATTATCTTTTGCTATTTTAACTATTGTAAAAGTTGAATATGCCAAATTACGCTCTGAGCATACTGGTAAGGTTTTTACTATTGTATCTACAACCTCTTCTATTTTAACTCCTTCTTTTAGCATAGTTATAGCTATTTTAGATGTTAAAGTTGCTAATATATTTGCTTTAACTCCACTTCCAAGTCCATCTGATAGCACTGCGATAAACATCTCTTCATCATTATAAAACTCAACTTTATCGCCACATAATTCTTCACCATATTTATTTAAGCTACTACTAGCAAAATCTATAAAAAAATCCATTATAAATTCTCCTCTTCTTTTATAAGTTGTTTAAGATTTGTTAGTGTAACCTTAGTTTGAGCCGTTGTTTCCCCAAGAAGACTTGCTATTTCTTGTGCTACTATCATTTGTTTGTCTATAACATCTTGAGCCATATTAACAGCATCTATTTTCATATTTTTTATTTTATTTTTTAGTTTTTCATCCTCTGTTATATCGTCTCCTATCCAAAGCAATACCTGATTTTTATCTAACCATATTATACTTTGAATTATAGTTGAGTTACTTTCTTTTAGTATTATCCTTTCTTTGTATATATTTTTCTTACTTGTTTTTACATTTTTAAATTTTTCTTCTTCTAGAAACATTCCTATAGGAATATTCTTAGCTTTATTACTAGACATATTAAAAAAATGTTCTGCCGCTGGATTTAATCTAGCTATTTCTAATTCTTTATTTACTACGGCTATCATATTTGGTGTCATCTCAAATATAGTACTAGTTAGATTTTCTGCTTTTTCTCTCATAAATGGTAAACACATATTTATTTCAGCCATATTATTATATACTGCTATTGCTTTTTCCCTGCAAGAATGATATCCACATCCACCGCAGTTTAGCTCATCACTTTTATCGTATTTTCCCATATCTTTTAATATTTCCTTAAGTTCATTTTCACTTGGTTGTTTTAATTTATAATCTTTTGCTGGGAATTCTTTATAAATTGATATATTTATGTTTTTATTTTTTGAAGTGTCGTTTTCAATTATTAGGCTATTATTTTCATCTAAGTATCTTGAAAATTCTTTTATATTTTCTTTTTTTTCATAAACACTATTATTGTCCTCAGGCATACCAGATCCACCAATACAACCATGTCTACAGGCAGTCATTTCAAATAAAGTATTTTTAAATTTTCCTTTTTTTATTTCATCTAAAACCTCTATACACTCCCTAACTCCATCCACTTGTATGATAGTTCTTTTTGGTTTTTGACTTTTTATTTTATCTGTTATACTTCCGATTATAGGCAACATTCTTTTTTCTTTTTCTATATATTTAAATTCTCCATCCTCTAGACTTTCTAAATCTATATTCTCCTCTTTAAACCACTTATCTAATTCTTCAAAAGTTATAACAGAATTTATAGATTTTTCATCGTGTGCGTCAGTTTTTTTAGATAAGCACGGTCCTATAAAAACCACTTTAGAATCTGGATATTTTTCTTTTAGTATTCTTCCATGTAGTATTGACGGTGATGTTACAGGTATTATATTTTTAGTTAGTTCAGGGTAGTGTTTTTGGATTAGATTATTTATAGATGGGCAAAAGCTTGTTATATACACATCATCATTTTCTTTATTTGCATATTTTATGTATTCATCTAATACTAGATCAGTAACCTCTACAGCTTCTTTTACATAATTAAATCCTAACTTTTTTAGTGCTGTTGGAATTTTTAAGCTATTTTTACCATATATTGCGCTAAAGCTTGGTGCAAGTGATGCAACTACAGTTTTCCCCATTTTATTGTAGTGCTTTATCATAGATACTTCTGATTTTATAAGCTTGGCATTTTGTGGACAAGCTTTAAAACATTTGCCACATATTATACATCTCTCCTTTATAATATGTGCTTGTTCTTCTTTTACTTTTATAGCATGTACAAAGCAAGTTCTTATACATGCATAGCAATTTTTACAATTTGCTTTGGAAAAGCTCATAAACCACATAGTCTATTCCCCCTGATAGTTAATTTTATATCTTAAACTCACGCTCAAATATATCTTTTGCATTTTCTTTATCAACAGAAAATACTACTCCGTCCCATCTCATAACTGATACTGCTTCTTTACAATTTCCTATACAAAAGGATGCGCATAATTCTATCTCTTGTTCTAAGTTATTTTCCTTTATTAGTTTTTTAAATACCTCTATAACTTCATATGATCCTTTTAAGTGGCAAGCACTTCCTATACATATTTTTATGGATTTCATATTATCTTCCCCTTAAGCTTTCTTTATAAGATAATTTTAGTTAACTATGTAGCTTATTTCTATAATATTTTTTAAATTTTATATAATTTATTTTTAGTTTTATTTATATATCATAAATATATAGTCTTAAATTTTGTAGTTTATCCCTAACTAAATAAGCAAGTTGATTTTCATTATTTATACTTATAGAACCTATCCTTGTTATTCCACTTATATTTCCTACCTTACTTAATTTAGTATTTTCACTTCTATTTTTAACATCATATATTCCTATTTCCATCTCATAATTGTTATTTGTAGTTATTATCACAAGTTTACTTCTATTGTTATTTAAATAAATTGATTCTACATTTTTTATATCTAGTTCTTCAGATTTATTTTTAGTATTTATATATATTCTATTTATTCCATCTCTATGTTCTAAAGTTAATATACTTCCATTATTGAATACTTCCATATCTATAATATTATTGCTATTTATTTTAATAGTTGACTTATTCATTTTTAAATCATATTCTAGCAAAATACTTTTTGTATGATTATTTTTCAATAGCTTTTCCATAAACATATATAACTTTGTTCCATCACTAGAAAATTCGACTTTATGTATAAACTCATCATCTTTAAATTTATATATCTCTCTTTTAGTTCCATTGATTATATCATAATAAATTAAGCTATTATCTATAGTATATATAAATCCACTACTATCTAAAACCCAGCTTAATATTGTAATAGGCCTACTTTCTAATATCTTAGAACTATTTTCTTTTAAGTTTAATATACTAGTTACTGGTTTATTTTTATAATCTTGTATGCATAGAAGTACTTCTCCATTTGGAGATATACTTCTATAACCATAGTACATAACTTTTCCAGCACTACTGCTATTTATTAATTTTTTTTCTTTGCTTTTAATATCTATAGATACTATATCAGTTTTGCCCTTTTCTGATTCAAATAGTAATATATTATTATCTAAAATCTTCATGGATAATACATTTCTACTTAAAGATATTACTGAGTTAAGCTTTATAGGTTCATCCTTTTTTTTTAATTTATTCTCATTATATATATATTTACTAGAACTTAAATTTACATTTTTAGTGTATTCCTTATCTTTATTTATACCAAAGTATATTATCATAGAAAGTATACCTACAATACAAAACAAAACTATTAAATTACTTTTCTCTTTTTTAAAGATATTAAAATTTTTCATGTCTCCTCCTTAACTTATTGCAGGCAATTTAACTAAAACCATGGTTCCTTTGTTTACTTCGCTTTGTATTTCAATAATGCCGTTATAACTTTCAACTATAGATTTTACAATAGCAAGACCTAAACCTGTACTACCAATCTCTCTAGTATCACTTTTAGATACTCTATAAAATGGTGATAATATATTTTCTAGTTCACTCTCACAAATTCCTTCACCACTATCAACTACTTTTATATTTATATATCCATCATTAACCTCTGCTTTTACATATATGGTTGTATTTATTTTTCCATATTTAATAGCATTATCTAATAGATTTATTAATATTTCCTTTATCTTATCTTCATTTCCAATTATTTTTAAATTTTCCTTAACATCTACATCTATTTTCATATTATATTTTTGAGACTTGTGTATCATGTCCTCACAAATACTTATTATGATTTTTGATACATTTATTTTTTTAAGTTCATAGTCAAAATCTTTTTTAGAATTTCTAGATATTTCTATTAATTGAACTATCATTCTATTTAACCTATTAGCCTCTGATATAATTCTATCTATACCTTTATTAAAAAATTTTTCATCTGTAAACTGATTATCCTTTAAAACTTCACTATATCCTATTATAGTGGTCATTGGTGTTTTAAGTTCATGGGTTACATTATCAAAAAATCTCTTTTGTTTTTTTGATAATTCAATTAAATCATCTCTATCTTTTTCTATTATCTTAATTTGATGTTTTATTTTTTTTGCCATGGTTTCAAAATCTAAGCTTAAACGACCTAATTCATCATCTGAATTAATATCTATATCTATATCAAAATTACCACTTGCTATCTCTTTAGTTTTATTAGCTAAAGTTATTATAGGCTTAGTTATCTTTTTAGATATAATGTATGCTATTAGTATACTTATAAAAAATACGCCTATAGAAAAATAAGCTATCTTTTCTATAAAAGATTTACTTTGATTATATAAATATGTGTAATCACTTTTATACCTTATAATTCCTATTAACTTATCATCATGTAGTATTGGATATGATGAATATACATTGGTTTTAGAATTACTATGCTTTATAGTGTAAGATACCTTTTGATCTATAGCCTCATCTAAATCTTGCGTTTTCTCTAATTTTTGAGAATTTTTGGTTCTTGGATATACTAGCTTACCTTCACTATCATATATATATACCATACTTTCTAGTCTGTAGCTTAAATCCTTTGATATGTTACTAGAAGCCGCTCTAAAAGATATATTATTAAGGTTTAGTCTATTAAATTCAAAATACTCTTTTAGGTATAAGTCAATGCTTTTAGATTTTTCTTTTATCTCTTTATCAATTATAAATTCATTGTTATTTTTGAGTACTGAATTGCTATATGTTACTATGGAATATATTACAAAAAATATTATTCCTAAGAAAAATAGCATTATTTTATTAGTTATAGATTTTTTCATATTTACCTACTCTTATCATTTAGTTTGTATCCTGTTCCTATTACAGTTTCAATACAGTTATATTCTTTTAATTTTTTTCTAAGCCTTTGAACATGAGTATCTACTGTTCTTGTTTCACATTCAAAGTTTATCCCCCATATATTTTCTAAGAGCTGATTTCTCGTCAATACTTTATTTTTATTATTTATAAAATAAAGTAGTAACTCATATTCTTTACTAGTTAAATGAATTGCTTCATCTTTATCATTTTTTACTCTCATCTCACTTTTATTTATTTCTAATCCATTTTGTAGCTTTATTTTATCTTCTTCGCTTTTAATAGATTTTGATAGCAAATCTATTCTCCTAAATATAGACTTTACTCTTGCTATAACCTCTCTTACATTGAAGGGCTTTGTTATATAATCATCAGCACCTAATTCTATCCCTAGTATTTTATCTATTGTATCTGATTTTGCCGTCAACATTATAATAGGCGTTGAATATGTAGTTGTAACTTTTTTACATATATCTAATCCACTTATATCTGGAAGCATTAAATCTAGCATTATTAAATCTGGATTAAAACTTTCTATAAGCTCAAAAGCCTTTTTCCCATTTTCTGCTACTTCTGTTTTGTATCCTTCTTTTCCTAAAGAATATGCCAGTAAATCTGATATATTTTCTTCATCTTCAACTATTAGTATTTTTTCCATAGATACTTCACTTCTTTCTTTTAAATAATTCTACCTACCTATTATATATTTAACTATAAACTATTTATATATTATGTATGTTACATGAATGAAACAATTTTGTAACATTAATAGGATTTATGGTTATATTTTTTGTATATATATATCTTACTATATTTTAACAACTTATTTTTACCTTAAATGATAAATTTTGACACAAAACTGACACATCATTGACACACCATTGCTATATAAGTTTTGTAAAATTTATATATGTTAAAAAGATATAAAAAATTAGTTTAATATAGATAATAATTAGAGGTGTAATGTTTATGTGCGGATTTGTAGGATTTATTGATAAAAATTCAGATAAAGAAAATATATTAAATAATATGCTAGAAGCTATTGTTCACAGGGGTCCTGATGAAATGGGAACTTTTATTAACGAAGATATAGCCCTTGGATTTAGAAGACTTAGTATAATCGGAGTTGATAATGGGTTACAACCTTTATATAATGAAGATAATAGTTTAGTATTAGTATTTAATGGTGAAATTTATAATTATAAAGAATTACGTGATGAACTAATTGAAAAAGGTCATATATTTAAAACTCAAACGGATAGTGAAGTTTTAATACATGCATATGAAGAGTTCGGAAAATTTATGGTAAAAAAACTAAGAGGTATGTTTGCTTTTTCTATATGGGATAAAAAAGCTAAAACCCTTTTTGCTGCAAGGGACCCTTTTGGTATAAAACCTTTTTACTACTCTAGAATCGATAATGATAAATTATTATTTGGTTCAGAGATTAAAAGTTTTTTAGCTTATAAGGATTTCAAAAAAGAAGTCAATAAAGAGGCTCTAAAACCTTATTTAACTTTTCAATACTCAGTACTTGATGAAACTTTCTTTAAAGGAGTTTATAAATTAAAGCCAGGACATTATATGATTTATAAAAATGGTGAATTGAAAATAAGAGAGTACTTTGATGTAGAATTTAAAAATGAAGAAATTTCACTTGATGAAAGTATTAAAAGAATAGAAAATGTTGTAGCTGAATCTGTTGATATTCATAAAAACAGTGAGGTACCTGTTGGTAGTTTTTTATCTGGTGGTGTTGATTCTAGTTATATAACTGCATCTTTAATGCCTGCTAAAACTTTCTCTGTTGGTTTTGAAGAAGACAATTTTAATGAGTCTGGACTAGCTAAAGATCTATCTGACATGTTAGAAATTAAAAATATACAAAAGCTACTAACTTCAGAAGAATGTTTTGAAAACTTATCAACTATTTTGTATCATATGGATGAACCTCAATCAAATCCATCATGCATACCACTATACTTCTTATCAAAACTTGCTAGAGAACATGTTACTGTTGTATTATCTGGCGAAGGTGCTGATGAAATTTTTGGAGGATATGAATGGTATGATGATGATGATAGATTAAAAAAATATAAAAAACTTCCTTCTTTCATAAGAAAACCATTAGCAATGACTGCAAAAAAACTACCTTATTTTAAAGGTAGAACAACAATAATTAGAGGTGGTTCTAAAGTTGAAGATTACTTTATAGGACAAGCTTTTATATTTGAAGAAAAAGAGGCTAATTCTATATTAAAGCCAAACTATAAAAATGCTCCTTCTATAAAAGATATAACTAAACCTATATATGATAAAGTTTCACATATGGATGACTTAACTAAAAAACAATATCTTGACTTAAAATTATGGTTAGCAGGAGATATATTACTTAAAGCTGATAAAATGAGTATGGCTCATTCTCTAGAACTAAGAGTTCCATTTTTAGATGTTGAAGTTATGAAAGTAGGAGAAACTATCCCTCCAAAATATAGAGTTAATAATGGTACTACAAAACTTGCTTTAAGAGAAGCTGCTAAAAATAAGCTTCCTGATGCTTGGGCTAAAAGAGAGAAAAAAGGATTCCCTGTACCTATAAGACATTGGTTTAAAGAGGAAAGATATTATAATACAATAAAGGAAAGTTTTACAAGTGATTATGCTAATGAATTTTTTGATACTAATGAAATAGTGAAACTTTTAGATGACCACTTTAATGGCAAAACTAATAATGCTCGTAAAATATATACTATATATACTTTCTTAGTTTGGTATAAAAGATTTTTTATAGACCAAATATAAGAAATTGAAAATATAAAAAATTTAAAAGAAGTGAATTATTATAATAGTTCACTTCTTTTAATATTTTAATTACAATACAGTTTTTCTTATTATATAAATTGAATATATTTTTACTTTATATGAAATTTAGTTTATTAAAATAATCAATACTTAACCTTATTAATCCAAATTATTTTTTATTTGAAAGATATAACTTCACTACTTTTTTCTATTACCTTCCAACCATTTTTTACTTTCTCTAATTGGAGTTTAGAATGAGCTATTGCCTCTGAATGTTTTCCACCTTGAGTTACTATTACTTCTTTACCATCTTTGTTAGTGTATTTATTTTCATCTATTGTCTTATGAGTATGCCCTGCAAATATAACATCTATATCACTAGCTTCTCTTACTAATTCTTTTATTTTATTTCCTGGATTTTTGGGCTTTTTAGGTTCTTCCCCACTATGAACCACACTTATTATTATATCAGCCCCATCTTTTTTCATTTTAGGTACCCATTTTTTAGCGTCTTCTACTAAATCATTCATATATAGCTCACCATTATATCCATCTTGATCTTTTAATTCTCTTGACTTAGTAGGAATCAATTTTTCTCCATCCCATTCTTTTGATTCCCCTACTTCTTTTATGGTTAGTCCTAATATTCCTATTTTTAAGTCTCCATATTTTGTACTAATATTTTTTATAATATATGGCTTTGTATAGTTTTCATGATTACTTTTATATGTATTTGCTGATAATATTTCCATATTATTATCTTTAAAATCATTTATTAATGTATCTAAACGACTTTTATTATTAGATACAAACTCATGGTTTCCAAGAATCGCAGCATCATATTTTAATTTTCCCATATTAGTTACTATTGGAGCAACTCCTTCTACTTGATCTTTAAGTCGTCAAATAGGAAATCCATTTTCTTCAACTATTACACTATTTTTGTTAAACCACGCGTTCATTTCTGGAGTTTGCATATCAAAAAAATCTCCACTATCTACTAATACCAAATTTTCATCTTTTTTTCTTTGTTCATTTACATAGTTTTCTAAATCCTTACTTACTATACCATGTAAATCTGTTGTTCCAAGTACATTTACCTCAATATTTTCCTTTTTCCCAAATCCTATGCTAGTTAGTGCTAATACTCCTGCTGCTACTCCTAATATAACCCTTTTTTTCATAACATCCCCCTCATTATGCTTTCTAATTATAGTACATCATAGATATTTATATGTTTACTATGCTTGTGTTAATAGTATAAATTTCTTAATAATTTTGTAATAATTAATACATTGGTTTATAAATTCTTAATAAATCTATAATTTATTGTTAAAATATGTTTTTTAGTTGTATGATATAATTGTTTTAAGGGAGTGATAAAATGAATGAAAATATATTAATAGTTGATGATGATAAAGAAATAGTTGATGCGATAGAATTTTATTTAAAACCTGAGGGTTTTAATGTATTAAAAGCTTATGATGGAATTGATGCTATTGAAACTTTAATAGATAATAATGTAGATTTAGTTATTATGGATGTGATGATGCCAAATCTTGATGGTCTTAAAGCGACTTTAAAAATAAGAGAAAATAATAATATTCCTATAATACTTTTATCTGCTAAAAATCAAGATATTGATAAAATTTTAGGTCTCAATATAGGGGCTGATGATTATGTTACAAAGCCATTTAATCCACTAGAACTCATTGCTCGTATTAAATCTCAATTAAGAAGATTTATTAACTTAAATAATAACTCTAGTAATAAGAGTATTAACGATTCTAACATATTGAAAAGTGGTGGTCTTAGTTTAAATAAAGATACTAAGGTAGTTAGCTTAGATGGAGAAGTTATTAAAGTAACTCCTATTGAGTACAGGATACTTGAATTTTTACTTTTAAATAAGGGAATCGTATTTTCATCTACAGAAATATATGAAAATGCTTGGGATGATATAGCTTATAACTGTGAAAAAACCGTTGCTGTTCATGTTAGAAGGATAAGAGAAAAAATAGAGATAAATCCTAAAGAACCAAAATATTTAAAGGTGGTGTGGGGAATTGGATATAAAATTGAAGACATTAAATAAATCTATTAATATAGAAGACTCAAAATTAAAGGTAGCTTCTTTACTAATTTTATTTTTATCTATGTCTATATGTTTTGAATCACTATTTAATTTAGCATTTAGCTTTCATAACATATATGAATATTCTCCAATAGCAAGATATATATTCTTTGGAAATGTAATACATTTAGATAATCGGAGTATTTTAAGTATTGAAGTGATAGTTACTATAGTTTCTTTAGCTATATCTATAGGTTGTATTGTAGTTTATAACATAACTAAAAAATCTAATATAAAAATATTTGACTCTTTTATAAATCTAACTTCAAATGTTTCTATTGAAGTATTTTTATTTATAATAGGTTTTATATTCTTTATAAGATTTCATACTTGGTCATCTGCACCAGATTTTTTTGATAATTCACTTATAGTATGTGATTTTTTAATCCTTACAACTACTTATATAGCTTATAAAAGTTTTAAATTATCATCTAATAATTTATTATCTAGATTAATAGTACTTTCTATGATTAAGGATTTTTTAGATAAACAAAATAAAAAAACGATAAACAATAAAATAGCTAGTATATTAGTAATATCTATAATAATACAGTTTATAATTATGTTTATATTTTTATCAGTTATAAGCTATTTTTCTATTTTTGCAATGATTTATGCTATGCTATTTTCTCTATTTAGTATTATACCTTACTCTTATATATACAAATTATTAACTAAAAAAACAAAATATATTGAATATATATCTAAAAATATAAAAACTATAGAAAATGGTGACTTAAGCCATAAATTAAAGGTAATTGGTAATGATGAAATATCATCTATTGCAAGCAGTATAAATAATATAAGCTTAGGACTTGAAAAGTCTCTTAATGAGCAACTAAAAAGTGAAAAAATGAAAACAGAGCTTATAACTAATGTAAGTCATGACTTAAAAACACCACTTACTTCTATAGTTAGCTATATAGATATACTTAAAAATAACGAATTAGATTCTAAAACTACTAAAGATTATATAAATATCCTAGATAAAAAAGCTACTAGACTTAAAGATTTAGTTGAGGACATATTTGAAGCATCTAAAATAAGTAGTGGTGATATAGAAATTAATCTAAAAAAAACTGATATAAAGGAACTTCTAATTCAAAGTATCGTTGAATTAGAAGATAAAATAGAGTCTTCTAAGCTAGATTTTATAATAGATACGCCTGATTATCCTGTATTTACCAATATAGATGGTAAAAGAATGTTTAGGGTTTTTGAAAATCTTATAACTAATATTACTAAGTATTCTTTAGCTAATACTCGTGTATATATAGATATTAATGTTAAAGATGACTATATATTTATTACTATGAAAAATATATCTAATCATAGATTAAATATTTCTTCCGATGAACTATTAGAGCGATTTGTCCGTGGTGATGTTTCTAGAAATACTTCTGGAAGTGGATTAGGATTATCTATTTGTAGCAATTTAGTGGATCTTCAAAGTGGTAGTCTTAAGCTTGATATAGATGGAGATTTATTTAAAGTTATATTAAAATTTAAGATTTACTAAATTTATTAATAAAATTATAAAGGGCTATATTTTAATATAGCCCTTTATAATTTTATTTTTTATCTTCAAATACTACCTTACCGCCACATATAGTATATTTTACTTTACCAAATAATTTATGTCCTTTAAATGGAGTATTTTCACATTTTGATACAAATTTATCTACTACAAACTCTTCGTTTTCATCAAATATAACTATATCAGCAACTTTCCCTTCTTCTATGCTCCCACTTTCTAGATTGTATAATCTAGCTGGATTTATAGTCATTTTCTCTATTAACTTCATCATATCTAAATGATTGTTTTTAACTAAGCTAGTTATACCAAGAGAAAGTGCAGTTTCAAGACCTATTATACCACTTGGTGCTTTCGTAAATTCTACATTTTTCTCTTCATATGTATGAGGTGCATGATCTGTTGCTATTATTTCAATTGTATCGTCCTTTAAACCTTCAATTATTGCCATCTTATCTTCTAATGTTCTAAGTGGTGGATTCATTTTAGCATTAGTACCATAAGTTAATACATCATCTTCAGTTAGTGTAAAATGATGTGGTGTTGCTTCTGCGTATACATTAGCACCTAACTTTTTTATAAATCTTACCATTTCTACTGAATTTTTAGAACTTATATGTTGTATATTAACTTTTGCCCCACTTTTTAAAGCTAACATACAATCACGACTAACCATAACATCTTCAGCAACATTTGGCGCACCCAATATTCCCATTTGTTTAGATATTTTACCATTATTTATACCAGCACAAGTTATAAGCGATGGGTCCTCTTCATGAAAACTAAGAGGAACGTTTCGTTCCTTCGCCATGTTCATAGCCTTAAGTATAATATCACTATCCATTATAGGTAGTCCATCATCAGTAAAGCCTACAGCACCAGCTTTAATCATTTTATCCATATCAACTATTTCTTTACCTTTAAATCCTTTAGTTATTGCACTTGCTTGTAATACATTTATTGATGATAGTTTAGCTTTTTCATTTATATAATCTAAAGTTTCTTCATTATCAACTATAGGATTAGTATTTGCCATACATACAACTGTTGTAAATCCTCCCTTAGCTGCTGAAGCTGAACCTGTTAATATATCTTCTTTATGAGTAAATCCTGGATCTCTAAAATGAACGTGTACATCTATAAGCCCAGGTGATACTATACATCCTTTAGCATCTATTATTCTATCAACATCATTTTCATCTATATTCCCTATTTTTTCTATTTTATTATCTTTTATAAGTATATCTACTACTTCATCTCTTTTTGTTTTTGGGTCTATTAGTCTTCCATTTCTTATAAGTATCATATTTATCTCCCCTTTAGCTGATTAATGTATAACTAAATTTACTATATTATACATTAAGTTGTGTATATTTTAAATAGTTTTACGAATTTTATACTAAAATTTTTTTTTATAGTTCACCTTTAAATATATTTTTTCTAAAAAAACTCATATATTATAGTAGAAAATTTTAAATTAGATATTAAATAATAATTATTATACGAATATTTATATAATCTACTTTATTAATTTAAATATTATACTTCTCTTTATATCTATAGCTTTTTTAGGACATAATTCATGGCAACAAAAACATCTTATACATTTATTTAGGTCTATTTCTATTTTATTATTTAAAGTAATAACCTTGGCCGGACATACTTCTATACATTTTTTACATTTTATACAATCTTTATGTGATACAAAAGGCTTTGGAGTTATCATCCTTGTAAGTGGCTCGTGTATAAATTTAGGCATAGTTGATGATAACAGCCTAAAATCTTTACTAGTTTTAGGTATCTTAAAATCTTTTATTATAAATCTTTCTATGTTATCACCCACTATAGATATATCACTTAAGTCTTTTTTTATATATTCTCTTTTTATACTCCCTCTTATAGTAGGTACTTTATTTATATCTAGATTTATAACTTTACATGCTACTATATCTATCATATAAGGACTAGGCGATGCTAATGTTATGCCAATTTTTCTTGGTGTTCCAGCTGAAGGCCCTTCTCCTTCCATGCCTACAATTCCATCCATAATAGTCAAACTTGGGTTTACATAAGAACATATATCTAATAATACATCTTCACAAAATCTTTCTTCATTTGGAAATCTATAATGTATTTCTGCTTTTTGAAGTCCTGCTATAGAGCCATATAAATTTTTAACTCCACCTGTAAATGTTGCCATTCCATGAGTTTTTAATTTACATATATTTATTATATGATCTACTTTAGTTATTGGAGTTATAATATTCATGTATTTTAAAGCTTTAGCATTTTTATTTTCTACCTTAATTTCACTTATATCATAATTTAGTTCTACACCTAGTTCATCCGCTATATCTTTCATACCAGTTGACTTATATATACTTTTTAATGAAGGTACTGTATACGGACCACCTGGGCTATCTCCTATTATTATTTTACAATTTAACTTAAGTAACATTTCACACACAACTTTAACTACCATTGGATGAGTAGTTGTTGCTTCTTTAGGACTTTTTTTCATTAGCAAATTTGGCTTTATTAGTACTTTGCTATTTGCTTTTATATACTTTTCTAACCCACCTAAATCTTCTAAATTTTTACTTATTGCATGTTTTACACTTTCATAGCCATAATCATTACATTCCCTAATTGATACATTCCCCATTTGTTTCCCCCTTGATAAAATTGTTATCCTATATCTTTACATAATTATATCACAATGAAAAAATCTTTCTTGAAATTCTCACATTTATACCTTTTTTAGTTATTATTTTTATATAATGTATAAAAAGTTTTCTATAAAATAACTATATCTTTTAAATTTTAATAATACTTTATATATAATTAGATTATAATTAAATACATAAGGAGGGATATTTTATGAATTCTCATGAAATAGATTATAAACTACATGGACATGACATGCAATTTGTTGAAATTGAGTTAGATAAAGGTGAAAGTGTAGTAGCTGAAGCTGGTTCTATGATGATGATGGATGAACACATTTCTATGGAAACTATATTTGGAGATGGCAGTAAGAAAGGTGGTTCTAAGCTATTTGGTGCTGCTAAAAGAGTTTTAACTGGTGAAAGTCTTTTTATGACGTCATTTACTAATACTTCTAACAATAGAAAAAAAGTATCTTTTGCATCACCATATCCTGGTAAAATAATACCAATTGACTTATCTGAAATGAACGGTAAACTAATATGTCAAAAAGATTCATTTTTATGCGCTGCTAAGGGAGTAAGTATTGGAATAGATTTTAGAAAAAAACTTGGTGTTGGATTTTTTGGAGGTGAGGGATTTATCCTTCAAAAGCTAGAAGGAGATGGACTTTGCTTTATTCATGCTGGCGGTACTATTATAAAAAAAGAATTAATGCCTGGTGAAAAATTAAAAGTTGATACTGGATGCTTAGTAGCTATGACAAAAGATATAAAATATGATATAGAATTTATAGGTGGTATAAAAAATAGCTTATTTGGCGGTGAAGGGTTATTTTTTGCAACTCTTACAGGTCCTGGATATGTTTGGATTCAAAGCTTACCATTTAGTAGACTTGCTTCTAGAGTATTTGCATCTGCTCCTCAAGTTAGTGGTGATCAAAAAGGCGAAGGAAGTATATTAGGAAGTTTTGGAAATTTATTTGAAAAATAAGTAATAGGAGCGAATCTCTACTTGGAGATAGCTCCTATTTTAAGTTAAAGATTAATTTTTAAAAAGGAAATTGTAATAATGATAGGGCAAGTAAAAGATTAAGTGGGAATCTTCTACGTCTAAAACGTCTAAATCTTCTAGGTCTTCCAAATTGTCTGCCACGTCTTAGTTGATTATTATCTTCATCTACAATTACATCTTCCCCAACTAATACAGTAACACCATCTTCATCCACACTCTCAATAATTCCATCAAATACTTGTCCATCTTCCATCATTAATACAACGTGGTAATTTAAAAATCTTTTACATTTATCTCTTAAACTTTGTAAATCTTTATTTTCGTCAATTCTTTTTAAATTCATTTTATTAATCCCCTTTCTAATTATATAGTATTTATTTTTAGGATAAATGGTGATAGTTTTTATTAATATATATTAGATTAATATAATAATATTTTTAATAAAAAAATGTATACTTGCCAGTTCTGACAAGTATACATTTTTTTATTTATATATAAATATTGTATTATTTTTACAAGATATCTTCGTTAGAAATAGATTTTAATTTTAAATAAAAATTCCCTAATGTAGTATAATAATATGGTGTATACCATAAAAAACCTATTCCTAAAGTAAATACACATAATATAGCCCAACCTAGAAAACTTAATTCTAGTATAAACAATTCCCACTTAAAGCCTTTCATCATATTTGCACTTTTCTTTAAACAATCCATTATTGATAACTCTGAATTTTCTGCTAATATATAATATGCTTGTGAGAACATTAACATCACTATAATACCTGGTATTACAAATAAAAATGTTCCTATTACTGAAGCTATAGTTATTATTAAATTTATTACAAAAGATTTTATAAAAACATTAAATCCAGAGAATAAATCTGTAAATTTAGCTTTTTCATTATCTGTTGCTAAGTTTAATATAAATCTACTAAATCCTACTTGTATCGGACCTGCAAATATTAATCCTATTATATTCAAAGTAATAACTATATTTTCATTTAACCAAGATGTAGCTGTACCTGATTCAACACCTGTTCCTTCTATTATTATAGTATATATTAAACATGTTAATATTGCTAATCCCCAATGACCCTTTAATTGCATTTTAGCACTATTTTTTAATTCAACTCTTGAAATCATATGCCTTCCCCTCCAATTATATTGTTAGTTTATTATATTCTAACAAATATTGGATATATTTTATACTATATTAACAATATTGTAATTACTTTGTTTTGTCATTATATTTATTTAATATTTTATTCCACTCCAGTATACATTATCCTTTATAATAGTAATATCATCAAATTCTACACCCTCAAGTGCCCATTTTTTAAACTCCATAAATCCTGTTCTGTCAACAATATATCCAATATGTTCTTTTGGTAAACTTTTATCTATATATTTTTCTACATACTTATAAGTATTTAGTATTATCTTAATTATATTTTCTTCATCTGCCCATATTAAAAAATCTTCTGCTAACCTTGGATTCTTCTTACCGCTTCTTCCCATTATAGCTAATCTATAATATTTCTTAGGATCTCTACTCCATGCATTTGTAGGACAATTAAGTACACATTCTCCACATCCTATACATTTACTGTGGTCTCTTATTACCCTATAGTTTTCTGCATGTAATGCACCTGTTGATAACTGCTTACACTTTTTAACACAAGCCCCACAAGATACACATCTATCTCTTTCGTAGTGCGGTAAAGTCATTCCTATTATTCCAAAATCATGAGTTCTTGCTTTTATACAGTCATTTGGACATCCTGTCAAAGCTATTTTTACATGTAAATCATTTGGAAATACTGCTTTTTCTATTTTCTTTGCAAACTCAGTTGTATTGTATTGCGCTTTCGGACAAACTTTATTACCTATACATGATGCTATATTTCTAGTTCCTGCAGCAGAATATCCTTTATCCTTTTCTTCTTGATTTATTTCCATTTTTTCTATAATTGGTTGGACAAGCTTATTGACCTTTTCCATATCTTCCATTTTTATACCAAGTATTTCAAACCCTTGTCTAGTAGTCATATGTATTTGACCATTTCCATACTCATTTGCTATCTTTGATACTATCATTAAACTTTCAGAGTCAACACATCCTCCAGGAATTCTAACTCTTAATGCTGTTTCGTATCTATTTTTAGTTATTCTATAAGCATTTTTCATTGTCTTTTTAGTATTTAAATCTCTTATCATAACATTCCCTCCTAATCTATAAGATTTTTAGCATAAGAATAATCAAATACAGGCCCATCTATGCAAATATAAGTATCATCCATTTTACAATGACCACACTTACCTACTCCACAACACATTTTTCTTTCATAAGAAACCCATATATTATTTTCTGCCAAATCTCTTTTTAAAAATTCGCCTACTGTAAAATGCATCATCATAGGAGGACCTACTACTATTGCTGATGTATTATTTACATCTTTTATTTCTAAATCTGGTATATATTTTGTAACTAAACCAACATTACCTTTATAATCGTTTTCACCTTTATCCACAGTAACTATTACATCTAATTTTTCACCCCATCTTTTTAAATCATCTTTAAATAATATATCTTGTGGTGATCTAAATCCAGCTATTAATTTAAAGCTTTTGAATTTTTGAGGATTATTATAAAAATATTCTACAATTCCTCTAACTGGTGCAATTCCACTTCCTCCTGCAACTACTATTATTTCTCTATTTTCATATATACTTATATCAAAACCATTTCCATATGGTCCTCTTATGAAGAATTTATCTCCTATTTTATAATTAAATATTTCATTAGTTACTTTTCCTACACTTCTTATTGTAAAATCTATATAATTATCACCATATCCACTTACAGATATTGGACTTTCTCCATATTTAGGTATTGATATCTCATAAAATTTTCCTGGAAGTACATCTTTAGTACTACATTCTACTCTAAAAGTCCACTCTATATCTGTATGTTTAACTATATCTATTATCTTAGCTCCTACTGGAATATACGAATTCATATTACTTTCTCTCCTTACTTATTTCATTTACTTTTTCTATACATTTTGAAAATGATATATATTGAGGGCAAGCATCATCACATCTTCCACACCCTACACACATGTTGTAGCCAAATCTCTTATTGAAATCATATATTTTATGCATTGTTTTAAATCTCATTCTTTCACCCTTAGTTTTTCTAAATTCATGCCCTCCAGCCATACTTGTAAAGCCGTCAACTTGACATCCTGCCCATATTCTTCTTCTTTCACCTACTTTTTCATTTTCTTTGTAAAAAACATCTTGCATAGTAAAACAAGAACATGTTGGACATACAAAGTTGCATCTTCCACAAGCTATACATCTTGAGTTATACTCTTGCCACATTTCATGTTTAGATATTTCTTTAGAGTTTATTTTATCTATTTGTGGCACTTCTATATTAAATAAGTTTTCCTTTACAAAATCTATTTCAAATTCACATTTTTCTCCATTAAATATTTTTAAATCCTTATCTTTTATTTCTAGGAAAACTTCATTATCGTCTATTTTAATTCCCATAGAATAATTATCCGTTTTATTTGAATCCATACTTACACAGAAACAATTTCTAAAACTTTCTCTACATCCAACAAGAACAAATTTTACTTTCTCTCTTAATTTTTTGTAATAATAATCTTCATCAATTCCATTTTTTAAATATATCTCATCTAGTCTTTTCATTGCATTTATATCACATGCTCTTAAAAAGATTAATAGTTTTTTATCATCAATATCGCTTTCCTTAAATTCATTTTCTGTAAAATAAAATAATATTTGTGTTATAGGAAATACTATTTCCTTGGCAGAAAAGTTTGATTTTCTATTTAGTTCCATTTCATCTAAAGAACTTACTTCTTTATATCTTACAACGTCTGTATCTGAGAAAGTTCCCATATATTCTAATGATACTGGTGCTAATATTTTATATTCATTACTAAGTGTTTTCAATTTTTCATTAAAATTTTCTTTGCTTAATTTTATCTTCACAACAATCACCTTTTCCCTTTTCTATTGATAAAATTTTAACATTTATTATAATTATTTTCCGTGATTAATATCACGTTTTTATAAAAATAAAAAGAAATAGCAAAACTTTAATGTTTTACTATTTCTTAAAGTACTCTGATAATCCTTTTTCTTTAACAAATATTTTTTTATTTTCTAATTTAACTAATCCTTCATTTTGAAGTGTTTTCATTGCCCTTGATAAAGTTTCTCTTTTACATCCTAGCATATCTGATAAATAAGTTATGCTTATATTTACATCTATTAATGTCCATACTCCTTTATTTGTTCCAAATTCTTTGCTTATTCTATATAATTTAGCTGCTAACTTTTTATCCATTTTTATAGAAATTGAATTTTTTAGTTGTCTATATAATCTTCTATTTCTTCTTTCCATGTAATTTATTATATTTTTAGTTAAGTAAAAATCTTTCTCCATAACCTTTATAAAATCATCTATATTATATTTTAGTATAGTGGCGTTCTCAAAGACTTCACAAAATACTGATGATTCTCTTTTTTTATCTGTAGTTATTTCATTAATCATTTCGCCTTCATTTAATATAAATATTACTTTTCTATCGCCATTTTCATTTATTTTAAATATAGATACTTTTCCATCTATAACAAAGTATATATTATTTATTTTTTCTTTTTCCTCAAATAAAACTTCATTTTTTTCTAATTTTATTGTGTTGCTATATTTCTTAAGTTCTTCTTTTGTTTCATCTTTTAAATTTTTAAATATATTTATATTATCTATATAACTGCTTTTTATCATCTCTTCACCATATTCACTCTTATTATAGTTTTATTTATCTACTTAATTAGTATATCACATATTATTATAAAAATTAAAAAAGGCCATCTCATATGAGATGACCCATTTATTTAAACTATAATTAGTTTTGCTTTCCAAAATGTCTTTCTAATAATCCTAAGAATGCTTTACCATGTCTAGCTTCATCTTTACACATTTCATGAACTGTATCATGTATAGCATCTAATCCTAATTCTTTAGCTCTCTTAGCTATTTTTAATTTTCCTTCAGTTGCTCCATATTCAGCTTCTACTCTTGCAGTTAAGTTAGCTTTAGTATCAGCTACAACAACTTCCCCTAATAATTCAGCAAATTTTGCAGCATGTTCTGCTTCTTCAAATGCTATTCTCTTGTAAGCTTCTGCAACTTCTGGGTATCCTTCTCTATCAGCTTGACGACTCATTGCTAAGTACATTCCAACTTCTGTACATTCTCCAGTAAAGTTAGCTCTTAAACCTTCTAATATTTCTTCGTCTACACCTTTAGCAACACCTATTCTGTGTTCGTCAGCCCAAACCATTTCACCCTTCATTTCTTCGAACTTATCAGCTCCAACTCCACATACTGGACATTTTTCTGGTGCAGTTTCTCCTTCATGTATGTATCCACATACTGTACAAACAAATTTTTTCATGATTATACTCCTCCAATTTATATATTAATTTAATTTAAATTCATTATTTAACTACTATACTATATACCCTAAAATACATTAACTAAATAATAAATTCTTATTATTTATAAATAAGATATTTAATATCTTATCGATCATATTTTATATATACCCGGTGTAGCATCCCCTAAACAATAAATTTAAATTTTTTACAAATATAAGTTTACCATCTATACAGTCACAATTACAACCTTATTTTCCCATTTTTATATTAAATTATTAATTTTATATAATGTATATTAAGATTTACTTGTATCTTCGTTAGATTCTATACATGCTTCTTCTATGTATATGTCTTTTTTCTTTAAAAAAGATAGTTTAGTTTCAGCCATTATGATGGCTACAAATATTATAAAACTTCCTAAAATCATTCTTAATGTTACTAGTTCTTTTAATATAATTACAGAGAAAATTGTTCCAAATACTGCTTCTGTTGAAAGTATTATAGCAGCCTTATTTCCTTCAACACTTTTTTGACATATAGTTTGCACCAAAAAACAAACAGTAGTACTAAATACTCCTAGATATAATACACCTAGATATCCATCTATACCAGCATTTATACTTCCCTCTCCCATAAGTATTTGTGTAAATAATGAAAGTATAAATGCCACACTAAATTGTATAGCTGTAAGTACTATTGGATTATACCTTACAGCATATTTACTTGTAAAGAATATATGAAATGCAAATCCAAAAGCACATACTAAAGTTAAAAAGTCTCCAAAATTAATAGAAAAATCTGATTCAAGCGATAGTATACCTATTCCTATAACTGTTAATATACTACTTATTATACCCATTTTATCAAGTTTTTGTTTATACATTAAAAATCCTATAAACGGAACTATAATTACATTAGTAGCAGTTATAAATGCATTTTTTGATGGTGTTGTATAAACTAACCCTATAGTTTGGACAACAAAGGCTGTAAATAGAAAAAATCCTAATATACAACCATACTTTATTGCATCTTTGCTCACATTTTCTTTTATCTGTTTAAAAAAGATTAAATTTATCAAAAGCGCTCCTATAAAAAATCTAAGTGTTATTATTTGCAGTGGCGTAAGTCCCCCATCTAGCGCCAATTGTGTTCCTACAAATCCACTTCCCCAAATCATAGCAACTATTAGTAATCCTATTTGTGAAATATATGTTTTTTTCATCTTTTTCCCCCTTTTTTTTGATATAACTCACTATTAACATTAATATACTAGACATATTTTGTAAATACATTAACATTTCTTTTATTCATAATTTTCAAATAATTTTATTTTTATATATAATTTAATTAGTACATAAAAAAAGAACTACATAATATATTAAATGTAGTTCTTTTTATTTTATTTTATAATGTTAAGTGTAAATGGGAAATCATAATCTCTATATGATCCATATCTTATCATAGCTATTATGTTAAGTACTAAATAGGCTATTGATACTAGTGGTAATAATACCATTCCAACTAGCAAAAATACTAATAATCCAGATATTATTTCATATATAAAAAATGATATGTGAAAATTCAAAAGTCTTCTACCATTTCTAGCTATAAAGTCTGAGTCTTTACTATAATCTTTCCATACAAAGTATGATATTATAAACCCTATAAAATTAAAAACTATAATTCCACCTGCCATTAAAAGCATTATAATATTTTCTCTAGATATTGATTTTTTATAATCATCCATAATTATATCCTTTCTTACATAGTTTATAAACTATATAAAATTTAAGTATTAAAAATTTCCCAGGAAAACATTTTTATAAAATTTCCCTTCTCCTCATGAATACATGTGTATTTTTAGTCATATCCACTTCCAAAAATATTATATTCATATTAAAGATATATGAAATATGATTTTTGTATATATCAAAAATTTATTTTATATATCTAGCTTTAATTGTTTATATAGATCTTCTTCTTGATTTTTGTTAGATTCTTTTTGATTTTCATTTATTATATTCATTTTAGATAAAAACCTTTTAACATCTGTTAAGCTATCTACTGCTATTTCTTTATAATTTATCTCTAAAAAATATCCAGTTGCAGTTTTTTCTATCTTTACACTTGGTTTATCCATTATAATAGATATTACATTTCCATTTAAATACTCAACAGCAAATGTCTTTTCATTCTCAGCAAATAACTCAACTAAATTCTCTGATATCTTAAAACTTTTGCTTTTATCAACTTGACTTGTGCTAAACTTCATAAGTAAAGGTTTGATTGATTTTAGATCATTTAATATAACTTTAGAACCTTTTATATCTATTAAATATCCTTTTGTACTAGCACTTATAGTTATATTTTTATTGTCAACTACTACAGATGTTATTTTTCCTTTACTATAGTATATGATATAAGACCTATTCATATTAGATAATATTTTAGTTATTTTACTTGGTAAATACATATAGCTCCTCATCTCTTTTTCGTCTTTAATAGATAAAATATAACATTTATCATTATTTTTTACAACTGCTTTATTCTAATTAGTACTTGTTATATCATCTATTAATCTTTAGTATAATATATCTTATCATTTAGTATAATGTGAGGTATATTAGGATATTAATCCAAAAAGAGATATAAGTTAGTTTCTTATATCTCTTTTAATTATATTATTTTACAACTACTTTTATAAACTTCTTCTTACCTATTTGAACTACTAATTCACCCTCAGCTACTACTTCTTGTAAATCAGCTATTTTTTCACTATTTACTTTAACTCCACCTTGCTTAACTAATCTTCTTAATTCACTTTTACTTGGAGTTAACTTGTTATCAACTATTATTTGAGCTAAATCAAAATCATTAGCATCTGCTTCTACTGTTAATATATCAACAGGTATTTGTCCTTTTTGGAATACTGATTTAAATCTTTCTTCAGCGAAGTTTGCTTTTTCTTCTCCGTGGTATAATCTTACTATTTCTTTAGCAAGTTCCATTTTTATATCTCTTGGATTTTTTCTATCTTCTTTTAAATCTTTTTCTATTTCAGCTACTACATCAGGGTGAACATCAGTTACTAAGTTGTAGTATTTAACTATTAATGAATCTGGTATTTCCATAGCTTTTTGATACATTACACCAGCTTCTTCATCTACTCCTATGTAGTTTCCTAAACTCTTACTCATTTTATTAACGCCATCTAGTCCTTCTATTATAGGCATCATTATAACTACTTGAGAATCTTGACCAAATTCTTTTTGTAGTGCTCTACCCATAAGTAAGTTAAATCTTTGGTCAGTTCCACCTAATTCTATATCAGCTTTTATAGCAACTGAATCATATCCTTGCATTAATGGGTAGAAGAATTCGTGTACTGATATTGGAGTATGGCTTTCATATCTCTTTTTAAAGTCTTCTCTTTCTAACATTCTAGCAACAGTTATAGTTGCAGCTAATTTAACAACATCTTCAAAGTTTAACTTTCCTAGCCATTCACTGTTAAATCTTACTTCTGTCTTTTCTTTATCTAAAACTTTAAATATTTGTTCTTGGTAAGTTTTTGCATTTTCTAAAACTTGCTCTGTAGTTAATGCCTTTCTAGCTTGAGATTTTCCAGTTGGATCTCCTATCTTTCCTGTAAAGTCTCCTATTATTATTACTACCTTGTGTCCTAAGTCTTGTAATTGCTTCATTTTTCTAAGAACAACAGTATGCCCTAAGTGTATATCTGGTGCTGATGGGTCAAGACCTAACTTAACAACTAACTGTCTTCCCTCTTTGTGAGCATTAGTTAATTTTTCTCTTAAGTCCTTTTCATCTATTAAATCTTCTACACCTTTTAATATAATTTTTACTTGTTCATCTAAATTAAACATATTTACCCTCCTGTTATTTTATATTTATAAATTTGCTTAAGTCTTATTTTTTAGCAAATCATTTTTTAAGGATATAAAACTTTTTGTATTAAAAAAAGCCTTCATCCTTATAAAAGGACGAAAGCTTGTGCTTACGTGTTACCACCTTAATTTATTAATACTTCACAGTATTAACCTTATTAGGTACAAAATTATACCCTAGCATTATAACGTATGCTACTCCGTTTTTCCCTAATGGTTGTTATCTTTCAGGAAAACTGCTCCAAGATGTATTCAAATTAACTTTTCTTGCTCCTCTCACCTACCGGAAACTCTCTGTTAGAATACATTAATCCTACTAATTCTTATCATAGCTTTATATTAATATTTTTTCATTTATGTCTATAATATATTCTTAAAATTATATTTTGTCAATACTTTTTAACATTTATTTGGATCTATACCTTCAAATATTATATTATCTGCATATTTGGATGCTTTTTTATATTGATTACAATTAAGTATAGTCCAAGTTATAACTGGCATCTTATTCCTAATTAACTGAACCCTTTTACTTTGAATACTTTTTATATCATAAGATACAAAATCTGGCTTTGTTTTGAAATTTAGTATCATGCCCCTTAAAAATAGTTTTTTGTACCATTTTATTATTGTATCTTTGTAATCAAATGATATTTGCCCTCTTATTATATTATTTGCATTTTCTTTGTACCATAGAAGTACCCTTGGATTAAAAGACTGTATAGCAAACTTACCTTCATAATTTTTTACTATCTTATAAACCTCACTACTCATATCTATAGCATCTCCAAGAGCCTTTAATTCTATTAAGACTGGTACCCTGTTATTTACAATATCTAATACGTCCACTAAAAGAGGTATCTTTTCATCAGTGTTTAATAGCCTTAGTTTGCTTATTTCATTATAAGTCATATTATTTATAGTACCTTTATATCCTGTCATTCTTTCTAAAAACTCATCATGAAATACTACTGCCTTTTTATCTTTTGTAAGTTGTACATCTAATTCTATACCATAGTTATATTTTATAGAATTTATAAAAGCCCCCATAGAGTTTTCTGGATATATATCATTATGAAGTCCTCTATGTGAAAAGGGACATTTTTTGATAAAACTTACATCCTTAACCACATTTTCGCCCTCTACTTAATATATTATTTAATATTCCTATTTGTTGATTTCTTATATTTATCTTTATATCTAATATTATATTAATTATGATTATAATAAATGTAGTTATCTTAAATATTAATACTAATGCTATTAACATTAAAATCGATAATATTCTTATATGAGCTACTTTCTTATTTTTAGATAATAAATAATTTTGTATTGCTGTATATCCATCTTTTATCACAAAGTAAAATGATAGATACTCTATACTTATTATTATAGTTTTTAGATATGTATTATCTATGTTTATATTAAACGCTTTAAAAGTTTCTACTATAAAAATGTATACTGATAATACATAAAATACATTTTTAGAACAACATACAAATCTTGAAAGTCTTCTAAAGTTAGCTATAATTTCAAATTTTTTATTTATATTTCCTTTTAACATATTTAATTTCTTGCACATAAATAAGGATAATATATATATAGAAAATACAGTTCCAAAAGGAAATGCAGCTATAAGTATATAATAAATAACTTGTACATATTCTCCGGATTTTAGTATATTTATATATCCTTGAAACTCTTTCATAAAGCTGTATCCTATTAATTTAGATGCATATATATCTACAAATACCATAAGTACAACGCCTATAAAAGAAGTATATACCATATCATCCATAATAGATGTATCCTTACTTATAAAGTAGCCACAAAGTATTCCAAGTATTACACTTTGGCTACACCATATAGCTATACCTATATTCCCAAGTATCAACCATACTATTAAAAGTGATGTTATCCCAGAAAGTACTGAATACTTAAAATCACATCTAAGTACTACTATTGAAAAAAATACAGGAACTATAAAATCTATGTAAAGTGCATATCCAAAACCAATTCCTACAAATAGTAAGGTACTTATAACAAATAGTGCGGATAGTATTGCTGACTCTGTTAACTTTTTAGTTTCATTCATCAAATTACCTACCTTTTAATTTTTATTTAGTTTATCCGTATATTATAATACTTCTAAAAAAAATAATAAAGCATGCTTTATTATAATATAAAAGAAACTGTGAATATTCACAGCTCCTTTTATTAATATATATGAGTTTATTTGTTGCCTACTTTAAATTTATAGCTTCAAGTGCTACTTTTGTATCATCAAAAGGATGCTTTTTCTTACCTATTATTTGATAATCTTCATGTCCTTTTCCCGCTATTATAACTAAGTCTTTATCATTTGCCATATCTATTGCCTTATATATTGCTTCTTTTCTATCTTCTATAATTATATAATTATCCTTTTTTATATTAATACCTTTTAATATATCATTAATTATTTTATGGGGATCTTCACATCTTGGATTATCTGATGTTATTATAGCTACATCAGAGTATTCTTGTGCTATTTTTCCCATTATAGGTCTTTTTAGTCTATCTCTATCTCCTCCGCATCCAAACACTGTTATTACCTTGCCTTTTGTAAATTCTTTTGAAGCTTTTAATATATTTTCTAAAGCGTCTGGAGTATGTGCATAGTCTACTATAACATTTAGCTTTTTATTATTTTTTATACTTTCAAACCTACCCTTAATGCCTTTAGTATTTCTAAATACTTCTTTAACTATGTTTATATCTATATCTAATATGTAGCAAATACTTATTATTCCCAATGTATTATATACACTAAACTTTCCTGGTATATTTACATAGATATAATCTTCATAAGTTGGAGTTTTTACTTTATATTCTATATGATCTTTTTCTAATATAATATCACTTGCCATAAAATCAGCATGTTCATTTATAGCATAAGTGTATACAGGTATATCTAAGTTTTTAATATTATTTAATATAATTTTGCCATGTTCATCATCTATATTTATTATATTTGCTTTTGTTGTCATATAAAATAACTTTTCTTTAGAGTTTCTATAATCCTCTATATTTTTATGAAAATCTAAATGTTCTTCAGTTAAATTTGTAAATAATCCCATTAAAAAACTAGTATCTTTCACTCTACCTAAGCTAAGTGCATGAGAAGATACTTCCATGGCGCAATATTTACAGTTATTTTTTAACATATCATTGAAACTTTTTTGAAGGTCTAAACTTTCTGGAGTTGTATTTTTAGGTATTATTTTTTCCTTTGAGTTGTCTATTTCGATAGTTCCTATAAGACCACATTTATTAACTTTATTTAATATCTCCTTTAAAAGAGTTGATACACTAGTTTTCCCATTTGTTCCTGTTATTCCTATTACATCTAATTTTGTACTTGGCTCATTATAAAAATTAGATGCAATTTTTGCCATGGCCTCTTTAGTATTACTTACTTTTATAATTCTATACTTCTCCATATTATCTATATTTATATCTTCTTCTATTAAAAATGCCTTAGCTCCAGATTTTATAGCATTTTCTATATATAAATGTCCATTAGTATTATATCCTTTTATACATATGAACATGCTGTTTTTTGTTACTTCTCTTGAATCATAATATATATTATCTATATCAATATTTGTGTCTCCATATATATTTAAAGTATCTACATTCTCTAAAATTTTATCTAATCTCATCATATCCTCCTTATCTATTGTTTAATACAGTATATTTTACATATGATTTTTTTATGATATATAATTTAAGGTGGGTCTCCCCACCTTATCTTTCTTTTATTATAGAATTAAAGTACTTTTCATTACATTTTACACATTCATCATTTGGATTTAATTCCATACATTTTTGATGGTGATAATAAGCCCTTGGTAAATCTTTCAATTCATAATAACAGCAACAAAGATTTAAATGAGGTTTAAATCTTAAGTAACTCATATTAATGCATTGGTTAGTATCACAAGATATATCAGTATTAAGTATTATTTTATACCAACTTATAGCTTGTAAATATTTTTCCTCCTCTTCAAATGAATAAGCTATATTATACATTATATCAGCTCTTGGTATATCTTCTTCAAAGGCTTTATATAAATATATCCTTGCTAGTTTGTATTCTTTTTGTTTTATATAACATTCTCCTATTTTGCATAATGCATCTACCGTTTCTTCCTTAAATTTACTTACCTTTATAAATTCTTTTAATATTTCTATAGATTTTTCATATTTTAAATTACAATATAATTCTCTTCCATAATAATACAAATCTCTATTGCTTAATATTTTGCCATCTTTTAGTTTTTTTTCGTATATTTTAAGATTTCTATCATCTATATTTTTTACCTTATCATGTATTATACAAATATCACTATCATATACATTACTTTCATTTATACCCTCTATAGATATATATTCATGAACATATCCTACCCACTTAAAACCTTCATTTCTTTTGATTATTCTATTTCTTCTAGCTACTATTTTAGGATTATTATTTTCATCTATACACATATGAGTCTCTGTAGATATAACACTTATACTTTCATTTAAATTTTCTTTCAAGTTTATAAGTCTTTTTCTATTTTTCTCATCTAAATACTCGTCTGCATCTAACCAAAGTATATAATCTTTGGTTGCTTTATCAAAGGAAAAATTTCTAGCCTTTGAAAAATCATCAATCCACTTAAAATCATATATATTGTTAGTATAATTTCTGCAAACTTCCTTTGTTTTATCTACTGACCCTGTATCTACTATTATTATTTCATCTACTATATCATAAATACTATCTAAACATCTTTTTAAAATATTTTCTTCATTTTTTACTATCATACATAAACTTATAGTAATCATACTATTTGCTCCCTTAATTAAAAGTTATACTTCAATGTATGATAAAATGACATTTTTTGTGTTTATTGTACTGAATTTTCATTAATGTATATATGTTTTTAATTTATCTATATATATATTTATTTCTTTAATTGTATCTTCTATTTCGTGTTTGTTAGTTTGTATACCTTTTATATTTTTTAGTATTTCTAGTGTTGTATAGTTTATCTCTATACTATAATTTTCATATATATCTTTTAGATTCTCACTTATTTTATACTTTAGATTTTCTATAAAAGTATCTATATCATTTAGCAATTCCTTGCTCTTTTTATCATCTCGTACTTTATCATATATAACTTTCCCTACTGCTCCACTTATAGTCCCTGCTATTAATAGCGGTGGACAATAAGTCATTAGTGCTGCTGATATAGTAGTTGAGGTTGCCGATGCTCCAAGTATTGCACTATACATTGAAACAACTGTACCCGAAGTTGCCCCAAGCACTGCACCTGTTCCTACTACTGCTAATAATTCATTTGCTGTTGCTTGGTTTTTTTCTAATTTAAAGCTTTGGGTATCTATGCATTCATTTTTATATGTTATATCATTTATATATCTTTTTATATCATCATCCATTTCATTGCTTATTTCTTTTAAACACTGACTCCACTCATTAAAAAATAAATTATCCAATTCTATTTTTTTCTTGTTTACTAATTCATTTATATATCCTTCATTTATGTATAACTTAGCTAAATCTATATTTAATTTAATTTTTTGTATTTCATCACTAAAAAATATTCTATCTACCCAATCCTTTATCTCAAAATCCATCTTTGAACTTATATAGTCTCTTTTGTTTTGAAGTAATTTATTGTATCTTAATAGTTCATCATCTAAAACATATAAAGTCTTTAGATAATCATTATGACAAACTATATCTTTGTGTATTATTCTATCTAAAGATGATTTTATACTACTATTTTTTTCTTCTTGAGAATTTTTTATTAGATAATTTATATAATCATTTAATCTATTAAATTCGTATTTTAAATCATTATAGTTTGATAATACTAAATCAGTACTTTTTGTTTTTACCTTAGGTAATACCTTCTCTTGGTATTCAAGATATGAAGATATCATAAAAAATTCATCTATATATATTCCATATTCATCTTTTATATAATCTATAATTTCTTCTTTATCAGAACTTAATAAATCACACTTATTTACTATACCTATAATGTTATTTTTATACTCACTTATCAAATCAAGCGCTTCTATTACATCTTCTTGTCCTAGGTGAGTTGCATCTATTACAAATAATATCAAATCAGCATTTTTTATATAGTTTAAAGTTTTTTCTTCATTGTTTACAGTTATGCTCTTTAACCCTGGTGTGTCTACTATATTTATCTTTTTTAAATAATCTATATTAAGACCCACCTTTGTTATGTCTTTATATGTTTTAGTATATGGCATGTTACTATATACTATTTCTATTATACTAGAAGTAGCTTCAAGTACATCTACTTCACTTATATCCCCTCCTATTAATGAATTTACTAAGCTTGATTTTCCTGATTTAACTTCTCCTAACACAACAATTTTTAATGGTTCTTCCTTATTACTTTCTATAGATTTAATAAGTTCAACCGCTTCTTGTAATGGTTCTTTTATTGTATTTTTATATGGTAAATTTAAATCTTCAATTAACTTTTTTCTTATTGGTGAATTTAATATTTCTTCTTTAACTATACATATACCTTTATTATTTTCCAAAATATCACCCCAAAGTATTTAAAATTCTTTCTATATTGTTTAGGAAGTCTATATAAATATTTATATACTTATAGTCTATATATACTTTTTCAAAACTATGATTTTTTATATATTCTATGTTTGAAATTATAGTATTTATATTATCTTTTAATATTTTTTCTATGTCTTTTGTTATGAGTTCTTTATTTATAGATAGGTAATTTGGTTTATAATTTACGTCTTCATTAAATGCTTTAACTAAAAATTTATTAAATAAATTTTCTAGTTTATCTTCTTTTGCTTTATCTTTTAATTGTTTTTGAATTGGTACCTGGATTTTATCTAAATTTATATTAGTATCTATTTTTTGATAAATGGAGTCTTTATTGAAATTTGATTTTTTATAAATTATATCATATATATTACTAAAATCATTATTGCATTTATTTTGCAAACTTATTATATGGTCCTTTATTTCTATATCTATATCTTTTATATAACTTAGAGCATCCTTTTTTATATTATCTAAGGTGTATTTTAATTCATAATCTATTTCATTATATATAGATAAGTCTTTGTATAATTCTCTCTTATGTGAGTATATAGATTGTAGTATATTACTTTTAGTTATATATAAATTTTTGTATTTGGATTCTATTTGCTTATTTTCACAAAGTTTTTTAAAATTAACATCTATACTTTTATATAATTTTTCTATATTGCTTTTCTGTATATAATAATAATCTTCATTTAATATTCCTTTTATAGCATCCTTAGCTGATATGTATACAATGTCTTTAAACTTATCTTTAAATAATTCTTCACATTTATCTTTAACTTTATCTAGATCTTTTTCTTTTATTATATCAATCTTATTTACAACAGCTATTATATTTTTGTTAGTGTAATTTTTATCTATATCATTAATTTCATTTATAAGCTTTGTATTTTCACTAGATACTATATTTTGAGCATCTATTACCCATATAATTCCATCTGCTATCTCATAATATCGCTCTACTTTTTTATCAGTATTTAATAGACTTTGGTTAAGTCCCGGTGTATCTACTATAGTAAAATCATTTATTAAATTTCCTTCTTTTAAGTAATATTTAACCTTACATATTTGAGGTTTATATAAATATTTCTCTTCTAATTCTCTTTTGTATTCTTTAAGTTCTTTTTTTGTTTTTGTATTTTCTTTTTTAAGCTCTTGAACTAATCTATATATTTTTTCTTTAGATTTTTTGTACTTATCTTCTTCATCTTTCAGTAATCTATATCCACCTTGTATACTTTTTAAAATTTTTTCTTCGTTGTCATATATTATCTCTATTTTTTCTAAATTACTCTTTAAAAAAACATCAACCTTCCAAGTACTTGGTATATCTTTTGTAGCTACTACCTCCCTTTTTATTAATGAGTTTATAAGAGTTGATTTTCCGTAGTTCCCACAACCCACTATACAAAGTACAAATGGATTTTCTAGCTCTTTTACATTGTTTTTTAATTTATTTATCTCTTTTTGTATATAATCTATAATATATATTGATTTTGTTTTATCTTTGGTATATATATACTTTGTAATATTATTTATTTCATTTTCTATAGGTGTAATAATTTTCATAATATTGTTTAATTCTTCATATCTTGAATTATACATAATATCATCCTTTTTTGGTAAATTAATTTAATTATATTTTTACTTTAATAAGTGTAGTGTATATAAATTTAATATATAGACAAAATTAAAAACAAAACCATATTCAAAGTATATGATCTAATTATCTTAAATATTATACCAACTTGAAATATTATTGTATATATGATTTAATATTTGTATAAATTTGTAATATTTTGAAAGGAGATTTACTATGAGAAAAGCATCATTATTTATAGTCGTTAATGCTATATCCTTATATATAGTATCTTTACTTTTAAATAGCGTATATATAAGTTCTTTTAAGTCATTAATAATACTTACATTAATATTTGGATTACTTAATTTAACTATAAAGCCTATACTTAAGTTCTTTTCATTCCCTATAACAGTTTTAAC
The DNA here is from genome assembly GCF_015560225.1 of Romboutsia sp. BSD2780061687b_171204_C1. NCBI lineage: Bacteria > Bacillati > Bacillota > Clostridia > Peptostreptococcales > Peptostreptococcaceae > Romboutsia > Romboutsia sp. BSD2780061687b_171204_C1. The sequence goes on along the minus strand of NZ_JADMRK010000001.1, from coordinate 569,368 downwards.
TTTAGGGTTATTTTCACTAATTATAAATGGATTAGTTTTAAAGCTAGCATTCTCATTTGTTAATGGAGTTTATATAAATAGTACTTTAAGTGCAATAGGTGCATCTATATTGCTATCTATTGTAAATAGTGTTTTATATAGTATATTAGACTAATTAATAATATAAAAAGGGACTAAAAGCCAACTTTAGTCCCTTTTTATATTATTTTAATTGTTTATATAAAATAAATACAAGTATCAAATTATTTTTGTATATTTATATTTTTTGATTTTATCCTGTTATTTATATACCCACCACATAAAGTATATATCATACTAAAAAGAGGTACTCCTATTAGGATCCCTAATACTCCAAACATTGATGAACCTATTATTATAGGAACTAATATCCAAAATGATGATAATCCTATGGAATTTCCTACTATAAATGGATATATAAAATTCCCTTCTACTTGCTGAATTATAACTATCATTATTATAAAGTAAAGTGCTGTTACAGGTTTTATCATAAATAATATCAAAGCAGAAAGAGCTGCTCCTAAAAATGTACCAAATATCGGTATTAAATCTGTAATTCCTATTAATGTACTTATTAATATAGCATAAGGCATATTAAATATGGTCATACCTATAAAACATAAACTTCCCATAACTATACCATCTGTACATTGTCCTACTATAAATTTTGAAAATTTAACATCGCCTAATTTAATAATGCTCATTATTTTATCTGCAATATTTTCACTTAAAAGACCATATATCACCTTTTTAAATTGAACTATAAGCTTATCTTTGCTAAGTAACATATATATGGCTATAACAAAACCTAATAATAAGTTAGTTATTATAGATGTTATTGAAAAAGTAATTCCAACTATATTAGATATAAAATAATTTAAAGTTTTTATCATAAAGTCTGACATCTTATCAACTCCTGATAATAAACTGTGATGTAAATTATCTGATATATTTATATGAGACATATAAGTTGTTATATAAGACTGTAATGAGTCTATATCCTGCGGAATACTACTTATTAAACTTGAAGTACTTTTTACTAATTGTGGTATTACTAAGTTTATAAATGCACTTAATAATAGCCCTATTGTTATAAGTGTTAATATTAATGATATTATCCTTATAATAATTTTTGAATTCTTTATATTATATTTTTTAACAATTTTTCCTATTAATCTATTTTCAAAAGATTTCATAGGTACATTTAGTAAAAATGCTATAGCTAATCCTATTATAAAAGGTTTTAATATAGATAATGTAGTGTTTAAAACATTTCCTACAGTTTTTATATTTAATAATAAAAAGGATAATATAATTATATAAGTTGCTAGTATAAATTGATTTTTCAGTTTAAAATCCCTCATAAATTTTGACTCTCCTTTTGTTGATTGTTTATTATTAAATTATACAACAAACAAGTTTAAATTAGTATGTTTTCAAACAAGATATAATATTTTATTATTTTTTATATAATTTTTTATTGCATTTAAATATTTATTGACTATATAAGATTTATAAAGTATTATTTTAGTTATTGATATTTATTTTCATTTATTTTTAATTAACATCTAATATTAATTCGCAAGGAGGTTTTATGAGTAATTGGTTATTTTATGCACTTTTAGCAGCTATCAGTGCAAGTTTTGTAACAGTTTTTTCTAAGGTGGGAGTAACTAACTTGTCTCCTTCACTAGCTACTAGTGTTAGAGCAGTTATAATGGGAGTATTTTTAGTATTAGTATCTTTTATAAAAGGGGATTTTTCTAATCTATCTTCTCTTTTAAGTCATAAAAAAGACTTACTATTCTTAATATTTGCTGGCGTATCTGGTGCTTTGTCTTGGTTATTTTTAAATATAGCACTAAAGACGGGAAAAACTTGGCAAGTAGCTCCTATTGATAAGTTATCTGTAGTTTTAACTGTAATTTTTTCTATTTTAATATTTAAAGAACAAATAAGTGTAAAAGGTATAATAGGCGTTTTATTTATAGCTATTGGTACTATATTTGTTGCCTTAGGATAAATTTTACATTACATATCAAGACAATAAAAATATTAACTATATATTTCATAGTACATAGTAATTAATTTTTTATTTACTATATACTATGAATTTGTTATTTTCTGTAGAAACAAATTAACTTCTTTTGCTTTTTTCAAAACTACTATTTTATTCTTAAAATTTTTTTCTATTTGCTTATAATGATTGCGTATTTTTTTAGTGCGACCTTCATAAAGAATCCACCAAATAAATTCTAAATCGATTTTCTCTATACATCCTTTAGCCATATCTTCACGAGTTGTGTTTTTGTATCTAAAATATCTCTTTAATGCTCTATAAATACAAATTCTACGTGGAAATTTCAAAAAAATTATTTTATCAGCTTGTTCTAATCTTTCTTTTTGAAAAAAATCACTATAATTTCCATCTATTATCCAAGAATCATTTTTCATAAAGTCACATACTATTAAACGCCCCTCATCTCTATCACGTTCAATCCAATTTGGCAAAAAATTAACTGTGTCGAGAAATAAAACAGGTGCCTTATAATATTTTGCAAGCTTCCTAGCAAGTGTGGATTTTCCACTTCCACTATAACCAATTATTGCAATTTTCATTTTAATTTCCTCCAAAACTTTAATATTAATAAATTAAAATAATAGTAAATACATTAAAAACCTATTGCTAGTTATTTATAGCCATAGGTTTTTAATGTATTTTTATAGCAAAATATTCTTGTTTATTTTATAAATTCTTTGTTTACTATACTAACCATTTTGTCTAAAGCTTCATTTACTATTAGTTCTCCTTTTTCTTTAGAACTAGTTCTTCCTATGGCTAATAATCCTGATTTTGGAACTAAATCCTTTGGTATTGGATATACATGATAAGTTGGTACTTCTTCTATTTTTTCATCTATTAATCTATCCATATGAACTAGTTGTGGAGCAAATTTAAGTATTAATGAAGTCTCTGTTATAGCTGCATGTTCTAATGCCCACCCTGGAAACTCTATTTCATCAAATACTTTATCAATAGTATCTTGGCTTATTAAGTCCCACCAGCTCATCATTATTATTTTAGTATCATTTGGCATAAATTTGCTTACTAAATCTATGGCTTCTAGTAAAAATGCTTGATTTTCAAAATGAGAGTTTACTATAGCTATTTTTCTTACACCATCTCTTATTAACTCTTCTAAAATATCTTTTACTAACTCTATTAAAGTAGTTCCATTTAAATCTATAGTACCTGGAAATAATGGACCTCCACCTGATGCCGGTTGAGATTTATATCCATAATTTATAGAAGGCATTACTATAGAATTTGTTTTTTCTCCTAATAATTTAGAGAATCCCTCAGATATTATAGTATCTGTAGATAATGGTAAGTGTGGTCCATGTTGTTCAACAGACCCTATAGGTAATATTACTACATCTTTGTCTTTTCTTTCATTAAACTCATACCATGTCATTTCTGCCATTAGTGTCATAAAAATCACTCCTTTATTAATACTACTGTATAAATTATATCATATAAAAAAATGTATTTAACAAGTTTAAATAATTAAATTTACCAATAATAAAAATTTAATTTTTATACTTTAATAAGAGAGGGCATATACCCTCTCTTATATTTATCTTATTATAATTTTAAATATAGCTTTCTTTACATATTCTTTTTCATTTACTTTTATAGCTGTCATGTGAGCATCTTCTGGATAGCAAATCAAGAAATTTCCTTTTCTTAATTCTACATATCCATTATTTTCACCTTCTAGAGGTAAAAAGTCCGATTCTTCTTCATAATCTTTTTGAGTTAATTGTTCTATGAAATTTAAGTCAATTCTTTCGCATCCATCTATCATTAAATGAATATCTATGTACTTTTTATGAGCTTCCCAAAATCTTTCTTCTTTCTCATAAGTTTCATATTCTACTATATTTACAAATATATCTTTTCCATCTATAGTGTATGTCCCTTTTTCATAGCTTTTTAAATCATTTTCATTAGCATATTCAAAACACCTAAGTAGGTCTTTACTTAAATTAGGATAATTTTTTATATGCTCTATATTGCCAAATATCATAAATCTTCCCCCTATCTTAAAAGTCTTTACTTAAATTTATACCTTGATAGCTACTCATTAATTATTGTTCCTACAAAAGTTCTTTCTGTTCTAACACCTGGTTTTACTTCCCCATTTATTGAATATATCTTATTTCCATTAAGTATTAGACCTGCTCCACAAGGTGCATTAAATGGAATTTCTCCTACAGTTTTCCAGCTATCTTCTTCTGCATTATATATTAATATATTTTCATTCCAATTAAATTCCTGAGGATCTGCACCAAAATATTTTTGTCTAAAGGCTTGTAATTCTTCTCCTTTTAAGTTATCTAGATTATAAACTGCATCATCATATATTTCTTTATTAAATCCACCTATAACTAACATTTCTTCTTCATTAAGTTTCACTGAGCTTGCTCCTAATAAAGATATTTTATTATCATTTATTTTAATATCAGAAACCTTTTCCCATTTATTATTTTTTATGTTATATTTATATCCATCTGTATATGCTACTTTATCTCCACCACTAAATACATATATATCATCACCTAATATTTGAGCTACAGCTTGGTTTCTAGTTGCTTCTCCTGGCATAGGTGCTAACTCTTTAGTCTCACCTTTTTTTATGTCAAATCTATACATCTTATTACTAGGTGTTCCATTTTGCTTTCCTAAACCAATATATATATATCTATCTTTTTTAACTGCTATTCCATCGCTAAGTGTAAATGGTAAATCTCCTATGTGCTTTTCTTTAAGTTTTCCTTTTTTATTAACTGTAAATAAAGTTACATTATCAGCTTCTTTTTCATTACTACTTCCACCTATATAGTAAACCCCTTCTTTATCAGTAATTGAGCTCCCATATCCAATTTCATAATTTAGTTTTTCATGGCTAACTTGCTTCAGTCTTCCATCTTCTTCCTTTAGTACATACACATCTGGATAAAGCTTTTTAGCCCCTCCATCTAAAACTGGTTTATCTGGGAAATTTGCTCCTCCACCAGCTATTATATATTCGCCATCTTTACCCGCAAGTAAACCTGCAGTACCTATATTTTTATCTTGTCCAAATTGTGCCTCTAAGTCACCACCATGTTCCCAGAGTATTCTATCTACATCATTTCCACCTGCATTTCCAGTATAATTCATAGTACTTGCACCTAGTATAAACGTAGATGAAATTGCAATTGCCATAGCCTTTGTTAGCTTTCTCATTACTTACCTCCAATAAATAATATATTTTTAAAACTAAAAATTATAGATATAATTTGTAGAGGTATTTATTTTAGTCAAAAACTATTTATCAATTTTATATACTTTAAGATTTATATATACTGTTATTTATAAAAATGACATAACTATATTTTTAGTTTTTTTACTTTTACAATTAGATTGTACTAATAAAAAATATTCTTATCAATAAGATTTTTATATAACTTCTATATAAAATTAATTTTATGTTTAATGTAATAAATACATAAACTATAATAGAATTTTTTATGTATTTTTTAACTAAAATTTAATATTATATATATAGAAAAAGTTATGAAAATAAATATTCTCATAACTTTATATATTTAAATTTTATATACTATCTTTTTGAATATCTTAATATGACAATCCCATTGTCTGAAATATACTCATCTAAGTGTAAATCTATTTTAGGGTTATTACCCAAGAATAATGGTCTACCTTTTCCAAGTATTGTAGGTATTATTCCTATTATATATTCATCTATAATATCTGCTTTTATAAAGTTGTCTACTAATTTCCCTCCTCCAAATAAAAATATGTTCTTTCCTTCTTTTTTTCTTTCTTCTTCTATTACTTTACATATATCGCCATTTATAAAATGTATATTTTCATAATCTTCTAGCTCCTTTGATGTAGCTACATACACCTTTTTGCTTTTGTAGTCATTATGAAAATTTTGGTCATAACATTTTTTTCCCATTACTACAGTATCTACTTCACTTAGAAATTCATTAAAATCCCACTTTTTATCACTATTTAAAGAATTATCTCCATCTCCAACTATCCAGTCAAATCCTCCATCTTCACTTGCTATATATCCATCTATGCTAATTGCTAAGTTTAATATTATTTTTCTTTTCATATTTATGTCTCTCTTTCTTACTGATTTTTTTAGTTTAATTTACATTTTATCATAAAATATTTTAAATTATAAATATATTATAGTACATAGTTTCTTATATTCTATTAAAAATAGATATTATATTAAATTATCAACTTAAAATCATTAATTGTTAGTATTACTATATAAAAAGAGCACCTCTTTTTTAGAGGTGCTCTTTTTTAGCTTATATCAATTTATTTTACATAGCTAATTCAAGATATCCACTTGGGTGGAAGTAGTATATATTTGATGTATTTTTATCTACAAAGAAACCTAAGTCAGTATCATAGTCTGGGAAAAATACATATCCACTTAATCCTTTTTCTTTTAATGCACTAAAGTTATTTTCATCACCTTGGTATGTATAGTTTGCGTCTTGATTATACATTTTTAATAAATCTTTAGCTTGTTCTTGATTTAATACTTTTATAACTTCAACTTTACTTTCTTCTTTTATGTCTGGTTGTACTTTATCATTTGAAACTACTACATTTTCTTCTTGTACTTTATCATCTTCAGTTTTTTGTTTATTTTCAACTTTTGCATTTTCATTAGTAGTTGTATTTTCTTCTTTAGCTACTTGATTATTTTCTTGTTTGTTTTCTTCTTTATTTATTTTATTATCATCTTTTTTAACTTCTTCTTTATTTTCAACTTTTACTGATTCATTATGTACTTTATTATTGCTTTCATTTTTTATTACTTGTTTATCTATGTTGTTATTTTCTTCTTTATTTACTTCTTCTTTTGTATTAGTGTTTATACCTTCAACTGCTTCTACTTTAGGTTTGTTATTAGAATTTTGTGCAAATATTATGTTGTTTATTGGACTTACAAATAACATCCCTCCACATAATACTGATAATGCTGTTATAGCTCTTTTCATTTTAATCACGTCCTTTTAATTTATGTAAATTTATGTAAGTTTTTATTTTATTTCCTTCTATGTATTTATATTAACATATTAAAATTATATATAACAGTTACACGGCTGTTACCTTAGATTACAAGTTCGTAATTAAAGTAACAAGGATGTAACTTTTATATTTATACTTTTTGGGTACAACAAAAATTCGCTTTGCTTGAGCGACGTGTCGGCAAAACACTTCATGTCGTCCACGACTTCGTCTGTTGCTCAAAATATCTTTTTTTGCATTTTAATCTTATTGATATATGTTGTCTATGTAAGCTATCAACAGCTTTATGCTTAATATAAAGTACTGGTATATAAAAAAGATAGCATAAGCTATCTTTTTAATAAATATCTACTGTTTTAGCACTAACTACATCAATACCTGTGTCTAGTATGTTTTTAACTATAACATCTCCTACACTTATTGGTGCACTTACCTTTATAGTATCTAATTCTCTCATTATTTCAAACATCATATCTTTTGGTATAGATTCTTTTGTTTTTACTGGCAGTAGGTTTAAATATGAATTTTCAAGTCTTACAGTAGTAGTTATAACTCTTTTAGGATTAGTTAACTCTTCTACTCCATACTTTTCTCCTCTTTTACAAGTATTTCCTTCTACTTTATATCCATCATTAGTCTTAGTTACTACTAATGGGCATCCCATAGGACATACTATACAAGTTATATTTGCCATATTTAAGCCTCCTTAACACTTACAGTTATATTTTCTTTTATATCTTTAAATAAATCTTTAGATAATTTTATATTTTCCATTTCAGATGGTATCATATGTTTTCTTTTCTTTTCTAATATTACTTTACCATTACTTTCTACTACTAATTTTTTGTTACTGTATATATTTCTAACTCTCATAAATAAATTTATATCTTCATCACAAGTTGTGTCTATATTTTGTGGTACTATATAAGAAATTCCTTCACTTGCTAAAGTTTTTACACTTTCATTATTTTTTAATTTATTTAATGAGTATAGAGCTGCATTTTTACCAGCTATTCTACTTTCTTTTGTAACAAAATCTACTAAGTCATGTACATGAACTACATTACCACAAGCAAATACACCATCTATATTAGTTTCCATGCTATTTCTAACTATTGGTCCACTAGTTTTACTATCTAGACTTACTCCTAAATCAACACTTAACTCATTTTCTGGTATAAGTCCTACTGATAAAAGTACTGTATCACATGGTATATATTCTTCTGTTCCTTTTATAGGCTTTCTGTTTTCATCAAGTTTTGAAAGTGTAACTCCTTTAACTCTTTCTTTTCCATGAATATAACTTATACCTGTGCTTAACATTAAAGGTATATTAAAATCATCTAAACACTGTACTATATTTCTAGTAAGCCCACTACTGTGAGGATTAACTTCTACTACTGCCTTAACTTTAGCGCCTTCTAATGTCATACGTCTTGCCATTATAAGACCAATGTCTCCTGATCCATATATAACTATTTCTTTACCTACCATATACCCTTCCATATTTGATAGTCTTTGAGCTGCTCCTGCGTTGTATACTCCTGCACATCTATATCCTGGTATATCGATTGCACCTCTAGTTCTTTCTCTACATCCCATAGCAAGAACGATTGAATCTGCACTTATATTTATAAGTCCATCTTCTCCAAGTGCTTCTATAGTTTTATCTTTAGTTATATTAAGTACCATAGTATTTAGCATATAATCTATATTTTCTTCTTTTATCATTTCTATAAATCTATGAGCATACTCAGGCCCTGTTAGTTCTTCTTTAAATTCATGAAGTCCAAATCCATTGTGTATACATTGATTAAGTATTCCACCTAATTCTCTATCTCTTTCTATTATAAGTACATCTTTTGCACCATTTTTCTTAGCTTCATAAGCTGCTCCAAGACCTGCTGGTCCTCCTCCAACAACAACAACATTATATTTCAACTAACTCACCCCTCATTTCCTTAACTTTACCTACTACCATGTTTGATTTGTCATAATCTTTTAATACATCTTCAACGTTTATATTAAGTTCTCTAGCTATTATTTCTATAACTTTAGGACCACAAAAACCACCTTGGCATCTTCCCATTCCTGGTCTTACTCTTCTTTTAACTCCATCTACAGTTTTAGCTCCACATGGTGATTTTATAGCATCTATTATTTCACCTTCTGTTACCATTTCACATCTGCATATTATCTTTTTATATCTTTCATCTTTTTTTGCTATTTCTTCTTTTTCTTTGCTACTCATATGTGAAAATGGCTTATTTTTTCTTCTTATTGGGTTAAAATCTGTGTTTTTCTCTAAGTTTAATCCCTCTTCTTTTAGAATTTCTACTACATATTTTGCAATAGCTGGTGATGAGGCTAACCCAGGTGATTCTATTCCACCTACATTTATAAAGTTTTTACATTTATCTGATGCAAATATCATAAAGTCTCCTGTATTTGGTGTTGCTCTAAGTCCTGCAAAAGATGTTATTGTCTTTCTAAAATCTATATTTTCTATACTTTTTCTTGAAGCATTAACTACTTCTTCAATACCTTCTCTACTTGTAGATATATCTTCTTTGTCATCTACAACATTTGCATTTGGTCCAACTAATAAATTTCCGTGAACTGTTTGAGTTACTAATACACCTTTACCTTTTTTTGTTGGGCATTGGAATAATGTATGATTTGCTATTTTCCCTTCAGATTTATCTAGTATTTTGTACTCTCCTTTTCTAGGTATGATATAATACTCATCTCCGCCTATCATATTGTTTATTTTATCACTGTATACTCCAGCTGCATTTATTACATATCTTGATTTTATTATTTTTCCATTTTGTAATTTTATATTAAATTCATCATCTATTTTATTGATATCTATTACTTCACTTTCTAATTTTAAATCTACTCCATTAGTTATAGCATTTTCCATAAGTGCTATATTTAAATTAAATGGACAAACTATACCTGCTACTTCACAAAGTAGTGCACTTACTACGTTTTTATTTACACTAGGCTCAAGTTTTAATACTTCTTCTTTGTTTAGTATTTTTAGACCTTCTACACCATTTTTTATTCCTCTATCATAAAGTTGTTGTATATGTTTTTTATCTTCTTCATCGAAAGCTAAAACTAAAGAACCATTTTGTTTAAATTCTACATTTAGCTCCTTACAAAGTTTAGGATACAACTTGTTACCTTCTACATTTAATCTTGCCTTTAAACTTCCTTCATGTGCATCATATCCACCATGTACTATAGCACTATTTGCTTTAGTAGTTCCTTGACAAACTTCAACTCCCTTTTCTAGTACTACTGTTTTTAAATTATATTTAGATAATTCACGAGCTATAGAGCTTCCCACAATTCCAGCTCCTATTATTGCTATATCATACATAACTTTCCCTCCAACTTATGTTTTTTCTAAAAAAAGACAGAGAGCCCCCTATACGTTGTATAGAAGGCTCTCTCATCTCTTAGCCAAAAATATTTAAATATTGTACTTAATAAAATTCACTTTGTTATAATTTGTAAATTATAGATATTACTTTAAAATTGTAAACATTTTCCTTCATATATTAATTATATACTATAAAATATTTTTTGTCACTAATTTTATATTAACTCTCAACTGATGCTAATTCAGATTTAAGTTCTTCATCTTCTCTTGCCCAATCAAGACTTCTTTGTACTGCTTTTTTCCATCCTTTATATAATAAGTTTCTCTTTGCATCACTCATATTAGGAGTAAACTCTTTATCTATTATCCAAGATTTTTTAATATCTTCTTTGCTATCATAAAATCCTACAGCCAATCCTGCTAGGTAAGCTGCTCCTAGTGCAGTAGTTTCTACTACTTTTGGTCTATTTATATTTGCATCTAATATATCAGACTGGAACTGCATTAAGAAATTATTTGCACTTGCTCCTCCATCTACTTTAAGACCATTTAGCTTTAGTCCTGAATCTTCTTGCATAGCATTTAATACATCTTTAACTTGGTATGCTATTGATTCAAGTGTTGCACGAACTAAATGTGCTCTATTAGCACCACGAGTAAGTCCCATTACGCTACCTCTTGCATACATATCCCAATATGGTGCTCCAAGCCCTGCAAATGCCGGTACTACATATACTCCATTAGTATCATCTACACTTTGAGCATAAAATTCACTTTGGCTAGCATCATATAATATTCTAAGTTCATCTCTTAACCATTGTATAGATGCACCACCTATAAATATACTTCCTTCTAATGCATATTCAACTTTCCCATCTACACCCCAAGCTATTGTTGTTAATAATCCATTTTTAGATTCTACCATATTTTCTCCAGTATTCATTAACATAAAGCAACCTGTTCCATAAGTGTTTTTTGCACTTCCTTCTTCAAAACAAGTTTGCCCAAATAGTGCTGCTTGTTGGTCTCCTGCACATCCTGCTATTGGTATTTCAGCTCCTGCTAACATTTCTTTGTCTGTGTGTCCATATACACAGCTAGATGGTTTTACTTCTGGTAACATACTCTTTGGTATGTTTAACATTTCAAGTATTTCATCATCCCATTTTAACTCTTTTATATTATAAAGCATAGTTCTAGCAGCATTTGAGTAATCAGTTACGTGTACCTTTCCACGAGTTAAATTCCATATTAACCAAGTATCTACTGTACCAAATAATAGATCTCCATTTTCTGCTTTTTCTCTTGCACCTTCTACATTATCAAGTATCCATTTTATTTTAGTTGCTGAAAAATATGCATCTAGTATAAGTCCTGTTTTTTCTTTTATAGTATCTTTGTATCCTTTAGCTTCTAATTCATCACATATACCTGATGTTCTTCTACATTGCCAAACTATCGCATTGTATATTGGCTTTCCTGTATTTTTATCCCAAACTATTGTAGTTTCTCTTTGGTTAGTTATACCTATTGCACAAACTTCATCTGGTCTTATAGAATTAGTTTCTAGAACTTCTCTCATAACTCCACTTTGGCTTCCCCATATTTCCATAGGGTTATGTTCTACCCATCCTGCATTTGGATAAAATTGAGTAAATTCTTTTTGAGAAGTTGCTATTATGTTTCCACTCTTATCAAATAATATTGCTCTTGAACTTGTTGTTCCTTGATCTAGCGCCATTATATACTTTCTTTCCATACAAATCCCTCCCTGAAATTTTAAAATTTATATTTATAATTATTGTTGTATTTAATGTTTCTACTTAGATGTTTCTGTAACCTCTTCATCATCTAAATATCTTTTTACACCTTTGTCATATACAAATCCTGCAAGTAAACCACCTATAATTGGACCTACTATTGGAACTAAGAAATACATATTTTCTCCTAATGCATTAGTTCCCCATCCTGCTATCATTGCAAATAATTTTGGTCCAAGATCTCTTGATGGATTCATTGCAAATCCTGTTAGTACTCCAAAACTTGCACCTATTATAGCTATTGTTAAACCTATCATAACTGGTGCTAAATTAGCATGAGGCTTGTTTGAGTTTTTAGCTTCTCCAACTGCAAGTATAACCATAACTAAAAGCATTGTTATTATTATTTCTGTAAATAAAGCTGTCATTATACTTATATCAGCATGTGGGTATGTTGAGAATATTCCCGCTGTAGTCATACCACTTGCACTTGCTCTTACTATATTATTAGCATTTTCAAAAGATATGAATAAGTTCTTAAATAAAAAGTAAACTGTAGCAGCTCCTACAAAACATCCTAGTATTTGAGCTATTATGTACGGTAAGACCTTTTTCTTTGGAAAATCCCTATACACCATTAAAGCTATAGTAACTGCTGGGTTTATATGTGTACCCGACACTGCTCCTGTAACATATATTGCCATGGTAACAGCAAGGCCCCATATTATACCGATTTCCCACTGTGAAATACTAGCTCCATTTAATACAAGTGATGCAACTGATCCACAACCTATAAATATTAGTATCCAGGATCCTATAAATTCAGAGATACACTCTCCCATCAATGTTTTTTTCAACTTAATTCCCCCTTAATTTTTATAAAATCAATTTTTTGTAAAAAAACAGAGAGAGCTCATAGTAAAAAAACTATTAGCTCTCTCGTCTCCAGCCTAGTATTGATTTAATTAAATAATAATAAAAAAACTTTTTCCCGTCAATATTTTTTAAGGTTAAGTTTTTAACATTGCAGTTAAGTTTTTAACAGCCTTTTTTTAATCCTTACCATATACTTTTATCTGTAGTTGAAACTGCCATAGCACCACAAGATAATATATTTATAACTTCTTCTTTTTCATCTATAAGTCCACCACATATTATTGGTATATTAGGATAAGTTTTATTTATTCTTTTTACTATCTTTGGCATTATTCCAGGCATTATTTCTATAGCTTGAGGCTTTACTTTCCTTAAGCTTTCTATAGCATTTTCAAGTGACATTGAGTCTATAAAGAAAAACCTTTGCACAACATCTAGGTTTAGCTCTAATGCCCTTTTTACAATATTAGTTTTAGTAGTTATTATTCCATCTAATTTTACTTCTCTTTTTATATAATCAACAATAACCGGATTTGATGCTATTCCAGATATCATATCTATATGAACAAATACCTTTTTATCATATTTATGAAGATATTCGATTATTTTTTTTAAATTAAGTATATCTCCATTTAATAAAAATACAATATCACAATCTGATTTTGCTACAGCTTCTAAGTTTTCGTCATTTTTAATTGCACCTATTATAGGATTTACTTCTAAAATTTCTCTCATTTTTTCCCTCCAAATTTGTATGCGTCTATATTTATTATACATTAATAAAAAAAAGTGCAATATTAATTATTTTTTTAACAAATTTTAAAATATAAAGGAGGAACGATTCGTTCCTCCTTTATATTTAGTCCATTTAATTATTTATAGTCATTTTGATTTCGTAAATCATCCCAAAAATTTTCTACATTAACTACTTCTTTATTTATCCCTTTATAACCATCCTAATAAAATTTTTGATTAATATGTATTCAACTTTTAGTTACATTAGCTTTATATAATAAAAAAGTTGGACTATAGATTAGCCCAACTTTTATTTATTCTTAATATTAGTATATTTTTATAAATTCTTCTAATAATGAACTAGCATTTTTAGCTGCTATTGGTAAGAATTCCTCATATGATAAATCAGCTTCTCCATTGGCTTTATCAGATATTGAACGAAGTATAACAAATGGTATATCATTTAAGTAAGCTACTTGTGCCATAGCTGCTCCTTCCATTTCTACTGCCTCTACATCTTTAAAATTATCTTTTATTTTTTTAGCAATATCTCCACCTGCTACAAATTGGTCTCCTGTAGCTACCATTCCATCTACTATATTTACACCTTTTACATTCTTAGCAGCTTCTTTTGCTTTATTTATCATATTTTTATCTGCATCAAAGAATCTTTTATTTAATCTTGATATTTCTCCAAGTGGATCTCCAAATGCTGTTGTATCAAAATCATGCTGAACTGTAGTTGTTGATATAACTACATCTCCTTGATTTAAATCTTCATTCATAGTCCCAGCAACTCCAGAATTTACAAGAGCTGATACATTAAATTTATCAACTAAAACTTGAGTACACATAGCCATATTAACTTTTCCTACACCAGAACGAACTAACACTATATTTTTATCATGTAATGTTCCTTTGTAAAATTTTATACCTGCTATAGTCGTAGTTTCTTTTATATCCATCTTTTCTTTTAATATTTCTACTTCTTCTTCCATAGCCCCTATTATACCTAATACATTTTCATTTCCTGTTTCTGATTGTGATGTACATCCTACCATTAAAAATATTGATAATAATATTGTTGGTAGTAAAACTAATATTTTTTTCATTTTCTAATTACTCCTTAATTTTATGTCAAAATCATTTTACAATATTATTTATATCATTATTTCCATACATTTTCAATATTTTTTTATATTTTTTATGTATTATTATGAATTTTTATATATTCAAATTAAATAAAGTTCGTTTTTTACTTTGTAATATATCTATTAGACACTTTAATTTTTATAAAAAAATAGATATAATAAGTTATTGAAAAACTTACTATATCTATACTTTTATCATATATTTTTTATGTTTTGATTATATGTACTTAAAATAACTGACTAAATATATGTGTATGTTCATTAAATATATTTATACCTATGCCTATAAGTATAATTCCACCTATAAGTTCTGCATATCCATTAAATACGTTTCCTATTTTTTTACCTATAAAAACTCCAAATAAACACATTATAAATGTTATAACACCTATAGCTATTGATACCTCTACTATGTTTATACTTAAAAAAGCAAAACTTATTCCCACTGCTAAAGCATCTATACTAGTAGCTACAGATAACACTAAAATATCCTTTGTAGATAGCTCTTCTTCAGATGTAGCAGCTAACAAAGTATCTACTTCATTTGCTTCTTTTCTTTCATCTATGAATCCTTTTATCATTTTATATCCTAAGTAACTTAATAATATAAGTGCTATCCAATGATCTATAGATTTTATGTACTTTTCAAATCCAATACCCATAACCCACCCTAAAAGTGGCATTCCACCTTGAAATATTCCAAAGAATAAGGCTATTTTTATACCTAAAGATTTTGTTAAATGTTTAATAGTCATTCCTTTTGTTACCGATACAGCAAAAGCATCCATTGAAAGTGCTAAAGCTGTAAATAATACTGCTGTAATACTCATAATTGCCTCCTAATTTTTTATTTTCGCAAAAAAATAACGAGACTCTAGGTATGCAAAATAAGCATACCTGAGTCTCGTTTTTTAAGATTAGACCAGACTATTTAGTCATTATGTTGACCTAATCACACAATACGTGCAAACTACTCCCTCAGTATGATAGTATATACATCTTATTATAATACAAATTTATATATAAATAAATAACTTTTGTATAATAAATAAAGTTTTTAACCATTTAGTATATAAAAAATAGATAGACTTATTTTTATATAAGTCTATCTATTTTTAACTAAGTATATATTATTCATTTATAGGCTTTTTTAAAGCTGCTAATGCTATCATACCTACTACTGAACCTATTGCTATTGCAGCTAAGTATCCTAAAGGGTTACCAACAACTGGAACAACAAATATTCCTCCATGTGGTGCTCTTAGTGTTGCATTAAACATCATACTAAGTGCTCCTGCTGTTGCTGAACCTAATACACAAGCTGGTATAACTTTAAGTGGGTCTGCTGCTGCAAATGGTATTGCACCTTCTGTTATAAATGATAACCCCATTACATAGTTAACCTTACCTGATTCTCTTTCTTCTTTTGTAAATCTATTTTTAAAGAAAGTTGTAGCAAGTGCTATTGCTAAAGGAGGCACCATACCACCTGCCATAACTGCTGCCATTATTTCAAATTGACCTGATTGTAGTGATGCAACTCCAAATACATAAGCTGCCTTGTTTATTGGTCCACCCATGTCTATTGCCATCATACCACCAAGTATTAATCCAAGTATTAATTTAGAACTAGTTCCAAGTCCATTTAAGAAATTAGTTATACCTAAATTAAGTGCTGCTACTGGAGGTATTATTAAAAATGTCATTATAATACCCATTAAAAGTGTCCCAAATAAAGGATATAAAAGTACTGGCTTTATACCATCTAATGAATCTGGTAACACACTAAACACCTTTTTAAGTCCTACTACTAAATATCCTGCTATAAAACCTGCAAGTAATGCTCCTAAGAAACCTGAACCACCAGTATTTGCTAGTGCTCCACCTACAAATCCTACTACTAAAGCAGGTCTATCAGCTATACTATATGCAATATATCCTGCTAGTACTGGCAACATAAATCCAAAGGCAATATCCCCTATTGATTTAAAGAATGCTGCAAGTGGTGTATTTGAACCAAAAGTCTCTGGATTTATTGAATAATTATCAAGTAAAAATGCTAATGCTATTAGTATACCTCCACTTACTACAAATGGTAGCATGTTTGATACACCATTCATTAAATGCTTATATACTTTTCTAAATGCACTTTCATCACTACTTTCTTCTTTTGTTTCTACATTTCCTTCGTGATTATATATAGGTGCATCTCCATTTTCTGCTTTTGTTATTAACTCTTCTGCTTTGTGTATTCCATCAGCAACTTTAGTTATTATAACTTTCTTTCCGTTAAACCTAGCCATATCAACTTTTTTATCTGCTGCTACTATTATAGCTGTTGCATTTTCTATTTCTTCTTTAGTTAATACATTTTTAGCACCAGATGAACCATTAGTTTCTACTTTTATGCTAATTCCCATTTTCTCAGCTTGTTTGTTTAAGCTTTCTGCTGCCATAAAAGTATGCGCTATACCTGTTGGGCAAGCTGTAACTGCTAATACTTTTGGATATTTTGAAGTTTTTTCTTTAACTACTTCTATTTTTTCTTCTTTTTCTTCTGGAAATTTCTCTTTTTCCTTTTTATCTATTAAACTTAAAAATTCATCTTCACTTTTAGCATTTATAAGTTTTTCTCTAAATTCTTCATCCATAAGTATTGTAGATAATCTTGATAATACTTCTAAGTGAGTGTTATTAGCTCCTTCTGGTGCTGCTATCATAAAGAATAAGTGTGATAGGCTCCCATCAAAAGATTCATAATCTACACCATCTTTACAAATAGCTGCAGCTAAACATGCATTTTTAACTGAACTAGTTTTAGCATGAGGTATTGCTATTCCTTCACCTATTCCTGTTGTGCTTTGATTTTCACGAGCTATTATTGCTTTTTTATATTCTTCTTTATTATTTAAATTGCCACTATTATTTACTAAATCTACTAGCTTGTCTATAGCATCACTTTTATCAGTTACTTTTAAGTTAAGGCTTATAGACTTTTTATTTATTAAATCTACTATCTTCATAGCTTATCTCCTCTCTACATTTATTTCATCTATTAAACTATATATGTGTTCTTTATCTGCTAAATCATTAGAAAATGCTGTTGCACCTCCACTAGCTGCCCCTAGTTTTAAAGCTTCTTTGTAGTCTTTTGAATTTAGATATCCAGCTATAAATCCAGCTACCATAGAATCTCCTGCACCTACTGAATTTTTAACTTTACCTTTTGCTACGTTACTTATAAATGTTTCTCCATTTTCTGTTATAAGTAATGCTCCATCTTTCCCTCTTGATATTAATACATTTTTAGCTCCCATATCTTTTAACTTTTTAGCATAAGTTATTATTTCATCAGTAGTTTCTAATTTAACATTAAATAATTCTTCTAATTCATGGTTGTTTGGCTTTATTAAAAATGGTTTGTGCTTTAATACATTAATTAATAAATTTTTAGTTGCATCTACTACTATTTTTATATTTTTATTTTCTAGCCTTTTCATTATATTTTCATAAAGAGAAGAATCTAAAGTATTAGGTATACTTCCTGCTAATACTAATACATCGTTTTCCGTAAGGGTATCTAATTTTTCATATAATTTATTTAAATCTTTTTCACTTATATTTGGTCCTTGACCATTTATTTCTGTTTCTTCACTGCTTTTAACCTTAACATTTATTCTTGTAAATCCATTTTCTATATTTATAAAATCTTCATATAATCCTTTATCTTTTAATACATCTTTTATATAATTACCTGTAAATCCACTAACAAATCCTAGAGCTCTACTTTCATATCCTAGTTCTTTTAATATTAAAGATACATTTATACCTTTACCACCTGGATATACATACTCTTCTTTAGTTCTATTTACCTCTCCATTTTTTAGATTATCTAGCTTTATTACATAATCTATAGATGGATTAAGTGTAACTGTATAAATCATTTTATCACCTCGTTGTGTTATCTTATATACTTATAATAAGTTAGAATACCTTTTCCTGAAAGACAAAAAATTTCTCTTAGTTAAAAGAGAAATTTATCTATTAAATATAAAGGTGTATTTTCACCTTTATTATATTAAATTTTTTCAGATTATAAATTAAATAGATTTATTTAAACATAGCTATAAATTTATCATAATTTTTAGATTCACATATACTTATAACCTTAGCTATAGAATCTATTCTTTTATATATGTTTGAAAGTAAATCTTCATAGTTTAATATACTATCTTTTTGTATACAAAGCATTACTATAAGCCTTACATCTCCTACTTCCCACTTTATGCTTTTTTTAAGTATTCCTATTGCTATAGTATTTTTATATACCTTTCCTTTAGCACCATGAGGAATAGCTACCATATTTCCAATTTCTGTTGTAGCTATCTTTTCTCTATCAATATAAGATAGTTTCATTTCTTCATCTATATAATTCTTTTTAAGTAATTTATCAGACATATAATCTATTACGTCATATTTATTATCAAAATCTAAGTCTGTAAAGAATAAATCCTTATCAAATATTTCAGATAAATTTATATTATAATAAATTTTACCTGTATCTATAAACTTTTCTATTATCATAATTTCCTTGTCATCTAAAAATGGTGATACATTTATAACAGGAATATTTTTAATATCTATAGGTACCGTAGATATTATAAAATCTACATCAAGTACTCCTACAAAATCTATTAAGTAAGAAGGCATTACTTTTAGTATTTCAATTCTTTTATCAAATTTAGCTTCAAGCTTTGCCTTTATAAGCATAGATGTTCCAATGCCTGATGCACATACTATTATAGCTTTTAATACTTTTTTATTTTCTTTATGAGAAGTTCTTTGTAATGCTCCTCCTATATGAATTGCAATATTTGCAATCTCATTTTCATCTATTTTAATGTCTAAATCTTTTTCTAATGTATTTTTTGCAATAGTTGCTAGTTCAAATGCAAATGGATACTTAGCCTTTATATCGCTTGCTATTATACTTTGAGTATTTATGTTTAGTTCTTTATTAATACAAAAACTAAGTATATGCTTATATAAATACTCTTTAAATATATTATCATTGCTTAAATCTATAGATGTAGCTAATTTTAAATTTTTAATAAACTCCTCTATAGAACTTAGTACTTTTTCTTCATATTCTTTATTATAATTACTGTTTATTTTTTCTTGGTAGTTATTAATATATGTTTTTATAAATTCTTTATAATTATTATTATCTTCTAATGATAGTGATAGTAGTATGTAATTAAATATATTATTAAATTCATAATCAGTAAATATTATATGTTTTTTATCTATATTGTATAATATTTCACTTCTTATTAAAGATATATTTGAAGCTACATTGTCACTAAAAAAGTCTTCAATATTTATGTTTTTATACTTTAAGCTACTTTCTATTATACACTTTATTATATTTTTAGTATCTCCTGAAATACTAATACCTAGCTTATGTTTTGATATAGTTTTTAAATTATAATTTTCAAGTATAACTTTAACTTCTTTTAAGTCATTTTTTATGGTAGATAGACTAACATACATTTCATCTGCTAAGCTTTCTATTTTCAAAGTTTTATCTTTATAAAGTAGTAATATCTTTTTTAATATATATCCTACTCTATCTATATTAACGCTTGTTTGTTCATCATCTTTATCAATAATAGAATCTACATTTCCAACTAATATATATCCTTTTCCTCTTATAGAATCTATTTTTACATTTTCTAAAGTGGAGTTTATATCTTTTATTTCTCCTTGAACTGTTTTTGTAGAACAATCTAGTTCATATGCTAAAGCCTTACTAGTTATAGGTTGTGTACTTTTGTTTAATATATTAATTATCTTAACTTGTCTACTGTTTAAAATATATGTCAATATCATCAATCCTTATTATAATTTTTTATCTATTATTTAATTCTACTATAAGTGTAATTATAGTTTCAAATAAAATTAGTTTTCCTTTACTAAGTATTTATCATTTATTTTAAAGTAAAGTAACCTATACATAAGCATCTTTAAAGCTTATATACAGGTTACTTATTAATATACATCAGACATTTCTAAATCTACTATTTTATTTATATCTTTTATACTTGAACCTTCATTTTGCATTTCATTTACTTTCAAATGTCTAGGAAGGCATATCTTAAAAGTAGAACCTTTATTTATTTCACTTTCTATCTCTATTTTTCCATCATGAATATCTATTATTTCCTTTACTATACAAAGTCCTATTCCACTACCTTCATTGTGTCTAGTATATAAGTTGTCCACTTGATAAAATCTATGAAATATATAATCAACCTTTTCTTTTGGTATACCTACTCCATTATCTTTTACTTCAATAACTACATTATCTTTTTCTTTATAAATATACACACTTATAACTCCATTTTCAGGTGTAAACTTTATAGCATTTGATAACAAGTTTAATATAACTCTTTGAATTTGGAATATATCTATAGCTACTTTTATCTCTTCACATTCTGTGTCAAATACCATATCAATATTTTTTCTTCTTGCAAAATCTATACTCGACTCAAATATACCTTCTACAACACATACTATATTGCAATTTTCTAAGTTTAATTTTAACATTCCAGATTCAGCTTTAGTCATATCTATTATATTATTTGATATTTTAAGCAGTCTATAGGCATTTTTATCTACATTTTCTAGCTTACTTAGTATATAATTCTTATCTAGATTTCCTTTTTCAAGACTTTTTTCTAATACTTTGGTAGTTCCTAATATTATATTTATAGGTGTTCTTAATTCATGGCTTAGATTAACTATAAAATCTGATTTTAGTTTTTCTCTTTCTTTTGCTCTTTTTTGTATTTCTATTCTTTTTAATTTATCATTTCTAAATCTAATAAAAGTTATTATTATACCTATAATAATTATTATTGATATGATTTGTAAAAATATTAGAACTCCTTTCATCCATGTAGGTATTAATAAATCAAAAGGATCTTTATTTAAAACAACTACATCCTTTATTACAGAAAAAGGATTAATATTATACTCATATATACTTTTATAATCTACGTATGATTTTACTTTAGGCTCTGAAACACTTTTAATATTTTCTATTTTTTCTCCACTTTTTAACTTAATTATCATCTCTCCAATTATACTACCTTGTTCTTGACCTATATCCATGCTACCCCCTAATATCCCAGCATTCATATAAGTTTGGTCGTTAGAGTATATTGGTGCACTGCTATAATCTTTTATTATGCTTATAACTTCTATAGGAGTTATATACTTTCCTGAATTCTCGTTCTGAAATTCTCCTCCTATTACATTAATAGTATCTTCTGAGTTTTTAATCTCACTTAATTCTTTTGTTATATCTTCTAAATAATTACTTTTTATATGTCTTATTTTTACTTGATCTTTTAAGTATCTATCTACTATCCTTGATACTTCCTTATAAATAGAATATCCATATCCTGATTCTTCTGTTATTATATTTATATATCTTGCTTTAGGAGTTAAGTCTTTCATTAAAATCATTAAATCTAATGTATCATCACGGTGATATATACCTGCCATATTTTCTTTTTCTTTGCTAGTTTCTTCTAAATTGTTATCTACTCCACTAAATAAAAGAGGTAATTTATAAAAATTACTATTTATATTTTTTACTTCATTTTTAAAAACTTCATAAGCTTCATCATTTACTGTATAAATAACATCTATGCTTCCCTTTGGGTACTTTTTACTTAACATATCTTTTAATGATTTTATATATTCTTTATTGTGATTAACTCTAAAATCTAAATATTCAACTTTAAAGTTTATATTTGACTCATTATTATTTGATATATAATTTTTAAGCCCCATTGCTATATTTGATTCCCAGTAATGTCCTTGATGATAAGAGTTTAGTACTAAAACGTTAAATGACGCATCTTTTGTACTTTTTGCATGTATTTTAGATATAAACATCTGTGTCATTAATATAACAGTTAATATGTATATTATTTTCTTAAATTTTGTCATTTATTAAATCTCCCTGTCTCAAAATATACTCAAGATTTAATAATTCTACATTATTTGTTTTTTTCCTTTATTATTTTTATTTAAAATAAATAAACCTAAGGAAATAATCCTTAGGCTATATATTAATATTTATATTTATTACATAGATAATTTAAGTATTTCTTTTATTTCTTCATGAGTAGCAGTTATTGGATTAGTTAAGCCACAAGCATCTTTTAATCTATTTGCACATACTTTAGCATTAAACTTCTCAACTCTTGGAAGTAATACTGCATTACATACTCCATGAGGTAAATCATAAAATCCACCTAATTGATGAGCTATAGCATGAACATACCCTAATAATGCATTGTTAAATGCAACTCCTGCTAAATACTCAGCATATGCCATATTTTCACGAGCGATTAAATTTTATCCATCATTAACTACGTATATTGGAGTCATATTTTTCTCTACTAAAGCCATTTTAACATGTCTTTCTTCATATGTTATTATAGAAAATATTGTTAGTTCACTACCCGTTCCTGCTGTTGTATTTACACATATTAGTGGTAATTGAGGTAGTTTTGATTTATTAACACCTTCGTAATCTTTTATCTCTCCTCCATTAATTGCAAGTATAGCTATTATAGATCATAAAAAGATAGTTGGCCTATACTATCTAGTAATATTAATAGTTTAAGGTTATGCTGTAATAACTTATTTAAGTCTTTGAATTTAAAAGAAGTAGGATATGAATTTATTACTCTATTTGTTCACAATATAATAAAATTGAGGATTATTAATTTATAAACTTATATTCTTAATAGCAATATTTTCTATAGATATACTTTTATTATTAAAGCTTTTATTGTTACATTTGGTAATTATATCGACTGAATAACTTTCGCTATCTTCAAAAACTAAAACGTGTTGTTGATTTAATTGTATAGTTAAAGGTTCTGTTTGGGTAATATAAATATCAAATATATTATTAATAAGCTTTATATCGTTATTAGTTAATGGTCCTCTTACTACAACTTCACTTATACCAATAATATCATTGTCCCTGCTATTTGGAATCATATATTCATTCATAAACTTTCGAGATTTTTCATCATTCATTTGTTGAAATCCAATTTGCAATGGAACTCCTTCAAAAAAATTAATATAACTATTTTGCCAAGGCATAGTTCTTGTAAGCATGTTGAAAAACCATTTAAATTTTAAATGCTCAGGTTTTGTAATTTCAATACTTTTTTTATTTAATAAGTTATAAACTTCATCTATATTAACTACATCTAACATAATACAAATTAATCCTCTATGCCCATTGTTGTATAAATCTACCCATTCAGTTTTCCAACCACCTCCATTAGATCTTAAAATATTTATCATCTCAAAATATTCATTTCCAATCCATAAGTTAGAGGCTTTGTTAATAATAATGATATAATTTTTTTCAAGATATTATCCTCCTTATCTCACTATCTTAATTACATATTTTATTTTCTAATTACATTGTAATCATAATACGTATCAAAAAGTTTGAATTTTAGAAATATATTTTAAAATTAGTATAAAACAGGAGCATCTGCTACTATTTTTTATTTAATTATTAATAGATTTAACAAACTCTTCTAAAAATTTAAAATCTATGTTTTTACCAATAATGTTGTATCTAGATACAGTGCTATAACTTAAACTTTTAGCTTTGCCCAGTATTATTTCTAGTAATATACTTTCTTAAAATATGACTATTTTCACTTTTTATTAATTTGTAATTGTGATTACTTTTGAAGTAGAAAATAAGGAGGAACGATTCGTTCCTCCTTGTAGTTTTAGAATTTATAAAGTTTGATTATTTTAATTTTATTCTATTATAATCAAACATTAAGAAACTAAATTTTTTGTTTAATATTGTTCATTACAAATCCACTTTTAGGCAACGTAGGTATCCTTTCTAGGCTATAACTTAAATCCTGATCAGGTACTTCAAACTCAATACTATTAATAAGGAAATCAATACTAGCTTTCATGATTTCAATTGTAATTTTTTCTCCTGGACAGCGATGACCTTTTGCAGGATCTCCGCCACCTTGAGGAATAAAATCAAATAAGCTCTCATTACGCTCTTTAAAACGCTCTGGTATAAATTCAAAAGGCTTCTCCCATATTCTTGAATCATGATTTGTACCATAAATATCAAGAATAACAAGCATGTCTTTTTTAAATTCGTATTTATTCCAAGCAAAATCCTTTTTTACTCTTGCCCCTAGAAATGGCCCAAATGGGTAATAGCGTCTAACTTCTTGCACAAATATTTCAAAATCTTTACTGCTACCAGACAAAAGTTTTTCTTTACACTCTGGGTGCTCATATAAAGCTAAAGCCGAAAATGTAATGAATGTTGAGATAGCAACAATTGGACGTAGTATATTGATAAGTTCCACCGCAGCAATTTTAGTATCTAGTTGACTACCATCTAACTCTCTATGAAAAGCTATAGCATAAAGTGCTGAGCTTTCTTCAACCTTAAGCTTACCAGAACGAACATCTTCTATGACTTTTTCTATCCACTCTTCGGCTCTAGATCTAGCTATTTTACCTTTCCAATATCGTGGTCCTACTGCTCCAAGGGCATCAACCATTGCACTAAAATCCTCAGCTCTCTCTTTTACCTCAGATTCTAAGAGAGGAACCCCAGCCCAATTACATGCTACCCAGCATAAAATATACTTTACCTCATCAAAAAGTACAATCTCCTTATTACCTTCCCATTTACTAATTGATGATTGCAATTTATCCATTACAAGTTTTGAAAGTTGATTTTGATGATGTGAGTTAGTCAATGACATGAAAAGATTTTTACGATGCCTATGTGATTCTCCATCCATAGACTGTACACCACCTATACCAAACAATGTTTTTTGTACTCGTTTTGGAGCAGCACCATTTCGCTTAAATAACTCTGAATCGTAAAAAATCTTTGCTGCTTCTTCTCCAACTATACAGATTGCTTTTTCTCCTAGCAAATGTGTCTCAAATATATCCGACTGATATTTATCTACCCTATTTTTTATAAATAGATATGCCTCCTGGGACATAGCTATAGTATGGTCAATACCTTTGTCTTGTGGAACTTGTTCTTTAATTGGCATTATCTTATATACTCCTTTATATTACATGTTTTAAAAATCGCTTTGCTCTTTTATTTTTTCCATACCAATTATAAGCTATTCTACTTGTTTATGAAGATATAATAAATGATGGTGTTCTATATAGCTTATTTATCTAATATTTCTTTAAAGTAAAAAATAAGAGGAACTATTCGTTCCTCTTACTAAAATTGTAATTTATATAGCTTATTTTTTAATTTCACTTTTTTATTACCTAAGCTCATCTATAACAGAACCAATTATTTTAATTCCTTTTTCAATATCCTCAAAATTAAGCCTTGAAAAACCAAGTCTTAATGTATCATACCCACTATCATCTGTATAAAATATATCTCCGCACATAAATATAACACCTTTTTCATAACACCTATTTAATAACTCTCTACTATTTATATTATCTAATTTCAAAAATATATGAAGTCCACCTTCACCCATAATATAATCTGTATGTATATATTTTTTTACACATTCTAGTGCAAATTCATATTTTTCTTTATAGAATTTTTTAATTTTTTTCATATACTTTTCAAAAGAACCATTGTTTAAATAATCATATAAAATAGCTTGATCTAAAAAAGATACATGAATATTTTTACATCTTTTAACGCTTTCTAATTTACTTATAATACTCTTATCTGCTAATATCCAACCTATTCTCATGCCAGGGAAAAGTACCTTTGAAAAGCTTCCTATATACAACACTCCATTAGATGAACCATCAAGGGCTGCAATTGGACATATATGAGACCCTGTATGAAGTAATTCTTCATTAAATCCATCTTCTATTATAGGTACATTATACTTTTTCATAAGATTATATAATTCATATCGTTCTTTGTGTCTCATAACTATACCCGTTGGATTGTGATAAGATGGAACTACAAAAGAAAGCTTAACATCATTATTTTTAAGCTCTTTTTCTAAAATCTCTAAGTCCATTCCATTATCAGTCATTTTAACTCCTACTATATTTAAATCATAAACCTTAAAAAGCTTTATAGCAGTATTGTGAGTAGGATTTTCACATATAATAGTGTCCCCACTTTTAGTAAATGAAGATAGTATTATATCAAGACCTTCTGTAAATCCATTAGTTATTAATATGTCTTTGTTAGAAGTGTCAACGCCCTTATCCTCCATATATGAAAGTAAATAGTTAATAAGTGGTTGATATCCTTTTGCATAGCCATAGTTAAGTAGCTTATGACCTTCAAGAGATATTCTATTTAAAAATGATTTTTTTATTTCGTCAATATCAAACAATTCTCCTTGAGGAGATATGCTTTTAAAAGATATTAAATCTTTTTCCCAAGGTATTTCACTTTTTACTATATCAAGTTCTTCGCATAAATTTGCGTAGTTATTATACTTTTCATCCCAATTTATATTCCAAGTATTTTCCTTATGTTCATTAGATATACTTACAAAAGTTCCCTTTCCTTTTTCAGAGTGTATAACTCCTTCAGCTTTTAAATCTTCAAAAGCAGATATAACTGAATTTCTACTTACATTTAGTATTTCACTAAGCTCTCTAGTAGAAGGAAGTTTACTTCCTTTATTAAGCATTCCCTTTGATATCATATCTTTTATGTTATTTTTTATTTGTATATATATTGGTTCTTCATCATTAAAATCTATATTTGAAAATATCAAGTGTTATATCACCTCTATCTTAATAATTATTTAAAATCCTATTTAAAAGAAAAGTTATAACTAATGTAACTATTGAAAATATTAGTCCAATCATTAAAAAAGATATTGTATATATGTTAAATTTTATAATTAAATCTAATAAAAAAATACTTTCATTTTTAAATATTGTACTAATTATAGTTAGAATTATAGATATAATGTAGCATATAACTAACCCATTTAAGCTTCCTTGTATGTCTTTTTTACTTAATGTCATATGAGTTGAAATAAAGTAAACTAATATAAGCATTATTATATGACTAATACTAAAAATATCTTTAGTTAAAAACATACTGTCTATTATTACTTTTGTTTGTAATAATAAAATATTTATTATACTATTTATATCTATATTATTTAGGCTATTTAAATACTCTATAACATTTATATTGTTTATAAGTTCATTGTAAGTATTAGGAGTTAAAACCATCATTATTAACCATATTAAAGCTGTTCCAAATATCATAGGTGCTATTCCTATAAAAAAGTCTCCTACCCTTTGATACAAACTATTTGATTTATAAGAGTGCTTAACGTATCCAAATACTCCATCTAAAAGTGCTTTTTTAGGTCTAAATAATTTAAAATCCACTATTTTATGATTAAATATTTTTGCCATTATCATATGACTTAACTCATGTACTACCGTTCCTATATATCCTGTAACTACTAGTCCTTTAAATCCAAATGTAGATACTATAAGTCTTTCATTTATAGTTTGAATTACATTAAATATAAGGCCAAAAACTATAAAAGTACCTAAAACTGCAAATAAATTTTCAAGACTAGTTATTAAAATTTCTATCATTTACTTTTCTCCTTATTTAGTTTTTGTTTAGATAACAAATATAGGAGGAACGATTCGTTCCTCCTTGTAGTTTTAGAATTTATAAAATTTTATTAATTACTTTTAAGCTAGTGAATATTCTATTATTTTATCTATTAACTCACTATACTCTATACCTCTTGCTTTTGCACTTTGAGGTATTAAGCTAGTAGCTGTCATTCCTGGTAATGTATTAAGTTCTAAAACGTAAGGTACTCCTTCACTTATTATAACATCAACTCTTACATAAACTCTACAATTAAAAGCATCCCAACATTTTTTAGAAACTTCATTTACTTTCTCTTGTAAATCTTTATCTAAGTATACTACTTCTTCTTTTGCACCTTTTCCATCTTGTGAGTATTTAGCTTCATAGTCAAAGAATTCATTTTCTGTTTTTATAGATATTGTAGGGAATACTTCTCCATTTAATATAAATGAAGTGTATTCTTCACCTTTTATATATTTTTCTATCATGGCTTCTTTGTCATACTTTAATACTTCTTTAACTGCATCATATATTTCACTTTTATCTTTTATTAAAAATGTTGCTACACTAGAACCTCCGCTATTTGGCTTTATAAATAAAGGATAACCTATTTCTTCTATTTTATCGTAATCTATTTTATCTAAGTCTTTTACAGTAGTCCAAGGAGCTGTTGGTATATTTCCTTCTTTTAATATTTTTTTACTCATGTTTTTATCCATACATAAACCACTAGTTAAAGGTCCACATCCTGAGTATGGTATATCCATTGCTTCAAGTATTGCTTGAACTGTTCCGTCTTCTCCAAATTCTCCATGTAGTGCAAGTAGTGCAAAGTCTAATCCTTTTGCTTTTTCAAATATATCTTGTTTTGAATCTAATATTACTTCTACTACTTCATATTTATTTTTATCTATGCTACCTAGTATTCCTCTTCCTGATTTTAGTGATATTTCTCTTTCTGAAGATACACCACCCATTATAACTCCAACTTTCATCATTTTATCCATCTCCTATATGTCAATTAGTTCTTTTCTTGTTTATATTAAGATTATATGATTAAATGAACTTTATTTAAAGTACCACATATATATAAGTTTTAAGTAGTAGTGGTACCACTGTTATTTTCATATAAAAAGCCATATATAAGTATGAATATATTTCTACTTATATATGGCTTTTGTTTAAATTAATATTATTTGCAAAGTTATATTAAGCATTATTTAGTTTATTTTTATTGCTAATGCAACATTTATTTTAGTATATACATATATATTTAACATTAAAATATCATATTGTAAATAAATGCTGAAACTATAGCTCCACATATAGGTGCTATAACTGGTATTGGAGCATATTGCCAGTCAGAATCTCCTTTATTTGGAACTGGTAGTATAAAATGTGCAAGTCTTGGCCCTAAATCTCTAGCTGGATTTATAGCATATCCTGTAGGTCCTCCTAAACTTAAACCTATGCCCCATACTACTATACCTACTGCAATCGGACTTATTCCTTCAGCTAATGGATATGCTCCTATACCTAATATTGCAAACATTAATATAAAAGTTCCTATAAATTCAGTTATAAAGTTTGACTTTAAGTTTCTAACTTCTGGAGCTGTACAAAATACACCTAATTTAATACTTTTATCTTCAGTTAATTTAAAATGATCATAATAAGAAATTAATACTAATGAAGCTCCTATAAATGCTCCTATAAATTGTGCTATTAAATACATTGGAACATCTTCCCACGGAAACTTTCCAATAGATGCAAGAGCTAATGTTACTGCTGGATTAAAATGAGCTCCACTTATATTACCAAACATAAATACTGGTATGGTAACTGCAAATGCCCACCCAGCTGTTATAGATATTATTCCACCATTTACACCTTTTGTTTTTTTAAGTATTACATTAGCTACAACTCCGTCTCCTAGTAATACTAATATCATCGTTCCTACTAATTCTGCAAAAAATCTTAAATCCATAATATTTCTCCCATTAAATTCCCCCCTCATTTCTGAAGGGGGATAATACTAGCTAATAATGATACATAAGCCATATTTATTCTAGCTTATAAATTCTCACAAATATCAACTGCTTGTCTTATGTTATTAGCTATTAACTTTATGAAAAGCATCAACAGCAGCTTGTGCTATTAATCTATCTTCTTCTACTGATCCTCCACTTACACCTACAGCTCCTACAACTTGTCCATCTACTACAATTGGTAGACCTCCACCAAAAGGAACTATCCTAGCATTGTTTGTAAGTTGAAGTCCATATAAAGATTCTCCTGGTTGAACAACTTCACTTATCTCATGAGTTCCTTGTCTTAAACAAGCAGATGTAAATGCTTTGTTTATTGAGATTTCTATACTTGTTATAAAAGCATCTTCCATTCTATGCATTAACATAAGGTTTGCACCTTTATCAACTGCTGAAAATACTACAGGTACATTTATTTCTAAAGCTTTTTTTTCTGCTGCTTTAGCCATTTCTTTAACTATTTCTAAGCTTAATTCTTTATATTCATTTAATTTTTTCAAGCAATATCACCTCTTTATATTTTCTTAAGTTCAATTCCTTTAACTAATCTTGCTCCGTTAGCTCCTAGGTTTCTAAATGATCTTAATTCTTGATTAAAATCTATACAAAATAATGGTCTATCTTTTTTTAATTTATTAGTTGTTAAGATTATCTTTTCTTTATTTATACCAATTCCTACAGACAACCTAGATTTTAAAGATGCTTCATGGCTTAAAGTTTCACAGTTATTAAATTTCATTTTTTTTACTATATACGGAATTCCTTCTTCTTCTATACCCCACAAAACTTCCTTAAATTCATCTATATCTGTATCAGCTGAATGATATACATATATACTAGGTGTATCTAAATCATAACTCTTTATAATCATAGCTTGCTCCTTATTTAGATGCTAATATAAGTCCTGTTGCTACTGCATTTCTTGGACCTTCTATTCCTCTTATATTTCCTCTACCTGCTACAACCCCATAGTGAGATAGTGCATCAGTTATAAGTTGTGGTACTTCAAAGTCTAGGGATGAGCCTCCAACTAATACTACAAATTCAATATCTCTAATATTGCCTGTAGGAGACACTATACTAAGTGATCTTAGACAGTTAGTAACAAACACTTTTTCTTTAGCTAATCTTCTTATATTTTTTATTTTTTCAACTGAATTTTGACCATCTATAGGAATCAATTCATTGTCTTTTATAATTACAACTTTTGCAAAGACTGATGGGTCTAGTGGTTTTTCAAAAAATTCCACACTTCCATCTTCATGCCTTATATTAAATAGCGATTCTACCTTTGCTAAAGAATACTTCTTTATATCTTCAGCTGTTGAAAAATCTTCAAGGCCAAGTTCTGATTTTATAAGCATAGTTACCATATTTCCTGCACCTGCTAAATGTATTGATTTAACTTCACCTTTATTGTTCATTATAGAAGCATCCGTTGAACCTGCTCCCATATCAAGTATTGCAAGAGGTACGCTAGTACCTGGAGTTGTTAATGCTCCTTTTATAGCAACGTCAGCTTCTACTCCACCAACTTCTACTTTTATCTTTAGCTTTTCTTCAAGTTCATCTGCTATCATTTGCATTTGGAGTTTATCTGCTTTAACCATAACTGCTATTCCTACAGCATTTTCCATTGAAAACTCTTTTGCAAGTCCACCTTTTACGTTTTGTGGAGTAAATGTATCTACCGCTAATAAATCTTGAATCTTTATATCTGATATGTTTTGATTAGTAAGCTCACTCATTACTTGCCTTACTCTTTCAATCATTCCACCTGCATTAGTTCCAGCTTCACCTTTTATATCACAAACTGGTAAACTTAAATTAACTCCATCCATTATCTTCTTAGCACCTTGGTCAACATCAACTATTTCTTTTCTTCTTTCCCCTTCGATAATTATCTTACCAGCAGGAATTTTTTTCTCCTTAACATCCCCTTTAGGAGTCTTTATAACTACTGCAGATCTATTTCCTATAAGGGCTCTAGATATAGGAACAATCATCTTAGTTTCTTCAGAAGTTAAATTAAACACAGTCGCTATTCCATAAGGATTTGACAACTTATCTATAACCTTTCCTTGCATAGCAACTTCAACTGCACATAGCATGCCTATAGGTACTTTTTCAAGTAGAGTTACTTCATCTACTATTGGTATTTTTTTATCTAACCTATTATTTATTAATACTGCATCATCTCTTTGAACAATGGCACCAGTTATATTTATTCCTCTTTCAACTGCAAAATTTATTCTATATGATGCTTCTAAAAAATTTATATCTTCTAACACAAGAGGAATATAACTTTCTTTTAAATCTATATCTTCTAAATTTTCTAAATCTCTTATATCTATGGTTTTACCTATACCTAAACCTTCTCCACCAGGTGTAGCTGGGTTATGCCCTATCATAGTTGATTCAGTTATTATAGTTTCAGTTATAGTTTCCATAGCTACATCTCCTATAACTGGAGCTGCTTCATTTATTTTTACTAAATCTAAATCTTCCATTTTTAGCTTTGCATTATTAAGAGCAATATTTAAAGATGAAATTACACCATTTATATTCTCTTTTGTTCCTTTTATTCCACTAGTTGGGACGATACTACTAGAAATAAAATCTACTTTATCATCATAAACTTTTGCAAGTGCTACTTCAGTAGTAGCATTTCCAATGTCTACACCTGCTATTATTTTCATTTTGCTTACATCCTTTTATTTATTATTCTATTCTTAGTTTTTTTCTTACTTCATAAACCTCTGCCGCTTCTCTTATAAAGTCTGCATTTACTTTAGCATTGTAAATGTTTTCAAGTTCATCAGCTATTTCAAGTAATTCTTCTTTTGTAGATCTAAAAGGTCTTAATGCATTATATATTTCTAATATTCTTTCATCAGGAACACTTATAAGTTCACCTGCTCTTCTAAAATTTCTTGCTATTGCATTTCTATTCATTCCTTCAGCTATTTGAGCTTGCATTTCTAAAGTTTCTTTAGATATTCTTATATCTTCAGGCTTTATATCTTGTGACATAACACTTTCTAATGTTATATCTTCTAGTTTTTTACCTGTTGGAGTCTTTATAAGATTTGGTATCTTAGTTGCTAAAGGATAATCCTTAGGTGTTATTCTATTTTTTTGCATGAAATTTCTCCTTTCTATAATTAGAATTTAACTTTTATCTCATTTGGTTTTTTATTTTCTATAATATGTTTCGTTTCTTTTATATGAAGTAATGCAGCTATTGCCATAAACTTAGGTCTAGCCATTTGATCATTTTTAGTTGGTACTGGATTTGGTGATTCTCCCTTTGCGTATTTTGCTGCATTTTTTCCTATTGCTCTAAAAGTATCTAAATCTAAAAGAGGTGCTTGTGGAAAAAGTTCTACATTGTTTAGTGGAAGTAAATCCTTTTGATGTATAACTGTTGTTCCTTTTGATTGAATACCTATACCAATTCCTGAACCACTTAATTTAGCAGCATCATTTGCCATAAATGAGACATCAGAGGTTCTTAGTATTCTAACAACACGAGCATGTAATCCCTCTTCTTCTATACCTGCTATAAGTTCTCTTAATACTTCATCATGTTTTATATTAACTATAGTTTTAGTTTGATATTTTAAAAATGCAGGTCCTATCCCTATAACTACTTCATCTGATCTTGTTCCAACACTAGCTTCTCCCATTTCTTCTATTTGAAGAGTTGGCATTATAAACTTATCCATCTATATCAACTCCTTAATCTATATCTTCTGGTTTTATTACATTAGGTATATTCTTTATTTCATTCCATCTTTCTTCGCTTAATCTATATCCTGTTCCAGGACCTTTATAGTCATTAATGTCATTAACGGCACTTATAACATCAAAGTTTTCATCTAATATAGCTGATGTTTGTAAATAATCACCTGTAACTCTTTGCTTAAGCATGTTTAATACATTATTTGCAACATCATCAAATCCATGTTTACTTAATGCTTTAACTATATCAAGTCCAGTTATTTTATTTTTTAACATTTCTTCTGCTGCTTTTAAATCTTCAACTATGTTTCTTTCTGGCATATCTTTACTTCCATGTGCATAAGTTGCAGCTTCTACCTCTTCATCAGTTACATCAGGGAATCCTAATTCCTTAAATACTGCTTGTATAGCTTTTGCTGCTTTATTTCTAATAGCTATTATTTCCTCTTCACTTACTGGTCTAAGTCCACCATCTACCATTAAATCTCTTTGAAGTATATTATAGTCATCAAAATCTTCTGCATCGAAGTTTGATCCAGCGAACATATTATCATAGTTTGGAACTGCACTATATCCTGAGAATATAAAGTCCGTTCCTGGAAGCATTTGCATTAAAGTTCTCGCAGTTCTTCTTATATCAGAATGTGAGAATGTTTGATCATTTGCAGATGCTACTTCTATATCTAACATAGATGCAATTAGATTTTCTGCAAGTACAGCTCTTATTCCTGATGGAACAGCTCCTGTCATACCTATACAACTAACAGCTCCATTTTGAAGTCCTTGAACTCCAGCACCTTTAGTTATATATATACATCTTGCTTCTAAATAAAGCATTGATTTACCTTCTGCATATCCCATTAATGCTTCTGATCCTGTACCTGATGTATATCTCATTTTTAATCCTCTCGAAGCATAAGCAGATGCTAAAAATGCTTTTGACCAAGGTGTATCATCTCCATCTGTAAATACTGACTCTGTTCCATATACTGAAACTGTTTCAGCATAACTTGTAAGACCTCTCATTCCTAAGTCAAGTTCTGTAGCTTCTTCAACAGAACATTGAGTTAATATCCCTCCACGGCCAACTTGAGAACCTACAAGTATAGCTAATGCATTAAAAGGTGCATATCTAACTATTGCAACAGTAGTTTCTTGTTCTGAAAATCCTCTTTTTGCTGCTTCTGCTGCATCTGCTGCTATTTGAACTGGATTATCTTTTAGATTAGTTACATGGCATTGATTTGACGGAGTTTTTCTTGCTCTAGTCTTTTGAAGTGCCATCATCATCTCAACAACATTCATATGAGATACAACTTCAACAATCTTAGCAGGTGTTATAGCTGTACTTATATCAACTATTTCCTCTCTTGAAACATTTATATCTACTAATTTTTTAGCTATTTCAACTGAATCTAAATTCATGTATTCTTCTGCTTTTTCTAAATTTATAGCGTAGTCTGCTATAAATCTATCTATCATATCAAAATCTTCTCTTTTTTTACTATCTAACTCAACTACCTTACCATTTTCTATCTTTATAGAAGGCTTTGGATCATTTGGGCTACCCATTGCTATTAATCCTTCATCTGCCCACTCTCCAATAAGACCATCTTGATTTACTGGGCGCTTAGCTAAAACTTCAAATCTTTTTGACTTCATATTCTCATCTCCCTTAGTTAAATCGTTTTCTCGGTTTCACTTGTTATAATTTTAACTTATTTTTATATTTATTCCATTACAATATTTTGCCTTTATATGTGATTTTTTTATCAATTTATATGTATTTAAATAAGATTATTTTGTCTTTTATATATTTTTGAATAAAAAAATAGTCCTATATTTAAATAGAACTATTTTTAATATGTAAATCTCTATATTTTTTTGGTGTAATGTTTTCTGACTTTTTAAATACTCTTATAAAATAACCACAATCTTCAAATCCAAGATTTATTGCTATGTTATTAATTGGCTCATCTGTACTTACTAGTAATTCTTTTGCTTTAGATATTTTTTTAGAATTTAAGTAGTTTATAAAATTTAATCCAGTTTCTTTTTTAAACAACTTACTAAAGTAACATTGGCTTAAATTGCAAACAAGTGATATCTTATCCAAAGTTATATTTTCATTTATATTATTATCAATATATTCAATAGCTTGTATTATAGGTGACTTAATTTCATTTTCTTCGTTAATCTTTAAATTAACATTTTCATCTATATTTTCTTCTTCTATTTTTATATTCACTTCTTCTAATTGTTTTTTCTTATTTTCTTCTTTTAATTTATAGCTAGCTTCATTTAATGACATCTTAAGAATTGCTTCTTCCACTATATAGTTACTAATATGAAACATCATTTGTGCTATGGCTTTTATCTTCGTAATACTAACAACAGGTAAGTTTTTATATTCTTTTTCTAGCTCTTTTTTTAAATCTTCACCTAAATTATCAAAGTCTTTATTTACCCGTACAATTTCTTCTAATTCGATATTTTCATTATCTTCAAGTAGAACTTGACCAGCCATAACAGCACCTAAGTATTGATCTCTAACTATTATTGGTGCAGCAAAGTCTACTAAACCTTTATGGCATATATATATATATGAATTTTTCATTCTTACAGATTCTAGTCCACCTCTTGAATCACATTTTTCACAAATGGCTGAATATCTATCTATTTTTCTAATCATAGAACAAAATTTAGTACAATTACTATGATTTGTTATTGCCTTTCCCTCATAATTAACCATTATTATAGCTATTCCTGTAGCTTGTGCTATATCATCTTGTATTTTTTGGAATGATTCTATGTTTATTATTTTTTCTAATGATAATGTATTGTTCAATGTGACACATCCTTTTTACATTTTATAGACTCTTTTTATGTCTTTATTATATTGTTATGTGCAAACTTTTTCAATACCTTAATACTAAGCATACTAAATAAGGAGGAACAATTCGTTCCTCCTTTAATGTTTCATCTATAAACTAAATAGTTCATTAATATCCTCTTCACGTAAACTAGATAATAATGAAGAGTTATTCATATCACCACTTATAATATTTTCAATTAAATCTTTTTTATCATCTTGAAGCTTTATAATCTTTTCCTCAATAGTTCCTTTAGCTATAATCTTTATGACTTCTACAACATTTTTTTGACCAAATCTATGTGCTCTATCAGTTGCTTGGTCTTCAATAGCTGGATTCCACCAAGGGTCAAAATGTATAACAATATCTGCACTTGTTAAGTTAAGACCTGTTCCTCCTGCTTTTAGGGATATTAAAAATACCTTATTTTTATCACCTTCATTAAATTCATTAACAAGGTTTATTCTCTTGTTTGCACTAGTTGAACCATCTAAATAAGAATAATTTATATTCTCTTTATCTAATCTATCTCCTAGATTTTTAAGTACTGATGTAAACTGAGAAAATAGTAATATCTTATGTCCTTCATTTATATTTTCTTTTATTAATTCTAAACAAACATCAATTTTAGAACTTCCACCACTATAGTCTTCTATTAGTATAGATGGGTCTAGACAAAGCTGTCTAAGCTTTGTTAAATATGAAAATATAGTTATTTTATCTTGTTTGAACTCTTCATTTTCCCTTTTTTTGTTTATGTCATTTACAAGTGCTGTGTATGCTTTTTTCTGAGGTTTGTTCATTTCAACGAAGAACTTCTTCTCAATTTTTTCTGGCAATTCTTCTAAAACATCTTTTTTAAGTCTTCTTAATATAAATGGATTTATCATTTTCTTAAGTTCATCTATATTTTTATTATCGCCTTTTATAAATTTTTCTTCAAAAGACCTTCTATTGAATAAATATCCTGGCATTAAAAAATCAAATATAGACCAAAGTTCTATTAAATTATTTTCAATAGGTGTTCCAGTTAAAGCAAATTTAACCCCTGCATTTATATTTTTAACACATTCTGTGTTTTTAGCAAATGGATTTTTTATATTTTGAGCTTCATCTATTACTAAATAATCAAAATACATTTTTTCATAATACTCAAAATCATTTCTAAGAGTTGAATATGTAGTAAGTACTACATCTACTTCACTAATTTCCTTAAATAATTTAATTCTTTGATTTTTATCTCCATGCATAATTAGTACTTTCATACTTGGAGCAAAGTTTTCTATTTCATCCTTCCAGTTATGTACTAGGGAAGTTGGAGTTATTATTAGACTTTTTTTATTTTCCTTTGAAAGTAAAAAAGATATTGTTTGTATAGTTTTACCAAGTCCCATTTCATCTGCAAGTATACCACCAAACTCATAATGATTTAAAGTATTAAGCCACTTATACCCATCTATTTGGTAATCTCTTAATATTGCATTTAGATTTTTAGGTACTTTAATATCTATATTATTAATAGTATTTATTTTATCTGCTATTGATTTTAAATACTCTTTACCACTTATAAATTCTAATTCATCATTTTTTAAAAGTTCATTTAAATATATAGCCTTGTTATTATTTATCTTTAACTTACTACTACTTATATCTTTAGTTAAATCACCAACTAATGTATCTAATAGTTTAAAAAACTCTTGTGCTTTATCATCTTTTAAATCTATTATAGTATCATTTTTAAGCTTGTAAAATCTCTTCTTTTCCTTAAAGGCTTTTAATATTTTTTTGTACTCTTTTTCATCAACATTTTCAATATTAAAGTTAATTTCTAAGTACTTTCTATCTTTATTTTCATTTACACTTGCATTTATATTTGGATTTAATATGTTGTATTTAAACTTATCAGAATAATAAACTTCACCTATTTCTTTTAGTTCTCTTATTTTATCGCTTAATAATATATATAAGTCAAGTTCACTTCCTACAAATACAAATTTATTATCAGTTTCTTCTTCAAATTTTAAATTATTTAAAACTTCTTTTATATTATTTTCTTTGTTAACATCTCTTATTATATAGTAATCTTTATTTTCTTTTTCATTGCCATATATAAATTTTAAATCAAGAATTATCAAATCTTTTTTTCTATCTAAGTAAATCTTAGTATTTAAATCTTTTCTTATCTTTTTACTTATGTTTTCATCAATTGATACATTTAAACTAGCTTGTTCTAACTTTGGTATTACTTTAGTTATAACTTCTTGTACTTTTGATTTATCAAATTTTATACTATTATCTTCTTTTAAATGCTTATAAAAGTGTTTATATGAACTATATTGATTTATTGAAGGTAGGTATATATCTCCATTGTAGAAAAATACATCTGCCTTTTCATTTAAAGGAATTGGCATATTTTCATCACTACTTATAACTAATTTATCATTTTTATCTTCTATATTAAAAGATATTGGTAAGTCTTTATAAAGTATATTAGGTTCATATATTATGTCATCTATTTTTATCTTAATTCTTTTATTTCCTAAAGTAGTTAAAAATCTTTTTAAAGAATCTCCAATTATATTTAAAATTTTTCCTTCTACTAATTCTATTTGATCTTTATCTTTTTGTAATACTTTAAATTGTTCGTTTATAGTTACCATTTCATCTATATATGAAGCTATTGCCTCATCTTGTGATGAAAAAGTATGTTTTTTAGGCTCATATTTAAAGTCTTTTCCATAAGTTATGCTACTTCCAAATTTTCTAGCTTCTGTAAAATCGCTTAGGCTTTTTAAAACATACATCTTATTTTTTCCTATCTTAAATTCAACTTTTGCATATTGTTGATTTGTAGATGTATCTATTAATACCTCTAGATTTATTTTTTCTTCAGTCTCTATACTTTCAAGTATCATATCTTGTGGAGTTTTCTTTTCTATTATATCTATTGTTTCTATACTTTTTATATTTTCATGTAAAGTTTCAAGTGGAAACTCTTCTTTTGATTGTTTTATATCATAAATAGCTTCTAAAAATGTTGCTACTAAGTGTTTACACATATATGGATGACTATTAGACTTTTTATTTTTAATATAATCATCACATGTGCAAGAGGTATCTTCAAGGGCTAAGTTTTCTAGATTTAAAGCTAATTCATTTTTATAGTCTATATATGCCTTAGATCCTTCTACTATTGAATGTATGCATATATATTTACCTTCTATAAATATATTTAGGTTGTATACATTTCCTATTTCATAGTATTCTTGTCCTCTACTCCATCTAGTTATATTAGTTATTTTTTTTGCATTTGAATTTATTTTATCTAGTATCACGAATTCACCCCTAACTACCTTTTACTATTTTGTATTATATCATACATTGTATTCTTTAATACGAGATAAAAGGTCTATCCCAATAAATTAGGCATAGACCTTTTATATATTTTTAAATAATAATCTATATATTATATTAAACTTTAAGTAAACAATATAATTAAACAAAATATTGTTATAATATTACAAATTGCACTTACTATACCTTCGTGCTTACCAGTTTTAATATTTGCCACACTTATTCTATGTTTACTGTATGGGTAAAGTATTGGTACACCTGTTGGGTTTAGCATATCTAAAAGAAGATGGCTAATATATCCAACAGTCACTCCCCAAGCAAATATGTCTAAACTATTATAAATCATATTAGAAAATATTGTACATAAAGCTATTAACACTATTAAAGATGGATATTCTAAATCTAATAACTTTTTTATTTTTTTGTTATGTACAAATTTAGGTCTCATTGAGTTTAGTGCTGTATCTAATGCTATCCATATTAAAAATCCACTAATTATTCCTATTGCTACTCTTGATGTTATGTCTTTAGTATAGAAATTTTTAAGTATATATATGCCACCAAGGGAAAGTATAGCTACTATAAGTGCTGCTACTAAGGTATGTGTAAATCCTCTGTGTTCTGTATGCTTTGCTACAAATTTAGATATTGGCTTTAGTTTTTTACCTACCTCACTACCTTTATGGTCTATATCTGGTAGTAATGCTCCAAAAGATGCTCCTGTAACTAACATTACACCTTGTTCTATTGATATATTTTTAAATCCCCCTAGTGCTACCACTGTAAGAGTTGCTAGTGCTACTCCACCACACTTATGTGTTGTTCCATTCATTATGTTTCTCCTAGTCTATATACTATCTTTTTTTAGCTTATCCTAAAGCTATTAATTGTAATTTTAATACTTATATAATATACACATTACAATCTACTTTAGTCAAATAATTATTATATAATAAAAGAGCTTCTTAAAATATTTAAAATTTTAAGAAGCTCTTTTAATTTTATTTAATTATATTAACTAAGCATTAAATTTAATACAGATAATGCTCCTATTATCCAAAGTGTTAAGCTAATCTTTTCAGTTTCCTTAGAAACAACATGCATTATAATGTATGAAATAAATCCAAAACATAATCCTATGCTAATGCTATAAGTAAGTGGCATTAATAAAACTGTAACAAATGCACTAACAGCAATCTTGCTATCATTAAAGTCAACTTGTCTAATACTTGAAAACATAAATACTCCTACCATTACAAGTGCTGGAGATGCAGCATAAGATGGTACTACACCTAAAAGTGGTGTAAATAATAATGTTACTAAAAATAATGAAGCTGTAACTACTGATGCAAGACCTGTTCTAGCACCAGCTGCTATTCCTGCTGCTGATTCTCCAAAAGTAGTAACAGTACTTGTTCCAAGCATAGAACCTATTAAAGTAGAAGTAACATCTGCATATAACATTCTTGATAATCCTTTTATGTTACCATCTTTATCTTCAAGTCCCATTTGCTTACAACAACTTA
This sequence comes from Romboutsia sp. BSD2780061687b_171204_C1, assembly GCF_015560225.1. Taxonomy (NCBI): domain Bacteria; kingdom Bacillati; phylum Bacillota; class Clostridia; order Peptostreptococcales; family Peptostreptococcaceae; genus Romboutsia; species Romboutsia sp. BSD2780061687b_171204_C1. The sequence continues at coordinate 527,070 of NZ_JADMRK010000001.1, read as the reverse complement.
TTAAAAATGCTAAAGAATCAAACATATCTATAAACATAAATGAAAATATTGGTCCAATTAATGAAAACTTAAGTGCTCCTAATATATCAAGTTTAAAGGCAACTGGTGCTATACTTGGAGGAGCTGAAATTATAGATGTAGGAAGTTCTACATATCCTAATACTATAGATAAAACAGTTGTTACAATAATACTTATTAAAATTCCACCTTTAACTTTTTTAACTTCAAATATTCCCATTAAAACAAGTCCAAATAAAGCTATTAAAACTGTTGGTGTAAAATCAGCTAAAGCAACTAATGTATCAGGATTACCAACTATTACTCCCATACCTTTAAGTCCTACAAATGATAAAAACAATCCAATACCTGCAGCTGATGCTATGCTAAGTTCTTTTGGTATTGCATCTGCAATATATTTTCTAACTCCAGTTATTGCTAAAATTAAAAATATCGTTCCAGATATAAATACAACTCCTAGAGCTTGTGTCCAGTGAACCCCTTCTCCAATAACAAGTGAATATGTGAAAAATGCATTAAGCCCCATACCTGGTGCAAGTGCAAAAGGTGCATTACCTAAAAATGCAAATATTAATGTTCCAATAGCAGTAGCAAGTATTGTTACAGTTATAAGTGCTGATTTATCCATCCCTGCATCAGATAGTATTGCAGGGTTTACAAATACTATGTAGGCCATAGTTAAAAATGTTGTAACTCCACCTATTACTTCAGTTTTTGCATTTGATCCACGTTCAGTGTATTTAAATATTTTATCCAAAAAAGATAAAGATGCCTTACTTTGTTGTTTTTGTGCTATCATACTTTCCTCCTAGATTTTAATTTAAAAAAAGATATATATTCTAATTGAATAGAACATATATCTTACAAATCTAGTCTATAAGTATGTGTAGCTATTCATAGCAAACTCATTTACGGCGAGTTCGTAGAAACATATGGACCATATCACCATATTATACGAATAATATATCTATATTTTGAATTAATTATACATCATTACTGAATTTTTATCAATATTTTTATTTAAAAGTTTGTATTTTTAATAGAACTTTAGTTATATTTTGGTATTTTCATATATATTTTTATGTTTTTTTCAAAAATTAAATTAAAATCCGAACTATTTTATGTAATTGTAAATTATATTCATAAAATCTAAGTCATACTTATCTACACATTCATCAAAATCATCATTTATATAGTTTTTTTCATCTACATTCTCTTTTATATATTTTTCTTTGTCAATTTTATCAATTACATCTTTTTTAACTATCTCTGATTTTATTATTTTTCCTCTATAGATAATATATATTTTATAAGTATCCTCACTAACTTCATTTAATGCAATTTTTATATTTTTGTCTATACTACTATTTATTACTTTTTGCTTATTAATTAAACTTTTTATCTTATCCATATCGTCTTTTATCTTAGATGCTTTTTCAAAGTTAAGACTCTCTATTTCTTTATTCATATTATCTTTTAGTATGCTAAGTATATTATCGCTCTCGCCTTTTAAATCACTTATTACTAATTTTATTATTTTATCATATTCATCTTTAGATATTTTTTCTCTACAAGGTCCTATACATTTATTTAAGTCATAGTTTATACACTTATTCATTTTTTTGCATCTTCTTAATTTATAGTTTTCATTTAGTATTTCTTTTATTTTTTCTAAGTTACTTAACTTTGTATATGGACCAAAGTATATACTATTGTCATCTATTTCTTCAGCTACTTCAAGGTATGGGTAGTCTTTATTTGTATCTATTTTTATATATGAGTAATTTTCATGGTTTTTCATTAGAGTATTGTACATTGGCTTTATTTTCTTTATATACTCACATTCTAGTAATAGTGCATCTAGTTCTGTGTCTGTTTTTATTATTTCTATATCATGTATTCCCTTTACCATTCTTTGTATCTTTCTTGAGTGATTTTTAGAATTTGTAAAGTAGCTTTTTATTCTATCTTGAAGCTTTTTTGATTTTCCTACATATATTATATTGTTATTTTTATCTTTCATAAGATATATACCTGGTGTTTTTGGAAAGCTATTTATTTTTTCTTTTAAATTCATAATATCCTCCAATAGCTTATTTTTTATGATTATACAATAAAAATGTAGATAGTTTAATGATTTATTGATTTAAATGTCTTATTTTGTTAGACTATTATATATTATTGTTTAAAGGAAGGATATATTATGGGGAAAAAAATTTATACATTAATAATTATCGCTGTAGCTATAGTAATTATAGCAATTCCTGTGTACTTCATATATTCTATATTTTTTGTAAAATCTACTTCTAAAAACTTTGAAACAACAGGTATTATTACTGAAATGGAATTTGAAGAGGGTAAATGGGAAACAAAAGAAGTTACTAAAAAGGTTAAACAAGAAGATGGAACAACGAAAAAAGTAAAGGAAAAGAAAAAAATATACGATTATGAAGAATGGGACTTAGAAATTGAATATACTGATAGTGAAGGTAGGGAAAGAGTTTATAAAGAGGAGCCAATCGAAAAGTCTGATTTATATAAAAGCTTAGAAAAGAATAATTTAAAAGTTGGAGATAAGGTGAAGTTATTAATTGAAGAACGTTTTAGAGGGGATTCATTGGTAGGAACAGATATAATAGGTGTAATAGAAGATAAAAAATAAGGAGGAACGATTCGTTCCTCCTTATTTTTTAATATTTCATCATGTCTGGTATAACACCTCTTACTTCACCACAATTTACATCAATATTATATTCATCTGAATTATGCTTTTCATATAGTAGCTTTTTACCTTCATCTACTAAATCAAATATAGCATATGCTAATTCATTTTACAGTATATAATTATCCATTTCACAAAGACTATGATAAATTAGTTAGATAAAATCCCACAGATTTTAGAACCTATTTATAATAAGTGTGAAGTTAAAAATGTTTCTGATGAGGTAGCTCTTACTTATCTTTATATGTTATTTTATCTCAAAATATCATCTACTTCTCATATAATTTTTCGACTTTACTCCAATCAATTACATGCCATATATTTTCAACATACTCAGCTCTACGATTTTGATAGTTTAAATAATAAGCATGTTCCCAAACATCTATTGTAAGTATAGGTGTTAACCCTTGTTCAAGAGTTGTATCTTGATTAGATGTAGCTTTTACATATAAATTTTTATTTTCATCCATAAGTAAAGATGCATAACCTGAACCAAACTTAGATATAGCAAGTTTGTTTAACTCACTCTTTAAGTTCTCAACACTACCGAAAGTATCATTTATCTTATTTAGTAAATCTCCTTTTGGTATTTCGCAAGGGTTTGGAGATAAATTTGCAAAATATAAATTATGATTGTAAACTCCACCACCTTGATTTATTACAGACTGTCTAATTTCTTCTGGTAAACTAGATACATTTTTTAATATATCTTCTAATGTTTTTCCTTTAGTAAATTCTTCATAGCCTTTTAATATATTATTTAGATTATTAACATAAGTTTGAAGATGCTTTCCATAGTGAATTTCTAAAGTATCCTCGTCTATATACGGTTCTAAATCGTGAAATCCATAAGGTAATACTATTTTATCAAACATTTTAAACACCTCTTATTTTAATGCTCGTACTTATTAAAAAACATAAGTATCTAATTCCTATTGATTTTTAGTAAATACTTCATTATTATATTTTTATTTTCTTATATTTATACCCAACTAAAATATATTCAACAACATTTTAGTTCGTTTTCTAATTTTTAATCAATTTTTTATAATATCTAAATCCATTAACCTACTATGTATATCTCCTCTACCTACTGCATCATAATAAACTAAGTGAAATAAATTCATTTCAAATCCATATGTATATTACTCATTTACTTCTCCTTCTTTATCTTATCCTCAGCTTCCTTCATCTTAAGCTCAACAGTAAACAATAAAGCCCTTACAAGGTCATCATAAAACTCCCTCTTAAAATCATCAAAATATGTATAACTATCAAAGCTTATAACACCATTGTTCTTAACACCAAACCTCTTACAATACTCCTTATGGCACATAGAAATAAGCCTTCTGTTAACTCCTAAATCTCTATTTTCATAAAGCACCTTCTTTAACATTTCCTCTTTATCAAGATACTTAATATCCTTTTCCTTAAACATTCCATCTAGCTTTTTCATAGCCTTTTCATATACCTCATCACCAAATTTAATACCTTCTTCATAAGGAGGTGCTGCTTCTATTTCTAAATTAGCATCTTGTGCTACTTCCCAAAAGTCCATTTCAAGTTCATCTATAATACTTGTAAGTATTTTTAAATTAGGTTCTCTTTGCCCTTGTTCATATTTTGCTATTGCATGTTTGCTTATTCCAATCCTTTTAGCTAGTTCTTCTTGAGTTATATTTTTTCTTTTTCTAGCTTCTTTGAGTTTTTTTCCTAAATTATCCATTTTTATCACCCATTAAATAATAACCCATTTTGGGTTATTATTCAATATTATTGGGTTATTTATTAAATAAAAAAGAGGAACGTTTCGTTCCTCCTTATTAATAAATATTAACTATCTTATTCTAAACTCTTTAATTATAGTATAATTGTAAAATATATAAGAATAGAAAACTTACCAAATAAGATATATTTTGTAGAATATATAAACTAAAGAAATAACTGAACTTTAGCATTTATATATTTAAATCACTAAAGTACAGTTATTTTATAGTCTATTTTTAATTTTATCTACCTTTTACATACTAGTTTTATAAATACGTTCAATTAATTTTTTATAAATTAGTTATTAAACCATTCACTAGGCGATTGATTAAAATAATGAGGTAAAAATTCTATAACGTTGTAATCTTGTATACCAGAAAGTTTAAGTGGCTCATTAGATAGGTACTCATCTATTTTTTCAATAGATTCTGCCTTCATAACAAATAGTCCTCCACTCATATTTTCTTTAAGTCCAGCCATTAATATTAATCCTTCATCCATTGCCTTTTGAGAATAAGCCATGTGCTTTTTCATGATATTTTCATCAATTGGATTTTTATTTTTTAGTTTTCCTTCAACAATAAAATACTTCATTTTTATTATGCTCCTTTAACTATGTATGATAAATATATTTGACTAGCATTTCTATAATTAGACTTAACTTATTTAAAATGATAAATACCCTTAAAAATACATTTAAAAACTATTAACTAAACAAAATAAAACAACTCTTTCATAGTTTTTGTAATATACCTACTAAGATAGAGTTTGTAATTAAATTTAGTAAACTTCTACCACCCTTCTTTGCTATACTTATCTATTAATTCTCTATGTCTAGATTTGATAAACGTATTACAACTATTAATTATCATTTTTTATATAATCGATTAAATCATCTAAGGAATTCATATATAAATCTAATGATGTTCCATTTTCTAAATTACTGCTTCCATCTGCATTTAAACCTTTCTCTGCTGTACTTCTAACAACTAGACCACTATTTGGTAATTTAAATACTATAGGGTCAATACCTACGCCGTCCCCACCGCTATTTTCATTTCCTACAACTTTTGCCCATCCACTGTCTTTACAAAATATAGCCAATCCTTCGGCTGATGAAAATACCCCTTTATCTACTAGTAAATATATATTTCCATTATAACCTTCTTTGTTTTTTATACCATCAAATATACTTTCATTAGAAAATTTTAGTTTATATTCAGTGTAATATTTATAATCTTCTATATTTCTCACTTTTTTTAACATATCCTTTTTAGGAAATTCATTTATATCTTTTAAATTATTTCCTCTCGCTTCATAATATTCTTTTGTTATTTTTCCGTCTTTATGAAGTGCATATGTCGTGCTTTCATATGTATTGTTTACAATAGGACTTACTATATGGTCAATCCATAATTTACTATTACCACCTCCATTACCTCTTATATCTATAATATAGTCCTTATAATTATTAATATCTTTATATAACTCATTTATTTTATTAATATCTTCATTAGTAAATTCTCCAAAACTATTAATTTTAATATACGCTATCTCATCATCAATTATCTTTGTTTCTATATTACCCTTATAATTTTTAGAAATCTTTTCATTAATTTTTTTATTTAAACTTTGTAAATTATTATTTTCACCTATGTAGTTTTTCCATTTTTTATTTTTATCTATTAAATCTTTATCATTTAAAACATTACCTTGATAGCTTCCTTTATATAAATTTATATACCAATCTATGCTATCTGGTGATATTAAGTTTGTATGACCATCTCCAAGTAAATTTATTAAAGCGTTCATTTTGTTATAAAATTCTTCATTGCTATTACTGTCTTCTATTTCTTCTTTAAAAACATCATATAAATCTAAGTATTCTGTATTGTATTTATTATAAAATACATCGAAGTTGCCATAATTTTCTTTCATTGTATTTATATAATAATTAAAATCCTCTACTTTTTCTTCTTTAGTTAATTCTTTTAATTTATCATTACTGATACATCCAATTGATAGACCTAATAAAAAAATTATTACAATTAGTTTTATTATTTTCATCATATAATCCCCCTAATTAACCTTAATACAAGTAAAAGAATGTTTTTATATATTTACTTTGAATTTATAAACTTTAGTACCTTCTTTTTATATTTATCATTATAATCCAACCAAATATTAGCATGCTCACTATCATTAACCGTTATTATCTTCTTTTTATCATGAGTAATATACTTATAAATATCCTCCCCCATAAAATAAGGTGTAAGTGTGTCATAATAAAAAATATATATTCTTAGATGAAATTTCATGTGTAATTTGTAATAGCTATAAGCTTCGATTTAAATATAAATAAAAGTTATAACTAAAAAAGAGTATCTCTGTTGAAATTAATATATTTCAGCAAACATACTCTTTTTTAGTTGATTTTAACGTATATAACACTATCTTATGTATTTTTTGCTTGTTATTACTATATACACTAAAACCATATAATATCTATATGTTAGTATTTTTAATACTTTTTTATAAAAATTATTTTCCTTAATTTCTAGTTAATTGAATAAGTTACTAGCTCATTTTCTCTGACATTTTCTAAAGAGAATTCCATTGTATCTATATGATTAAAAACACGTAAATATAATTTACCTAAATTTTGATCATATGCACACATATAACTTGAAAAATCTGAATCATCTTTCTCTTCAATAAAACGCATAACTCCCTTTGGAACCCAAACAGAATTTAAAATACTAAATAATTGAGCAGGTGCTTCTTCATCACTAACTTCTCCTATAAGATTTCTTAAATATACTGCACGTACAAATCTTGATGGTGAAGTATAATCTCCTGGTAATCCAAGTAGACCTGTACCATTTGAAATTGGCGTAATTGCTGTTTTATTGTTTAAATGATTTTGTTGTCTATTAAATCCTTGTACTTGAATATAATTTGCTAAATTAGTCATATGCCAATCGAATGTTGGGTCATTAGCCATTACGCCTACATTATTATCAAAAATTCTAAAACGTCCATTATTTGTTGGTTCTAATACGACTGAATTACCCATTTTGTCTGTAAAAGTATAATGAGCAGTAATAGGGTTTCCTTTTCCTAACTCTCCTAATGAAGGAATATCATCACCAGTAACTGCAACTTTTGATATATTTTTATTTATATCACTAACATTTTCAAAGTTGCTTAAAATCCAAAGAATTATTTCACCACTATTAATAGCTGTAAGACCTTCATTTTCTATGTTGTCTTTTTTATCCCATGTACATGCCTTTAAAAATAAAAGTCCTCCAGCAAGTCCTTTTTCATTTACTCCATCAAAAAATAAAGTAGAGCCTGATAGACTTATACCTAAAAAAGCATATTTTGTTTTCCATGGTTTACTTTGTGTATCTAAAGTAAAATTTTTAGGAACAATAGTTACTTTTGAGCCAATATCAAATGGATTAAAAGAAGTATCTAAAGTTCTTCCCCAATAAAAGTTATTTTTGTTGCTTGAAATGTGAACATGCGTACACATTTAACTCATCTCCTGTCATTTATTATAATCTTTTATTTAATATTTTTTATGCCCAAGATTATCCATTTAAAACAGAAAAATTTCTATTATTTATTTTTCCTTTAAGTTGTCATATACTCTGTCGAGATATTCAATTTACTCTAGATCAAGCACTCTTCCTTATAAAAAACTATCTATTTTAATTTTGCTTATATACGTAAGTATTTCTTTTATCACCTATTCCTTAATCAATTTTTATTATTAAAGGACCGTGTATACTTGTTGTAAAGTTTTATTATATATACCCTGTTTAATTCCACTTAAATGTGTCCTAATGTCATTAACTTTATACAAAATACGTAACCAATCTCTAAAATGAAATTTAGTAAATAGTTATATTCTAATTAAATTACAAAGCATTTATTTTTCCTATAAAATTTAGGAATAAGACAATGAATATAGATAAATTTCCTAATAACGAAATTAATAATATTGAATATCTTATAGTAAATACTTTATAAGGACAATTTCTATAATTGAATGTAAGCTTTTTTCCAGAATAAGATATCATAGCAAAAATTGTAAGTATTACTAATAATCCTTGTGCACTTACACTAAATAATTTAAATAAAGAATCAAGATTATTACTTGTCCAAAATGAGTAATTTAGTAAGCTTAAAATAGCGGTAATTATTGCAATTAATTGTGATATTTTAATCAGATCCTTTCTAGAAATCTAGTTTTTTTAATTATTATAATATATCATAATAATTAAACTAAACTTAAACTAAGCTTAAATTATTATTAAATTTAATTTTAACTAATCTTAAAAAACATTTAAAGATATCTAGAAAAATACTCTTAGAATCTTAATTTATCATAATTGTATGGGATACTTGTTCCAACCAATACATCTTCAATTTTATCTATTATTAACCAGTCATCCATCTTACTTTGTTTTTCAAATTCTACAAGACACATACATTTTTTATGCCAACCTTGCGTCTGTTTATTAGTAAGATTCAACTTCTATTGATTATCGGCAAGAACAGTATTTATTTCATCTTCCGATAGCTTTACATAATTAGTATTTTGTATATGTACACTAAAACAGATGTTTTCGTGATAAATAGTAAGTAAAAAGGCTAGAAACATTGAAAATACATCAATTTCTAGCCTTTTTATATTTAAAAATAATAATTCGTAATATATTAAAATTGTTCATAAATCCAAGTGATAGATTGGTATATTATTTATCTTTTTGTTCATTTAAAATCAACCCATATTTCTTCATTAATACTAAGTATATAAATGATAATAAAGATCCTGCTAACCCATATATAGCATCAACAATATCTTTCGTGTTTATAATGCTTAAAAATAATTCATATGCAAAATTTCCTAAAATCAAACTTATACCTAATACAATTACATATCGAAATTTAATATCAAATAAGACCATAATATAACCATAAGCCAAGTAAAAAAGCATACTTAAAGAAAAATTTGATATATGTGAAGTAATAGTGTTATTAATAAATACAATATCACTATTAAAACTATTAATCCACCTAATGATAGTTAAAATGAAACAAAAACAAACTAATGCAAAATAACATATATTAAATCCCTTTTTTATATTGTATTTAGATTTTGGTTTCATATTATTCTCCAATTCAAATTTATATTTACTTAATAATATAATAAAGTTCTAATTCCCGTAATATAACGTTTGCAAACTTTATTATATTATACTAAATATTCAATTATTTTCCAATTACCAAATAATTGAATATTTTCATTAAATCATATGTTTTTTGAATGAAAAATAGAGTAATAATATTATTACTCTATTTATATTTATTTAGTTATAATATAATTTTAATTTCATATGCAGTATAGGGAATGGATTACCCTGTTCATCGAACTTAGATTTTAAGAACTCTAGTAAAATATAACAAAAACAAGTTATTTATGAGTATGTAAATGTTTGTCCCTTAATTAATATAAAATTCCCCTAGAATTGATTATAAGTATTATTTTCTATAAGTTTTTACTATATATAAAAAAACTTCTTAGTGACTAGTTAAATTTTGTGATTAAAGAATATTAAATCTCCAAAATTTATTCCTACCGCACTTCCAAAACTTATACTAAAGATACTACCTAAATTTATACCTGAACTTTTCAGAATAAATTCTAAAATAAATAATACTATAAATGAACATAAAAAATCTTTTAAAGCATTAATTAATCTTCTTTTTCTATCCATTAAGTTTAAAAATATGATTTTTATTATTAATGAAATTCCTCCTATGACTAAGCATGAAATAAAACTTATGACAAAAAAACCTACACTATACTGTACTATTTCTCCTTCTCCTATAATAAATCCAGTAAAAATCAATATAAGTACGGAAAGTATAAATAGGTATGTTAATGCCCTTGTCAACTTAAATAATTTATTGTATTTATACATCGAACCCCCCATTAATTTGTATTACTTTAATAATATATCTTTGAAAAATAATTTACAATCCATATAATAATTCTAAATATATCTTAAATTTTACTTTAGAAATTAATTATCTACTTTACATAAAGTTAAAATTAACACATTATTTATTCAAATAAGAATAATTTCCATTAATTTGGAAAATATATTTTTAACCAAAGATCAAATGGAGGTACATATTTAAATGTTTAAGCATGATAAAAAGTTATTAAGAGAAGTAAAAGTAGAAAAACCAAACCCTCAATATGCAGTTTTAATGCAAGAACAATTAGGTGGAGGTAATGGAGAGCTTAAAGCAGCTATGCAATATATGGCACAAAGTTTTAGAATAAAAGATCCTGTTATAAAAGATTTATTTTTAGATATAGCTGCAGAAGAACTTAGTCATATGGAAATGGTAGCTCAAACTATAAACTTACTTAACGGACATGATGTAGATTATAAGGCTGTTGATTCAGGAGAGATAGAGACACATGTATTAACTGGATTATCACCTGTATTAATAAATTCATCAGGAGCACCATGGAGTGCAAATTATGTAACTGTAACAGGTGATTTAGTTGCAGATTTATTATCTAATATAGCATCAGAGCAAAGAGCAAAAGTTGTATATGAATACTTATATAGACAAATTGAAGATAAATACGTTAGAGAAACTATTGATTTCTTACTTAATAGAGAGGAAGCACATAATGCTTTATTTAGAGATGCACTAAATAAAGTTAAAGGTACAGGCTCAAATAAAGACTTTGGGGTTACAGAAGATTCTAAGTTATATTTTGACTTATCTACTCCTGGACCTAACCATGATACTAAAATAAATATTACTCCACCATCATTTGATAACCCTATAAATAATGATAGTATTCCAGTTGGAAAAAATTCTAAAAAGTAACATTAAGTATATCAATTTAAAATATACACTGTAATTAGGTATTTATAAAATAAAGTTAAAGCCCTTAGAACCCAAATAAATGGATTTCAAGGGCATTTTTCCTAGATATATTTACTTTAAATGTGTTTTAGATACTAATTGAAATTAAATTTATTTGTAAATTGTACCATATTTTTACATTTATTGTTTTTTAATTATAAGTCTATATTTTTTATTCATCATTATCATTATAATTATGATCTTTATCATCGTCTTTGTTATTATCTTTATATTTAAGATCTTTATCGTCATCATCTTCGTTATTATCATTATAATCACGATCTTTTTCATCATCTTTGTTATTGTCATTATAATCACGATCTTTATCATCGTCATATTTGTTACTGTCATTATAATCACGATCACTATCGTCATTATCTTTGTTGCTGTCATTATAATCACTATCACTATCGTCATTATCTTTATTGTCTTCATATCTATCTTCAAGTTCATCTTTTATTTCTTTATTTAAATAAACTGGAGTAGATTTATTTTTTAGTAGATTTATAAGCTCATCAACAGACATATTTTCTATAGTATCTTCTAATAAATCTTCATTTATTATCTCATCTGCTTTATATCTTCCAAGGCTTATCCCTTTTTCAATTGCCATTTCTCTATCTTGTGATGAACCATACATATAAACTATTTCAACTCCACTAAAGTTCTTTCTTATTATATTTTGGATACTTTTTTCAAATACTTTATTGTTTGTATTTTCTAAAAATGCAAATCCTACTATCATTGAATCTTTATTCTTTATATCTTTATTACTTTGTACATAGGATCTAATAATCTTAGTTGCTTCATCAAGACTTTTCCCATTTAAATCTTTCATATTCATTTTCTTTCCATCTTTATTTAAACCTTTTGCATTAACTACTATTTTATTCTCATCAACTTCAAGCCCTATACTTGGATTTATATCTAATGTTACTAATGCATATGGATTAGATATAGGCTCTTTGTCTTTACCTGAAAAGTTAAATATAATTATAAAGAAAATTGATGCAACTAATGCCAATGGCTTTATCCATTTTTTATTTTTAAATTCTATAACTTTGCTTTCTTTAATTATATCTTCTTCAGTAAATATAATTGCATCCCCAATCAATAGCCCCTTTTTAATTTTTATTTTTAACATATCCCCACTATTTATCATAACTATTGCATGGTCTTTATTTAATTCCATAACGATACCTTTGTAATACATAAGCTTAGTCACCTCTATTTCCCTATCCATAACATTAGATTTCTATATTTTTTAAAGAAAATTATTATAAGTGAAATTATAAACTTTTTACTTCTCTTTATCACTTTTTCTGTAACCATATATTTTAAAGAGATTTTTTTTATTGGAAGTCTCTTTTTTTCATACATAAAATCAGTAACCTCAAGGTCTTTACTTGCTTTCTTTGATACATTAATAGCATTTTCTCTTGTATCACTATGTTTTGGTGCTTCTTTTATTAAATCTTCCATTGTTAATTTAAATAAATTAAGTTCTTCTTTAAATTGTTGTATTTCATTTATAAGTTCTGTTTTATCTTCAATTGGATTATATAAGATATTATTTATGTCTATTCCTATCTCCTTATATAAATCTATTGATACAACATCAACCTTTTTTTTCTCTTTTGCTAAATAATTTTTTATTCTGCTTTCAATTACTATCTTTGCAAATGATAAAAATGGACCTTTTTCTTGATTATATTTATCTAATGCTTCAACAAAAGCCATAAGGCCTATGCTAAATTCATCGTCATTTTCAATTGAAACATATTTACCTGTAACTTTTGAAATTGTATTTATTATAAATCCGATATTTTCTTCAACGATCTCATTTATATCACCATTTTGAAATACCTCTTTTGACATAATTTTTATTCCCATCCTGATTCTTAAAATATATTTGCTAGTTTTATATAATAAATAACTTTCTATTTAATTAACTATATACTTTTTGTTATTGATAAAATGAATTTTGATAATGTCCCATTACATTACTAATAGAAGTTTCTTGATTTAATTTATTAATTTGTATATCATCCAATAAGTAAAAGCAGATATTTTAATAAACTATCTGCTTTTGTTCTTTATATAACTTCTGTACTTGGTGCTAATACATTTACACTATCTATTTTTTCAAACTTTAGTAAGTCATCTATCAATAAATTATCTTGATTATTTGATACCTTTATCTCGTAAACTAGTTCAAAGGAATCACTTAATATATTTTTGGCTTTTATATTATTTTTAATTTTATATTTATCAAGTATCTCTTGAATTGTATTTAAATTAACTTCTTTACCTCTTATTACTAGCAATAATTTATTTCCACACTTGCTTTCTTTTCCCGTAATAATCATAAATAAAGCTATTAAACAAGAGCTTATTAGACATAAAAAAAGATTTTGTGTGGCTGATGCAAGACCTACTGACATACTCCAAAAAATAAATCCTATATCTCTATAATCTTTTATATTTGTTCTAAATCTTACTATTGATAATGACCCTAGCATTCCTAGAGATATGGCTAAATTACTTTGAATTAAATCCATAAGAACAGTACTTAGAAAAGCTATCATAACAAGTGTTATATTAAATTTCTTGTTATAATTTAGCGTATCATATGAAAGCTTATATGTATAATAAATTATTGCAGAAAAAACAATAGTCATGATAATACTTTGTATAATAAATTTTGGTGTTTGTGCATTTTGAATTATTGAGTTTATATCTATATTTCCTTTTAAAATTTGATTCATAATATCATCTCCTGTCTAATAATAATATCTATTTAATAATTGTCTTGATGTTCCATACTTGCTTGGAGGCTTCCCAATAAAATTACATTTTGATAAAATTTCTTGTATCTGATAAAACAAGAATCTATCATATTTAACTTCAAGAATAGTTTGATCCTTAGGCATAGCTTGTTTGAAGTTTATATCTTCATCAAATAAATTATAATTAAAGTTTGTATACCTTAAATTGTTATCAAGAGTTATTCTTGTATTAAAGCTTTCATGTGTGAATGCTCTCCTATCATACTCAACCATAGAAACTGGTCTATAATTATGAGTTTTCATTAGATTAAATGCATAATGTGAAAGAGGATTATTATTATATTTTAATAGTACAGAATAATCTCCATTTATTAACTTTATTGCATCTTCTTTAGAAATTGTTATACTTTCTTTTAATTCTCTGTCTAAATGTTTTCGCTTAATTTCAAACTTAGCAAAAGTATCCGTAGTGTTGTATATTCTTAGTCTTACACGCTTTCTTTTTTCAGTTTTTACTAACTTTTGTGTAAAATCTTCATTATCAATACTATCAAAATATACACTTCTTGTTTTATAGCCATTATAATCACCATATTTATCTGGAGTTAATACTTTACTTAAATAATTTAACAAGTAAATTCTATCTATAAGAGAAACTAAAAACTTTACTTCTTTTCTTGATACAGATAACATGTCAATATTACTCATATTTTCACCTCCTAAATTATCTTTCGATATATAATACAATTTTTTTTAAATATTTAGGGACTTTTTTCTAATATTAAAGAAATTTTTAAATAAAAATATAATTAATTTAGAATATACTGATACTATGAATGCTCATTTAAGATTTATCAAATAAATATATTTATAGATTTTACATAAAGTTAAAGCCCTTAGAATCTATTTATTTAGATTTTAAGGGCTTTTTTACTATATTTCTTTAGGATGTATTTTTTAAGAATAATCAAAAATGTATCTCTTTTGTTACCACATGAATGAATCTATAGTTTAAAATTAGCATAAATTACATTTTTAAAATATATACGAAATGAGGGGTATCTATTATGGATATGTATTTTTTTGATCCAACTTTTGACTTATTTAATGTCATGTTTTTTATAATCTTTTTTATTATTTTAGGTACAATTCTAATTAATACTATTAAAGGTGTTAATCAATGGTCTTACAATAATAAACAACCTATATTAGATGTAAAAAGTAAAGTTGTTTCTAAAAGAAGTGAAGTTATAAGACACGCTGGACATGTTGACTCAAATGGAGTACATCATAACGGAGGTTCATCTACAAACTATTATATTACATTTGAGTTTGAAAGTACTGATAGAATGGAGTTTAGTGTTTCAGGAAAAGAATTTGGTATGATTGTTGAAGGAGATGTAGGGACTTTGAAATTTCAAGGGAGTAGATATCTAGAGTTTAAAAGAGATATTTAATCTCCAGAATATGTTTATTTATAAATTTTTATACAGGTTTTATTGAATAGTATTTTTTTATAACAGCAACGAAAACATCTGTTTTAAAGGAGTGGGGGTAAGTTATATGAAAAAGTATATTATAATATTATGCTGTATTATATTTGGTTCTGTATTAATAATAGGATGTAGTAAAAATGAACAAGATGTAAAAAATAATTCTCCTATAATTAAAACATCTACGGCTAATAAAACAGAGATAGGGGAATTATTATTTGAGAAATATCTAAAAGATAGTTATGAGAATTATGTAAATGATGAAGGTGAAACTATAAATATACTTAATGACTATAATATAATTAGTTCTGAATTAACAGATACCCAAGGAAATGATACATTTTTGGTTGGAATACACTATGAAGTTCAAAGTATTGACGGATACTCAACTGTATTTATTACAGGCAATGGTGTTGAATATGAAGATAACTGGATAAAAGAAAAATATCAAATTGTAGAAGTTAAGAAAATAAGAAAAGATAAATATACGATAGTAGGTGTATATACTGGATAATAGGATTGGTGTTAATATCTACTTTATTCGATTATATATTGGGAGGTTATCACATGATAAAAACTAAAAACAAATTATTTGCTTTTTTACTAGGGTTATCAATTATTCTTGTTTTTAGTATATATATATATATGCACACTATATTTGAAAAAGATTCTATAAAAGAAGTATTAGAAACGTTCATCAAAGATGATTACAACTATAGTGGCGGAAAGAATGATTTTTCAACAGTTGGCAATGAAAATTTTAAAAAATATCTAATAGCAAGAAATACAGCAAAATCTACTAATTATAAAAGAAATTACACAAAAGTTCTTTCACAAAATTTTGAATTTGACTATAAAGTTTTTGTGAGGTCTGGTGATTGTGTAAAAGTTAATGTTTATATGCTTGAAAATTGTTCATATGAAGATGAAGATACTGGAGAAATATATGATGCTGGAGCAGGAAATGATTATGTAGTATATCTTTCCAAAATAAATGGAAAATGGAAGGTTATGTCTGCAACAATTAAAGTTGATGCTGATGCAGTAGATGATGAATTTGATGTAAATAAAGAATTAGGTTATGAAGGAAAAGAAACACATGAAAGTGTTGATAAAAACTTAAATAAAATGCTTAATAGACTTAATTATTTAAAAGAAGTGTATTCTAAGCCTCTAAAATAGAATATCTAATTATAAGTTAGATAATATATAGCTTTAACTCTTGGAATTTTAGTAGTAAGCTTTTGTTCACTTACTTTATTTATAAAAACTCTAAAGATATATATAATAATTCTTCATACATAAAGTTTATAACAAGTTTCTAAATTTAAATTCTCAAAAATAGTAAAAAAAGAGTGTATCTATTGAAATTGCTACATTTTAGTAAATACGCTCTTTTTTCTTTTTTATGAAATTTTATTTATTAATTATTATACTACTTTTGATTTATTTTTATCTATATTATTTGCATTTATTATATATTTTCTTTAATTATATAATCTTTAAAATTTAATCCTCTTACTATTCAGGTACTATAGTAACTGTACATTTAGATTTTTTTACCACATATAAAGTTACAGAACCTATAGAATCAATAAAGTTCTTTTTAGTAGATTTGGTCATTATTATTTCATCAAATTTACCATCTATTGATTTTGATATAATTTCTTTGCCTGGATCTCCCAATATCCAATATTTTTCTACTTTATATCCTTGCAATTTATTCTTAAACTTTTCTAACATAATACCTGCTTCTTTTTGAGATTTTTCTATCTTCATGTCTATAATCATTGGATTTGTAATATTAGTTAAGCTAATATCACTAACAGTTATCAATACTATTTCAACTTCATCTTTAGAAAAATTATTTGATACAAAATCTAAAGATTTTTGGCTTCTTTCTGTTCCATCAATAGGAATTAATATTTTTTTCATTTCTCAACACATCCTTTTTAAGAAATATTAACTGTATAATTAATATATTATCAGAAAATATTGTAGAAAAATAGTCTTTTTTGGAAAACATTTCCCAAATTATTATAAAAATTTAAAAATTAAAAGGAATGGTTATTATGCCAATGATTGAACTTATTGATTCTATTATAACTTCTAGAATAGGAGGATTTAGTTCATTGTTTTATAAGTATTTTATAAATAATAAAAATGATAAAATTTAAGAATGCAAATTTCAACTATTACTTAATTTTGTATTTAGGTAATAGTTTTAAAAAAATCTAATATCTTCAACCCTTGTAAAGCCTATCAAAATAAAGAAATGTCAAACTTAATTTTATTAATTCATCTCTAAATGTATTTAAACCATTTTTAACTATATAATAGTATGTATACTAAATGGCTTTATACCTGTACAGTGGTAAGTATAAAAATCCATATTTTTATTTGATAGTTTCTCGCTCATTAACTCAATAAATTCAAATCTCTCACTTTTCATTGATACAGGATTGAACAAGTGAAATCCAGCAATAGTCATATCTAAATTGTTACCAATTATCTTCTCTGCTGTTTCTATAATATTAGTTATACCACGATGAGAACAACCTGCAATAAGTGTATATTTATTGTTTTCTTTTAAAATAAGATTTTGCTCATGATTAAAATTATCTTGAACATATCTATCTTCTTCTTTTTTTAGTAGTGATTTATTTGAATTTGGAATTAAATTATTTTCTTTAACATTTGAAAATAAATATATACTATCATCTAATTTATAATTACCATCAATTAAAACAATTCTATGATTATTCTTAATTTTAGCATCTAGCCCTACATAATATTTTGCAAACTTCATTATTGAAGTATAGTCCGTGAGAAATAATAACTATATCAACATCAGAAATATCAATGTTTAGCTTTCTAGCGTTTTTTATAAATGTATCATCTGGACCTACATCAAACAAAATACTATGTTCTCTAGTTTTAATATGTAAGCACAATCCATGTTTTTTCTTATATTCTTTTGATATTGTAGTATTCTCAACTAAAGTTGTTATTATCAAATATAATCCCCCAATCTTTTCCCCAATAAATTAGTATCTAAATTATTTAACATATAACCATCTGATTTATTGATATTATACAATACAAAAGTTATCTTTTTAATATATAATAGCTTAGTTAGGGAAAATATACCAATTGTACAAGAAAAATTCTCCTAAAACAGATAATATAAGATATATGATAGCCTCATTTTTAGATATGGACATAGTGGTTTTATATGTATCCATAGTATCTTCACTTTTAGATATAAAAGCAATTTCTTTATTTATACTATTAAATAAATTGCTTACAAATATCCATATAAAATACCCCAAAACAGCACCTAAAGAATTCATTACTAAATCATCAATATCTGTAGCTCTATGGTTGAATAGTTGACAAATCTCAATTGCTAATGAAAAGCCTACTCCAGTTAGAAATACTCTAATAGGATTTCTAAATCTCTCCCAAATCAAAGGAAGTAAAAATCCTAAAGGCATAAACATAATAATATTTAAAATATAAGTCAAAATACCATTTGAGTTAAATAAAATTAAATTTATTTCTTCTAATCTAATAATTCCACTATATTGACCTATATCCCATACACTACCAATCCCTGCTACACTAATTGCTAAATAAATATAAATTAAGAAAATATATACCCATATTAAATGTGGTACTAAATATGTTTTTTCTTTTAAATCTCCCTGTTTTATAGCAAATATTTGGTATATTAAACAAGGTAATATTACACAAATAAATGGATAAAGACTCGACATAATTATAAGTTATCTCCTTTCAAAATTTGATTTGTTTATTAATATAAATACTAGCATAATAGTAATTTTTAAATATTAAGAAAATATTAAGAAGCTCTTAATATTTATTAAGATGTATTTTTTAAATTTAAGTCATAATATAAAATGAGTGTGATATATATGTAATATAGAGATATCAATATATCACATTAACAGGTGGCATTTTTAACTTATAAATTTGATACAGGAAACTAAAATTATGGCAAAGTTTATTAGTAATTAAAAAAAGTATCGTCAATTTAATGAATTAACCCAAGAAGAATTAGCTAATAAAGTTAATGTTAGAAGATAAACTATAGCTCGCTTAGAAAATGCAAAGTACAATCCTTCACTTGAATTAGCTGTTAGAATTTCAAAGGAGTTAAATACTCCCCTTGAAAAACTATTTATCTTTGAATTTTAAATAGTATTGAAAAATATTGTAATTAACCAATTAATAACTTAAAATATAAACTTGTTATACTAAATAATATATAAAATTATAAACAATAAAAAGACTAGAAAAAACTGGTCTTTTTTTATTTTGCTCTATTTTAAATAATTGTTGATAATTAATTACTTTTTTTAAATTAAGTTGTAATATAGATATATAAAGTTTTAAAAAGATATTTAATAAAGACCAAGTATGTATTTAAATTAAATAGAAATTTCGGAGGAAAAAAAATATGAAGATAAGGGAATATAAATCAAGTGATTGTGATAAAATAGCAGATTTGTTTTATAATACTGTTCATTTCATTAATGCAAAAGACTATACACAAGAACAATTAAATGTATGGGCTACAGGAAATATTGATATTTATAAATGGAATAAATCTTTTTTATAACTCATTCATCCATAACTGCAAAACCATTTTTTGAAAAGCGTAGATATAAAGTAATAAAAAAACAATTTGTTGAGAGAAATGGTATAAGGCTAACGAATTATATAATGAAAAAATATATAAATTCCAGTTTATCTGCATATTAAATGAATAATCTTAAATTTATAAGCATTTTACTCCTACTATAAATTTTATCTCTAGTATATAACACATCCAAATAAAAAAAGAGGAACGATTCGTTCCTCTTTTTTTATTAGTTATTTATAACGTACCCATCATCTGGAACAAATTTTATTGTAACTCCCTTTAGCTCTATATTAGTGCCATCCTTTAATACTACATTTTGTTCTTCTCTTTGATAAAAATCATCATTTCCACTTACGCCCATTATTAGATTTACTCTAAAGTCAGATGACATTACATTTCCTCCACCTTTTACAGCATATAAATCATATACACCTTCTGGTATATCCTTACCTACTAAATAAGTTCCATTTCCTAAAGTTATACTTCTTGCATCTAATTCAGCTTGTTTTTTTGCTTCTTCTTCTTTTTTCTTCTCTTTGGCTATTCTTTCTTGCTCTTTTTTATTTTCTTCTTCTTTTTTATGAGTTTCTATTTTCATAGCCTCTTTTTCTGCATCTTTCATTTCGAAAAATGGCTTTGCTTCATCTACTTTTGCTTGTAATTCATTTACTGTGTTCTTTGAGCTTTCTAGTTCATTACTTACTTTATCATACTTTGATTTTAATTCGTCATAGTCAGCTTTTGATACCATACCAGATGCTCCCATACCTATTCCTAGGAAAATTGCTACTACAAATGTAACTATATAGCTTATTACTTTCTTTGCACCCATTTCCCTAATTTTAGTTAAAAACTTATTCATATAATTGCTCTCCTTAATACAAAATTTATTATTCCTATTTAAAAATTTTTATACTGCATCACTTATTAATCTACCTATAGCCATTACATCTATGCCTTTGCCTAGTTCAAACTCATATTGAACACTACCTATTACTAACTTAACTTCACTATCTAAATCAAAACTTCCAGAACTCTCTATTGCATAGCTGTTTATTTTGTTGTAATGGAAAAACCTAAATTCTTTTTTCTTTCCTGTTAATCCTTGGATATTAAGCATTATTACTCTTTTGTCTGTAAATACAAGTTCATCTCTTATTCCTTTAAATGAGTATATTATTTCTTCATTAGTTCCTAAGAAGTGATTGAATCCTTCATGTTCTTTTCCCATATTTTCATATCCGAAAAATCCTAATTTTACTATGTTCATACTTTATCTCCTTTTCTTTATTAAATACCAGATATTGTTATTTTGATTTTCACCATATTAATTATACATATCTACCTTGTCGAAATTTGCCATTTTTAGTCGTCTTATTAATTTTTTTATATTTTTTGGTAGAATTTACAGTTAAATGTATTAATATATTAATTTTTTTATTTAATATATTGTAAAATAAGACCTTTTAAAAATGTTTAGTTAAATAAAAAAAGTGACTAGAAATTATTCTAAATCACTTTTTATTTATGTTATTAAGTTATAAAAATATATAAATAATTTAATTACGATTCACAATTATTTATATACACCCTTTTAAAGACTCAATATTCTCGTTAAGAGTATTTAAATATTTTATTCTTGCTTCATATTGTTTAATTGTTAATGACCCTAACTGTTTTTGACTGTACATAATAGATGAGTTTTGAACCTCATAAAAATTATCAAATTTTATATCTAAATTATTTTCTTTACAATAATCATTAAGGATATTTACATATTCTTCAACTTTATTAAAGTGTTTCTCGTGAAGTTTAACAAAAGGTGTCATTAGCATAAACATAATTGCGTTAGTTGTATACATAAATACACTTAGATTAGACTTTGATTTTTTTATATGATTTTGAATAATATTACAATCATTTTTAATATTTGACATATAAATCTCCCCTTTTATTTATAATTATATAATAGATTAGGTTAGATATAATAGTTACGATTTGTATCAAATATATACACCTATATTAGCTTTTAAAATTAATTAAACAAGAATATTGTTTCTTTTTCCATAATACTTTATATACCTTTCATATATTGCTTTTTTAGTCTTTCAATTATATTTTTACATATTATACAAATAAAAATAAGGAACGAATCACTCCTCATTATTTTTATGCTTTTATATTTAAAACTAGTTACTAGCTTGTATATACGCTTTAATTTCTTCTATATTTGGATAATCTAATCATTTACAAATATTATAGGTAACTTTTTATTGCTCATTTCCTTAACTAACTTATTTCCACCTGTATTTATTAAAAAATCTATTTTTTTAGGTCTAACTCCATACACATCCACCTTATAAGTTAAAACTTCTATATCATTATATTGAGACTTTAACATATTTAAATCTTGATAAAATTTTGAAGCTTTCATATCCTTAGATGTATCCGTTAAACCTTGTATTCCATAATTCATTGATTCAAAAATCTCTATTCTCACAATTATTCACCTTCTATATAATTTTATTTTACAAACTAGTATCTGGTTTTATTTGCTACTTCAACAAATACTTCTTACTTATATAAACATATTCAAATTTATGAATATGTTTACTTATATTTAATATAAATATGTTATCTTAAATATAGATTTATTTTGAGTTACCCTCTCTTATAAGTCTTGCAAATTTATTTGGAAGTATTTCATTTTCCTCAATTTCTTTTGCTAGTTTCTCAAAATTATATTCTACTTCAATTATTTCAACTTCAACACTTGAATACGTTTTTGCTAACTCATCATCATTTTTTATATCTATAATTACATAATTTGCATCAGGTCTATTAGTTTTTGGCTTTCCTACACTTCCTGCATTTACAAGTAATTTTTCTCCATAATACTTTGCATATGGTATGTGCGTATGACCACAAACTAATATATCCTCTACCAACTCGTTCATAACTTCATCTGCTTCTTTAGAGTTTTCCTTTAAGTATTCATTTATTACTCTAGTACTTCCATGAACAAATCTTATAGTTTTATTGTTAAAAATTAATACTACTTCTTTCGGAAGATTTCTTAAATATTTTTTATTTTCTTCAGTTATTTCTTTCCCTGTAAAATGCATTGAAAGTCCAGCATTATGAGCATCTTTAGGATCTGGATAATCACATCCACATACTATTTTAGAGTTTCCTATAGCATCATCATAATTTCCCATTATAGTAAGTATATTTTCTTCCTTTATCCTATGTATAACTTCATTTGGTCGAGTTCCATATCCTACTAGATCACCTGTGCATACTATCATATCTACATTTTTTTTGTCAATATCTAATAAAACTTTATCAAGTGCATATATATTACTGTGTATATCTGATATTACTGCTATTCTCATGTTCTTCCCTCCTAAAGTGATTTTCTTTTGTTAATTTTACAAATTATATCTTTAACTTTAGATACATTTTCACAATTTAATCCAGCATCTTTATAGGCTGTTAAAATATCATAGTCATATTTTAATTTTTCCTCTTTATCTAATTCATTTTCTAAAAAAACTTTTATAAAGTTATATTTTTTTAAAGTTTTTTCATCTAATTTATAATACACATATTTTGCCTCTTTGTAATAAGTAACTATATTAGCATTCATTAACTTATTCAAATGCCTAGATGCATTAGATTGTGTAATTCTAAGTATTGATTCAATTTCACAAACGCATAATGGACCTTCTCTTAAAATATTGACTATTCTTATTCTAGTTTCATCTCCTAGAGCCTTTAACATTCGTATTATCTTCATAAAATCTCCTTCATCAAATTATCATATTCACTTTTAATCATATGGTATGCTAAAAAATTAATTTTGTAAACTATTATATCAATTCTTTTTTATATCCTTCTTCTTTATAATTAGCTTAATATAATAAAAATAGCCAAGGATAAAAATCCTTGACTTTATTTTTAGTGTTGAGCATTAAGACGCTTTACATAACTTGTTTTTCTTAAAGAGCAAGTAATAGGAACTGCTATAACTATACTTGTTATTCCTTGAACTATGTTTGCTGGTATAGAACCTGCTGAAACTAAAACACCTCCATTTAATAATATACCTGCTAAAAAGTAACCAATTACCATAACTATACTTCCTAGTAAAGTTGAAGAAACCATATTTATCATTGTATGTCTTTTTAATATAGTAACACCTACTATATATCCTTCTAAACCTTTTATAATAAGAGTAAATAATGCCCAATGAGAATATCCACTTAAAATATCTGCTAGTGCTGAACCTACTCCCCCTGCAATCATTCCTGTAAATGGTCCAAATAAAATTGATGAAATAAATATTACACTATCACCTACATTTACATATCCTTGTGTTCCAGGTATTGGAATTTGAATAGTCATTGTAGCAAGGCATACTAAGGCTATCATAAGTCCATTTATTACAATTTTTTTAGTTTTATTATCCATTTTACTCCCTCCAAATTTTTAGTATCTTATAAGTTAATTATATTTGTGTTTATAAAAATTCTCAATATTAATTGTAACCATACAATTTGTTTTTTAAGGACAAACTAAACTCATACACATATATTAATTTAACTTAAAGCATCTCTCTAATAGAATCTAATAAAAAGGAGTTGATAATATGAAATGGTACTTAGACTTTGGTCATGGTGGCAAAGATCCAGGAGCATTGGGAGAGTTTTCAAAAGAAAGCGACGTAGTCTTAAAGGTAGGAAACTTAATAAAAAATACATTAGAAAAATCAAATGAAACTATAATAACAAGTAGAACAAATGATACATACCACACACTAGAAGAAAGAGTAAATAAGGCAAACAAAGAAAAATGTAATTACTTTATAAGCATCCACCTAAACTCATCAAGTAATAAATCAGTAAGAGGATGCGAAGTATGGGTATACGACAAAAATTCAAAACTATATAATCTATCTAAAAACATTTGTAATTCCCTATCAAAATCAATAAATACTAAAAATCGAGGAGTGAAAATATCTAAGGAATTTTATGTGCTTAGAAAAACAACAATGCCTGCACTATTAATAGAAATAGATTTTATATCAAATATAGAATTTGAGAAAAATCTATCTAATAGTTATTTCCTGGAAAATATAGCAAATACAATATCAAAAGAGCTTTTATCTTTTGTAAATAAGGAAGTGAATAATAAAAAACTATATCGTGTGTGTATAGGAGCTTTTGAGGATAGTGAAAATGCTATAAATCTTAAAAACAAAGCTATATCTAAAGGATTTAGTGATGCTTATATAATATAAAAGATAGATGTGTAAAAAAGTATAAAATATATTATCTAATTATATTTATTCTCAATTTTAATAATATATAAATCAAGGAGGAACGATTCGTTCCTCCTTCTTATAAAGATTAAACATTATGCTTAATTCATATTCAAATATATCTTATGTTAATCATATTATCTGAAAATTATAGACTAAAAGAAATTAAAATGAATTTAAATTATCAGTTAGTTTATAATTATAGTAGTTTTATCTAATACATTATTATAAATCCACCTAGCATTTTCTGTAGCTAATCTAACACATCCATGGCTCAAAGCCATACCAAGTCTATCATCAATTATTTCAGTTCCTGCTGCATTAAATAAAATTGAATGATAATAGTAGCTACCTCGGATTCTAGTAGCGTATTTTACCCTATAAATATCAGAACCAAAGTAAGGCTTTCTACCGCTAACATAAAAAGTTCCCCTAATAGTTGGTGTACTAGGTTTTCCTACTGTACATGACCACTTATAAAGTAAATTCCATGAACCATCATGATTTTTTTCAAATATATAAGTAAGCTTATTTTTTAAATCTGTTGTAATTAAATTTGTAGTGGGGCTTTTAATTTTATTATCATTTACAAACTTTGTCATATCTGTGTAAAAGTACTTAAAATCATATTCTTTAGGTGGGTTTCCATCATCAGAAAGAAAATAGCTAAATATATATCCTTCTTGATTATTATACATAACATGACTCCAATCTCCATTTACTGACAGAACTTGTACTATAGATTTTGGAGGAATTGTAGTTACTGGATTTGATTCAGCAGATGGATAAGATCTTAAAGTAACATCTGTCCATGTATATTCTGTTTTAGATAAATAATCACTATATATATATCCTCTTTTTCCATTATATAATACTTCATACCAATATTCTTCAGCTTCGATAACTTGAACCTTAGCGCCTGTAGGTATTACAGTAATTACATTTGAAGAAGTAGACTTTTCTTCTCTTAGATTAGTGTTAGCTAAGGTATACTTATATAAATTTTGTTGTTGTCTTTTATATTCTTTCATACTTCACCTCTAAATTTACTTTCTTATAATATCCTATGAGGCTTTTTCTTTATTTGGCACCATTATACTAAATACTAGCTAATACAAAATTTTTATTCTTAAATATAAAAAACACATTGACTAATTAATCAATGTGCTTTTTATATTTATTTTTTATAAAATATATATCCTTTTCTTTTACGCATTCTATTTGTAGATATTTTCCTATACAATATTATAGACACTGCTAAAACAACTCCTACAACAGCAACAAAAATACCATATGGTACTATATTAGCTTTAATTAAATCAAATAATGATATATCCACTTTTCCTGGTACCTTTGCTTTATAATTTGGTAATGAAAATGTTAGCTCTACTTCTTTATCTGCTAATTTCCATGCATTTTTATCTTTAGTGTTATATTCTATTTTTGCATTTTTATCATTGATAGGATTTTTATAATACATTATATCTTTTGATACTACAATTGGAGCATCTACAGTCTTTTTAGGCCCGAATAACCCAAATAACTTGTACTCTAATTTTACTGTATCAATCTTTTCTCCAGCTTTTTTAAATACTTGCTTTTTAGCATTATATCCATCATCTGCAATTATCTTTGTATCATTAAATACATCTACATCATTTGCCCCATACACAGAATTAAGAGCAACTGTAACTAATTTTCTACCATCTCTTTCAAAGAAACCAACAAAACATCGACCTGCTTTAGCTTCATTTCCTGTCTTTCCACCTATATTGCCATGTTGGCCAAGCATTTTATTTCTTGTTTCAATAATAACAGATGATCCTGCTAGGTTAACAGTTACCTTTTTATTTTTTTCTGATATTGTATCTCTAATCCATTCATTCTTAAAAGCTTCTCTTGCAATTATTGCTATATCATATGCACTTGATAAGTTTATTTCTTTATTTTCTGGATTTAGAGCATTGCTTTCTAATCCACATGGATTTACTACATGTGTATCTTTTAATCCCATAGAATTTGCTCTGTCGTTCATCATCTTTACGAAATCTTTAGTATTTCCAGCTACAGAATCTGCCATTAAATATGCAGCATCATTAGCAGAAAAAATCATAACGGCTTTCATAAGATCATCACTTGAAATTTTATCTCCTGGATTAACTTTTTTAAAGTTATTTAATGCAGTTTGAGTAGTTTTAAGTGCATCTTCAGTAAACGAAATCTGCTCTGACTTTGAAGTATTTTCTGCATAAATTAATGATGTTAGTAATTTTATAGTACTTGCTACAGGCATCTGCTTATCGGCATTTTTTGATGCTATAATTTCACCAGTATCCATATCCATAACTATTGCTGACTGAGCAACTATTCCTTGGATTTGACCTGTGTTATCTTGGGCATTAGCTAAACTACTAACAGATGTTAGTGCTAATATTAAAATTGTTAGAATTATTGTCTTAAAAGACTTAAATTTTTTCACTTTAAACCTCATTTCTATCGTATATTATTAGTTGCTACTTTTAAAGTTTTATAGCTTTTTTCTTAATCTTAGTCTAAATATAGCCTTCTTAGACGTAAGAAAGCACTCTTACTAATAGAATAAGAGTGATTTAATCGATTTCTTTTTAATTATACTATATTAATAATAAATAAACAAAAACTTATTTATAATGTGAAAAATAACAACTATCTTCTATTATCTAGAGATATATTTTTTATATAAAATTAAAAAGCTATTGATAATTTATCAATAGCTTTTTCGTAAATTTCAATGTTAAAGATAATTCTCAACAATCAAATCCACAATTGTATTTATAAAGATAATATTCTAGTATATATATCTATATAAATATTAATAGTTATATTTTTAGTTATTGTATTGTCTATCTCTAACTTTTTCTTTAATATATTTTTCTACTTCTTCTCTAGATATTCCTAAGGCAATTGAAAATTCATCATTAATTAATCCTTGAGCTAATTTCATAAATTTTTCATCTACTTGACCTAGTTTTTTTCCATTATATTTCTTCTTATAAACACCTAATATTACAGCTAATAAATCTACACACTCATAGTTTTTAATAAAACATTTATATTTAGACTGCAATAAATTTACATTTTTCTCATTGCAGTCCATTTCCTCCATAGAAGAAATACCCTCTATTAATTGTTGAACTTCTTCATACGTAGAAATTGCTCTCATAAATATATCTGTATCTATTGGTGTGAATATTTTTCCATTTTCATATATTGGTTTTAGTGTGTAATAATCCTTTTTATTGTTAATACCTGAAATATTAAGTGGACCTATATCCTCTACTTCACATAATCCACAATTACTATAAATAATAAATTCTCCAATTTTGTACATGCTTTTATCTCTCCTCTTTTATTTTATATATGAAAATAAAACTTAGCCTATTTAACTAGATTTATCTTTCTAAAGCTGTACTGTATACTAATATAGTATTTTATTTAAAGTTTACTAGTAATGTAGATTTTAAGTTTAAATTATTTTCTATATTAAATATTATTATTAATATTATATTCAACTCTTTATACTGTTATAAATATAAAAAAGACCCCACTAAGGAATCTTTCTAATAACAATGTATATATTATAATATAGTTATGTTTTCTGCGTGAGGACCTCTAGCCCCTTTAACTATATTAAAGCTTACTTTTTGACCTTCTTCTAATGATTTGAATCCTTCTGATTGTATAGCCGAAAAATGAGCAAAAACATCATCTCCACCTTCAATTGATATAAATCCAAAACCTTTTTCATTATTAAACCATTTTACTATTCCGTTATTCATATAACTTCTCCTATTGAACCTGCATCAAGATATTCTTGACTTGCTTTTGTATCTCTACAATATTTATTATATCATAAATATATAATAATAGATACTATTATATATTTTTTATTTTAAATCTGTCTTATTTATTTTATATTAGTGTATATTTTTAATTTATTAAATCTGACTCAGCTGCTAAAGGTATCGCTTAGAATTAACAGTGTGTGCTCACATTTTAATATATAGTCTATACAACCTAAATAGGTCTTAAAATTTAATGGTAATCAAATTCTTTACCAATAAATATAAAAAATATTAATGTGCTATAATTTTTTTAAACTAGTAAATTTTATATTTATTAAAATACAATCTATGGATAAATTACTTTATTAGATCAAAAGGATTAATGTTTAAAATAAAAAATAGTTAAGAAGATATAATTATGATTTTATATTTTAGCGGTACTGGTAATAGCCGATATGTAGCTCGCAAAATTGCACAAGAATTAAATGATGAACTGATATCACTAAATCAACTTATAAAAGAAGGAAAAACAGATGAATTAATATCAACAGATAAACCATTCGTATTCGTATGCCCTACTTATGCATGAAGGTTGCCAATAGTTGTTACGGATTTTATAAAAAATACAAAATTTTTAGGAAGTAACAAAGTTTACTTTGTAATGACTTGTGGAGGAGATACAGCAAAAGCCATAAACTATATTCAAAGGCTATGTAAATATAAAGAGTGGCAACTAAAAGGTATGGCAGAAATTAAAGTACCAGAGAATTATATAGCTTTATTTTCTGTACCAGATAAAGAAACATCAAAACAAATTATTATAGATATCTACTTAAAATACGCTTCTATAAATATTTTTAAGAAGCGTATTTTCTATAGTATTAAATATGTCCTCCATAATCAAAGGAATTACAATATACATCGACTTTATCTATTTCAACATATTCTGCATAGCACTTTTTATTTTCATTATATCTACAATTATGAGCCTCACATTTTATATCAGATGGTTTTGTAGTTGAATCCCCTGTACTATTTACAAAACTGTTATTAGAACTATTAAAAAATGATTCTTTCTCATTAGGACTTCCAGCTAAACTATTTACTAAACTACTACTCTCTTTATCTACAAAGCTTGTACAACTAGTCCCTTTAACCTCTACTGCACCAAGCCCACTTACATGTATGGCACCTGCCTTACAGTCATAATTTATGTTATGTATACAATCAGTTGCATTACATTTTAAATTCCCACTTTGCATTTTGTTTTCCTCCTTAATAAATATCTATTTTATTATTTCCAAAATACAAAATATAATTCGATTTGATGTGTTTAACTTTATCTAAAAAAATAAATAATATCTATAAAACAGACTATATATGTCCTATTTAAGGTTTATATTAAAAAAAACACTTTATACATTAAGGAATTTTTTACTGTATATAGTGAAAAATATGATATAAGCAAATTTTTTATCAAAATTAATAAAGAGGTGCAAATATATGAATAACTTTATAAAACAAGCAGATTTAATAAAAGATGAAATAGTAAATTATAGAAGAATAATTCATAGTAATCCAGAAGTTGGAGCTAAATTACCTAAAACAAAAGCTTTTGTAATAAATACATTAAAATCATTTGGATATAATCCAAAAGAAATTTGTGAAAGTGGTATAATAGCTACTATACAAGGAAATAAACCAGGAAAAACATTTTTATTAAGAGCAGATATGGATGCACTTCCAATGAATGAAGCTACTGAGTGTGATTTTAAATCAACAAATGGATGTATGCATTCTTGCGGTCATGACATGCATACTGCAATGCTTTTAGGAGCAGCTAAGCTACTTAAACAAAACCAAAATCAAATTGAAGGTACAGTTAAATTAGTATTCCAACCAGATGAGGAAGGATTTACTGGGGCTAAAAATATGTTAAAAGCAGGTGTACTTGAAAACCCTAAAGTTGATGCTGCTATGGCTATGCATGTTCACTCTGGAACACCTTCAAATGTTGTATTATATGGATTAGGAACTAGTATAGCAGGATGTATTAGATTTAGAATAGTTGTAAAAGGAACTGGATGCCATGGTGCTCTTCCTGAAACAGGCGTAGACCCTATAAATATTGCTTCTCATATATATTTATCTTTACAAGAGATAATTAGTAGAGAAGTATCTCCAACTAAACCAGCAGTACTAACAATTGGTAAATTTACTGGTGGAGATGCTCCAAATATAATACCTGAAGAAGTTGTTATGGAAGGTACAATAAGAAGTTTAGATAAAGAATTAGGAGAATTTATATTTAATAGAATGAGTGAAATAGTAACTTCAACAGCACAAATGTTTAGAGGACAAGCACAACTTATAGAATTATCTTCTGTTCCACCTCTTACAAATGATACAAATTTAGCTAATGAACTTGGAAACTATGTAAAAGATTTAGTTGGAGAAAAATCTGTTGTTTCATTTGAAGGTGGAGGTATGGGATCTGAAGATTTTGCATCTTACTCATATGAAGTTCCAAGTGTTTACTTTATGCTAGGTGCAGGTACTGAACAAGAAAATCCACTATATGGACTTCCTATGCATAATAATAAAGTTGTATTTAATGAGGATATAATGGTTACAGGATCAGCAATGCATGCTTATTGTGCTATTGAGTGGCTAAAAAATAATAAGTAATTGATTAAAAGGAGAAAGATATGAGATTATTAGAAATACTTTTTTATCTATTAAAAATCAACTCTAAAACTACAATAAAAAATTTAGCAGAGATGTTTAATGTATGTGAAAAAACTATACAGAGAGATTTAGATAAATTATCACTATTGGGTATTCCTATAATTTCATATCGAGGTGTAAATGGCGGAGTAGAAATAGATAAAAATTATATAATAGCTAAATATATACTAACTGACAATGATTATAAAGATTTAATATTGTCACTATATATTTCTCAGCATATAAAACCAGACTTAAAAAAGACAGATCTTATTGAAAAATTCAGGCTAGTTGACTCTGATAGATGTAATAAAATATTAGAAAAACTAAAAGAAATATTTATAATAGACTTAGATGAAGACCAAAGTATTGATAAAAAAGATATATATAAAGTAATTGAGGATGCTATAGATGATAAGTCTTTTGTAAAGTTACAGCTTGAAAATACTATTATGGAAGTATTTCCTATTTCTTATGTTTTAAAAAAGGAAGGATTGTATTTATATTGTTATGATGAGGAGTATAAATTAGTTTTAATGAATATGGTATTTGATGCTTTAAAATGTGATAGATATTACACCGGGTCTATAATTAAATACAATGATAATAAGAGTAAATTAAAAATTATCTATAATTTTTAATCAATGTAAATGGTATACCAAAATTGATTTTTACAAAAAATACTGCAGCATACCTAAAACTTGGTAAATTCTATTTTACGTATAAATAAGGAGGAACGAATCGTTCCTCCTTATTTATCCTATAATTTAATTTCTTCCCTTACTCATCTTAAATAGTCCTACTACCAATAGACTCATCAATATTAATAATCTCATTAAAGCTATATATATTTTTACAATACCATACTAGATTTAATTCTACAAAACTTTATTCTTCAATAAATTTTACCAATTCTTCGTTAAATCTCTCTTGCTGATCATAAAAGGATGCGTGACCGCTAAATTCAAATGGTACAAGCTTTGAGTTTTTAATACTTTGATTTTGTACTTTGCCTAGTGAAAATGGAACAACCTTGTCATGAATTCCATGAATAATTAAAGTTGGAACATTAATTTCTCTTAGATCAGTAAATAACACTTCATTTATCCAAGTATTTGCAATGGCTGCTGTTGACCAACCTTCTGCCTGTAAGCCTAATTGCAAGAACCAATCAGAAAATGGTTTAGTTATATACTGAAAGAAAAAAATGTCACCAAAATCACTCAACATTTTAGGACGATCAGTATATGTTCCCTCAATAATTTTGGTAACCTCCTCTTTTTCTAAACCATATGGAAAATTTGGACGTTTGATAAGGCTAGGAGCTGCTGCTGCAAAAAGAGCAAGTTTAGATACTCCGTATCCTTTATGGCGAGACATGTATCTGATAGCTATAGCTCCTCCAGTTGAATGTCCTGCCAGTGTAAAATTATGTAGCCCTAATGCATTAACCACACATCTAACATCGTCTGACAATCGATTGTAGTCATAACCTTCATAAGGCTTATCTGACTTACCAAATCCTCTCTGATCTATACCAATACATCTATATCCCATTTTAGGAAGCTGATTAAACTGATATTCAAACAATTTATGACTCCCTGGCCACCCGTGCAAAAACAAGATTGTCTTCTTCCCCTCTGGGTTAAGATCTTCTACGTAAAGTTTTACATTTGATTCTACTTTAACATAATATCCCATACAAATACCTCCATTAATAGAAAGTCTTTATTAGTAGCTTATTCTTATTGATATAAATATGTAAGTTGTCTTTTGCCTTTTTATCCTGTATTTTAATTTTCAAATATCGTAAGTTAAAATACTAAATGCTTTTAATCATACTAATAATTTATTTTTAAAGAACTATCATAATTTAGGGTATAATATATATGTAATTAATAGAGATATTCACATGTCAAGAGGTAAAATTATATGAAAAATAATAATCAGATAAAAGAGAAAGTCCCTCCTTGGGAAAAGCCTATATTTATAATGATAGTAACCATTGTTGGAGGGTATATGAATGGATATACCTACATTACAAGGCATCATATATTAGCTAATATGCACACTGCTAATATGTCTAAATTAGGAATTAACATAGCACTTGGTCAGTGGCAAGGTGCACTAAGCTACTTTATTCCAATTGTTGCTTGTATATTAGGTGCTGCATTTAGTGAACTAGTTAAAGCTCTACTTGTAATACATAAATTTAAAGGAGATTGGAGAAAACTAGCCCTAATCTTAGAAGCAATTGCACTATTCTTTATAGGACTTATACCTACTTCTTTCCCGGATATTATTGTTACTAATCTAGTTTCTTTTTTTATGGGATATCAGCTGTGTTTATTTAGAGAATGCCTTGGTATTGCATTTAACACAACTATATGTACAGGAAATATTAGAAATGTTGGTCAATTATTATATAGTGCATTAGACGAAAAAAGTAAAGATTCTATAAGAAAGTTAATTATTTTTACATGTCTTACTTTCTCTTTTGCATTAGGAGCTATTCCAGGGACTTTAATATCTATTGCTATAAGTACTAAGGCTGTATGGGTTTGTAGTTTTATATTATTAACACAAGCAGTTTGGATAAATATCTATGAATGTAGTATGGTTTAATTTTATAAGAAACTCCCATACCTAAGAAATTCATCTTAGGCATGGGAGTAAAATTTACTTTTATTTAGTCATGTAATCATTCTTCCATTGTCATCATAACATATATACAATAGTTATTTTTCAACTTTACTTTGCTATACAATAATACCCACGATTCTCTATATAAAAATTTAGATTATCTAGCTATTTTTCCAGCTCCATATTGCATTAAGTTTTCTACATCATCTACATTAACTAAGTTTGCATCTCCATATATACTATGCTTTAAAACTGATGATGCTGTTGCAAATTCTACCAGGTACTCAGCTTCTTTATTATTTAATATAGAATATAGTATTCCAGCAGTTAAGGCATCCCCTCCACCTACTCTATCTACTATATCATCTATAATATATTCTTTAGATGTATAAAACTTTCCTTCAGTATAATAATTACACTGTAAAGTATTTACTGATACTGATTGTATAGTTCTTATGGATGAAAACATATGATTTATATTTGGATAAATCTTATTTATTTCATTATAATAATGACTTAACTTTTCATACTTATCTTCATATTCACAATTCATTTTTAATATATTTTCAGCATCTAATATCCCTGCTGATAGTATATTTACGAAAGGCAATATCTCTAATGTAGCTTGTCTTGCTTCTTCTATAGTCCAAAGCTTTGCTCTATAATTTGAGTCATAACTTACTAATATATTGTTCTTTTTACAGTGCTTTAGTATATTCATAGTTAATTCTCTTAGTTCTTTAGATAAAGCTAAAGTTATTCCTGAAAAATGAAATAAATCTACATCTTCTAAAGCTTTTTCTATATCTAAATCAGTAACTTTCATATTACTAAATGCTGAGTTTGCTCTATCATAAATTACTTTTGATGCTCTATTTCCACTTCCTACTTCTAAAAAGTATATTCCCGTTCTTTCTTCACCTTTTTGAACTTGGCTAGTATTTACTCTATGGCTATTTAAATAATTTATGATTCCTTCTCCAATGTCATTATTAGAAACTTTTGTTATCATTTTTGTATCTATTCCAAACTTTGATAAAGATATTAAAACATTTGCTTCTCCACCACCATAATTTGCATTATAGTTGTTTGTATTAGATATCATAAAACCTTTATTAGTTGCTAGTCTAAGCATTATTTCCCCAAATCCAGCTACTCTCATTTTATTATCCTCTTGCTTTGTTTAATTTTTCTATATATTTTTTGCATATTGATGTTATTTCATCAAATTTACCTTCTTCTCCGATAGTATTTAACTCTCCACCTATTCCTACTAAATCAGCTCCAGCATTTATCCATGCATCTAAGTTATCTATGTTAACTCCTCCAGTTACCATTACATTTGCATATGGAAGTGGTCCTTTTATAGCTTTTATATAGCTTGGTCCAAATGCACTTCCTGGGAATAATTTTATAACATCGACTCCACTTTCATGTGCTAAAACTATTTCATTTATAGTCATAACTCCTGGTATGTAAGCTACTTTATATCTATTACATAAAGTAGCAGTTTCTAAATTAAATGATGGTGATACTATATATTCAGCTCCTTGTAATATAGCAAGTCTCGCAGTTTCAGGGTCTAGTACTGTTCCTGCTCCTATTACTACATCGTCTTGAGTTTTAAATTCTTCACTTAATTCACGTATTATTTCATTTGCAAATTTATTAGTATACGTTACTTCTATTGCTTTTACATTTCCTTTTATACAAGCTTTTGCAATGTTTATTCCTGTTTCTTTTGTATTTCCACGAACAACAGCAACTACGCCACACTCTTGTAGTGCTTTTAAAACTTTCATCTTTTTCATAATAAATTCCTCCGATTAAATTTATATATTTAAAAAGAGAATCTCAAATAATTATATATTAATTTTGAGATTCCCATTTATTTAAAAACTAATTACAAAAGACCTGGTAAAACGTTTTGGAATAAAGATAGTATAGATATAAATGCAAGTGCTGATAAACCTGCTATAAATCCACCTACTGTCCAACCTCTTATAGTGTCTTGAACTGATATTTTAAAGAATCTACTTATAGCCCAGAATCCTGAATCATTTGGAAGTGATAAACCTATTCCACCTGCACATATTGCTATTGCACATAATATAGGAGATACAGAACTTGCTGCTATTGTTCCACTTAATATAGATGCTGTTGTCATAAGCGCAACTGTTGTTGAACCTTGTGCACAACGTATAATTTGAGATATTAAGAAGCAAAGTAGTAATATTGGTATACTAAATTGTGATAATGAACCAGCTATATAATCTGCTATTCCTGTTGCTTGTAAAACTTTTCCGAAAGCTCCACCTGCTCCAGTTATTAGTAATATAAGACCAATTTGGTCAGCTGCGTCATTCATAATATCAGATATACTTCTAGTTATATATGGTTTTGATATAAGCGCTGCATATATAACACCTATCAACATTGCAACATTTTTATCTCCTAAGAACTTAACTAAAGGTACTACCGAATTGTTATCTCCTAATGCTAAAGGTACAAAACTACCTAAAAGTATAAGCATTATTGGAACTAATAATATTGATAAAGACTTCATAAAAGATGGCATAGGTCTAGTTTCCTTATTCGCTTCTAATTCATCTTCTATCTCTTCTATATCTTCAAAAGTATAGAAATGTCCATTTTTCTTATCTTGCTTATCTAAAAACTTACCATATAATATACCACCTGTAATTGTTGCTACAAAAGCTGTTAAAATTGCATATACAAAGAATATTCCTACATCAATTCCTAAACTTTCTGAAACAACAAGTGGTGCTGGTGTAGGTATTACTAATGAATATGTACAAGTTGTTGCTACTGATATTGCACATGCAAATGTCACCATTGATATATTAGTTTTTTTAGATAAAACTCTTAACATAGGTGCAAACATTATATACACTACATCCCCAAATACTGGTATACCAGTTAAAAATCCTGATATAGCTATTGCTGCTGGACTATTTTTCTCACCAAACTTATTAAGTATTGCATTAGATATAGTTTCTATTGCTCCACATTCAAACATAAACTTTCCTAACATTACACCTAATCCAGTTACTATCCCAATTCCACTTAATGTAGATCCAAATCCACCTGAGATAGTAGAGGCTATATCTCCTATTGGCATTCCAACTAAAATAGATGTTACTAATGATGTTATTAATAATGCTATAAATGCATTAAGTCTAAACTTTATTATTGAAACTAGTAATATAGCGATTGCTAATAAAAATACACCTATTAATAATGGTCCAGTTAACATATTTTTCCCCCATTTTATAATTAATTTTTAGTTATTTCATATATCCACCTAACATTGGATCAACTGCATTTTTAGAATATATACTTAGTATTCCTGATTTGTATTTTTCCTCTTTAGGAGCCCAATTTTTTCTACGTTCTTCAAATACTTTTTCAACTTCTTCTAAGCTACATTCCTTGCCATTAATTCCTATAACTTGTAATGTTCTACTCTGTATATCAATTTCTATTAAATCATTTTCACAAACTAAAGCTATTGGTCCCCCTACTGCAGCTTCTGGTGATATATGCCCTATTGCAGGACCTTTAGATGCTCCAGAAAATCTTCCATCTGTTAATAATGCTATACTCGCTGATAATTCTTCATCTGATGATATAGCTTCTGTTGTATAAAACATTTCAGGCATTCCACTTCCTTTTGGACCTTCATATCTTATGATAACTGCATCACCTGGCTTTATAGCTTTTGTTAATATTGCATTTATAGCTTCTTCTTCACTATCAAATGGTCTAGCTTTTAATATAGCTTTGTGCATTTCTTTTGGAACTGCAGAGTGCTTAACAACAGCTCCTTTTGGTGCTAGATTACCTCCAAGTATAGCTATTGCACCATTGTCACCTATTGGATTTGTATTTTTACGTATTACGTCTTCTCTTTTTAATCCAACTTTACTTAAATACTCATCACACTTTTCATAATACCCATTTGTTTTTAAATCTTCTAAGTTTTCACCTAATGTTTTTCCTGTAACTGTCATAACATCTAAATGTAAATAATCTTTTATTTCTTCCATTATTGCAGGAACTCCGCCAGCATAGTAGAAGTACTCTGCTGGCCATTTTCCAGCAGGTCTGATGTCTAGTAAGTACGGTATATTTCTATGTATTTTATCAAATTCATTTGCATCAAGGTCTATTCCAAATTCACGTGCAATTGCTGGTATGTGTAATAATGAATTAGTTGAACCTGAGATTGCTGCATGAATCATAATAGCGTTTTCAAAAGATTTATAAGTTACTATATCTCTTGGCTTTAAATTTAACTTAGCTAACTTAACAGCATAACGTCCTGCTTCTTTAGCTACATCTTCTAAATCTTTGCATGTTGCTGGCATTAAAGAACTTCCTGGTAACATTAATCCTAATGCTTCTGCCATAACTTGCATTGTTGAGGCTGTTCCCATAAATGAGCATGCACCACATGAAGGACATGCATTATGCTTGTAATATGTTAACTCTTCTTCTGTTATTTCTCCCCTTTGATACATAGCACTATACATTCCTATTTGCTCTAATGTAAGTAAATTAGGCCCAGCTTCCATAACACCACCAGTAACAACTATTGATGGGATATTTACTCTACCTATTGCCATTAAATGAGATGGAACACCCTTATCACAACTTGAGATAAATACTCCACCATCAAAAGGTGTTGCATTTGCATGTATTTCTATTAACGCTGCTAGCGTATCCCTTGATGCTAACGAATAATTTATTCCATCATGGCCTTGTGCTTGACCGTCACATATATCAGTTGCATAAAATCGAGAACCTTTTCCTCCAAGTTCATTAACACCTTTAATAGCTTGATTTACAAATATATCAAGATGTGCACTTCCTGGATGACTATCTCCAAAAGTACTTTCAATTATTATTTGTGGCTTAGATAAATCATCTACACTCCATCCCATACCTCTCCTTAAAGGATCCATTTCAGGAGCTATTTTTCTAACTTCTTGACTAATCATATCCTACTCTCCTTATTGGTTTTTATAATACGTCTGACGTCTTTCTTTACTTAATATTAACACGTCTGACGTATTTTTACAATATTTTATCTATTTTTTTCATAAAAACTTTTTCCTAATGTATTTAAGTAGGTTTAATCAGCATATAATTAGACGTAAAAACAAAAATACGTCCGATTAATCAGACGTATTTTTGTTTTTTTATTTAGTTTGTTTTTCAGCTACTATTCTATTTATATTTCTACGGTTGTATGCTAAGTGAAGTAACATAGCATCATGTGCTTCATTTGCATTCTTATTTTTTATTGCATTTAAAATCTCTTTATGAGTTTCTATTGTTTCATTTTTTAATTGTGTATTTGTAACGTCTATAAATACTGCTATAGATTTATTTATTATTGGAACTAAACTTGTTGTTACTAAGTTTTTACTGCTTCTAGCTATTGCTGTATGAAATTCTATATCTTTTTCCATATGTGGTATTCCATTTAATATAAGTTCTTCAACTTCATCACATAATTTTGATAGCTCTTCTATATCTTCTTTAGTTGCATTTATAGCTGCTAAACTTGCTATTTTAGGCTCTATCATAAATCTTATTTCTAATAAGTCAACTGCTAGTTTTAGTTTGTCTTTTACAAACATTAATCCTAATGGATCATCTGCTACCCCACATTTTATAAATGTTCCTGAACCTCTTTTTATTTCTAGTATATTTCTTGATACTAATGCTTTTATCGCTTCTCTTATTGTACTTCTACCTACACCTAATTTATCTGCTAGTTCATATTCATTCGGTAATTTGTCTCCTATTTTTAGGTTTTCATCTACTATTAACTTTATTATTTTTTCTGAAGTTGTTTCTCCTAATGGTTTTGTTATTTCTTCCTTCATATTTTACTCCTCTTGTTTTTTGATATGTTTTTTGTAGAGTCTTTACGCTTAATTATGTCATTACTTATTCTAAGTTTTTATGTCTCCTTATAAAATAAAAAACCACTTATCTATTAACCGTAGAAAAAGTGGTTTAAAGTTTTACTTTAAATTAAATAAAAATAATTTATACTAGAAATCACTACTCTACATGACTAGATTGTGATTTCTTTTTTTTCTTACAACTATATTATACTATATTAAATTTAAAAATAAATAGCAAATTTATTCATTCTATAAATTCTTTTTTTATATAAATTCTCTTTTTTATCTAAAAAATCCATTCTATCATTTATTCTTTCAATTAATTCTCCTCCAATATATTTTTAAAATTCACCTTTAACGTATATACTTGCTAATATATTTGATTTTAAATACTCTACCACTTTAATATTCTCAATTATAAACATATGTCTACCGCAATCTATTAGTTTTCTATTACTAAACAGTCGATGAACTTACTATTATTGTTTTTGAGTATTCTAAGCAGTTTAACATTATATTTTAACAAAATATTGATATATTTAATATAAAATCAATTAAATCAAATATTTTTAGGTAAACTCTTTAGAAAATATGCTTATTATCCATAATACTCCTAAAGTAATGCAGCATGTAATAAACTTAAATGTAAAATACACAAGTGTACTTACCCAACATTTTAAAATCCCTGTAAACATTTCCTTAATTGATAATTTAAATTTATTCATTTCTCCTCGTTTGTTATATGTTATAATACATAATATTGTGTGCACATATAACAACGAAACTATTCTAATCTATTTAATTAAATATTTTGATGCTATACTGTTAGAATTTTTTATAATGGATTGACACACTCCCCTAGATTTATTTAGAGGAGTGTGCCAATAGAAAATACAAAAAATCAATTATCTTTATAACTAAAAGCGTATAAGAAACAACTATGTCAATATATAAATTTATATCTAAGTAGTTACTTTTATCTTAATATATCATTATGTAATACTCTTATTACCTATCTGTTTACGAAGTATTCTACGTATTCAATGATCTCACTTTTTAAGTTTTCATATCCATAATACTTAGATGAACTATCTAAACTTGGCATTATAGGTATAAACTCTATATCATAGATACCGTGAGTGTATTGCCCTAAATCATCTTGCTTAGGATATAAAGTTAAAACTTTATACACAGGCTTTTCTCTTATTACTCTGCCTTTATCAGCATCATAATAATCAAAGCCTGTATATGAAGATAGTTGCTTACAAACATCAGTATCTATTCCTCGCATATTGTATATGTTTGATTTCCTTCTATACTTAACTTCTACAACTTCACACCCTAGCAACTTATTACCTTTATATAGACTTACTAAAATATCAGGTCTTCTGTGTTGATTATCTGGCTTTGTTGAAGGTTGAGATAATTTAACATCTTTTAATTCATCTGGTATGCCGATATAAATATCATATACTATGATAACCGTATAATCATCCTTTTCTAATACAACAGAATCTCCTGATGTAAGATCTCCATTATATAAATTATCATCTGTATTAGATTTTAACCATCCACCTGTCCATGTAAAGCCTAGTTCTTCAAATATATCTTTAATTATTAAGAAGCTATATATTTCAAACAGTGTAGATGTTTTCTTATATGGAAATACTAAATCAAATCCATTAGTAATAGTTGTATTTCTAAGTTTATTATATATATTGTATATTTCATTGTAGTGATAATTCTTTAATACTCTAGTTGTAACAGTAGAAGTATTATACTTTACATCTATATCTTTTATCCATGTTTCATTTATATAATGATTTAATTTCCCTTTTAGCTTATACAAATTAGTAAGGTTCTTTTCAGTAATTTCTTTCTTCTCCTTATTACTAGCTATTTCTCTATCTAAAACACCCATTTCTGCATACCTTAATTTATTAACGTTAAAAGTATTTGGAAGTTTAGATGCTTCTATATAAGCATTGTTCTTTTGGTTAGATTTGTTTTGTAGATCTTCTATTGTCTTATTAATGCTATTAAGTATCTTAAAATATTCCTCTTCAGCTTCTATTAATATGTTTTGGAAGTAGCTTACCATTCTCTTTAAAATTATATTTTCTACTGTACTATTGGTTGAGTAGCACTTTTTCTCGTAAAATGCAGTTGGAACAGTTATACTTTGATTATACTTATCACCTTTCTTTGCTTGCCACCTTTGACTCTTGTTAGTCTTTTTTTTAGAGTACTCTCTTATTTTGTACTCTTTTTTTAAGTCAGAAATAGGATTTTGTTCAATACATTTTAAATGATTGAATAATGAATCTTGATTGCTATATAAATATCTGTATGCTTCTATATTTTGATCGAGATTATTCTCGTTGCTTTTAGTCGCTTTTTTCTCTAAGTAAATATTGTATGCTAAGCCCTTAACTGTGCTTTCTAAATAATATCTTATATTTAACATCGCCTCCCAAGCAATACTATTTGGTATTACACAAAAACAACCTTCAAAACAATAGTTTTGTTTATAGATTTGTATCGAGTATTTACCAGGCACTAACATATCTGCTGAATCACCACCTGGAGAAAGAATTATACTTTCTCCAGGTTTTAATGTGACTATACTTTCATCAACATGTTCACTAGATATGGGATTATAGTGAGATTCTACTTTAAAAAGAACATCATTATCAGTAGAGTGGAATTCAACTTCCGTTCTATCATACTCTTTAAACTCAAACATTGAATTTTCTAAATATAGCTTATTAAAGTCTGCCAATTTAAATTCTATTTCCTTACTTTTACCTTGATAGTTGCTTGAGTATGAAGTTTTAATATTCATCTTAATTAGTGTATCCATACATAGTTAGCTCCTTAGCTTTTCTTAGTATCTCTTGTTTTGTTAAAGTGAAATCACTTATTTTAAGAGCATCCTCTGAATCAAAGAATGTATATAAATCGCTATTTAATATACTCTTTGAGTTTGAATCGTATCTTCCTATAAGATCTCCAAATTGTCTTTCAGATCCTTTTACTTTAGTTAAAACTCTTTGCTTTATCTCGATATCAAAAGCTTCTCTTCTTGATATAA
Organism: Romboutsia sp. BSD2780061687b_171204_C1; assembly: GCF_015560225.1. Lineage (NCBI taxonomy): Bacteria > Bacillati > Bacillota > Clostridia > Peptostreptococcales > Peptostreptococcaceae > Romboutsia > Romboutsia sp. BSD2780061687b_171204_C1. Next base: position 483,090 of record NZ_JADMRK010000001.1, on the reverse strand, counting down.
TATCATTCTCATTCTCATCAAATACTTGAGGTATATTGTTTATATAACTACTAATCTTCTCTAGTATTCTAAAAGATACTCCCTTTTGAGTATCATAATTTTGTATCATTTCATGAAGTTTATCTAAGAAGTTTAACTCTTCTATGGATAAGTCATCAACTCCGCTAGTATTATCTACCCAAGATCTATAATCATCATAAGAATATGTATACTTTTCTATATCATCCATATTGTAGCTTTTTATTTTTTCAGCTCTAAAATCGACAAACTTTCTTTTCTTTAATGTAACTAAATTCGCTCTATCTAATAATCTATCTGAGAAATCTTTTGTTGTTTCATCTAAGTTGACTGTACCTATAAAAATTATGTTATCTCCGATATTAACAGAATTTTTATATTTAGTGTTGTTATGACAGATAGCACCATTACTATAAAGTTGTAAATACCTTTCATTAGGGTTAAGCTCTAGTAATGATATAAATGGTGCAAACCAGTGCTCTACTTGAGATAAGTTCATTTCATCAAAGATAATCATATGAATTTTATCTGGATTGTTTTCTGCATGAATAAGGAAGTCTACTAATCCTGTTTCTGCTGCTACATATAATCCTGTTGTACTATTTAAGTATCCAGTTAAGTCATCCGGCTCAGTATATGAAGGACTTATTGGTAAGAATAATAACGTTCCGTTCTCTTTATTTATACCTAATGTTTCTCCATAAGCTCTTGCTATTTGCGTTTTACCCGTTCCACTCATACCTGCTAATATTGTAAGAGGATTTGTTTTTACACTTACATGAAAGTTTATTAAATCCTTCATATCGTAGCAAAGATTATGTTTTATTGTGTAATTTTTGAATTTTCTAAGGAATTTAGTTTCAGTTGATGTTGACTTAAATATAGCATCTATATCAATCCTATTATCTTCTGCATCTACTAATGAACTTTCACTTTCTTCTAAATCATTCTCACTACTATTAACATATGTGATTGCTGTTACTTTATTAAAATCAGTAGTTTCTTGTATTCTAATATCGTATTTTTCTTCTGTTGAACCACTAAATACAAACTCTCCTTCATCTGCTAAGCTATATATTTTATCAGTTAAGAAATCCTCTGTTACAAATTTTAGGTTATCTAATATATCTAAAACATCATAATCATAGTCTTCTTCCTCGAATGTAATTTTCGCTTTACGTATTTGGTCCTGATCTTTATCGCAACTCCATAATTTATAATTGCCCTCATGCTTTTTCCAAGATTGAAAGTTAGAATATATGTAATCATTGCATATGATAAACTCAGGAGCTAACATATTATTGTTGTAGCATTCTAGATGTATATATTCCCCTCTTTGTAATTTACTTTCAAAGGCTTCTGTTGGCATATTAACTTCTGGTATAGAAAAATAGAATGTACCTTCTCTGTAATCATCTAATACTTGTTGAATTCTAACGTTTTTATATACTCTATTTGTAGCTTGGTCATATGTTATTGAAGGCTTAAATAATATTAATCTCCCTTCCAATTCATCAAATATTGCATCCTTTTTTTCTTCACTAGATAGTAAGTTGTATGTAGATTGATTTTTATATCCAAAAGGTTGTATGTCCATATTTCTGTGGTGTCTATCTATTCCCACATATAAATCACTTGAATTGCATTTTGGGTTTATAAAATTTCTTATGTAATCTGTTTCTTCACTTACTGGTTTTATGTAAAATAATATAGTTGTATTGTCGTTATAGTATATAGTGTCATGGCAATTTCTATTTCTCATTTTTGTAATAACTTCTTGTGTTTCTCCTAACGTTGGAAAATCATCATAATTATAATCTGTAGCTAATACTCCTAATAAATAAGTTTCATTGCTTTTTGATATATCTAAGTCTTTTCTCTTTTCTATTGCAGTTGAACTCATTTTAACTCCTTCTCCTTTGTTTAATTATGCATATATCAAGTTTGTATTTTCATTATTTTTTATATTTTGTAGTAATTCTTCAACCATATCTAATTCACTTGAGAATAAAAGTGTTTTATAGTTCATACCTTCTTTTTTTATTTTTCTTTTAAGTGTTCCTAGTTCTCTCATACTTATATTACTCATTATATAAACATCTTTTATATTTAGTTTTTTTAATGTTTTAATAAAATTATCACTATCTTTGATATACTCGTTATAACTTTTAAATAATATATTTCTAAATAAGCTTCTTGTTGCTAATACAGAAGTTGTATATATTAAACAAGAACTATACTCTGTATGTAAATTATTATCATTTAACTCTAGAAACTCTCTACTTTCCATTTCTTTATACTTTGATATGATTTCTGCCTTCTCTTTTTCTAATTGTTTATTTTTCTCTACTAGATCTTTATGGATTTTTTCTTTTTCAAGTATTATATCTTCTTTTTCTTTAATCCTATTTTGTAAATTAATATTTTCTTCGTTCATATTTAAAACATCCTGCTCATACTTTTTAATATCTTTCTTAAACTTCTTATTCTCATTAGTAAGTTCGGTTTTTAAAATATTTAATTTATTATTCTCATTTTTAGTTGTTTCTGCCTCTGATTTAATCTTTTCTATTTCAATTTTTAATAATTGAATATCTTTCTTTAAATTGCTTAGTTCTAATGAATCTAGATAATCCAATGATATATTAAAAGCATCAACTCCTTTAAATAAGAATACGTTTTCTTTACAATTAGAAGATATATTGTGCAAATTTTCTTTAATAATATCTGGGAAATTTACATATGCTGTGCAGAATAATTCTAAATTAGACAATGCATCTTTTTTACTAGATGTAATTTCCTTTATAAATGTTTCAATATCACAGTTTAGTAAATCTTTATCTGCTAATTCTCTTATTATTACTTGTACACAGGACTCTCCTTTGTTCTTATATATTTTCTTCATCTTCTTTGATGTTGGTTCTCTCAATAATTTTTGCAACTTTATCTTTTTAACGTTTACATGCTGCTTAGGATTATTGTCCGAGAAAAATTCTATTAAAATTCTATCTAGCATCTTTTCATCTAATAGTTCTAAAAATACTGCAATTTCACTCATACTAAGCCCTCCTTTTTTGTTTATTACTGCCAATTACAAATTTAACATATTCGATTTCATTCGTAAATAAATTTACTACATTTTTGCACTTTTTTGTAAAAATTCACTGTAAATTATCTAAGATATACTCTAAAGGAGAAAGGTTTTATTTAAAATAAAGTCAATTTTGAATGTTTTTTATGCTATTATATGAACTATAAAAAGTAGAGGTAAGTGCTCCTTTTTATAAAAAAATCCCTTAAAAGTGACCTTGAGTGGCTAACGCCATATTTAAAACACATATATTCTTTAAATCCTTTACTAATATCACCACAACTTAAGGCTTTTCTAAATGTATCATCTATATGACTCCTTATGTTCTTTGGAACTCTATCCCCCATTTCTTTTTAAATCTATCATAGTTATCTCTTAATATTTCTTTTATCGTTATTGTTTCTTTTATTTTTGTCATAATATTTATACTATTTATTATTCACTACTTATCCATAATTTCAATTTTTATAATACCTTAGTATATAAAAAAAGTCATACTATTATAGTATGATTTTTTCGTGGATTTCAATATTGGAGACGAGTTAAGTCGAATCCCTGTCCACAGTTTAAATACATCTTATACTAATCCTATATAAATACTAATTATTTATATAACAATAAAAACTCCAACATAAGTAAATAACCATATTTTCACATAAACAAAGAGGAACGAATCGTTCCTCCTTATCCATATATCCTATAATTTAACCTCTTCCCCTTAACACTCACCAAATAGTCCTTACTCATCTCAATAATCCTACTACCAATAGCCTCATCAATTTCAATAAGCTCATCAAAACTCTTTTCCGTACTAACAATCATTGGCAAATTATTAAAATATCTAAAATTAATAATCTCAAATACAATATTTATATCACTTTTGCTAATCCCACCCTTAAACAAATCATCAATAAGTAGTACCCTAGCCCTTTTATACCTACCAATAGCTTTTCTATAATACTCCTCATCCATAATATTTTGCTTAAGAGATATAATAACATCCCTATAGGGCATATACAAAACCCCTACCCCACTATCCATCAAATCATTGCTAATAGCTAAAGATAAATGAGTCTTTCCACTTCCTACTTGCCCCATAAATATTATAGAGTTTTGTCTAGTCTTTTCTATCTCTTTAAAATTCTTTTTATAGCTTAAAGCCTTGGAATAAGCATCTATTGTCTGAACATCATAAGCATAATTAAAGTTTTTAAAAGTCTTTTTTCTAAATTCATCACTTATGCCACTATTTTTTAATATATCTTCACACTCTCTTAAAGCCCTACATTCACAAGGTATAGCAGTATTATCTTCTATTATAAATTTTAAATCTCTACACTTAACACATCTATACTCATTGTAGGAGTCTTTGTATTTCTCTGATTTGTTCCTTACTTGGCTTTTGATATATTGACTCGTCTTCAAGTTCTTTAATGTATCTACTCTTTCCATTTTTCCTATCCCCTTTGTTTTTAGAACTTACTTCATAAGCATTTAAATCTCTTAAGCTTCTTATATTATTAGTTATCCACTGATTTATAATGCCATTTATATATCCTTTATTAACATTTCCTCTATCAGTAGCTACTTCTATAGCTCTTTTAAATAATCCTATATCTATATTTTCACTTATATAAATTAGCCACTCACTAACTAATTGATTTATAATCCCTACATTTTCTTCATATAATTTAGCATACCTACCTACATCATTTACTTCTTCTTCTTTATATTCTTCTTTATCTTTTTCTTCTTCTTTTTCTTGTCTTATATTTTCATACGACTCGTTATACGTATGGTAGTACGAGTCGTCATTACTATACATATCAAACAAATCTTTTATTTCTTTTTTAGGTATACTCTCACTTACATATTTTATAAGTGATTTATCTTTTACTTCTTTTAGCTCTTTATTTATACAATCCATCATTGGCTTTCCAGTTCTATCTAGGTTGTACTTTCCCCAATGTTTAATGGCCAATTCTCTAGTTTCTTCATTATATTTTATAGTTTTGTACTTATTTATAAATATGTCCATTAAAGTATTTATAGTTTCAACAGAATAGCCTAGTTCAAAGGCTATCTGTTTTTTAGTTATTTTATATATTCCTATTTGAGTAGTATTTTGATTGCTAAGAATATAGACCATAAATATTTTACATTCTGGAGTATATTCTTCTAATACTTTATCGTCTCTCCAAAACTGTGTATGTATCTTTCTAAATATTGCCAAAGTCTCACCTACTTCATTCTAAAAGTTCTAGATGTACTTGTTTTTGTATAATTTTTAATTATTTCTGGATAATCAATTTTTAATTTTTTAGTGTCTATACTATTTTTAATTACTTTTTTCCAAGTTATTTTTCTATCTTTACAAAATGCTGTTTCGTACTCTCTCATTTCACTTTGAATAATATGTTCTATTGTCTTTTTTTCTTTTTCAAGCTTGTTTATATTATCTACTATGCTATTGTAATGTTCTATTTTTTCATATAGACCATCATCTAGCACCACTACTTCATTTAAAGTATCTTTATATGTTTCTTTTAAAAACTTACCACACTCATCACTTCCAAATGGTAGGTTTACCTCTTTTTCTTTTTTCTTAATGAAATCTGTAATTTTTCTCATATCCAAATTCCTCCCCTATAATTTTTATAAAATATTTTTGACCTTTCCCTGTTATATAAGTAGTTACTTTTATCTTTTGACCATTATTTGTATTTACTACATACTGACGAGTTTTAAATAGTCCTTGTTCTACATACTTTTGCTTTGGTTGATTTTCATTTCCCTGATTCATAATATATCCATTTACTCTAAACCAATAAAAAAGTCTATTTCTTCCAATATCTATTCCTAGTGAATTTAGCATTTTAGCAAATGCTCCTATACTTATAGCATCTTCACATTCCCCTACTACTTGTCCTATTTTTATATATGGTTCAAAGTCTTTTATAGCTTTGTTTAGTGCTTTTACCTTTTCTTTTTCACCTTTTAATTTTTGAGCTAGTTTTAATAGAAATTCTGGATTTTTAAGTATTTCATCTACTGTTTCATCACTCATATATCCCCCATTTCTTCTTATGCTTGGTAAAATCTCTTCTACTACCCACTTTTCAAATTTCTTTGCACTAGGTAGTTTAGATTTTAATACTAGCCTATATAAATTTGCTTCATCTATAAATTTTTTATTTATATTTTTAGTTTTTAAACTTCCATCTTTATTTTTTCCAATTATTACTTTTGCCCTATAAATTGTCCCCATATCTTTATCACAATGATCTCTTATTGCTTTTCTAGGATTAGTATATCCTAGTATTTGTGCTACTTTAGTTGCTTCAAAGTATTCTTTGTTATTTTCAAATACTACACTTATTTCTCCATATTCACTGCTTTTAAATACCTTTAAATCAAACATTTTATCCCCCATTTTTTAATTAAAATTTATTTCATATTTAGATAATTTATTTGTTACCTAAAAATATGCTTTCCACACTAACTCCAAGTATTTTAGCTAAATCTAATGCTTCATAAACTGTAAATGAGCTTTTCTCATTTTCTTTTTTTACATAAGTTACTTTTGACATATGTATAAGTTTAGCTATCTCCTTTTGTGTAAATCCTTTACTTACCCTTAACCCCTTTAAGTTTCTTTTATATCCCATATTTACTCCTTTATATATTTTATGATTATTTTTATTTAAACTTTGGTAACTTCCCTTGATAATTTAATAGTATTACCCTTTAGGTAAAATATCAACATGTTTTTATCTAAAAGGTAAAAATATGGTAACAAGTTGTATTTTTAGATAATTTTGTTATACATTTGGACTACTTCTGCTATAATTAAATTAAGGTGGGTGAAAAAATGGAAACTTTATCTATGAGATTAAAAGCTTTAAGAAAAGAAAGAGGGTTAACTCTTGAAGAGTTAGCTAAAGAATTAGATACCACTAAGGTAACTCTATCTAGATATGAAAATGGAATAAGAGAGCCAAAAGGTGAAACTTTAAATAAATTAGCAAATTATTTTAATGTTTCTACTGATTATTTGTTTGCTAGAACTGATGATAAAAACTACTTATCAGATGAAGGAATAGCTGATGTTAAATTAGAAATGGATAAAATGCTTAAAAAGATTGGCGCTCATGGTAGTTTAATGTTTGATGGTGAGCCTATGACTGATGAAGAACTAGATAGTTTCTTGCAATCAATGGAAGTTGTTCTTACTTTAGCTAAGAAAAAGCAAGAGTCAAAACTAAGGGGAAAATAATTAATATTATTGGGGAGATTTTATGAATGCTAAATATGAAGCTAAAAAGCTTATAAATATAAAACTAATAATCCTTTTGAACTTATGGATTATTTAGATATAATATATTTTCGTTATCCTCTTAAAGGAAATCTTAGAGGGTATTATACTAAAGAATTTAATCAAAAGGTAATTTGTATTTCTAGTCGTCTTTGTGATGAGGAAGTTAACTTAGTAGCAGCCCATGAACTTGGTCATGCTATACTTCATGAAGATAAAAATATATTATTTATATCTAGAAATACACTTCAATCTAAGGATAAACTAGAAAAACAAGCTAATAAATTTGCTGCTGAAATACTTTTAGATGATAATATATTTAGTGAGTATTATGGTTATTCTTTAGAGGAAATTTCAAAGTGTGAATGTGTTTCTTATGAATTAGTTGAGCATAAGTACAATAATCTTAATAAGTAAATTTTATAAATATTAAAGAGGGCTAATTTTAGCCCTCTTTATATTTAATATACTTAAATATATTGTGTAATAAAATATCTATTTTAATTATTTAATATAAAAATAGGAGCATATTTATTTGCTCCCTTTATATTTTCAATATATTAATATTATTAATCCAATTAGCAAATTAGAATTTAAATTTTAAATATTACTTTAAATTCTTCACATACTACTTTTTATCTTTCTAATGAACCTTAAAATAATGTAATAGAGATATCATTCTACCCCTTTTGTATAAACATAAACTTCACTTTGTAATTTATCTATCCATTCATCATATATAAAACCTAAGTTAAGTAATAAATTTTTTGATGGAATATTTTCTTTTTTTGTCATTGCTATTATTTCACATTCCGGATATTTTTTTCTGATTACTGGAAGTATAGCTTTTAAAGACTCCTTTATATATCCTTGTCTAGAGTATATAGGATTAATAGTATATCCTATTGAAATAGTTTTTGCTTTCTTTATAATATAAATATCACCTAGAAGAGTATCTGTAATTCTGTCACTAATAGCAAGTCTAATGCCTTTATTAATGTCTTTATTACCTAACAAATCTTTTCTATAATCATCTTTTGTTAAAGATTTCGTGCTTTGATATTTCATCCATTTTTTATTATTTCTATAAGACATAAATAACTCTAAGTCATGTTCCTTAAAATCTCGTAATATACATCTATCAGTTTCAATCATCATATACCTCACTTAAATTAAATTTCAAAGTGTAAATGTGTTTCTTATAAACTATTTTATAGTTATATTATAGTTGTATTACAATTAAGTTAATAATAAATAATTAAGACTTATAATTTTTGTATAAGCCTTAATTAATATAAAAAACAAGCCTTATACAAAAATACATCTAGTAAGGCTTGTTTATATTTATAAAATAATTAAATTAACTATAAATTAAAAGATTTATCATCACTCTTTATATTCTTCTTATCAGCAACCCCAGTAAGCATAAGAGTCAACGCACCATCTCCAACAACATTACAAGCTGTTCCAAAACTATCTTGAAGAGCAAATATAGTTAATATAAGAGCTGTTCCAGTTTCATTAAATCCAAGAACACTAGTTATCAAGCCAAGAGATGCCATAACTGTTCCCCCAGGAACACCAGGTGCACCTATTGCAAATACTCCAAGTAATAATATAAATAAAACCATATTCCCAACACTTGGAAGATGACCATAAAGAATTTGAGATACAACCATTACAAAGAATACTTCAGTTAAAACAGAACCACAAAGATGTATATTTGAACAAAGCGGAACAGAAAAATCTAATATATCTTTTCTTAAAACTTTAGACTTATTAGCACATTCTAGTGCTACAGGTAATGTTGCAGCAGAAGACATACTTCCAACAGCTGTTAAATAAGCTGGACCATAATATTTTATAACTTCCATTGGATTTTTTCCTGACATGATACCTGCAATAAGGTATAATACTGACATCCATATAAAGTGACCAATAAGTACAATAACTATAACCTTTAAGAATACTGGAAGATGATTAGTTATAGAACCTTCATATGCTAAACTAGCAAATGTTGTAGCTATAAAGAAAGGTAATATAGGTATTACAACTTTATTAACCAAGCTTAAAACTATATTTTGAAACTCATTTAGAAATTTTTCAACTAAATCAGCTTTAGTCCAAGTTACAGCTAAACCAACTATTATAGATAAAAATAAAGCACTCATAACAGGCATTACTTGAGGTATGTCTAATTGAAAGATAAGTTCTGGTAATTCACGTAAAGACCCTGTAGTTGAAGCGATTGATAATTTTGGAATTAATATATAACCAAATATTGCAGAAAATGCTGCTGCACCCACTGATGATATGTAAGCAAAACCAATTGCAAATCCTAATAATTGAGAAGCATTATGTCTTAATTTAGCTATGGATGGAGCTATAAATCCAATGATTATTAATGGAACTGAGAAGAATATAACCTGACCTAAAACGTATTTAAGAGTAACTATTACGTTCATTACGGACTCTGAAGATATAAATCCAACTATAAGACCAATAGTAACTGCTAGTACTAGCTTAAATATTAAGCTATCGAAAATCTTTTTCATAATAAATCCCCCTTTTAATATGAATAAAATTTTAAATTAAAATATTTAGTATGACAAAATATTATCATCATCAACACAAATGATAGCAAACTAGTACTTAATATTCAACAAAATTTAAGTATTTCTATAATATTAAATCAGATACACAAAAACAGAGTAATAAATTTAGATTACTACCCTGTAAGCTCACAATATATTAAATAAATAAACTACTTAATTTTATCTAACTTATCAAAAAATATTGAAATCTCACCACAATTTGGACAAACAGTAGCCTTTACTTTTCCTTTTGTATCTGAAAAAACTCCACTTCCCTTTCCTAATAACACTGAAGCTTGAGCTGTAAAATTTTCAGTTTTCAACATATAATCTTCAACCATAGTTTCATTACATCTTAAACACTTTCTCATACTATCTCCTCCACAAAAAACATATTTTTGAGCATCATTTACTTTGTTTTGCCCTTTTTAAAATATATTTTAATCTATCATAAAATGTAAACTTATGATTACATTCAGTACAATTTCTCACAATATTTTCCCCTTTCAACCTTTTATTATAATATATAACAATTGTTAATTTAATTATAGCAGAACTTATAGTTAAACAACTGTCCACTAAAAGAAATAATTTGTTAATGATTTAGTATTTATATCTCCACATGCTTTTTAATATTTTATTTTTTAACTATCTTAAATAATTACATGATAAATAAGCAATAAAAATAGCTAGACATATGGGAATTACCCAATATCTAGCTATTTTAACTATATAAATAATCTGATTAAATATGCCAATACTATAGAAGTCATTAAACTATATATAGATCCCTTTGGGGTATCGTACAAAACAACTAATATAGTTATAAAAAACACTGTATTTATTATACTTGTAAAATCAAAATACCACATTCCTATACTAAAAGAACATAATATCATAACTGTAATTATACATACCTTAATAATAAATGGTACAATTCCATTTCCTTTAGCATACCAACAAACAAATGCCAATAACGGAGAAATAATTGTTACTGCATACCATATCATCATGTAATTCATAGGATTAAATCCTGCAAAAATAATACTATATATATGATAGCTAACACACATACCTAAAAAGAATAAAAATACATTAATGCCTGCTCGTAAAGGTGTATTACTAAAAATAGATATACATACTGCAAGTAAAATCCACACTCCAAGTAAAGAGAATACATTTCCTAAATCTAGTATACCTAAAATATGTTGCCACCAAATACCATCATCTATAGCTAAAGTATCTAGCCACTTTGAAAAAGTTCCAAGTCCAATTCCAAGAAAAAAATTATGATTGAATTTATTATCTTTTTTGAAGCCGTCAAATCATTCTTAGGAATTCTTATTTGTTCTAAAAATTTTATCACTGTCTAACTCACTTTCTTATGTAAATTCCCATTTATCTATATTATTTAAAATATTTCCTAAATGATAATCCCTAAGGATGAAAATATTTTAAATCCTCTATTAGTTTACTTTTTATGCTTATTTTTATTATATAAAAATAAGCCAACTCCAGCTATCAATATCCCAAATACTGCAATTGCCCCGTATGGAATTGTAAAAAAATATGTAGTCATTTTATCCCCCCTTTATTTAACACCTTGTCCACTAAAACTCCATTCATCATAAAACTCATTTAAAAACTCTTCCATAAATTTATGTCTTTTTTCTGCTATTTCTTTTTCTGCTAAATATTTAGCTAAGTTATATACCCTTTCTATGTGAAACCAATCGTGCCCACTTCCTTCACCATATAGTTTGTTCTTTACAAACTTCTTAGTTTTCTCTATCATTAAAATCTTATTCATATCTCTTAGCCCTTCATTTAATAATAAAGTTTATAATAACATACATTTAATTTTTTATGGATAGTTTTTAACCTATATATTATTATTTCTTCTTAAATTTATTAGATTTTAAAACTCTCATAGCTATTATATATCCACATTCTGTACATACACTAGCTACTACTTCTTGTGTTTTAGGAATTAAACTATTCGAATTAATTAATCCACCATAACCTACAAAACTACCTTCTCCAATTTCATTACATCCGCATAAAGGACATTTTTCTAAATCCATTGATAATCCCCCTAAAATGTATCTTATTTAAATTCTCATTATGTTAAAATTTTTTAGTAATTATTATGCTAATTTAGCTAATTTTCTCATCCACCAATCCTTAGTTAAATACATATATCCATTTGGAGTTATTACAATATATTCATCATTTACATCTAGTACATCTGGTACTCCCGTATATACTATATCTATATAAAGATTAAATCCCTTAACTTTTCTATTTAATTCACATCTTAATTCATCTATATAATCACAAAATCTATTTTCTACCATAATTTCATAGTAAGAAATCGCACTTTTACCTCCAGCTTGCATATCCCACCACTCAATGAAATATGGATATGCTTTTTTACAGCATTCCCTAAGCTCAATATATTCCAACTCTAAAAAATTATTTACATTATATATTTCACTAACAAGTATACTCATTCTATTATGGTTAATATTATTACACCTTTCTTCTATAACTCCATTAAACCATAGTTTCCACTGTGATTTTAGCTTTTCAATATGTAAATCATCAAAAACTAGATTTGATAGATTAGTTGGCCAAGGTGTATTTGATTCATTAAAGTTTTCATTATCAATTAAATTATACATACACCCAGTAAATATAATAAAGTTTAATAACTCATCCTTAGATGTTCTAATAGACCAAGATTCATTAGTATCTTCACTTATCATTTTAAATACCCCCTTACTATTATTTTTTATTTCGTGTTATATAATAATTGTAAACAAATAATATACATAATTATACTATATGTTATAACTATTTGTATATTTCAACATAATTGACTTTAACTTGTTATCTTATATCTTTAAAATGATAATGTACATAAGATTAATGTAAACCTTAATAAAGATATAATTTTATTGTTAATTATTACGTTTACTGATATAATTTTATTACAGTAAACGTAATAAAGGTTACTGTAATAAAGGAGAAATAAAATGAGAGATAATGTAAAGGGTGGTGCTTTAACAGAAACTACACTTTTTATTCTATTGGCACTATACAAGCCTAACCATGGCTATGGTATTATGCAATTTATAGAATTAAAAACAAGTGGTCGTTTATCATTAGGGGCTGGTACTCTTTATGGAGCCATTAATACTTTGTTAAAAAAAGGATGGATAGAGCCATACGAGAGTAAAGATGATAGTAGGAAAAAGGAGTATTTAATAACATCTAAAGGTAAAATCGTAGTTGAAAATGAAATTGCACGATTAAATGATGTTCTTAATATCTCTTTAAAAATAGTAGGGGATGATAAAATATGAAAAAAATAGTGTTTAAGTATTTCTTTGATTTTTTAGAGGGGCAAGAAAAATGGTTAAACCAAATGGCTAAACATGGATATAGACTTGTTAAGGTAGGAAAATTAACCTATGAGTTTGAAAAATGCAATCCATCAGAATATATATACTGTGTTGAATTTGTTGCTGATAAATCAAACTCTGAAATAAAAAAATATAAGAATTTTTTAGAAGATGATATTGGGTATAAGAGTTTTATAAAGAATATAAATATAAATTGGTCATTTGGAAAAATGAAATTTAGACCATGGAGTAATGGTGGTAAAATTTCAACTTCCCCAGGAAGTTTTAACAAAGAATTACTAATATTAGAAAAGCAAAATGATGGAATGGATTTTAACCTACACACAAGTAATGATGATTTAATAAAATATCTTACTCCAATACGAAATATGTATTTATTTACAACTATACTTCTTGCAATAATTACTTTTGTAAGTAAATACAAAGCTTCTAATCATTTATTATTAAATACTCTATTATGGGGATTAATTTTAATTACTCTATTTTTAGGAATACAAACTATAAAATACTTTAACTTAGTAAAGAAATATAAAAAAGATAAAAAGCTTTATGAATAATTCAACATTAAAAGAGTTATATTATATAAGGTTTAAACTATATAGAATTAAATTTATCATATAGCTATACCACCATAGCTAAATTAATTTTAGTTACTGTGGTATAGCTACTTTTATTGTTGTTTCAACTTTTTCCACTTTTGTATTTTTATTTTAAGTTATTTAAATTCTTATATAAATAATTTTTAATAAACTATTAATAAAATTTAATAAACTGGTTAAAATAATAACTGTAACGAACAAGTGAAGATTTTCTACCCTATCTAAAATATTTGGGAGTATGGCTCAGTTGGTAGAGCAATTGACTGTTAATCAATGGGTCACAGGTTCGAGCCCTGTTATTCCCGCCACTTTAAAAACTCTTAGTTTTGGCTAAGAGTTTTTTATTTGGATATTTAAATATTTTATCAATTATATTATATAAAGGGTCACCAAAGTTTAATTAACATAATTCTCTTTTGTATATCACAGCTATTTATAAATATTTTATAATAGTTAAATAATTTTAAAAAAATATTAATAAAATTTAATAAACTGGTTAAAATAATAACTGTAACGGACAGGTAAAAATTTTCTACCTATCCAAAATATACGGGAGTATGGCTCAGTTGGTAGAGCAATTGACTGTTAATCAATGGGTCACAGGTTCGAGCCCTGTTATTCCCGCCACTTTAAAAACTCTTAGTTTTGACTAAGAGTTTTTTTATTTGGCTATGTTTTAATAACAAAAAAGTAATTGTATACCTACTTATATACTCCTACTTTTTTATTCACATTTTTACAATGAATATCCATACAATCTTTCAGCCGCAAATTAGCTACATCTTACCATTGTTTCACCAGTTTTAATTCTATCTTTATCATAAACATCCCATATTTCCATACTTTCACACCTTCAAAATATATATTTAATTATAATTTAACTATATAAACTTAACATGATTTTTTCTTTTCCTTTTAGTACCATTTTTACAAGAAGTCCATGTTTTATAACCTGATGAATTAGGTCTTTCCCCCGCACCATATCTCATAATCAAGCCTGCAATTATCATTAATATACCTAGATAATATGAATGTTCAAAGTAATTCACATTATACCCCTCCTATTTTTCTACTTATATATAAATATATTATTTATTAAAACTTATCTTACTCTTAAAAATAAGAAATGTTTTACCTAAAAGATATCCAATTCCTATCGCTCCCATGCTAGGAAATAAGTATTTAAATAAAAATGCTATATTATGAATTACTAATTATTTAAACTTCTAGATTTCTTAATTCGTAATATAACAAAATTATAATCTAAATCAGAACTCATTTGATATCATACTTTTTACTTCTTCAATACTATGAAATTTCAAGTATTGATCTATAAAGAATTTATTTTCATCACTACTCAATATATAAACTTTATTATCTTTAATATTTTGAATATATCCTATTTTATTACCTATCCATAAATTATAACGATGGACTCTACTTGATACTCCCTCAATTTTATTATATAAAACTAAGGACATAGTATTTGTTGGTTTTCCTAATTTTCTAGCATTTTCTGAGTTTATATCTATACCATTTTTTCGTTTTGTGAAACAAACCCTAATGATATATTCTTCATCTTCTTTTGAGATGTTTTCATTTTTATCAAGGTTAAGTGCACCAATACTTCCACTTATTACTGCTCCACCAAACTCTTCATTACTTTTTACAAATACTTTTATAACAATAAACATAATAATTATTATCAAACCTAATATTAGGATTATCTTGTTTTTCTTCGAATTCATTTTTCCCCCTTGCATAATACTGTATAGCCTATTATATAATTCATAATATATACCAATTTCTAATTAATCTTTTCGTATCTATGTAACCTATGAGGTAATAAATCAAACAAAGGAATAGTTATAAATAATATTAATATTTGCAGTTTAAATTTTAGCATAAAATCATTTAAAATAATGATATTATTAAATACAAATATATTTGACATAGTAATAATAAAAATGTATATTCCCCTATATACATTTGCTTTAGATTTATAAATTGAGTTACATTTTGAACATTTCAAATGTCCTTCTAAGCTAAAAAAACATTTTAATCTATCATAAAATGTAAACTTATGATTACATTCAATACAATCTCTCACAATAATTTCCCCTTTCAATCTTTTTTTGCAATATATAACAATTGTTAATTTAATTATGTCAAAACTAAAACTTAATAATATGTCCACTAAAGCAGATGATTTTATAAACAATACTATTACATAAAATTATATTTATCAAAATCTTATAAAGAAAAACTAGGCTTAAAGCCTAGTTTCTCATATTTTAATATTTACTTTTCACTTTTAAGCCACTTTAGGGCATTTTTAAGTTTTATTGGATTTCCATACATTAAAGTAGCCATTCTGTATATCTTAGCACCACCTATTCCTGCTAATACTGTTGATACTATTAATATTAATGCAGATATTATAAATTCTACTGATGTAACAGCTCCTGTTGCAACTCTTACTATCATTGTCATTGGAGATGCAAATGGTATGTATGAACAAACCTTTATTAGTGTACTATCTCCATTAGTTAATCCAAATATACTAATCATAAATACTACAATAAATATCATCATTATAGGTCCAACACTTGACCCTATGTCTTCTGTTTTTGATACTAAAGCTCCCAATGCACCAAATATGAATGAATAGAATAGGTAACCTAATATACCAAATATAGCAAATGTAGCTATTAATTCTGGAGGAATTTTAAATAAATTATCTAATATACCATTCCACGCTTTACTATTTACCTTATATGCAATAAGTACTGATGACATTATTACTCCAACTTGTAATATACTTGCTATTGCACCTGCAATAACTTTACCAAATATTAAATTATTTGTATTTGTACTTGTAACTAATACCTCTATTGCTCTATTACTTTTTTCTGCCGTTATTCCCATGGCAATTAATTGACCATACATTAAAATCATCATATATATAACGAAGATTAGTATATAAGCATAAAAATAATTATTTGCACTATCTTTGCCTAGTATTTCAACATTAGATGCTATTTGGGTATTATAAATTGCATCTACCTTATTAAAATCTATTCCTTCGCTAGTAATTTTATTTTTTCTATACTCTTTTTGTAAAAGTTCATCAAATATATACTTATTCTCATCATTAAACTTAGTATTTTGAACAACATAATCATACTCAGTTGGATTTTTAACATTAAAACCTGCTTCTACATCTTTATTTTCAACTAACTTATCTAATTCATCTTTATTTTTTACCACTTTCCAATATGAATTTGGAAAATAAGTCTTTAGCTCTCCTTTATTAGGAATAATATTATTTTCATCATATATTGCAAAATTAGTTTTATCTTCTTCTATAAGATCCTCTACTTTAGCTTCACCTTTATTTCCTATTGGCAATATAGATGACATATCTATAAAGTTAGGCAGGGATAATCCAATTATCATTACTAATGAAATTATTATAGTACTTATTATAAAAGATTTTTTATGAAAGTAGTTTCCAAGTTCAAATTTTAGTACTGTGAAAAATTGTTTCATTATTCTTCACCTACTTTCTTTACAAATATATCTGTTAAGTCTGGTTCATATACAGAAAACTTCTCTATATCTATATTTTCTTTTAATATACTTTCTAAAAGTTGGTTTTTCGTTGTATTTTCATTTAGCACTAATATTAAATAATCCTTTTTAACTTCATCTACCGTTACTAATTCCTTAAACTTATCTTTACATATAGATTCTAAATCATTTAATGTAAAATTCTCTGCACTTAGTATTAATCTATTGTTACCAAATTCTTTTTTTATTTCTTTAAGATTTCCACTCAGCACAATCTCACCTTTATTTAAAATAGCTATTTCTTCACAAAACTCTTCAACATAGCTCATTTGGTGGCTAGAAAATATTACTAGTTTATCTTGATTTATTAATTCTCTCACAGTATCTTTAAGTATCTGTGAATTAACTGGATCTAATCCACTAAATGGTTCATCAAGTATAACTATTTCTGGATCACATACTAATGTTTGTGCTAATTGAACCTTTTGCTGATTTCCTTTTGATAAACTCTCTAATGTTCTATTTGCATATTCTTCTATACCTAATTTTTCAAGCCATATCTTTGTACTTTCTTTTGCTCTCTTAGCATCTGCACCTCTTAACTGAGCTAAGTAAACTATCTGTTCTGTAACTTTCTTTTTAGGATATAATCCTCTTTCTTCTGGTAGGTACCCTATCTGGTAATCTCTTGGGTTAAACTTCTTTCCATCTATTAATACCTCTCCTGAATTAGCCTTGAAAACGTCCATTAATATACGAATTGTTGTAGTTTTTCCTGCACCATTTCTCCCTAATAGTCCAAGTGCCTTTCCACTTTCAACTGAAAAGGATATTCCATGTAATACTTCATTTTCTGAAAAACTTTTTCTTAGATCCTTCACTTCTAGCTTCATATTTTCTCCCCTCTTTAAAGATGTTATCTACTATATAGTATATTAACGATTATTTATATTCAACTATTTCCCTTAACAAATCTAATTCACTAAACACTTTATAATTTATCTATAAAATCTCTTAAGGTATCAGTTAAGTTGACTTTATCAATTTTTTATTGTAATATATAAAATAAGTTCCATGAATTTCAACATCTTCTACTCTCAATTATCAGAAAATAAAATCATAAGAATTTAAGTTTTTAAATTATTCATTATAATGTTTAAAATTTAAATTTATATTAAGGAGGGTAAACTTATGTTTCAATTTTCAAATGAATTAAAAATGATGACCCTAAATTTAGATATAATTCAAAGTATTGCATTTACTACTGCTGTACTTTTAATAGGGTCTTTTATAAAAAGTAAAATCTCTATATTAAATAAATACTGTATACCATCACCAGTTGTAGGAGGATTTTCTTTTGCAGTAATAGCCTTTATATTAAGGCAAACAGGAATAATTACTATAGTATTTGATACAACGCTACAAAATATATTAATGACAGCCTTCTTTACAACGGTTGGATTCACTGCAAGTATGAAAGTCTTAAAAAAAGGTGGAACACAAGTAATTAAGTTTTTAATTATATCAGTATTATTGATATTAGCTCAAAATATAGTTGGTGTTTTCTCTGCTAAGTTAATAGGTGTAGACCCACTATTAGGACTTGTTTCAAGTTCTGTTTCTATGACAGGTGGTCATGGAGCTTCTGGTGCATTTGGTCCTCTTCTTGAAGCAAATGGACTTAAAGGTGCTCTTAGTATAGCTATGGCCTGTGCTACATTTGGATTAGTATCAGGAAGTATTATAGGTGGTCCTCTTGCAAATAGATTAGTTAAAAAACATAATCTTCAACCAGAGGAAATAGAAGTAAAAGAAGAATTAGTATCAACAAACGTAAATGAAGAAGTATCATACAATGAAATATCTATAGGAAAACTTTCAGAAAGTAAATTGACAAGCTCAATTATACAAATAATAATAGCTATGGGACTTGGGACTATAGTATCAGGCTTATTTTCATATATAGGTATAACAATGCCATCTTATATAGGTTCTATGATTGTAGCAGCTATTATGAGAAATATTTCAGATGCAAAAGGGATACATAATGTATCAAGCAATGAATTAGAATGTATAGGTTCAATATGTTTATCATTATTTTTATCAATGGCTATGTGTAGCTTAAAATTATGGGAGCTTGTAGACCTAGCTATACCTATACTAATACTACTAACTTTACAGACATTATTAATGATACTATTTGCCTACTTTGTTACATTTAACGTTATGGGAAAAGATTACACAGCAGCAGTGCTTGCAGCAGGACATTGTGGATTTGGTCTTGGAGCTACACCAAATGGAATAGCAAATATGGAATCTGTAACTTCTAAATATGGTCCAGCACCTAATGCATTTTTCATATTACCACTAGTTGGAGCATTATTTATAGAATTTATAAACTCCGCAGTTATAACGACTTTTATGAATCTACTATAAACATATTTATAAAAAATAATGTATAAGATATTAGAATATATAAAAATAATGTATTTAAAATAATTGTATATTTATTTCAAATATATATAATAAAAACCGTATCACTTCTTGTGATACGGTTTTTCCTTTGTAATTCTAAATTACTAATTTATAATGTATAATTATATATAGAATATATTAGAATTTTATATGAAAGTAAATGTATTAGGGGGAAAACATAATGTCATTTATAATTTTTGTAATATGGGCATATTTATCAACACTATTATTTAGTTTTTTATTTTATAAGTTAAATCATATCAAACCACAATTATTTAAAGGAGTACAAATAAGAATAAATAATTTAAGTGAAAAAAAGAAACGTAGATTAGGAATAATTGCAAATATATTATTTTTAATAATAATTTTTATTTTACCTATATTTAATGATAGTGATATTATAGCTGGTTTAATTATAGGTTTTTTATTTTCATTCAAGGATATATGTTTTAATAATAATGTTATTGAATATGCGTTAAAAGATCATAATGGGATAAAGTAATATATAAAACAATACAGAGTATAAAAAAATATCAAAATTGCCATTCTTTTTAGTTATTATAATAGGTGTAAATTATCATTTAATATATAACAATTATTTGGTTAATTAGGGGGGGAATATTATGGATAATGTTATTGATTTTAAATTGGTTTTTATATTTATGATTTTTATAATTATGTTTTTAGGGGATTATATATCAGAAAAGAAGTTTAAACCAAATAAAGCACTTCTAGAAGAAATTGAAGACTTAGAATTTTCAAGAAGATTTCGTATATTAACTATAATACTAATTATTGCGATACCGTTATCTTTAAATAAAAATACTTATTTTACTTTATTAATAATTATAGTAGCTTTAATAGCTGAATGGATTAGAATTAAATATGCTTTAAAATTTTTAAGTAATAAAGATGAAAGTGAAAGCACTAAAAAATATATATCAACTATGGCTATTTTTCAATTTGTATATGTGATAGCTTTAGCTTTGTATTTTATATTTTTTTAATAAAATTATACTTATATAAAGATTGTATTAGGTATTATACCATTATTCATTAGTTTTTATAGAGTTAAAAAAGTATACACTAAGATAGATGATTTCATAAACAATACTATTACTTAAAATTATATTTAGAAACCATTAATAAGTTTTAAAATTTATATATTTAATCTATACTTATATATAATAAAATATAAGGGGGTAATATTGATGAATATAGGGAATAAATGTAAAATAAAAGACATTTCAAAATGTTTAGTAGATGAATTTAAAGCTCAACAAATTACTAAAGAAGATTTTTTAAATTTAAGTGGAAATCTTTCTACGATTGACTTAAATGACAATTCAATAATATATAAAATAAGTGATTTAGATTTTATTCAATCACTATTAAGTGAAAATGAAAAATCAGAAATACAAATAACTATAAATCATTTTAACGAAAATGTTGAAGATATAGATTGCTTATCATATGAATATCAAATAAGTACTGGAAAATTAATAATTATTGTTTTAGAAAGCGAAGATGGAGAAAATTTATCTAGTTTTACAATAGATGGAAATGGAGAACTATTATTTAATTATTTATCAAAGTTTATTGGTGATGATATTGAAAAAATCGAGAATCCTTTAGATGAAGTAATTGAAGAATTAAATCATTTTACGCCTTACGGAAAATATTTTAAATAATATAAAAAGTAGTTCTATTACTATAATAAATACTATAAATTTTATGCTATGTTTAAATAAGATATTAAAAAATACAATAATTAAAAGGACCATTATATGGTCCTTTTAAATTAGATTTCTTTATTATATTTATTTTCATGTACGACTTTTTAAATTACTTTATTTTATAAAATTATTATTTAAACATAAATTTAGAAACTACTAAAGAAATTGCCTAATTACCAAATAAATTAAACTACAACAATTTTTCAAAAGCTATTCTTTTACTTGAATCATCTACATATATTATTCCGCAATACTTAAATCCATTTTTCTTAAGTACCCTTTGCATAGGAATATTCTCTTCATGTGTATCAATTTTAATACTATGTACACCACTATCTATACAAAGTTGTTCTACACATTTAATAATCTCAGTTGATAGACCTAACCCTTTGTGGTTATTACTTACAGCTACTCTATGGATAGCTGCATATTTATTGTTACTTAGCCACTTTCCATCATAGATAGATTCATACGTTGGCTCTCCTTTAAATGTTACCATTGAAGTAGCAACAACCTCACCATCTTTTTCTAGTACATAGCTTTCAACATTTTTTATATCCCCAATAATTGTATCTTCGTTTGGATAACCATTTTGCCATTGGTCTATTCCTTTATTTTTAAAGAATTCTTGGGCTTGATTGATAATTTTCATTATACTTTTTACATCATTTGTTTTTGACTTTCTAAACTTCACTAATATCCTCCTTGTCAGTTACGCATTCTTTAACAAATGCAAAACACTGTTTTATATCTTTATGATTTAAATTTTTAACATCAAAATTAAATACTTTATACATCATTTGAACACAGTAACCTATCCCAAATACAGTTAATAAAGTACCTAGTCCAACAGTCCCACCTAATATCCATCCAGTTATTAGAGCCAGACCTTCTATAAAAAATCTTATTATACTTACAGGCTTTGATGTAAGTTTTACTAAGACTACCATTAATCCATCTCTCGGACCACATCCCATTTCACACCCTATATATAAATAACTTCCTATTGCATTAACAAACATACTTCCTATCATAAGTAGTACGCCGTAAAATAAATTAGCACTTGTAGGAATTATATCTATATAGATTATTAAATCTATGAAACATCCAATCATAATCATATTTGCCAATGTTCCAAATCCTATTTTTATACCTAATATACTAACTATAATTACAATTAATAGACCGACAATTATACTTGCCTGACCGATTGTAAGGCCAACTAAATTAGACAAACCTTGATGAAAAACATCCCATGGACTCAAACCCAAATTTGATTTTATTAACAGTACAGTAGAAAGTGCACATAATAAAAAGCCTGATAACATTCTTAGAAAAAGCATTAATATTTTTTTCATAATTAATCTCCTAAAAAACAATAGCTAAACTTTAACTATTATTTTTAACTATTCTCCAATACCTTTTTTAAATATATCTCTATGATATAATTATATTATAACTGTTTATATATATCATCATAATTAATTTTAATCTACTCTTTAAGTTCTTTATTTTCTTCTTCAAGTCTGTTTATTTTTCTTTTTGGCTATGTTAGCTAACTTTTTAATAATATTATGATAAAAGTAAACATACCTTAGTATTTTCAATATTTTTCACCACTTCATCTGAAGTAATTTTTTCTCCTTTTATATCATCCTCTATCATTTCAAAATACACTTGTTTTAAGCTTTTTATTTTCTTACCATCATTACCCTTCATATATACCATAACAATTCCTACTATTCCCAATAAAAAACATATACTTAAGACAATATTTCTTTTTTTGTTCATGAATCTCCCCCTAAATTTAATAATTTTACCAGCTTTTATCTTTAATTATATTGTACTATCAATAGATTAATTTTCTATAATTTTATTTAAATCAAAACACCAATAATATTAAATTATGGTACATAATTATTTTACCTATTTTTAAAATTTAACTAGTTTATCTGCACAAAAAAAGTATCTTAAAAATTAAGATACTTTTTCGAATACATAATTTGAATACATAATTAAGGGTTTAAGGATTTATTATAGTTTGGCTACTTCCTCACCAAAGTATATATATCCATTAAAGGAAACTGATTATCTTTATCAAACTCTTTAATTAAATGATAATATTTTTCAATTAATTTGTCAATATTTTTTTTAAATTTTTATCATTAAATTCTCTAATAAATCTACTAAATAAAATTTTGTTTATAATATTATAAGTATTATTAAAGAAGGCTAATTTTTGTCCTCTTTATATACAATATGCTATGCAAAAAAATACCCATTTAATTTCTTTAGCTAACTTAAATCAAGATACTTTACTTAAAGTTTAATGAAACCATTTTGTAATAGGAAAACGATTAAGTATTATGTATAATATAATTAAAGTTTGCAATTGTTATAAATTGTAAATAATATATGTGGGTAAATAATTTAAGGGGTGGAGATGTATAATTTAAATCAAATATATAAAAATGAAATAAAAATTAAACCAATATCTTTATTAAAATCACTTTTTGCTATAGCTATATATATTTTAGTTCAAAATATAATAGGTTTGTTATCAGTTTTTATTAGTGTTTTAATAAATCCAAACATGTCTTTTGGAAATAATATGATACTTGTAATGATATTAACAGTATCTATAAGTATAGCTATGGTAATATTGGCAGGGCATATATTTACCGAAAAAGGTAGTACTAAAATAAATAACAATAATTTTAAACCTAACAAGAAAGATTATTTACATATTTGTTTGATAATAATAGGGTATATTTTAATTAGAGAGGCTGTATTGTTTGAAGTATTAACACAGTTTGAAGGACCTATACCTGATGAAACTATTGATTTTATTATTGAAAATTCTAGTGGTATAGAATTTTTTGTACTAAGTTTAATGTTATTTTTACAAACACTTATAGAAGCACCTATATTTGAAGAACTGTTTTTTAGGGGAATATTATTAAATGGATTTCTAAGTAAATATAAAATAAATCATAAAAAAGCTATAATATATTCTGCGATAATATTTGCCATTGCACATTTAAATATACCTCAAGGGATAAATGCCTTTATATTAGGAGTAATACTAGGATATATTTATTATTATACAAAATCTATGAAACTATCTATTTTCGCTCATTTTATAAATAATTTAATTATATTTATACCAGTACCAAGTAATATAATAATTAAAATTGCATACATTTGTTTAGGATTATATTGTATTGTAAAAGGGCTAAACTACATAAAACAATTACAAGAAAAAAATAACAAGCTAGCTATAGATAATTAGTTATAAATTTACGTTTGGAGGTATTTTATCATGTTATTATGGATTATGGTGTTTCTTGGTACTTTACTCTTTGTTGTGGGACTTTATTTTATTGTAAAAAATTATAAAGATGGAAAATACATAAAAAAATATGGAGTAATTTCTTATATAGGGTTAGGCATAGCAGTTCTTGGAACAATATTATTAATGGAGCCTGTATTTACCAAGTTACCCCCAAATTTATCTGGAGTTGTACCAAGTTTTATATCTTTAGCTATTTTTATGATATCAGCTAAATTATTGCTAAAACCTACATTTTTAAAAAAATAATTACCAATTTATTGAGTAGATTAAATAAAGAATCTTAACATATTTAAACTAAAGTATATAAAAATGGCTAGACTTTTGATAATTCCAATAGTTCTAGCCATTTTTTTGCTTATTTATAATACAAATCCTAATAAAGTCTAAATTTAATAAAAAAGACATTTATTATACTAATAAGTTATACATTATTTTTATTATCTTTTATTGCCCGTGTTAATTTACGTAAATTATCATTTATAGAAATTAATAATATTAGAATCAAAATACCTATAATTCCTGTGCCACCTGAATTATTTATACTATTATTTACATTATCTACACTATTTTGCAAATTAGATATTTCACTAGATATATCTTTAAGTTGCTCTATTATTTGATTTTGTTCTTCCACTGTCTATCTCCCCATACCCTTTTGTTAAAAATTTTAAAAATTACTTATATAGTTTTTGATATATAGTAATTGTTGCTTTTTTATATTATATACTTTTTAGAATTTTTTTCCAATAATTAAATAAATTAAATCTAGCCATTATAAATTTAAACTAATTCAATGAATCTATTCTTGAATTAACGAAAATATTTCCACATCCAAAAAGTCGCCTTCTTTAAATATACTTTGTCTAAGCATTCCCTCTTTTTTAAATCCAAGCTTTGTTAATAAGTTAGAAGATGAATTATTCCCTATAACAACTTCAGCTTCTATCCTATGTAAATTTAAATCATAAAATGCGTATCTAATTATTTCACTAACAGCTTCCATTCCATAGCCATTGTGCCAATAAGCACTATCTATATCATATCCTAAATTACATTTTTTGTTTTTAAAATCTATGCTATTATACCCTGCTAATCCAATTAATTTATTATTTTCCTTAAGAACAATTCCCCATCTCATACCATTACCTTCTGAACTAGCTTTTAAAATTTTATCAATTAATATTTTAGCTTCATTTTCACATTTAAGTGATGTTTTTCCTAGGTATTTAGTCACTTCATCTTTTGATAGGTAGTTAAATATATCTAATGAATCATTCTTTGATATGCTTCTTAATAATAATCGATTGGTTTCTAAATTCTTAAAATTCATATTCTAATCCCCTTATTAAAATATTAAGTCTACAATATTTCTTTTTTTATTCATAAATCCCCTCCTAGATTTAATAATTTTACCAGTTTTGCTCTTTAATCAAATGGCTATATTTTAAATTAATATTGAAAATGATATTATTAAAATAAATATACAATTATTATATAATGTGAATTTAAAAGCAGGGGTTATACTCCTGCTTTTGTTGTTAAAATAATTTATAAAATCAACATTGGTTTAAAACAGAGCCAATAAAATAAATACAGTTAATCAAACTAATTAAAATAATCAGTTTTCTATATAATTTTAAGGCAACCTCTGTTTATAGTATTAGATAAAATTTTATGCACATTGTTTAAAAAACTTTTTCTTATCTAAATAAATAATGACTATTATAGCTACAATTATTACAATAGTTTCACAAATACCTCCTTCAGGTCCAAACTGTCCACCTGACAATGAGGGATTTCCAACCAGGTTTAAATCAAATAGTGTACCAACAGAAGTATTAGTTCCACTAACTTCAAACCCAAATATATTTCCCATAAAGAAATTCCAAGAACAGTGAATGCCACAAGCCCCCCAAAGGTTATTAGTTTTTAGAACATAAAGTCCAAATAAAAATCCTGTTAAAACTAAATTTATAACCGCTATGTAGCTAACATTTGGATTAAGTAAATGCATAAATCCAAAGTAAGTAGATGATACAATTAAACCAACCCATACATTGCACTTAGCACTTAAAACATTCATAAGCCATCCGCGAGTTACAATTTCTTCGGCAGAACTTTGAACTATCCATCCAATTAGTATTATACTTATATACTTTATAGCAGATCATATAGTAACATATAAAATTAGATTCCTAAGAACTAAAAATATTTTTAAAATTCAAAAATAGGAACATCTCTATGCTGAGATATTCGCTTAAATTTACACTATTGTATTAAGTTTATCTATGGGTAGAGTCAGCATTTTGAGTATTTACAATGTTAATCAAAGTACTGACTTTATATCTTTAAGTAACTATTCTAAAATTGGGAAAGTATAGGTTTTATACAACTACAAGATTATATTATATAATTAGAATGAATTGACATTAGAAACTAAAATATTATGGTATATTTTTCTATATTTAGCATTGCAAAGTAAAGTCTTTGAAAAATAAAGTTAATATAGTTTTTTAAAAAATACAAAAGAGTATATCTAATGAAATATAGTTATTTCAAATGATATACTCTTTTGTATATACAGCTATTCCGAAAATCTAAATTTCGGGATTAGTGATTAATTTTATGTATTAAGAATTATAATTAAATAAATATAGATTATCTGATTTATACTTAAACATTCTATTTTAGAGGTTTAGAATATATGTCTTTTAAATAGTTAAGCCTATCAAGCATTTTATTTAGATTTGCTTCAACATTTTTTTGATTTTTCTTTCCTTCATAACCTAATTCTTTGTTTACATCAAATTCATCATCTACTGCATCAGCATTAACTTTAATTGTTGCAGACATAACTTTCCATTTCCCATTTATTTTTGAAAGATATACTACATAATCATTTCCTGCCCCGGCTTCATTTATTTCCCTAGTATTTTCATCTTTAAAAGAGTAATATTCCTCTATATAAACATTAATTTTTACACAGTTTCCAGAGCTCACAAAGTTTCCATAATCAAATTTAAAATTTTGAGAAAGTACTTTTATATAATTTGTTTTATTATTAGTAGCTTTTACAGTATTTCTTGCTAATAGATATTTCTTTAATTGTTCATTTCCAACTGTTGAGAAATCATTCTTTCCTCCATTATAATTGTAATCATCTTTGATAAAAGTTTCCAATACTTCTGTTATAGAACTTCTTTCAAAAATAGCATGTTTATATACATATACACTAGAAATAAGAAGAATTGATAACCCTAGCAAAAGAATAAACCGTTTGTTTTTCGCCTTTATCATGTGATAACCTCCATATATATATAACTAGTCTCTAAAGTAAAATTTTAAGACTACTTACTTGAATTTCGGGGAATAGTTATTTTATTTGCTAAGTTTTTTAAACACCCGAGTTATATGCAATAACATATAGCATAGGAATTGTTATATATATGATTGCTATTAAGCAATAATGAATTACCATATTTATATTTTTATTTATTATCCAATATATTACTAATAAAAAGCAATATATTAAAAATACACCTGCTACCATTATAGGAATATTATATGGGTAATCATAAACTGTTGCCATTATAGGAACCACATATAGATTGTGGTCTATAATCCAATTAGGTACTGATACAGAGGAGAGAGCTAAAATTCCTGCTATAATCCAATCTACCATCTTCCAGTCTTTATACTTACTCATTTCTGAATTCACTCCATTCAAGTTAGCTTATTTACTAATTTTACCATAAATAAATTAAATCCACAAAAAATGACTAGCAATTTCTAATCATGAAATTCTAGTCATTTTTGTGGTTTTTATGTATATCTTCTACTGATATAAAACCAAATCCTTTTTCATTGTTAAACCATTTTACTATTCCGTTATTTATTAAAAAATACACCTGTGAACCTATTTCTACGTTTCTCTAAATTTATTAAAATTCAAAAATAAATAATTCTTCAATGGGAGTATTTAACTCCCTTGAAATTCTAACAGCTAATTCAAGTGAAGGATTGTATTTTGCATTTTCTAAACGAGCTATAGTTTCTCTTCTAACACTAACTTTATTAGCTAATTCTTCTTGAGTTAACTCATTAAATTGACGATATTTCTTTAAATTACTAATAAACTTTGCCATATTTTTTACTTCCCTAAATCAAATTTGTAAGTTAAAAATGCCCATAAATTCATTGATATTGCAAAAGTAAGTGCTACTATTAATATTTGTAGTCTATAAAGTGTTAGTACATCTACTGTATATAACTGAATTAATACACTTGATACAATTGCTATAGCAAAACATGCAGGAAATACTATAGAAGCTGCTCTATGTTTATTGTAAATTAATCTCTCATCTTCACAATCACCTAGCTTGTACCACCAATAATTAGCTAATTGACCAAAGAAGGCAAAATATATAAGTCCTAGTGGGTCACCGTTTAATTCTTTAAAACCTAAAAATCCAAAAAGTGCAAAAAAAATTGAATACTTGTTTAACTCTTTCATAAATAAATCCCCCTTCATATATGTGATATATTTATATCTCTATATTACATATATATCACATTGATTTTTATATTATGATTGAAATTAAAAAATATATTTTACATTTAAAATTATAATAATTAACTAAATTAATTTTATCTTCTAAAGTTATACTTTTTAATATAATTTAGCATACCTACACTATTTCCTTCTTTTTCTTCTTTATCTTATTCTTTTTCTTCTTCTTTTTCTTGTCCTATATTTTAATACGAGTCGTTTTAATTTTTTTCACCACTTGTTGACGATTGGTTATACGTATAGTGGTACGACTCGTTGCAAATTTTAAAACAAATAAAACTTAGTATATAAATATAAAAAGGAAGGAATCAATCTTATTTTGAATTCCCTTCCTTTATTAAATCTTAAACCTATTTTATCTAGTCACCAATAAATTTAATAAATAATTTATTATAAATTTACCTTATTAATTAAAACATCATATCCTGTGTATGCTAACGCTAGTGATGCCGTTAGTAGTCTTTCATGACCAAGTGGGGTTATTGTAGCATCTGCTAATTCTTTTTTCTTAATTTCAGTAATCCCAAGAGCTCTTAAATTTTCATTAAATAATAATTCTTTAATATAAATCCCCCTTTATTTAATTAGCTTTGTCTAATTAATTTAGCTGTTGTTATATCTTCTTTTAGTATTCTTTTTATATGAGTAACACTCATATTGTACTCTCTAGCTAAATTATTTACATTAAACCCATTGTATTTTTTTATAATCTCTCTATTTCTAGCATTTTTTATAGCGCTAGTATATGTTGGTATATAAATATTACTCCCTCCATACATTCTAGCTATTTCTAAAAACTTCTCCTTACCTACTATTTCAAGTAGCACCTCTAATCTTTCACTAACATCTTCATTTTTTATCTTCATATTCTCCTCCTAAACAAAATTTGTACACTTATGTTTTAACTACATGTGTTTAATCTTAAGTACTATCTAATTATAAGTAAGGGAAGTTACTTATAGTTTAAATTTAAAGGGGGAATGAAAATGGCAGTAACTATAACTAAAAATCCATCATATTTAAAGCTTAGATTTGATTGTGGAAAAGATGATGAAACTGGTAAAACAGTAGTAAGAACAAAGTCTTACTCAAATGTAAATCCAGATGCAACTGATCAAGATGTATATGACGTAGGGACTATATTATCATCATTTCAAAATCAAACATTACTTGAAGTGGCTAAAGTTGATAACAATACTTTATCAGCTTAGTATTAATTATAATTTTAAGGAGGTATGCTATGGAAATCAAGAAAAAATTAATTATGTCTTTTAAAACTTTATCTGGTAAAAAAATATCTATATCAGTTGATGACCCTAGAGAAAATTTAACTGAATCTGAAATAAAAACAGCTATGAATACTATATTATCTAAAAATATATTTAAGGTAAATGGTGAGGATTTAGATTCTTTAGTTGAGGCTAAAGTTGTTGAGACTGGCACTACTGAATACGATTTAGTATTATAATATAGGTGATATTATGGAATTTGATATACAAACTTTAATATCTAATATTGGATTTCCTATCACTTTGTCTATGTATTTACTTATACGAATTGAAGGAAAGCTATTAAATCTTACTGATAGTATTAATAATTTATCTAACAATATATTAAGTATAAAAAAGGGATGAATTTCATCCCTTTTTATTTTAATTCTTTTTCTTCTCTAGGCATTTTTCAGGGTAAATATAAATTAATTCCCATTTACCATCTTTACCTTTTTTATAATCAGCTATTTTTATATCAACACCATTAGTTAACTGGTAAAATAAAACATAGTATTCATTACCTTCTTTATCCTTAAAATAAACTCTCTTTTCATATCCTTCTTGCTTAACATCTATATCACCACTAACTAAAGAACACCAATCTCCATACTCAATGGCAACAAGACTCTTTGCATCATATGACCATCCATGATAAGGTGCACACAAATAGTTTTCAGCTGTATATTTTATATCTTTAATTTTATAATATCCATTTTGTTTATCTAAATAAATATATCCATAATAATATGCAAATAATCCCTTTTGCTCCTTAGAACCTTCTATTATTTCTAGTTCAACAAAGTACTTAATTTCATTAGGATTATTTTCACTTGGTGGAACTTCATTTAGCTTTATTAAATTAATGTGTAGCTTGTTTTCAAATGATTTTAAATAATCTTTATATGAATATTTTTCTTTATAAGAGTCTGATAAAAAGTTATATGAAACAGGATAAGGACCCTTTGCTTCACCTAATGTACCACATCCAGTGTTTGTACCTTTAGTAGGATTTGCTGCTTCTCTTAAAACACTAAAATAGTTTATTATAGTGTCCCTTGGAGTTTCTAAAAGCTTTTTAGGTAATTTTACATCAGAAGGTTTGCCATTATAAATATCGTAAAGTGAAGTTTCTATTCTATCGTTTAATATAGGCATATTAGATGGTCTAAAAAATCTTTCTAGGCTATAATGTTCTTCACTATTATCAACATCATGTTCATCTTCTACTTTTCTTTCTTTTATATATTTTCCACCTAGTGTTAATTTATCATGTTTTCCTTCACATATTCCTATTATAGGTGTGCTTATTAGTGCTATTGTAATTAAAAATATAACTTTGATTTTAAACATAGCTGTCCTCTTTTCATTTCTTAGTAAGTTCATTACTATGTTTAACAAATAGAATTAAATTTATTATTAAATTTATAAAAATAAATAAATCACAACTAAAAATATAATTATTTATATATTGGATTATTTTGTATTTACCTATTTACACGTATTCAAATACGTGTTATTTTATATATAAATAATAAATTAAAAAATTATCTTAAGTCTATTTTTCTTTATATTAACAAACCAATTATTATCAAAGGAGAAAATAAAAAATGAAAAAAGATTTTTATACTTATATAGCCGTAGTATCTTTAGAAAAAGATGATTCACGTCCTGATGAATATTATGCAGCATATGTCCCAAATTTCGGTGAAGTATATACAGATGGTGAAAACTTAGAAGAACTCTTAAGAAATATAACTGAATGCTTAGAATTTGGAATATATGGAAGAGAAAAAGACAATGAAGATTTACCAGATCCAATAAATCCTATTGAATATAAAGATAAGTTAAATGATAATGAGTTTTTAATGTCTGTAAATGCAATAATGCCTAGAGTGAGAAAGGCTTTTGATAATATATCTATAAAGAAAACTTTAACTATTCCACAATGGTTAAATATAGAAGCTATGAAACAAAATTTAAATTTTTCTCAAATACTACAAGATGCTTTAAAAAAAGAACTTGGAATAATAGAAAAATATTAATTTTTAAATAATTTTTAAAAATATATTCACTATTTTTATTATACTTTTTATAAGATTTATGATATAATATTAAATGCCAATTTTAATACAGATTCCTTTCTGTGTTAAGTTTGTTTTCTGTGTAAAGCTGGTAGGATTTTTTCCTACCAGCTTTTTATTTTGTGTTGATATATTATCATTTTATATTTATATAAATCACTATAAAATTAGATATAAACAGTAATACTTGCACTATTATATTTGCAATATTATATAGTTGTTCATTTTTTCACTAGCGATCCAAAGTGTTAGTGTACTTAATATTGGACACAATAATAATACAATTGCCTTAGACATAGTTTCATTTGTATTAACTTTAATTAACATATCTGGTGGCAAATTTTTAAACATAAAAATATTTAATAATACAGTCAATCCAATAAGAAGTAAGCTAACCTTTTTAAACCACTTTTCTAGCGATAACCCCCAAGTTTATCCCTCTCTCTCTTATTGTTTAAATATATAATAATTATAAACTTTAATTATATTGTACATTCGACTAAATTATTTTTCTACATACTAATCAATAATAAAATACCCCTAATTTTCTTTATTATCTAATTTACCAAGTATTAGTTGAGTACAGTAAACTATGGTAAATATTATAGTTGCAAACATCGATACATATATGCCAAGCTCTCCTAATACAGCATTTAAAATCATATTTACAACAAATAAACATACCAAAACTATACCTATAGTAATTAATAATGAATATAGTACTTTTTTATCCAAACTCTCCCCCCTTATCTCCTCTTTACTATCCATCACCATAGTAATCAGCAAAGTATAAAATTCCTTTTTTTACTCCTTTGTAATTGCTAAGTATTCCTTGGGTTGCTTTTTCTAGTGGTGGATTAGTTAACGTATAACATTTTGCTTTTTGCTTTTCTAAAAGTTCTTTGTCTATTTTGTTGTGAAATTCATCATCAACTATATCTATCGTAATGGCTTCTATAAAATACCCCCTACAATTTTTGCATACTTATATTATAGCTTAATATTAGTACCATATATTTAAAAACAAATAATTCTTTTAAACATATAAAATAAAAAAGGAATGAAATATATTCCCTTTTTATTTTATATGTTTTCATAAATCTTTATTAGCTTCCATTGTATCATCTAATATATCTTTTGTAATATTAGCAGAGCATATATCTTTAATTGCTCCAGTAATAATTACTAATTGTGATGATAATATAATTGAATATAAACTTTAGATAAAGAGGAACGAATCGTTCCTCTTTTATTTTCCCATTTTTTATATTTTAATTCTTCTTAATAAACAGTTGCAATTGATAATAAATATCTATAAAATTGTAAATATATAAGGAGGTTTAAAATGGACAATATTAATAAATTTCAAAGTTTGATTATATTATTGATGGTTTTAATAGGAATAATACTCGGGCAAATAAATATTATACAAACCTATTCTGAATATTTAATTATGCCTTCTTTGATAATAATGTTATTTTTAGTATTTATACAAATACCATTAAAAGATATTACAAAATCATTTAAAAATATAAAGTTTACATTAACAGCAATACTTATAAATTTTGTATGGACACCTATTTTAATATTCTTTTTAGGGAAATTTTTCTTACAAAATAGTCCAGAGCTTTTAATTGGATTTATAATGCTTATGGTAACACCTTGTACTGATTGGTATTTAATATTTACAGCTATAGCAAAAGGTAATGTTGCATTAGGAGCATCAATTTTACCACTAAACTTTATGCTTCAATTACTACTGCTTCCTGTGTATGTATTTTTAATTGGAGGCTCAAGTGTAAACATAGATGCATTAAGCCTTACTCAAGGAATGGTTGTAAGCTTATTTATACCTCTTTTATTAGCTACTATTTTTAGAAAAATTACAATTAATAAAAAAGGTTTAAGTTATTTTGAAGAAAATATATCTCCAAAGGCTTGTGATTACCAAGGTTATTTTTTAAATTTAGCAATAATTTCAATGTTTGCATCTCAAGGTAAAGTATTACTTAAAAATCCTCAAGTACTTTTACAGCTTTTACTACCGGTGCTACTATTTTTTATAATTAACTTAGTTATTGGACAAGTTGTTGGTAGAAAAATAAAATTAAGTAAAGAGGATAATGTTGCTTTAAACTTAACTACTTTAGCTAGAAACTCACCTATAGCACTTGCAATAGCAGTTTCAGCTTTTCCTAATGAGCCTTTAATATCATTAGCGCTTATAATAGGACCTTTAATAGAATTGCCTGTGTTATTTCTAGTGTCTAAAATATTATTAAATATTAATTATGTTAAACAAACATAATATAAAAATAACTGTACCTTATGTATTTAAACACTTTAAAATCTCAGGTACAGTTATTTATTAAATTTTATATTATAGTTTAAAATAATAAAATTTACTAATAGTTTTATATTTTCTTTAATTAATATATTAATCATTCAAATAGTTATATAGGCAAGCATAAATATACACTGCTATCTAAATTTTTGCTATCTTTTTAACTTTTTCAAGAGAAAACTTATATATTATAAACATAAATAATATTACTAGTAAAATTATTAATAATCCTACAACAAGAGCTAAAAACTCTCCTTGCGATATATTACCTCCGCTATTTCCGTAGAATATAGTAAGATATATCATATATGTAAAAATACTTCCTATTACTGTTGGATATATAAATACCTTAGCTAGCTGCTTTTTAATATTTTTTTCAATATATTTTTTGTTTGCTCCAAGCTTTTTTATATCTGAAAATAGCTGTTTATTATCAAGTCCAATAGTTACTGCTCTAGTATAGGCTATTATTGCAGTTGATGCTAAACATATTATTGCTATATAAATGAATAACATAATAAATACAGCCATATTCTTAAGTAAATCTTGTTTATCTAAAGGTTTAAACATAGGATAATACTTCCACTCATTAAAAAGTTGATTATTATCTGAAGAAAGTTCTAACTTGATATCATAATCATACTCTCCTCCATTTTTTTGTGCTAACATTTTTTCATACTCATCAAAAGAAGTTAATACTGCTACATCTTTTGAACTTCTATTTATAATTTCTTCTTTTAAAGCTTTAGCAAATTCATAAGTTTCATTAGGATTTATAACATTAAATAACACAAACTTCTCGTATTGTTCTTTTGGTAATCCTTTTGAAAGTCTTAAATAATCTTCATCTGATATTACATACTTTCCTTGATGTTCTTTCGCAAAAGGTCTAAAAGAAACTGTTCCTGCAAATTTTATTTTGTCAGATTCACCTGTTACTGGATGAGTTATTGTATCTAAATCATTAAATTTTGACCAAATACTTTCAGATTCTCCATCAGCTATAACTTTATAATACTCGCCTTCATTAACATCAATATTTTGTCCTGATACTTTATTAAAATCACTTTCTTTGAAAAACTCATTATATTGCATCTTTTCTACATACTCATTTATAAGCATATTATTTTCATCATACTCTCTATAATATCCATTTGTAATAAGTGAAATAGCATCTACTTCATAGTAATCTGTTATAGAAGCATTATTATCCTTAGAAAGAGAATATATTTCTTCTTTATTTATTTGATTTTCATTTCCTTTATAGTAAAAAGCATAATCTATAGGATTGTTTTTTATATCTACTAAAAGACCAGTCATCGCTGTAGGTGTATAAAATGCTGCAAACAATCCTCCTGCAATTAAAAATGTTATTACACACATGTTCCTAACTGTCTGTTTTCCTGAAAATCTCATCATATTTGTTGATATAATATTTTTATAATACTTTTTAGGATTTTTTCCTTTTTTACTATAGATTATTGCGTGAGTTAATACCATATAAAGGCCTAAAAATGATAATAAATACACTACATTCCATATAGATGGCATAATATATCCTATTGTTTCTACTATTATATTTGGAACACCATATCCTAAAAATAATCCACTTATAACTAATATCCAGCCAACTATCCCAGTCCAAGGTTTAATATCTTTTACAACTTCAGATTTTCTTTGTTCATAGATAATATCCATAATATTGCTTCTTTTTATAAACTTAGCGCCATTTATAAATATACATAATGTTACAAAAATACAAAATCCAACTCCAAATACAAGCCCTGTAGCTCCAAATTGATATGTCATTTCTTTTGTATCTATAATAAATATCTGAAAAACTTTCCATATTATATAAGAAACAGGAATACTAAGAACCACCCCAACTATTAAACATATAGGAATAATTAATATAAGTTCTTTTAATAAAACTTTTTTAAGCTTTGACTTTCTTTCTCCTAATGCCATTAAAATTCCAAACTCACGACTTTTATATTTATAGAATAAAGAAGATGCATAAGTTGTAAATACAGCACATCCAATAATTGCTATAGAAAATATCATATAACCTTGTTTTCTACTATCTCCTCCTGATGGTAAGATGTTCATTACTGTTGGACTAAAAAACATCAATGCATATGAAGTAACTAATAAAACTGATAAGGTTATACAAAAAGCAAGCATATAATAATTTTTTATGCTGTTTTTTCTAAGCTTTGATATAACATTATTCATTGTCACTATCATCACCTCCTAGTTTTTTAAGTGTATCTAGGAGTCTATCCATAAACTCAATTCTATTTGTAGTTTTAGTAAGCTCTGTATATACTTCACCATCTTTAAGAACTATAACTCTATCACAAAATGATGCTGCAAAACTATCGTGAGTTACCATAAATACAGTTGCACCTAATTCTTTTTTTGCTTGAACAAACGAATCTATAACAGCTCTACATGATTTACTATCTAAGTTTCCAGTTGGTTCATCTGCTAAAATAATATATGGTTTATTAATAAGAGCTCTTGCAACAGCACTACGTTGTTTTTCTCCTCCTGATATTTCTGCTGGATATTTATTTTTAATATGTGAAATACCAAAAGTAGTACAAAGCTTATTTGCTAGTACTTCCATTTTAGTAACATCTTTATCTGCTATAATTTGTGGTAAACAAATATTTTCTATTACACTTAATCCATCTAATAACATAAAGTCCTGAAAAACAAATCCTAACTTTTGATTTCTTATATCCGCTAAACTTTCTTCATTTAATCCTGATATATTTTCTCCTCCAAGTAATATTTCACCTTTTTCAAAAGGCACAAAGCAAGAAATACAATTTAAAAGTGTAGTTTTTCCACTTCCTGATGGCCCCATAACAGCTACAAACTCTCCTTTTTTCACATCAAAAGATATATTTTTTAGTACATCATAATTTACATTTCCTGTTTTATAACTTTTATATAAATTCTTAACTTTAAGCATAATCTTCCCTCCTAATATTTTATAATTTAATTGTATATTTTTAAGGCACAATTAAAAACTGTACCAAATGTAATCTTTTGCAGTGATATTGTAATTTTTGGTATGCTATAATAAAAAAGTAGGGGGGATAATTTTTATGCTAAAAATTGCAATATGTGATGATGAAAAATCTCAAATTAATTTACTAAAAAATATATTATCAATACATTTAGATTTAAAGGGGTTAGATTATAAAATCTATGAATTTGATTGTGGGGAAAGTCTTATTGATTCAATTACTAAAGAAAATTATGATATTATATTTTCAGATATAGAAATGAAAGTTCTAAATGGAATAGATACTGCCAAAAACATTAGATTACACAATAAAAAATCTATAATTATATTTGTTACATCATATCCCGATTTTGTTTTTCAAGGGTATGAAGTTAAGGCATTTAACTATATATTAAAGCCTTATAAACCAGAAAAAATAGGACAGGTTTTAAACTCTGCTCTTGAAGAATTAGATGAAATTCAAGATAAGTTTTATATTGTAGAATCCAAATCTAAAACTGAAAAGATAAACTTAAGTAATACCTATTATTTTACTAGCGATAGGCGTAAGGTAAATGCAGTTACTTTCACGGAAACTATAGATTTTTATGATAAACTAGACAATCTTGAAAAAAATCTACCTTCATTTTTCGTAAGAATTCATCAACGTTATCTTATTAATATCAATCATGTATCTTCAGTAGAATCTAGTAGTTTAGTTATAAATAAAGAAACATTACCTATAAGTCGTGGTAGATATAATTCATTTATGATTGAGTTTGCAAAAACAATGCTAAGGTAGGTACTTTTATGTATGATATAATTTACAATCTTACAACTTTAATACTTTATGCAGTAACAAGCTACTATTTTTATAAGGTTATATCAAATTTTTCATCAGTTAAAGATAATAAATATGCTAAATTTACTTCTATACTTGGTGCTTATCTTATTCCAAATGTAATTATATATACTTCAGATATTGTTAATGTTTTTTATACTATGATTGGTTTTATTTTAATAATGGTTGTTTTTTATAAATCTAGCTATATTAAAAATATTTCTGCTGTAATGATTTTTTATCCTATTGTAGTATCTATAAATTTAATGGCCAATGACTTTTGTGCTAAGGTTTATATTTATTTAGGTGAAACTTTATGGATGGATTATTTTGCTCAAACACTAGAAATGTGTATTATTTCATTTTCTTGGTTTTTAATTTACCATTTTTCTAAAGACAAGCTAAATAATATAGGTAGATATATTGATATAAAAACATGGATTATGATAGATATTATATGCTTAGCACCTTTTATTTCCATAATAACAACAATTATAAATACACCTTTAGGAAAAGAATATCAAGCATATCCCATAGCAATTGCATGTATAATTACTAGCTTGAGTATGATATTTCTTATTGAGTATATAGTTAAAAATGTTAAAAATCGCCTTGAAAATCAAAACCTAAAACTAGAATATAGCTACTATAGAGAGCTTGAAGAAAATCAAAAAAATGTAAGAAAGCTACATCACGATATGAATAACCACTTATCTGTAATATATTCATTTTTAGAATATGATAATTTAGAAGGTGCAAAAGATTATTTTAATGAACTTTCAGATAAGTTTAATGTAAGCAATAGAGTGTTTTGTAAAAATAGTATTGTAAATGCAGTTATAAATTCAAAATACAATTTAGCAATACAAAATCAAATTGATTGTTTTTTTAATATTGATATAGACGAGATTCTTCCTTTAGAAGATATTGACCTTTGTTCTATTTTTTCAAATACACTTGATAACGCTATTGAGGCTTCTTTAAAATTAAGTGATATTTCACAGAGAAAAATATCTTTGAAAGCTCGCTGCAATAAAGGTTATTTTAGTTACTCTATTTGCAATAATTACAATGGTATTATTAAATTTAACAATGGAAAGTATAACTCTACTAAGTTAGATTCAAATATGCATGGATTTGGCCTTGAAAACATAGATGATATTGTAAAAAAATATAATGGTACCCTTAATATTACTTATTCTGAATGTGAATTTAATGTATTGGCAATTATTAAAATTTAATTACTCATAAAAAAGGAGGAACCAATCGTTCCTCTTTTTTTAATATAATAATCTTTTATACACTTATTATTATCATAATTAAATTTAATATAAATTCATGTTATAATAACCAATAAATACATAATAGAAAGGATACAATATGGAAATTTACTTACCAAAAATAATAGCTAATTCACCAACTAAGCTACCAATACTTGAAAAAACAATACTTTACTATATAATTGACAAAGCATTTAAATGCAAAGATGAAAACACTAAAGATTTAAATATAGAAATTAATATAAATGAAATAATAGAAATTATTAAAAACTCAACAATAGAATGTATGGATATAGTATCTCAAACTAAACAAGCTATAAACAATCTAAAAAATATAAAATTAAGTTTAGTAGATAATTGCTTTCATATAAAGCTTAAACCAATCGAAAATATAGGTATATTTGCATCAAATATTTACGTTGATTTAAATCCTATAATTGTAGAATATTTAGACCAAGTCCAACTTGGAAATTACGTTAAATTTGACTTAATTACAAATTCTATAGTTAATAAAACTAAAACATTTATATAATATTTTAGAAGATATAATACATTTAGATATTATGTCTTCTACTAAAAGATATTTGTTTTTTATCTATAAACTCAACCAAGTATCCCATAAATATTACTCCAATTATATCAATTATAAGTCTAACTAATGTAAACTCATATCCAAGAGCATCTATTTCAAATGTCAACGTAGAAATCTTAACAACACACCAAGCATTTAAAAATATAATTATATTTGAAAACCTAACCCCTTTATCCATAAGAACTTTGGCAAAAGGAAATGCTGCATACATAGGACCTGCTGCAAAACATGCTAAAGCAAAAGATAAAAATATACCAAGTAAGCCTGATTTATTTCCCATATACTTAATAAAATACTCTCTAGGAACCCACTCATCCAAAAGAGAAAGTAAAATCATAACCCCTGGAAGTATACCTAACATCTGCAAAGTACTAGATTTTACGTTACTAAAAATATTAGTTCCCAAATTATTATTAAAAAAATATATAAATATGCAAATAATAAATCCAATAAGTACATATTTATATCTATTTAAAATAAATCTTATATTTATCATCCTAAAATTCCCCCTACAAAAGAAGCTACTACAAAAGCAAATAAAAATGCTACAACATTTCTATAAAAAGCAGCCTTCTTTCCTATAAATTTTGATTCTAGTGGAAGTGTTAGTATTCCAACCATAGTAGAAGTTGATATAAATGCTGCTACTTGTGCATATCCAGCCCCACTTTTAAGTAGAGAATCCCCTACTGAAAAAGCCACAAATGTAGGCATCATAGTAACTGCACCTATCACTGATGATATAGTTGTTCCAATAAATTTTGATTCTTCGCCAATAAGCTTTGATATAGACTCTGTGTCTAATACAGATAAGATTATAGCAATTATAATTACAATAAGAAAAAATTGAGGCATTATCGCTTCTAATGATTTCACACCTTTTACAAAAGCACTTTTTGTTTTTTTTGAATCTCTTATAAATGAAAAAATAAATAAAATAATACACATTAAATAAATAATAAAATTAATCAAACATACTCCCCCCGTAGCCATGCTATAATTAGAATTTAATTATAATATGCAATATTTATTATCATTGCCACTTAAAGAAATTATAGAAAAAATTCTATTTATTATTTAACAAATCTCTAACAACTTCAGATGCTATAATAAGACCTCCAGAAGATGACATAAAAGATATACTTCCAGGAATTATTCTATGACCATCTGATATTTTTTCTTTTAACTCTAAAGGGTTTTCACTTGAAAAAACTACTTTTAAATGATCAATATTTCTGTCCCTTAATTCTTTTCTTACTACTTTAGCTAGAGGACAAGTATGAGTTTTTGAAATATCACTTACTTCTATTTTTGTTGGATCTAATTTATTGCCCATACCCATAGAACTAATTATTGGTATATTTCTTTTTTTACACTCTTCTATTAAATGAATTTTAGATGAT
The DNA here is from genome assembly GCF_015560225.1 of Romboutsia sp. BSD2780061687b_171204_C1. Lineage (NCBI taxonomy): Bacteria > Bacillati > Bacillota > Clostridia > Peptostreptococcales > Peptostreptococcaceae > Romboutsia > Romboutsia sp. BSD2780061687b_171204_C1. Next base: position 440,505 of record NZ_JADMRK010000001.1, on the reverse strand, counting down.
ACCATATCTATTGCATCTACTACATAATCATAATCATCATTAATTATTTCTTTGCTAGTATCTTTATTAAATATAGTATTTATAGCTTTTATATTTAAGTTTTTATTTATATCTAAAAGCCTTTCTTTTACTACTTCTACTTTGTCTTTGCCTAATTTTGAGTTAAGCCCTGGTAGTTGCCTATTAAAATCACTTTCACAAACTTTAGCATAATCTACTATAGTTATATTTCCTATTCCAGCTCTTACTAAAGCTTCTACACAAAAGCTTCCTACTCCCCCTACTCCTATAACTAGAATATTTGAATTTTTAAGTTTCTCTAATCCATCTTCACCTATTAAAATGGCTGTTCTTTTTATAAATTTATTTTCCATTTTAACTCTCCTTTTTATTTATATCTTAATTAGTATAACAAAAAAAGAAGGAACGATTCGTTCCTCCTTAATAATCTTATTTATTTAATTATATAGCTATTATTAATCCAACTACTAATGCACTTAGTACACTAACGAAGAATCCACCTAACATTCCTTTGAATGCTAATTTAGCTAATAAACTTCTCTTTTCTGGACAGAAAACTGATATTCCTGATATACATATACCCATACTTGATATATTGGCAAATCCACAAAGAGATATTGCCATCATAAGACCAGTTCTGTAGTCTAAGTTTGGTAACATTGTACCTAATTGTCCAAAAGCAACGAATTCATTTAATACTAACTTACTTCCTAAAAGCTGAGAAGCTGTTAATATCTTGTCTGTAGGAAGACCCATTAATGCTCCTATTGGTGCAAATATATATGATAATATTTGTTCTAATGATAATCCTACAACTCCTAATATACCATTAACAAGTGCAACTAAAGCTATTATAGCTATAAGTGAAGCACCTATACCTAATGCCATTTGAAGCCCGTCATTAGCACCTTGAGATATTGCAGATATAAGGTTTGGATTATCCCCTTTATTATCTATGCTTATTTCTTCTTTAGCACCTTCATGTTCATGACCCTTAGCTACAAATTCATGTTCAACTTCTGTTTCTGGAAGTATTATCTTAGATACTATTATACTTCCAAGTGGCACTAATGCTCCACCTATAAGTAAGTATTCCATAGGTATTCCAAGACCTGCATATCCCATTAAAACAGTTGCAGACATACTACCCATACCAGATACTAAAACTAACATTATTTCACTTTTAGTCATTCCTGATAAGTATTTTGAAACTAATATTGGAGATTCAGTTTGTCCTAAGAACATATTAGCAACAGCAACGAAACTTTCTACTTTAGAAGTTCCAAGTACTTTACCTATAACCCCACCTATTGCTTTAACAACAGCTCCTATTATACCTAAGTAGTATAATGCAGCTACTAACGCTGATATAAATATTATGTTACCTAAAACTTGTATACCAAATATCATCCCTGTTGGAGCACCTGAATCTGCTAGTGGCCCAAATACAAATGATAAACCTTCAAATCCATAACTTAAAGTAGCAGTTACTACATCAGATACCTTTTGTAGTGCAGCTCTTCCAAGTGGGAATTTTACCAGTAAAAATGCTAGGATAAATTGTATTATAAATGCTTTAGCTATCATCTTTTTATTTATTGCTTTTTTATCAGATGATAATAGATACAATATTCCTAACAAAATAATTATGCCTAGTGCATTTATTAGTATTGTCATATTTTCTCGCCCTCTACTTTTGTTTAATTTCTGATAAATTTAGTTTATTTATCTAGTCTAAGTATTTATAATATGCACTTCTTAAAAATTAAATATTAGAAGCCTTGCCCCACACATATCATTTTTCAATACTTTTCGACAATTAACAAAACTTTATTTACCAATATAATTAAAATGTAAATGTTATTTTTCTTTAATATTATAACCTTTTCTTATTTATTATGACAAGACTTTTATTTTATTTATTAATTATTTATTTACATTTTTATATATATTACCCATTTGTATATATATTACCCATTTTTAATCTTTATATTATCTAAATTTATAACAATTTAATCTAAGTATTAGTATAAAATATATTAGCTTACATATACTTTTAATATATAATTTATTATCAAAGGAGTATAAAATGAAAAAAAACTCTAACAAAAAACATGATAATTTATCATTTTTAAATCATTTTGATGACCAATACAATCAAATAATAGATAATAACGACGTTTTTGAAAGTTCTGATAGTGAAACTACTGATTTAATAAATTTTAGAGTAATAAATACAAATAACTCTTATCCATCTCAAGATCCTAATATTTATGAAAGTAATAGTGAAGATAACAAATAATAAAGTTACTTAAAAGGCATGTAAAAACATGCCTTTTAATATTGTAAAATATTAAATTTTTATGATAAGCTAAAATTATTATATATTTAGGAGAAAATTTATGAAATTTATAAAAGATTCTTTTATAGTTAATGACTATGTTAAATTAGCAATAGTAGACAAAAGAATTACTCCTACTATGGAGAAAAATTTAAGAGCTAGAGGTATAGATTTAATAAAAACAATTGGATGTAAAAATTCTTATGATGCTATAAAGTTTCATCCAGATATAAGTATATTTAAATTAAATGATGAAAATATAGTTGTATCTCCTGATGTCTATGATTATTATAATGATAAATTAAAAAAGTATAACTTTAATGTCATAAAAGGAAATCTACCTATAGAAAGTAAATATCCAAACAATATACAATACAATGTTTGCTTGTTTGGAAAGTATGCTATTCATAATTTTGATTATACAGACAAAAACATTTTAAAGTACATAAAAGAAAATAATCTTACTATGATTAATGTAAATCAAGGATATACAAAATGTTCAGTATGTATTGTTGATGAAAATTCTATTATAACTTCAGATGAAGGTATATATAAAGAAGTAATAAAACACAATATTGATTGTTTACTTATATCTAAAGGAAATATTGATTTATTTAATATGAATTATGGATTTATAGGTGGATGTAGCGGACTTATATCTCATAAAGAATTAGCTTTTTACGGTAATATCAAGCTTCACCCTGATTATGATAAAATTTATGATTTTGTTAAATCTAAAAATAAAGAAATTATTTCTTTAAGTGATGAAAAATTATTAGACTTAGGCTCTTTAATACCTATTATGTACTAAATTTTGAAAGGTGTGACATATTTGAGCGTTGATAAATTAAAAATAACCTTTAATAATGGCTTTACTAAAATAGTAGAAAGAAATAACATTAAAAACTTTAATGCCCTACTTGATTGGATGGACAAATTTAATTCTAATCAATATGTAAGTTTACTTACTGTCTCTGGATTTGAACTTGGTAGTTCTATATCTTTAGATAAAAATAATATAAAATCTATAGAAATAATAGATTAATAAAAAAAGAGGACTTAAAAGTCCTCTTTTTTATTATCCTTAAGATTTTTAACTTTATTATAATTGTAGTATAATCATTAATAAGCACAGTACATACTAAAATAGAAAGGAGTATTTTATGAATATTGTTGAAGTTTCAAATATATCTAAGAAAATATCTAAATCTATAATTCTAGATAATTTAAGCTTAAATATAAAAAAAGGTGAAATAGTTGGTCTTATAGGACCTTCTGGTGCTGGTAAAACGACTTTTGTTAAAGCTATAATAGGTATGGAAAAAATAGATAGCGGATTTATAAAAGTATTTAATAAACCCATTCCTAATTTAGATGTATTACAAAACATAGGATATATGGCACAGTCAGATGCTTTATATGAAGATTTAAGTGCAAAAGAAAATTTAGATTTCTTTGGAAAAATATTTGGATTAAATAAATCTAAAATAAAAGAAAGAATAGATTATACTTCAAAATTAGTTAATCTTGAAAATCACCTTTCTAAAAAAGTTAAAAGTTTTTCAGGAGGTATGAAAAGAAGACTATCACTTGCTATATCTCTAATTCAAGACCCTGCTCTTTTAATATTAGATGAACCTACTGTAGGTATAGACCCTCGCCTTAGATTTGATATATGGAATGAGCTTTATAACTTAAAAAATGAAGGAAAATCTATAATAGTAACAACTCACGTTATGGATGAAGCAGTAAAATGTGATAGATTAGCTTTAATAAGGGACGGTAAAATAATTGCTACTGGTACTCCTAATAATTTAATAAAAGAATTTGAAGTTAATACTATAGAAGAAATATTTTTAAAATTAGGAGGTGAAACTAAATGAGAGTTAAAGCATTAGCAATTAGAATTATAAAACAAACTATAAACGATAAAAGAACCCTAGCTCTTATGATGTTTGCACCTCTTATAGTTATGTCTTTAGTATATTTTTTATTTAATTCAAGTAAAGATGTAAAACTAAATGTAGGTGTTTATAATACTAATAGTGAATTTAATGATAACTTAAAGGAAACAGATTTAAATATACTAAATTATTCAAATAAAGATAATATAAAAGATAAAATATTAAAAGATGATTTAAGCGCATTTATATATTTAGATGATAATACTTTAAATGTTACTTATGAAAATAGTTCTCCTCAAAATAGTAAACAGATAGAAGCTAAGATAAATGCTACATTAGCAAAAGACGAAATGATTAATATTAAAAATTCACTTAGCTCATATCAAAAGCAATTTGCCTTTTCTAAAAATACACCTAACTTAAGCACTAACTTAGATATTAGCAAAGTATCTGTTAAAAGTAACTATATATATGGAGATGAAAATTTATCTTACTTTGATACTTTAAACCCTATACTAATTGGATTTTTTGTATTCTTCTTTGTATTTTTAATATCAGGTATATCTCTTTTAAAGGAAAGAACTTCAGGTACATTAGACAAACTACTTTCTACTCCAATTAAAAGAAGTGAGATTATAAGAGGTTACTTACTAGGTTATGGATTATTCTCAGTTATACAAACTATAATTTTAGTACTATTTTCTGTATATATACTAAATATAAAAATAGTTGGAAGTGTATTTTTAGTAATAATTATAAATATATTAATAGCCTTTGTAGCATTAACTTTAGGTGTTTTAATGTCTACTTTTGCAAATTCAGAATTTCAGATGATGCAATTTGTACCAATTATAATAGTACCTCAAATATTTTTTACAGGAATAATTCCAGTAGAATCTATGGCTAATTGGTTACAAGTTTTATCTAGATTTACACCATTATACTATGGTTCTAATGCACTTAGTGGTGTAGTCCTAAAAGGATATACCTTTAATGATATATATATGGATATAATTATATTGCTACTCTTTGCTATAATACTTTCATTATTAAATATAGTAGGTCTAAAAAGATATAGAAAAATATAAAATTCATTTTTTAATCAAATAAAGCGTACCTTATAAAATTATAAGGTACGCTTTATTTTTAGTCTACTCTTCTAAATTTAAATCTAGTTCTTTCATCAGCATTTACTGCCCTTGCTACTAGTCTAGCATCATTTTCTCTAACTCTAACAAAGTATCCATTAGGTGCCCTTAATACATATTCTCTATCGCCTGTTCTATATATTGTAAACTCTGTAGCTCCTCTTCTATCAGTATCTGCAATTAAAAAGTCTCTATTATCTACTCTTACGAAACTTCCTCCTGCTTCTCTTATTCTTGCTTTATTACCATCTATTATAAGTCTAAATGTATCACCGCTATTAGCACTTTGAGCTGTTGCATATAAAAAAACATCTCTTCCAATTACTACAAATTTATCGTCAAATACTGACTTTATCTTTACTCTTGACCTTTCATTACCACTATCAGGCTGTGGCTTTGACTTTAGTTGTTGTTGTTGTTGCTGTGGTTGTGGTTGCGGTGGCATGCTTGGTAAACCAACTTGTCCTGGGGATCCTCCTTGAAATTGTTGATTTGTTCCTTGATTTTGGGATCCTCCTGGAAATTGTTGGTTTGTTCCTTGATTTTGAGCCCCTCCTGGAAATAATTGATTTGTTCCTTGATTTTGAGATCCTCCTGGAAACTGTTGATTTGTTCCTTGATTTTGAGATCCTCCTGGAAACTGTTGATTTGTTCCTTGATTTTGAGATCCTCCTGGAAACTGTTGATTTGTTCCTTGATTTTGAGACCCACCTGGAAATTGTTGATTTGTTCCTTGCCCTTGTAAAGATTTATTATTCATATTATTTTTATTCATATTGTCATTATTTAATTGCATGTAAAATCCCCCTAGTTGATTTTTTTATTTTGTATATGTATATGACAATATATAATTAAAAGTTACTCTATTATGTATATCAAATAGATACTATTATTTTTTATAATATTATAAAAAGGTGTAGAATAATCTACACCTATAATATACTTATTTGAATATCTTCTATTCTTCTTTTATTAATTCTTATTAATTTAAGAATTAACTTCCCTAAATTAATCTGTATGTCTTCGTTCTCATTTGGAATCTTTCCTAGCTGATTTATAATATAACCGTTTAAGGTGTCATAATCTCCTTCTTCAATGTTAACATTAAATATTTCGTTAAAGTCACTTACACTTAATACTCCTTTAACCATAAAGTTGTTGTCATCTATTTTTTTGATTTTATCATGGTGTAAATCACTTTTGTCATAAGTTATACCCTTGATCTCACAGATTAAATCTTCCATACTTACTATGCCTGAAAATGCTCCATATTCATCTATTAATATAAATAAATTATCATTTTGTGAATCTATTGAATTGAATAATTCACTTACATTTTTAGTTTCTGGTATGAAACACGGTTTATGAAGAATCTTTCTTATGTCTATATTTTTAAATCCTTCTTTTCTAGCCTCAATCATTAAATCTTTTACATGTAAGACTCCTATTATATTGTCTACATATTCTTCGTATACAGGTATTTTTGAATAATTTATTATAGATATATCATCTAATATAGTATCTATATTTTCATTTACATCTATTAAAAATGCATCTTTACTTGATACCATAATTTCTCTAGCTACTTTATCGTTTAATTCAAACTTACTATCTACAGCTAGATTATCTAATTCATTATTTTCTTTTTTACCTGTTATAATGTGAATAATATTATTTATAAAGTCCTTCACATTTTTAAAAATTGATTGTAAGATGGTCCTTTCGGGTTCAGGTTCTAACATACTCATATCTCCTTTAAATATAAATTTTTAAATAATTTTATCACAGTTAATTATATAAGTCAATTTACCTATAGTATATACTATGACTTATGTCTGTATAAGTTGTTAGACAAATATTTACTACGTCTATACTTATATCTTATAATTTTATTTTATATTAAAATTAAATATTTTAAAACCAATTTTTATAAAATTTACTTTGAACTTTTATTCATATTTTTTACTTAATAAATTCACTTTAGGATTGTTTCATCCTACAAAAATAATTCATTATACATTTTTTACTTTTATACCCTAATTTACTTAGAATAAATATTTTCCTTTACAACTTTTTTAATAAATACACTTTTATTTATCTTAATTTACATACCATATTAAATAGTATAAAATTATATTAGGGGAAAATTTTAACATATTAAACTTTTTAGGGGGTATCCATGTTCATAAAAACTACTAATCCTGCCTTTAAAAATTTTGGGGAACTAGTTTGTGAAAATTTAGATAGAGATTTTTCAAAAGATATAAATATAAAAAATAAAAGTATTAAGAAATTAAAATTAACATCTGATAACTCTACCTTTTTAAAAGTAAATAAAGGTGTTGTTATGATACTAGTTTCATTAGATGGAAAAGATATAAAATCTTTTATAATAAATAGGATAATTAACTTAAAAAAAGGAATATATTTCAATTTAATATCAATTTCAGATGAAAGTGAAATAAGCATAATATCTAAAGATGAATTTAAGTCTATAAATCTAAAAGAAGAATATACTTATACTAAAATTTCATCTTCCCTTAATATTGATCAAATTTATACTAAGTTTTATCAAGAAAAGGGGACTAACTATTCTTTTGCTGGTGAATCTCACCCTTATTGGGAGCTTACATATGTTGATAAAGGAAACCTATCTACTAATGTAGATGGTAAAGAATATAATTTAAAACAAGGCGATCTCATATTTTATGCTCCATTTCAATTTCATACTCAAGCTACTTCAGATAATATTAGCTCTTACTTAACTATTAACTTTAAAATGGACTCTAATGACTATGAAGTACTTTGTAATAAAGTATTTACTTTAGAAAGAGAATCCTACAATATTATAAGTAAACTTATAGAAGAACTTTCAAACGACGATATATACTCCAATGATTTATCTATTTGTTACTTAAAACAGCTTATTATACATACTGCCAGGCTAAAAAATACCTACTTTCAATCTAAACCAACGACTCACATGCGACAAACTTATGAAAACAGCTTATTAAATGAAATACTTTCATTTATAGATGAACATATATACGAAAAATTATCTATAAATACATTATGTAGTCATTTTTGTATAAGTCCATCTATGATACACTCATTATTTAAAAAGAATATGGATAATACTGTAAAAAATTATATAAATGAATTAAAATTATCAAAAAGTAAAGAACTTATTAAAAACACTTCTTATACTATTAGTGAAATATCTGAGATGCTTGGGTTTTCTTCTATTCACTATTTTTCTAAAAAATTTAAGACATCATTTGGTATTTCTCCAACTGAATACTCAAAGTCAATATATGATTAACCTCATTTTTATTAATTCTAAACAATTTTATACTTAATATAAATTCTATATATATGAAAAAGCTGGCTTATATGCCAGCTTTTAATTTATCTATTGATTACATTTTGATCTTTTAAAATAATTTAATCCTACTCTAACTAATACTCCTATTATTCCTATAAATAAAAATAGATATCCTATAGGTATTAAGAAAAATGGCTCTACTAAAGTACCATCTGGTGCTACTTCACTTCCTATAAAATTAAAACTTTCAAAACATCCTATACTTATAATAAATGGTATTAAATTTAAAATATATTTTTTCATATTTCCTCCATACGCGATATATAATTATTGTTTTTCGATAAATAGATTATATAATACATAAAGATATATTTCAATACTTTTTTATTGTTTTTCGATATTTTTTTATTACATATTTGCAATTATATTATCTAAAATATTTATATAACCTTATTAAAAATTCACAAAAGTTTAATAAAAATAAATAATACCAATGACTATTAATAATCATTGGTATTATTAAAAAATATTAATTTAAGGAATATCTATTTCTATTTTTTCATCTTCAAAATATTTAGTATTATTTTCCGAATAGATTACAGGAATTATGGTAATCTTCTTTTCGCTACCTTTACGTTCAAAATTATGGTATATACCATTTCCATTTGAATTACCAATTCCCCCACCAAATAATCTATTTCCACTTTCATCTTTTACAGAGACATCTGCATTATGTATTAAGGATGTTACATTGGACTGATCTCCTTCTAATTGTGTTTTAATATTCACTGAAGTAGGAGAAATTCTTACTTGATCAATTTTAAATTTAACTCCTTTACCTATATCTATAACTTTGTTAATATCGACAATTTTTAAATCACTAGATATATTAGAACTATTTATAGTTGTGTTAAACTCCCAATTGCCAAAACTTTTACTTAATAACCTTCCTTTTTCAGTCTTTGATTCCCCTATATCAAAATCTTTAAATTTAATTTTTAAATTATAATCTTTATTTTTTTCTAGATTATCAAGTATCTCAAAGTCAGTATCCACAAGTCCATCTCCGTCAGTGTCAATACTAGTTAAATTAACAGTATATAAAAACTCTTTTTTATTTTCAGCTCTTAAATCTCTTTGCATGATTCCCCCACCTTGACCAGGGAAAGACATATTTCCTATAGTTACTATTGGTATATCTGGTATAAAATCTTTTTTATTAATGCCATACTCTTTAAAATCAAAATTAGTATAATCCATACTTAAACTTATAATTAATTGTCTATCATCAAGCATTACATCTCCTAGATTAAGAACTAATCCATTATCTTCTATTGATTGATTCCCTTCAAATTTGTACTTCTCAAATTCACCATAATCTCTATCTAGGAAAGATTCAATATGATTTACTAATCTATCAATATATGCCCATGTAGTTTCATTAGTTAGAGCCACAGAGCCTAGTATAAGTGTTGCTGATATACTTGCTGCTATTAATTTTTTATTTACTTGTTTTCTTGACTTTAACTTAGATTTCATTATATTTTTCATTTTTTCGTTATCAGTTTTTACTTCATCATATCTATCAAATTGAATTTTTTCATTATTTAATACTTTATATTTATCTATCATATTATTTTCCTCCGTCATTTAATAAAGCTTTTCTTATTTTCGCCTTACCCCTAGATAATTTACTATGTATACTTGAAATAGCTAACTTTTTATCATTTGCTATATCTACTACACTTTCATCATCTAGATAATATCGTCTAAATATTTCTTTGTCTTCTTCTGATAAGAAGTTTAATGTCTCATTTAATTCCTCTTGAATTTCTACCTTTAGTAAATTTTTGTCTATATAATATGTTTGTTCATCTAAACTAGATGTCTCTATCTTATTTAGATATTTTCTTTTGCAGTCAATTGCTTTATATTTAGCTATTGCACATATCCAGTTTTTAAAAGAGTTTTTATCTTTTTCAAATCCTTCTATATTATCCCAAATGGCTAGTAAAGTATCACTAACACATTCTTCTTCGTAATTAATAAGTGTACCTAAATGATATCTAACTACTGAAGTAATAAGAGCATTATACTGGTCTATTAAAATTTCCATTCCTTTTTGATTTTTCTTTTTGATATATTTAATCATTAATTTGTCTTGCAAGTTACTTCCTCCTAACTATAAAAGCTTTTACACTAATTAATTCGTAAATAAAATTAAAAAACTTGCATGTTTAAATATTTTTTTATTTAATTATTTATTTGTTATATAATCAAAATTTTGACACTAACTAAATTACTCTAGCAAAATCAATACATTTAACAGTGCCATAAACTATTAATTTATAGATTTTATCACAAAGAACTTTATACCAAATGATTTATAGATACGCAAGTGTAAGTAAAAAACACAAGAATGTATTATTGATTTTTATACAGATAAGTCACTTAGAAAAGAAGTTAAAAATATTTTAAATAAAAAGTTGATATTTTTGGAAGGCATTTATTTGAAGGTTATAATTAATAATATATAACTAAAAATGTACATAAATTAACACCAACTAATATCAGAATAAATTCTATGATATTACTTGGTATTAATTATCTTTAATAAAGTTTTATAGTTTTTGAAAAATATTTTAGAATAGATATTTACTATAAATATTTTATAATTTTAGCAGGATTTCCACCTACTACTACATTGCCCGGAACATCTTTTACAACTACAGCTCCAGCTGCAACCACTACATTATCACCAATTGTCACTCCAGGTGCTATAACTGAATTTCCACCAAGCCAAACATTATTTCCAATAGTAACTGGCTTACCATATTCTAAGCCAGATATTCTTAATTCTGCATCTAATGGGTGAGTTGCAGTATATATGCATACTCTTGGAGCCATCATACAATTCTCTCCTATTGTTACTTTACAAACATCTAATATAATACAATCATAATTTGCAAAGAAATTTTCTCCTACATAAATATTGTATCCATAGTCACAACGAAAAGTAGGTTTTACACAAAAATTTTCACCTGTTTTTCCAAATAGAGATTTTAATATTTCACTTTTATTTATATCTGAAGAATTGTTAAATTCTCTAAGAATGCTTTGAGCTTTCTCATGTTCTTTTTCTAATTCACTATCTAAAGCACAATAGAGTTCTCCTGATAACATTTTTTCTTTTTCTGTTTTTTGATGTATTATTTTCTCCTTCATTGCAAATATCTCCCTAACTAATTTTGATTATAAATTTATCTGCTTTTCCATTCTTATATCACTATACCAATTTCCATTGTAATATACAAAGTTTTCAGATTTTCCTATTGCTCTGTATCCATTTTTCTCATAAAAATTTATAGCTTTAGTATTGTATTCAAACACTCCTAACTCTATTTTATTTTTACCTAACTTAATTACCTTATCTTCTAATAGCTTCATTACTTTTAGTCCAATACCTTTACCCCTACATTTATTATCTCCTACACATATACTAATCCAAGCAGTATCATCACTTTCATTAAGTAACATTTTAAAATTTGTATCAATAGTTACAAATCCAACCTTTTTATCATTTTCAACTATCATGTATGTATGCTTGTATTCATTTATTCTAGTTCCTTCTATTAATTCCTCTAATGTTATATCTTCTATTTCTCCTTCTTTAAAATTAGGTCTAAGTAAATACTTTATACTGTTGTCATTATTCCATTTTTGTATTAATTTAAAATCATCTATATCTTTATGTGTTATCTTTTTTAGTTCTACACCCATTAATTTTTCCCCCTTTATACAAATAAAGTATATAGATTAATCTATATACTTTATTTCTATTCTTTATAAACATAATACAAACAATCATTTTCAAAATTAGTTAATGACTCATATTTATTTTCTTTTAACTTACTTATTAATTCATCACTTGGATTATGTATATATATTTCAGCTTCATTATAGTTTTCTTTTAATAAATAATAATTTACACAGTCATTAATACCTTCAAAAGTATTATCTATACATATTATAGAAGGATTTCCTTTTACTTTAACTATACATCTATGACCATTTACCATTACTAAAGAATTACTTTCAACTAACTCATCATATATTTCTTTACATAAATTAAAATAAGTAAATCCATAGGTTATTCTACTTTTATTTTTCTTAAAATAATCTAAGTTTTTAAATTCTTCATATGATATGTCCCATTTTTCAATATTAATATCATTTATATTTTTATTATAATTATCATTTTCTTTAAATACTACCAGACAACTATCTTCTAAATAAAATTTCTTTGCCTTCATCATATTTATGCTGGCTACAGTATCTTTATGAGTGCACATTGCTATATTAGTTATCTTATTATTTCTTAAATCTTCTCTTGCTAAATTAAACAGCATATCGCAAATTGCATGTGCATATTGTCTCCCTCTATAATCAACATGTACTCTAAGCCCTTCAAGCCACCCTTGTCCATCTATTAGAATACTATATTTTCCTACTGCTACTACCTTATCATCTACAACTAGCCCTAAAAAACACTCATCTTTTTCATCTACCCATTTGTGAAATACACTAGGTAGATAATCATTGCCTTCCCAAATATTTTTTGATATATCTACTATATCATCATAGTCTTCATGTGTAAGTATTTTATAATTCATTTTTTCACCCTTTTTACTTCTTTGTTTTAATAAAATTGATTTATTTTAATTATACATCTTATTTACTTATTATTAATACATAAATATATTTTATCCTAGGAGGAACGTTTCGTTCCTCCTTCTTTAATAATGAAAATGTGTCTACTATTTTATAAATACTTATATATTATTCTAACTACTTCACAAGGCTTTATATATTCTTAAAATCAAATAAACAATAAAAAAGAGTAGTAATTTCAATCTTACTACTCTCAATATAATAATTTTATTTAAATAGATAAATATTAATCCTCAATATTTTTATATAAAGTATATCCACTCATCAATATCCCTAATCCACCTATAAAAGAAAAAACAAATCCACCTGTTCTAAAATTATCTATATTAGATTTAACAATCATTTCATATTGAGATGTTTCCATTCCTCCACCACTAGCTTGAATTGCATCATATCCCATTTTTAGCCCTATAGATGTCGATAAAAATATTAATATCATACCGATAATAAACGAAATTACCATACACTTTAATGAACCAATTAAAAATTTATTTTTCATACTTCCCCCTTAGTTTAATATTGAGCGCTAATTTAATTATAACACACAACATTTTTAACGCATATTCATTCAAACAGAGGTTTTTGTATTTATATTATTTTATAATTAAAAAAGCTATAAAATTTAGTATCTTCCTTAATTTTATAGCTTTTTAACTTATTTTATTTTTTAGTTTACATAACCTAATTATATTAGATTTTACTATACTCTAATACTTCTATCTCTTTAAATAATTTTTCAACTTCATTTACATCTATAAATCCAGTTTTAATATTCATAGCATTAGATATTCCACAAGCATTAGATAATCTTAGACAGTCCTTTAATGAATAATCATTTAATAATCCATATGCAAATCCTGCTATTGATGAATCTCCACTACCAACTGTATTTTCTATTTTTATGCTTGGTATTTTTACTTCATATATACTATCCTTATTTACAAGAATCATCCCATCTTTGCCCATAGATATACATATATTTTCTATATTATATCTTAATAATTTATAAGCTTCTTTTATAGCATCTTCTTTATTATTTATATTACACTTACATAAAGCCTCTAGTTCATCTATATTAGGTTTTATCATATATATATGGCTATTTATTGCACTTTCAAGGTATTTACCGCTAGTGTCTAATATAAATTTTATATTTTTAATCCTACATATTTCTCCTAACAATCCATAATAATCAATTGGCAATCCTTTAGGTAAACTTCCACTAGCTACTAGTATTTTAGTTTCTTCTAATATATTTTCTAGATGTCTTTCAAACTTTATCATGTCGTTTTCTTCTACTGTCGGGCCACTTTCAAGTATTTCTGTACTTACTTTATTTTTATCTATTATATTTAAACAAACTCTAGTTTCACCATCTATTTTTATAAATTCATCTCTAAGACCAATCTTTTTTATTTCATCCTTTATATAAAGACCATTGTACCCACCTACAAAACCCATACATATGGGACTATGCCCTAATTGATTTAGTACTCTAGCTACATTTAGCCCTTTTCCACCTGCACTTTTTTTAACATCACCTGCCCTTTGAACCTTTCCTATTTCAAAAGATTCTAGTTTGTAAAGTGTATCTATTGATGGATTAAATGTTATAACTGTTATCATAATCTTTATCCTCACTTTTACACATTTTAATTTTATTTATTACCACATCATACATTGCTTTCTTTGTAGTCATTCTTTTTTGTTCTCTTAGTCGCATTTTCTGTATTAAATCCACTACGTTCATTTAATATATTAATTTCTATACCTAATAAATTGCTCTTTATTTTTACCTTTTATGATTACACTAATATTATATAAATTTGATTTATTTATGTATTTGTAATTTCATTTGATTAATTTGTTATTTTCTTCTTCATATTTAATATATTTTTCATATTGTTGTTCTAAAATTTTTAAGTTCTATAAATTATTTTACTTGTCATAATTTCAAATTGATTTTTATAAGTATTTGTCCTACACTTAACTTGAATACAGTTAGCAATACAATCTAAATTTTTAGGGGGAAAAGGGAATGAAAAAATTAGTTGTTACAGACAGATCTCTATGTCAAAATTGCTTAGCTTGTGAAATGACTTGTTCAAATGCATTTTATAAGCATTATGGATTAAACACTCCATGTATAAAAATAGGATTAAAGAAAGATGATTCTTTAGACGTTAAGGCATGTAATCAATGTGGTCTATGTGCTAAAAAGTGTCCTCAAGAAGCAATAACTCAAAATTCTAAAGGTGTTTATATGATTAATAAGAAAAAATGTAATGGTTGTCTTACTTGCGTTGATGCCTGTCCTAAGGGCATAATAGCAAAAGTAGATGATAAGCCTGTACCATCTAAATGTATAGCTTGTGGACTTTGTGTTGATGCTTGTCCTATGGGAATTCTAGAGATTAAAGAAGGTTAATTTTATAATAAAATGTATTAATAACCCCTGTTTAATATTAAACAGGGGTTATTAATATATTTTATATTTAATAAATATTATTTTTTAATATATAATAGTTATTAATAACAGATATACAATTTTATCTACCTAAAGGGGGATTTTATGAATCATTTAACAATTTTAATAAAGCCTAGTTCTAGTGCTTGTAATTTAGATTGTAAATATTGTTTTTATAAAGATATATCAAAAAATAGAGATGTTTATACTAATGATTTTATGGATATTTCTACACTAGAAAATATAGTAAAAAATGCTTTAAGTAGAAATGTAGATTATGTAAACTTTGTATTTAAAGGTGGAGAGCCTACTTTAGTAGGTATTGATTTTTATAAAGAGCTTATAAACTTACAAAATAAATATAACAATAATAATATTAATATTGTAAATTCTATTCAAACTAATGGTATAAATATAGATGATAATTTGGCAATTTTCTTTAAAGAAAACGATTTTTTAGTTGAAATATCACTAGATGGTTTAAAAGAAACCCACGATTTATATAGAACATATAAAAACGGCTCTTCCTCTTTTGATGATGTTATATCAGCTATTAGTATATTAAAAAAATATAAGGTTAATTTTAATATACTATCTGTTGTAACTAAAGAAAGTGCCAAAAATATAGATGAGATTTATGAGTATTTTAAATCTAATAATTTTTCATATATACAATTTATACCTTATATAAAAAACTTCGAAATAGATAATCAAAATAAATATATAGAAAATGAGTTTAAAAATTACTTAGATACTACTAGTTTTTATGTATTTTTAGATAAATTATTTAATCTTTGGTACAAAGATATTAAAAATGGTAAGTTTGTAGAAATAAGAAACTTTATGGATTATATAACTATTCTTAAAGGATATAATCCAACTAGCTGTGGTATGGATGGATTTTGTAGTCTTAATATGGTTATTGAATCCAATGGTGATGTTTATCCTTGTGATTTTTACTGTCTTGACTATTGGAAATTAGGTAATATTAATAAAGATTCTTTGGATGAACTTATGGTTTCTCCTAAAGCGTTAGAATTTTTTAATCGTTCATTGTATATACATGATACTTGTAAAAAATGTAAGTATTTTAAGCTTTGTGGTGGTGGATGTAGGCGTAACCTAGAGCCTTTTGTTGATAATATCCCTTCTTTTAATTATCAATGTAAAGCCATAAAACAATTTTTAGATAAAAATTTAAATAAGTTAATATCTATATCTAATATGTTTGATTAAATATAGGTTTATTTAAAAATTTAAAAATTTAAATATATAAAAATGTATCCTATGTAAGTAGATAATTTAAAAACTACTCTATAGGGTACATTTTTTTAATTTACTTATACATTAATTTTTACATATTTAATTAGACTAATATATTTTATAGATTATTTTAATCTTCATCTTCTATTTTTATCTTTTTGCTAAGATAGTGCCAAGAGTTCCAAACAGATACTAACTTCCATCCATCACTTCCATATTTATTTAATATTTCAGCTGTCTTTTTAGCATTTTCATTTATTACTACACATTTATATTCATATGTTTTTTTGCTCATAAAACCCTCCCTTAAATATACTCTTATTATTGATATATTTAAAGAGGTTTTAATATATGCTATTTACTACTCTCCATAAGACTTTAACACTTCTTGTAGTGATATTTATCTTCTTCATTTTTCATACTTACTACATCTAACATTTCATCAATATTTAATGGATTTTTTCCTATACTTGAACCTATCTCAATATTTTCCTTTACTGTAAGGTTTTGAAGTAAATTATACTATTGGAATATAAATCCTAAATTATTTCTTCTAAATTTTGTAAGCTTATCTTCATTATAATCACTTATTTTTTCATCGTTATAATAGATTTCACCGCTACTTGGTGTATCTAATCCACTTATAACATTTAACATTGTACTTTTTCCACTACCACTTGGTCCTAATATAACTATAAATTCACCATCCTTAATTTCTAGATTTATATCTTTTAATGCTACTGTTTCAACTTCTCCACTTTTATAGATTTTACCTACATTAATTAATTTAATAGACATATGTATATTCCTCTCCCTAAATAATTCTTATCTGCTTAATTATATTACTTTTATATTTATATAAATAGTAATATTTCATTTTGGAATTTTCTTTACTTTGAAAAATTTATTTTTCATAAATATTAATTTTTCAAATTTTAAATAATTAGGCATTTAATTATACTTATCTTTGATTCCTTATTTCCATTGTATAATTAAAAATAAGCATCTATCTACACTAAGTATCCAAATTTTTGTATAAAATTTTTTTAATAATAATTTCTTGCATTTTTATATAAAAATTCAAATGTGTATTTTTAATATACAATTTAGAAAATTCTTTATAATTTTTTATTAAGTCAATTGTATCTTATTTCTTATATTATAAACAATCTTTCAATGTATATTTATTTTTCTATAAATTAATATTTTTACATAAGCATACAAAATACTCCATTTTCGGACAATTCAAATTTAAACTTTCATATTTTTGAATTTAATCAATTTAATCTATATTTTTACTTTTCATCTTTATATTGATTTATTTTCTAACTATTGTAAAATCTAATCAAATAGCGAAAATATTTTCCTATCTTGTAACACATCTGTAATAATCAAATTTTTATAAAGTGAGGGTATTTTATGGATCAACAAGAAGTAAAAAGATTTAACTTTAATAACTGGGCTTATATAATCAGTTATGCATTTATTGTACTTATGAGTGGAGTTGCTTTTGATGTCTTAGTCACATTTTTACAGCAAGTGGATATTTCTACCGCTAGTTCTTTCTCTACTTACATGGGTATTGCTAGTTTTGCATGTGCTGGTATATTACTTTTAGTTCCAAAACTTGGATATAAGAAAGTAATAATATCAGGACCTATAATGATAATAGCTGCACTTCTTTGCATTTCTTATGTAGATGTAAAACTTATATATCCAATTGCAACTTTAGCAATTTTAGTGGGGGTTACATTATTTGACGTTGTTCTTCCTCCATATCTTACAGCTTATACAAATGACGAAGAAAGAACTAAGGTCTTCTCTAGAGCTATGTATATAAATGTAATCGGTATGACTTTAGCAACTTGGTTTGGAGGTACTCTTTCAGTTAAAAGGTTTGCTTCTAGACTAAGTATTACTATTGACCAAGCAAGTAAATTAACTGAAAATATAAGTGGAATGACATCTGAACAACTTCATCATTTTATACTTTCTCAAAGAGATGTTTTACTTATGTTTGCAATTATAGCATTTTTATCTCTTATTCCACTATTATTTATAAAAGAAAAAAGAAAAGACTACTTTGAAGAAACTCATGAAAAAAGAGAATTTGACTGGTCTATATTTAAAAATAAATATGTTTTATTATGGTTAATATATTTTGCAATGATAAGATTTGGTGCATCTTTAATAACACCTTATTTCTCAGTATTTTTAAATAATGAACTTGGAATATCAAGAGCTACTACTTCACACTTAGTATCTTACCAATACTTTGCAATGGTTATTTTCCTATTCATATCACCTTATGTTGTAAAAAAATTAGGAAAAGTTGTTTCTCTTGGAGGCTTAGCTCTTTTATCAATACCGTTTATGCTTATAATAGCTAATGGTAGAATGTTTGGTGGTGCTATGATTTTAGCAGTTGGAGCTGGCTTATTCTTTAGATCTGGATTTATGAACTGTGCAAACCCTATTATGAACTCTCTTCCTATGGAGTTTGTACCTAAAAACCTAAGACCTGCTTACAATTCACTTATTTTTGTTGCTGGTGGTATTACTTCAATAATTGCAGGTCAATTTACTAAGCTATATTTATTTAAAATCCCTGTTGGATATTCATATGCTTACTATATAACAGGTATTATATACGCATTAGCTGCAATGCTTTTATTAGTTGTCTATACTAAAAAGTACAATAGACATCATGATGAAGATGAAAATACTGAAAATGAAGTAGCTTAATTTAAATTTAAAGCATTATATATAAAGAATTTATAAAATATATACAATAAATACTCCTTAATACACATCGACATTATGTATTTCTTAAAAATTGTATAAATTGTATTTTTTAGTAAATAATAATAATAATAATAGCAATATTTTATTAAAGGAGTATAATATGAGTTTATTAAAAGATAGTAAAACAAAAGAAAACTTAATGAGAGCTTTCGCTGGAGAAAGTCAAGCTAGAAACAGATATACATTTGGAGAAAGTTTAGCTAAAAAACAAAATTTATATGTAATTCAAAAAGTATTTAATTATACAGCAGAACAAGAGAAAGCACATGCTTGGGTTTTTTATAATCATCTAAAAGAACTTTCTGGCTCTTCTATAACTATAGATGCTGGATATCCTGTTGAAGTATATGACAATTTAATTAAGACATTAAAAGATGCTCAACATAATGAATACGAAGAATGGGATAAAGTTTACAAAGAATTTGCTAAAACAGCTCGTGAAGAAGGTTTCTTAGAGGTAGCTAATAGTTTTGAGAAAATATCTGAAATAGAAAAAATACATGGAGATAGATTCGGAAGATTTGCTAGTGACCTTGAAAACAATACTCTATTTAAAAAAGATAATGAAGAAAAATGGATTTGCTTAAACTGTGGTCACGTTCATACAGGTACTAAAGCTCCAATGGCTTGCCCAGTTTGCTCATATCCACAAGGATATTTTATATTATATTCTAATTCACCATTTGAAAATTAATAAAAATCCCTAGTTATTCTAGGGATTTTTATTATCTACAATTACATACACATTTACAATTTAAATTACATCCGCAGTTATGATCATTTGAATTACACCCACAGCTATGATTATTTGAGTTGCATCCACAGTTATGATCATTTGAGCTACATCCATCATTCTCTTCATGACAATTTTTATGACATTCATCACTTTGTTTCATAAGTCTTCGAGCTTCACACATTAACTCTTCACCCTCATTTGATAATCTTTTAGAATCATTCCATAATCTACGAGCTCTTTCACATTCTTCCATAGCTTGTCTTTTTAATTCCTCTGCTCTTCTTTCTGATTGTTGTGCTTGCTGTGCAGCTTGATTTGATCTATTTATTCTTTCATTCGCTTCATCACATTTTCTTTGAGCTAAACATTTAAGTCTTCTACATTCTGAGCAATCAATATCATGATCACATTTACATTTATGATTTTTTTCACACTCTTTTTTATTTATGTTTATGCCTTTACAACAAAAATTTTTATGACATCCACAATTATGCTTTTTATGATTTCCTTTTTTGCATACCATAATATCCACCCTTTTTTTATTAGACATGATATATTAAATATCATCTTCTTAATAATATATATGCAGTCTTCTACAAAATGTGAGTTAACTTTTATAAATACTTATATTTTTTTGTACTTAATAACTAATTATATAGAGGAAACTCTATATATTATAAAGAATACTTATATAATCTTTTAATTTGGAGGTTTTTATATTATGAGAAAGTTATTTATGGCTTTTTTATTATTTTCATTAAGTATATGTTTAATAGGTTTTAATTCTTTTGATAATAATATAGACCCTAATTTGAAATTTGAATTATTAGGTTATATGAATGATAATAATTACACAAAAATAAATATAAGATTAAAAAATGAATCGAACAATGAATTTATAAATCCAGATATTAGCTTAATATTAAGCGATAAATACGAAAAACAATATAGCTATACTATAAAATCTAAAAATATAAATAATATTACTCCAAATAGTTATGTAGATTTAGAATTTGTTTTTGAAAATAAATTAAATTTAGAAAAGTATAACCTCAAAGATAAAAATGTGATATTTAAATCTTTTATAAAAGATAAGTCTACTTCAAATTCTATTAATATGCTTTTTACTATAAATTAGGTATAAAATAAAATATGAGATAGTTATAGTATAATTTAAAACACTACTATCACTATCTCATATTTATTAAATATTTTTAATTATAATAACATCATCCCTATTGATAATATAATAGCTGATGATATATATATACAAATGATTATCTTACTTGCAAACTTAACCCATGTACTATATTCAACCTTTGCTATAGCAAGTCCCCCCATTATAACTCCAGATGTTGGTGTTATAAGATTTACAAGTCCGCATCCAGCACCAAGAGTTGATATAATTAATTCTGATGGAAATCCTAAACTTTTTGCTAATGGTCCAAATATAGGCATTGATACACTAGCTAAGCCTGATGTAGAAGGTATTAAAAATGATAAACCTATATATATTAAAAATGCTATGTTTATAAATAATATAGGTGACATTCCACTTAAGGCATGTGATGCATTATTAAGAACATAAACATCAAGTCCTGTACTACTCATTATAACAGATACGCCTCTTGATATACCTATTATAAGGGCAACTCCTACCATCTCAGATGCTCCATCTATTATAGCTGAAACTATTTCTTTTTCTTTTAATCCATATACTACACCAATTACAATAGCCATTAATGTATACCATGTAGCAAGTTCTGAAAACCACCAGTTTCCAAGTGCATTACCTGTTAAAAAGTCAGTATGCTTAAATATAGTTATTCCAAACTTTTCCCAAGGAATAACTCCACATATCATAACTACAAATGATAATCCAAATAAAGCTAATACTATTTTTCTTTTAGTTGTAAATTCTAAAGTCTCTTTTTTTGAATTTATAAATGCACTTTTAGCTGATTCTACTTCTTCTTTTGATAATAAAGTTGCATTAGGATTTTCTTTAACCTTTTTAGCATGCTTCATAACAAAATATATAGATATTAATAGTGATGATAACCAAAGTGCTGCTCCAATTCCCATAACTACCGCTTGATTAACTTCAACTCCAACACCTTTAAGAGAATCTATACTTATTGAAACCACAAATGGGTTTACAGTTGAACCTAAAACTCCACATCCAGCACCAAATAATATAGTAGCAACTGCTGTTAAAGAATCAAATCCAGCAGCTAACATAGTAGCTGTTATTAATGCATAAAAGGCTAATGTTTCTTCTGACATACCAAAGCAAGTTCCACCTAATGAAAATGTAAACATTAGTATTGGTATTAATATGAATTCTTTACCATTTAGCTTTTTTACTATTGAACCTATTCCTGCATCAAGTGCCCCTGTTTTTGCTACAACACCTAAAAATCCACCCATTAAAAGCACATATAAAGATACATCTATAGCATCTTTTAATCCTTTTATAGGAGACATTACAACGTCTGATATCCCTGCTTTATTAACCTGTGGTATAAACTGTGTAATTATACCTATTACTATAATTATAGAAAACAATATAGTATATGCAGTAGGCAGGTTAAACTTCTTTTTGTCAGTTTGTCTTCCCATAACTTCCTCCGTATATTTTTTTTCTAAAATAGTTATAGCATAATTAATAATAAATTAAAATACTTTACTTTTAAATTTATGTTATATTCAGTAGTTTTTTTAAATATTTTGTCATATCTAATCAGTAATAAGCTTTTATATTTTACACAACCTATATTTATATAATTTATTTAAAGGATATGGTTAATTTGGATTTTAAAAATATTTTAGAAAAATTAATAATTATTTTACAAGGTTTATCTACACTAGTCATAATATGGGGTATAGCAATTCAATTTGCTTTATGGTTAAAATCAGAAATTGTATCTAAGACTAGAAAGGCTGCTGTTGAAAATGTTACTATCATCAAAAACTTTTTAGGTACATACATACTATTTGGCTTAGAAATTCTAATAGGTGCAGATATTATAGAATCAATACTAGACCCTAGCCTTAATCATATATTAGGCCTTGCTGCCATAGTTATAATAAGGACAATTATCTCTTATTTCTTAAATAAAGAAATCGAATCTATTAATAAAAACTAATGTATTAATTTTTAGTATTTTAAAAAAATATTGACATAAACAAAAAATAGATTTATTATTTAAAACAACAAAGTTAATTACATAACTAAATGCAATGATAAGAAATAGTAAAAGTAAGTATCTTTAACAGAGAGTTACCGGTTGGTGAGAGGTGCAATTGATTTTACTTTGAACACATCTTTAAGCAGAGCACCGAAAAGATATCTTAGTAGGCTGTTTCCGGATTCCCTGCACCCGTTATAGTGCTAGAGTATAAACAATTTATTTGTCGTACTCAAAGAGGTTAGTGTCGTGAGGCATTAATAAATAGAGGTGGAACCACGTGAGTTAACTCCCGTCCTCTAGCAATAGCTAGAGGCGGGAGTTTTTTTAGTTTATTTCCTTATGCGCGCAAAGAAATACACTTATAAAATATAAATTTACTATAAGGAGATATTATATGAAAAATATATTAAAAAAATTTAGTTTAATGATATTAATTATAATCCCCCTAATATTAATTGGAGGTTGTGAGAAAAAATTTACTAATTATAAAAATAATAATCAAGATAATACAGTAGTTATAGGGTATGACAATACCTTTGTACCTATGGGTTTTTTAGATGAAAATAATGAAGTTGTAGGATTTGATATAGACCTTGCTAAAGAAGTTTTCTCTAGGCTTAATATGAATGTAAAGTTTCAAAATATAGATTGGAGCATGAAAGATACAGAGCTAGACTCTGGTAATATAGATGCTTTATGGAATGGTTATACACTAACAGAAGAAAGAAAGAAAAAAGTAGAGCACTCTAATCCTTATCTAACTAACAAACAAGTTATAGTTACTTTAGATAGTTCTTCTATAAAAAATAAATCTGATTTAAAAGGGAAATTGCTAGGAACTCAACAAGGTAGTGCTGGTTTTGATGTTATAGAAAAAGATACTAATATAGTTAATAACTTACAGGATAAAACACCTATACTTTATGATAGCTTTGACAATGCATTTAGAGACTTAGAGTTTGGTAGAGTTGATGCAGTTGTAGCTGATGAAGTATTAGCAAAGTATTATATAAGCAATTCAAATAAACAAAATTTTGTTATCTTAAAGGATAACTTTGGAGAGGAAAGCTTTGTTATCGGATTTAAAAAAGGAAATACTTCACTTTCCAATAAAGTAAATAAAGCTTTAACTGAAGTTAAAGAAGATAAAACTTTCGATAAAATTTATAAAAAATGGTTTAACTAGATTTAGGAGGATTTAATATGTTACAAGGATTAAAAATAGTGTTTATTGTATTTATGCTAACACTTATAATATCAATACCTCTAGGTATAATTATTTGCACATTAAGATTATCTAAAAACAATATTTTAAATGGTATTTCAAAATTTTATATATTAATCTTTAGAGGTACTCCACTTTTACTACAACTAATATTTATATTCTACGGACTTCCTCTTTTAGGAATTGTATTTGATAGATTTACAGTAGCAATACTTGCCTTTTCTCTAAACTATAGTGCATATTTTGCAGAAATATTTAGAGGAGGCATAGAGTCAATAGATAAAGGTCAATATGAAGCCTCTTTAGTACTTGGATTTGACAGATTTACAACTTATAAAAAAATAATAGTACCCCAAGTAGTAAAAAGTATTTTAGCTCCAATGTCTAATGAAGTTATAACATTAATAAAAGATACATCTTTAGTTTATATATTAGGACTTAACGATATACTAAGACTTGCTCAGATAGCTTCTAATAGAACTTTAAGTTTAATTCCCCTACTTAAGGTTGGTCTTATATATTTAGGATTAATTTTCATACTAAGTAGTGTCTTTAAAGCTTTAGAAAATAAGTATTCATATTATAGATAGGAGTTTTTATATGTTAGAAATAAAAAATTTAAATAAATCATTTGGTAAAAATAAAATATTAAATAATATATCATTTAATATAAATAAAGGTGAAATTGGAGTTTTACTTGGAAAATCAGGCGCTGGTAAAACAACTTTACTTAGATGTATATGTGGACTAGAAGATTTTGATAGTGGAAGTATTATAATAGATAAAACCACTATGAAAAGCTCTATGGATATACTAAAGTTAAAAGGTCAAATTGGAATGGTATTTCAAAATTTCAATTTATTTCCACATATGTCTGTACTTGAAAACATTACCTGTGCATTAGTTAATGTACTAGGTCAAAGTGATAAAGAAGCTTTAGAAAAAGCTACTAGTATTTTAGATTTAGTTAACTTAAAAGATAAACTAAATTCATATCCTTTTGAACTATCTGGTGGACAAAAACAAAGAGTAGCAATCGCTCGTGCAATAGCCCTATCCCCAAAGATATTATGCTTTGATGAACCTACATCTGCACTAGACCTAGAATCTATAGAGGATATAATAAATATCATGTATAAGTTAAAAGAAAATGGTATGACTATTTTAATAATTACTCATGACTTAGATTTTGCAAATAAAATTTCCGATAAAAGCATAACTATAAAAAATGGATTAGTTGATAATTTAGCCATACTTTAATAAAAAATTTCCTTCACTTGAACTACGTATAGGCAAAGTGTTTCATATCACCGACAACTACTTCCATTGCTCAAGTTTAGCGATTAATCTAAAAAAAGTATATCTTAACAATTGTTAAGATATACTTTCCTTAAAATGCAGTATTCGTAGCAGTTATTTCGTAGCTATCAAAATCATCTTTTTCACATAATATTTCAACTTTTCTTTTTTCTCCTGGTGCTATATCACTTTCATTAGTAAAAGATTTTTCTATAACAGTACCATCTTTTCCTAATAGCTTATAATCAAACTGAACATAATCTATCATTTCATTACTTGTATTTTCAAAAACTCCAACTATTTTAGTCATGTAATCTTCTTTTTTTATTTCCCAAGTAATATTTTTAGCCATCTCTTCTATTTTCTTATTTTCTTTTTCTGATTGTGATTGTGTTTCTTCTATAGCATGGTTAACACTAGATGCACCTTGTGCAAGCATTAGAGCGCAACCTCCTATTATAACTACAAATCCTATTATAACTCCTAGTAAAACTTTTTTCATAAATAACCTCCATAATAACTATTTCATTATTTATTATAAAGTTTATTTATAGCCTATTGGTATGCTCATAGCATACAACTACCCTACAATATAAGTTAATGGTATACCTAGGCTCCAAAATATTATATTAGAATATAGTACATATCCAAGTATCTTTATATGTAATTTATTACTTTTTATAATTGGTAACTTGTTTTTTATATCTAGAAAATTAGTATATAATAAAAAATACATTAAAAGCATTATTACTACTATTAAGTTTTGTATTAATTCACCAATGCTACTTCCAACAAATAGTCCTATTATTAAAAATATATAAAATACTGTAGATAGTGTCATATTGATCCTATTTCCATTTCTAAACCCTGGTATATACTTAGATTTTAACCTAGTGTTTTTATTAATTTTTTTAGTTTTAATATTTATAGGTTTACTACTATCTTCATTTATAATTTTTTCTTTTAATTTATATCCTATTTTGTTTATATTTTTTTCTTTACTGGCTTGTGTTTTATAAATTAATTTTATTAAATCACTCTTTAGTGCTGATACATCTTGATACCTATCATCTGGAGATATCTTAGTACATTTCTTTATAACATTTTCCAATAACCCTTTATTTTCAACTTCTTTTATATGCTTTCCTGTAGTTAGCACATTCATCATAATACCCAATGAGTATATATCGCTTCTACAATCACTTTGTTCAAATCCAAATTGTTCAGGAGATGCATAACCTTTAGTGCCTAGTAAAATTGTATCCATATTTTCTCCATATTTATAATTTCTAGATATATCAAAATCAATAAGCTTTAATACATTATCATTACTTATCATTATATTAGATGGCTTAATATCTCTATGTATTATTGGCGGGTTTAGATTATGTAATATATTTAATATGTCACATAAAGATATTATATAATTTATAACTTCTATTTCTTCTAAATGACCTGTTTCTTTTAATTTTTCATGAAGAGTTTTACCATTTACAAACTCCTCTATTACTACCAACTTATTATCTATTTCAAATACTTCATATATTTTAGGCATATTTTCACTTTTTATATTCTTTAAAGCATCATATACATCTTTATTACATTCTTTTAATAATCTTTTTATATATGATTTATTTTTTATATTATTATGAACAAGTATTACTTCACTTTTACTACTTTTATGTATTGTTTTTAGTTCTTCATATAAAGACAACTCTAGTTCTGCTTCTAAATTCAAATTTAATCCCTCTTTATCTACATTTTTCAGTAAAATTATATCATACATAAATACTATTTTGTTAAACTTCTAATTTAATGATAATATTATACTATCTATAAGGAGGTTTTATATGAACGTAAAAACTATATCCCCTTTTTCTATATTATCAAAATCTATAATTTTATTTATACTAGGACTTATTATGTTATTTAGTTCTGATTTTATAGGAAGTATAACAACTGATATGATACTAACTTTTTTATTACTTATAGGTGCATTATCTATGCTAACTTATATTTTTAACAAAGAAAAGCGCCATATAAGTACACTAGTTGAAGGTATTCTTTGTATTTCTCTTGGGCTTTTTATTAAATATAATCCTATTTTTTTAACGGTATCTATTATAAGAATAATAGGTCTGTATGCATTATTAAATTTTGTAGGTAGAATTACTGCAGCTATTATTTTATACAAAAACAATGTAAAAGAATGTGTAAGGGGCTTTATTTTTAGCTTAATATCATTAGGATTTGGTGTTGTTTTATTATTTTATCCACTAGATTATATATCTATAGTAGATAAAATATGCAGTATATATGTAATACTAATATCTCTTACACTTTTTTCTGATTTTTTAAGGGAGATTTTAGATATTAATACCTTTAAATCTAATTTAAAAAGGAGATTTAGGATTACACTACCAATAGTTTATGCAGCATTTATACCTCAACATCTATTAGATAAAATTAATAATTTTATCAAGGTAAATCCTAATAATAAAGTTTTAGTTGAAAATAGTGACTATGATAATTTAATAGATAGTTCTTTTTCAACAATAGATATATTTATTCATCTAGCACCTGATTGTGCTAATGGATTTGGTCATGTTGATATATCTTTTGATGGAATAACTTATTCATACGGAACTTATGATAGTAGTTCTAATAGATTATTTACACTTGTTAGCGATGGTGTTTTATTAGAAGCTGATACTAAAAAATATATTAATTTTATAAATTCTAAATGCAATCGGTCTCTAATAGGGTTTACTTTAGCATTAAATAAAATTCAACATAATGCTATTAAAGATAAAATATCATCTATTAAAAATAATTGTATTCACTGGGAATGTAATTCAAAGAAAGATCCTTTTAAAGAGTATACTGATGAAACAAATCTAATGTTTTTAGATACTAATTGTAAATTTTATAAATTCAAATCTGGGTATTTTAAAACATACTTTACTCTAACAGCAAATTGCGTAAGACTTGCAGATACTATCGTAGGTTCTATAGGTTTAGATTTAATAGCAATAAATGGTATAATAACACCTGGTACTTATTATAATTATTTAGATAATTTATTTAAAAGAAAAAATACTATAGTTGTAAAAAAACAACTTTATATGAAACAATCTTCTATATAAATTGGAGGTAATAGCTTGAATAATGAAACAATAGAGTTAATGAGTGTTTTAAAAAATATAAAAGATGAAAGTTGTTTAGATGAATATCTAGTAGATATCTATGATAAATATAAAGGCTTAGAATTCAAGACATTTTTTGAAGATATTTTAAAACATAAACAAATTACTAAAAGTGAGCTTATAAAAAATGCTCGTATAGATAGAACTTATGGTTATCAAATTTTAAATGGAAGCAAAAAGCCTAGTCGCGATAAAGTTATAAAACTTTGTATAGGAGCAAATCTAGATATTAAAGAAACTAATAAAGCCTTAAGACTTGCCGATTGCGGTGAACTATATTCTAAAAATTTAAGAGATGCTGTGATTATATTTGGTTTAAACAAAGGAATTGGTATTCTAAAATTAGATGAACTCTTATACGATAGGAATTTGGCTTGCTTAGATGATTAAGATTTAAAAAGGTAATAAGTTTATGTTGTTACATACTTATTACCTTTTTTATATTTAGGATTAAATTATATATTTTATTTATCTATACTCATTTTTATTTACATTAGCTTCTTCTTTTATTTCACTACGCATATTATTAAGAGATTCTTCTCTTCTTTTATTTTTTTCCTCTAATTTTCTTCTTTCTTCAGGATTATCTACCTTTTCAATCATTTCATTTGCTAATCTAATATTTTTTAGAGTATGATTTATATTACATTGTATTTTCTCAACATTGTCTCTTCTATCGTCTGGATTTGGTTTCATTTTATATCTCCTTTTAATTAATTTTCATTAGTTATATTGTTCAATACACATATTTTTATTCTAGTTTGATTAAGTCAAAAAATATATATTATAGAAATTATCCTAAGATTTTAAATATCTAGTTTATATAGCTAAAGTGTTTAATTTTATTTTTTTTGATTTGACATTTGATATTTTTTTTTGTACTATTATAGAAAATGCAATAACAAATCAATACCCGATTGAAGCTTTATAGAAGAGCTGTCATTTTGACACACCGAAGGAGTCGCACTCTCAGGTACTTTTATAAGTAGGACTGTAAAGCTTAGGGAACTCTGGAGAGACCTATATAGGCGCCGAAGGGGCAAGGCAATTTTGCTCAATCTCTCAGGCAAAAGGACAGGGATTATGTACTATACTTACTTTTTGTATAGTTTTATAGTTGTAGTTTATCCAGAGCTAAGTCTTAAGACTTGGCTTTTTTTATTCAAGCAATTATTATTCTTATTATTTAGAAAATTAAAAATTTCTAAATATCTTATCTTCCTGTCAATTAATTCATTTTCCTTTATTGATTTATTAAGGCATAAAATTCACTTCGCTTAAAAAATAAGCGAATATATAAGGAGTGTATTTTTATGAATTTAATTGATGTTTTATCTCAAATTAACTCATTTATATGGGGACCACCTTTACTAATACTATTAGTTGGTACTGGTATATTATTTACTTTTAAACTTGGATTTTTACAAATAACTAAATTACCTACTGCTTTAAAATTAATATTTAAATCAGAAAATAATGGTAGTGGAGATATTTCAAGCTTTAGCGCTTTATGCACTGCTCTTGCTGCTACAGTTGGTACTGGAAATATAGTTGGTGTTGCTACTGCTCTAAAAATAGGAGGTCCTGGTGCATTATTTTGGATGTGGGTTGCAGCATTTTTTGGAATGGCTACTAAATATGCTGAAGGAGTACTTGCTATAAAGTATAGAACTAAAAATGAAAAAAACGAAATTTCTGGTGGTCCTATGTACTATATAGTAAATGGTATGGGATCTAAGTATAAACCTCTTGCTATTTTCTTTGCTATAAGTGGTATTTTAGTTGCTCTTTTAGGTATAGGTACATTTACTCAAGTTAATTCTATAACTGATTCTATTAATGGAAGTTTTGGAATTAATCCTAAAATAACTGGAATTATATTAACATTAATTGTAGCCTTAGTTATATTTGGAGGTATTAAAAATATTTCAAAAGTAGCATCTACAGTAGTTCCATTTATGTCTTTTGTATATATACTAATGTGCTTTTTAATTATTTTAGGCTCATTTAATAAAATACCATCTACATTTATCTTAATACTAAAAAGTGCTTTTACACCTACATCTTCTATAGGTGGATTTATGGGAGCTAGTGTATCTATGGCTATTAGAAATGGTATTGCTCGAGGCGTATTTTCTAATGAATCTGGACTTGGTAGTGCTCCAATTGCAGCAGCTGCTGCTAAAACTAATCATCCAGCTGAGCAAGGTCTTATATCTATGACTGGGACATTTATAGATAGTTTGATAATCTGTTCTCTTACTGGATTTTCTCTTATATTATCTGGTGTATGGAAAGGAGATTTAAATGGTGCTCTTATGACTCAAAGTGCATTTGAAAGTGTTCTTCCACATATTGGACCTTTATTTTTAACTATTAGTTTAAGTTTATTTGCTTTTACTACTATACTTGGTTGGTGTTATTATGGAGAAAGATGTTTTGAGTTTTTATTTGGTATTAAGTTTATAAGCGCTTACAGGGTTGTCTTTGTTTTAATGATACTTATTGGGTCATTTTTAAAACTTGAAATGGTTTGGATAATTGCGGATATGGTTAATGCTCTTATGGCTATACCTAACCTTATAGCTCTAATTTATCTTACTCCTGTAGTTATAGCTGAAACTAATACCTATATGAATTATTTAAAATTAAAAAAAGAAGATTCTTATGCTATTAATATATAAATAAATTACATTAATAACTTATATTTTATATGTATTATTTTAAATAAAAAACCTGTATCAATATTATTGATACAGGTTTTTTATTATTATATCTAAAATTATATTATACATTCTATAAGTTCTTCTTTGTTCACTCGATAGAAATACTTATTTATATCAATATTTTCTAATATATCTAATATATCTTTTTTATTATATCTACATCCATATAGTAAATTTGATATATCCTCTATTTCGCCTTCTCCAAAAAAGTCTCCATTTATTTTACATTCTTTTATTATACCTTTATCTACATTAATCCTAAACTCTACTTTCCCACCATCTAATCTTTTTCCTTTAACAATCTCAAATTTAGGAGATTTTCCGTAGTTCCATTCCCAAGTTTCAAATTTTTCTTTAGCTATTTCTTCTACTCTCTTTATATCTTCTTTTGTTAAATTATAAACTCCACTAGATTCTTTAAGTAAACTCTCTAGCATTATATCTTTAAACTTTAAACTATCCATATCTTCCTTTAAATAGTTTTTAAGATTTGCAACCCTATCTTTAACTGATTTTATTCCTTTAGATATTATCTTATCTTCAGCTACAGTTATACTTCTTACCATTTCCTCTATGTTAGTATCAAATAGTATAGAACCATGGTGTAATTTACATCCATTTTTAACACATTGTGCATTTCCAGAGAATTTTTTGCCATCTACTAATAAATCATTCCTACTATTAAAGTATGTATCTATTCCTTGACTTTTTAATGCTTCAATAATTGGCGTTGTAAATGTTTTAAAGTCTATTCCATTTCCATTATAATTTTTAGTTATAAAGCTAAATTGCCATCCATTCATATCCGTATATATAGTTCCGCCACCTGTTATACGTCTAACTACATTTATATTATTATTTTTTACATAATCTTCATTAATTTCTTCTATTGTATTTTGGAATTTTCCTATCATAAGTGTTGGATTTGTTCTCCAAAACATAAATATAACATCATCTTTTAAGTCTTTCTCATTTATAAGATAATACTCTAGTGCAAAATTAAAGTATGGATTAGTTGAATTATTTTCTACATATATCATGGTTTTATCCCCTTTTGTCTATTTAATAGCTTCTTGTGCATTATACGAACTTCTAACTAAAGGACTACTTGCTATATACTTAAATCCTTTCTCTACTCCAACCACTCTATATTCTTCAAATTTTTCTGGTGTTACGTATTCATAAACTTCTATGTGTTTGTTTGATGGTCTTAGATATTGACCTATTGTAAATATGTCGCATCCTACCTTAAGTACATCATCCATAACCTTAAATACTTCTTCATCACTTTCACTAAGGCCAACCATTATACCAGTTTTTGTTAATATGTGAGGTGCTACTTCCTTTACATATTTTAAAACATCTATACTTCTTTCATATATTGCTTCTGGACGAACTGTATCATATAATCTTTCTACAGTTTCGACATTATGATTTATTACATCAGGATTTGCTTTTATAACTATATCTAAATTTTCTTTGATACCTTTTAAATCTGGTATTAGCACTTCTACAGTAGTATCTGGATTTAAACTCTTCACAGCTTCTATAGTTTTTGCAAAGTGACTAGCTCCACAATCCTCTAAATCATCTCTTGTTACACTTGTTATAACTGCATGAGATAATCCTAGTTCTTTTACTGCTTTTGCTACATTTTCTGGTTCATTTATATCAAGATTTTGAGGTTTACCATTAGTTACATTACAAAACCTACAATTTCTAGTGCATTGACTTCCCATTATCATAAATGTAGCTGTTCTTTTTTTATAGCATTCACCTAAATTAGGGCATTTTGCTTCTTTGCATACTGTATTTAATGATAACTGTTCCATCATAACTTCAATCTCTTTTATAGATTGACGTTCATAATTTACTCTTAGCCACTTTGGCTTTCTTCTTACTTTTGTTTTTTCCATATAATCCCCCTGATAAACGTTTGTCATATACCTTTCTTTATACAATATTAGATATTAACATATAAATTCCTTCATACTTATTCAAATTTTAAATAAAAGCCCTTAAAACATTAATATCATTTTAAGGGCTTTTATTTAAAATTTAATATAATTTTTATAATTAAAAGTTCATTACTTTTTTAATTATATATACTATATCTATTTCTTCCATTATTTTTAGACTCATACAATGCCTTGTCTGCTTTATCTATTGCTAAATATATATCTTCTTTCATATTTTTCTTTTTAGTATATATACCTATACTTGTAGTTACTATGTCATTAACTAATGAATACTTATGTTCTATTGCCTTATTTTTTATATCTTTTTGTATTTTTTCTACTATTTCTATGGCTTCATTTTCACTAGTGTCCTCTAGTATAATAACTATTTCTTCACCTCCAAATCTTATTCCTATCCCTTTCTTTCTAATATTCATAAGAACTGAATTTGATACTTCTTTTATTACTTTATCTCCTTCTATATGTCCATAATTATCATTATATTTCTTAAAGTAGTCTATATCTAGTAATACTATAGAAATTTCCTTTTCTTCTAGTTTCTTTATATTTCTCTGTTCATAATCATCTAGATATCTCCTATTATAAAGACCTGTCATACTATCTTGATAGTGTAATTTTTTTAATGCTTTCACACGAACTATTCTTGCTATTAAAATAATAATTAATATTACTACTATACATGTCATAATTAATACTTTTATTTGTTCGTTTTTCTCTTTCTCTTTTAATACTTCATTTTCATATGCCTTTATTGAATATTCAATATAATCATTTTTTATAATTTCATCTAAAGATTCTTTCTTTTCTTTTAGTATTTCATTGTATTTTTTATATGATTCTAGATCTCCTATTTTACTGTATATTTCAGCTATATCAGAATAGATATCAATTTCTATATATTTAGCACCTTCATTTTTTAGCTTTAGTATTTTATTATATATATCTAAAGCTTCTTTATAATTTCCTTCTTCTTTTAATATACTTGCATATGATAATCCTAAGAAAATATCTTTATGAATAAAATATTCTACTTTATCTTCTTTTAATAACTCTGAACCTTTTTTTATATATTTTTTAGCTTCTTCATAATTTCCTTTATGTATATTTATATTGGCTATATTATAATTTAGAAGAATTTCTACATCATCTTGTTCATTTTTATCTAGATATTTTATATATTTTTTTGTCTCATTTACTACATCACTACATTTATCGTAATCACCGATACTTAAGTATGCATGCATCTGATTTATATATGTATTTACCTTTGCTTCTGCATTGTTTAATTTATTTGGTATTTTTATATTTATTGCCATATCATACCAATCTATAGCTTCTTTATGCAGACCTAATTCATATACTATATCACCTATAAGAGTATATGCTTTAGCTTCATACACACCAGCTTTATCT
Source organism: Romboutsia sp. BSD2780061687b_171204_C1 (assembly GCF_015560225.1). Taxonomy (NCBI): domain Bacteria; kingdom Bacillati; phylum Bacillota; class Clostridia; order Peptostreptococcales; family Peptostreptococcaceae; genus Romboutsia; species Romboutsia sp. BSD2780061687b_171204_C1. The sequence continues at coordinate 404,722 of NZ_JADMRK010000001.1, read as the reverse complement.
ATATTTGGATGTTTCTTTGCTAAATTTATAACATCTAAATAATTATATATAGCTTTGCCATACTTTCTATCCATAGTATATATTATAGCTAAATTTCCCCTTAATGCCATTTTAGTCTCTATATCTAAATTGCTAGTTTCTTCTATATATGATTTTAGTAATTTTATTGATTCATCCTTAGTTTTTGCATTATAACTTAATGGAAATATTACTTCCCAAACTACATTACTATTATTTTTATATGACTTATCTTCCTTTATATATGTAATTGCCTTCTTAGCATTAGTTATTAAATTTTCACTTTTGCCTTCTTCTAAAAGACAATTATTTAAAAGTATATAATTGTATACTTTTAAAAATGTATCCTTAGAATTTTTTATATCCTTTTTGGCTAATTCAAAATTTTTTATTGCACTTTTATAATCATGTATACTATAGTCTATATAACCTTGTATAAAGTAATATTCACTGTCTTTTACTTCACCCTTTAAATTAGCCCTAACTTTGTTTATATAGTTTTTTTCTAATTCTTTTTTATTATATGTACTCTCTATACTATCTATTATGCTATATTTACTCAAATTACTATCATTTAGTTTTTGTGCATATACACTATTATTTTTTATTGATACACAAATTATAAATAAAATAGTAAGAAGTAAAAAAATACTTTTTATATTTTTTATCATTATATTTTTTCCCCTCATTTTCTTACTTAGATATTTTTTGATATTAACAATTATTTGGTTATTAAATATATATTTAACTATTTTTTTATTAAATTGTACAAATTAAAACACATAATTAGTAACATAGTATATGTAAAAAGATTTTTTATATTGTTTTTCTTCATCTTTCCTAATAAATAACTTCCTATAAATCCTCCCATAATACCACCTACAACCATGAAAGGAAGTACCTCTAAGTTATATACACTAAATCCTTCTGATAAAAACACCGATAAAAGTTTAGACCCTTGTGAAAAAAATATTATAAATATAGAATGTATAGAGCTTTCCTTACTTCCCATACCTAATATATACATTAATGCAATTACATTTATCGGTCCTCCACCTATTCCTAAAAATGAAGAAATTATACCTAATATAATACCTATCAATGCACAAAATCCTATATTATTAACTCTAAAACCTTTAATTTTACCTTCATTAATATATAAAATTAAAACTACACCCATAAGTATAAATAATGTAGTTGATTGTATTTTTTGGCCTAGTAAATTATTGTTTAAAGCCGCTAAAAATAAGGTAAATAAATTTTTACCTAATATCCCACCTATTATAGAACCTATTGCTAGAGATATAGTTCTCTTTCCATCTAATTTAACTTTATTTTTTATGCTTTTTAATAAAGCTACTATTGACATAGAAAACACAGTAAAGCTAGATAATATACTTATCGTACTTATATCATAATTTCCTAATGTATCAAGTACTGGCTTTATTATAACTCCTCCACCAATTCCTGATATTGCACCAATAGTCGTCGCTATTATTCCTACTAAAAAATATATGATATTCATTAATTCCCCTCCCTTATGCAAAATATCTTAATTTATGGTCTATAGTCATATTTTATCATAGTATTATTTATTTTTTATGATAAGTTTATAATACCATTTCAATGAATCCTTTGATTTTAGCCAATCTGTATTATTATTTATCTTCATCTTTTTTCATATTTTTAAATTAATCTTATCTTATTAATTCTTGCAGTTTTTACAAAAAGTACATATAGCAATTCAATCGCTTTAGCTGTATCATTTATAACCCCTCTTATTATGGGCAGCGCATTCTTCTTTTTATTTAAAGGAAGTAAATTTTGTTGTTCCTATGAAAGTAGCAATTCATTTGAAAGATAGGTAAGTTAACTTTGTGTAATATGTCTAATACATTGATGTTTAAAAAATACAAACTACAAAAACTTAATAAATTAAATAATATTGCTATATAATTATAATCATGTTTATTTACTGCATCTAAAAAAGTAGATATATCAAATATTTTTTATTACTTGATATATCTACTTTTTTTAAGATTCTATACATTACTTTTTGTAAATTAAAGCATATAAGATGTATATTTTATATTCTTTAATTATTATCAGTAAACTCCATATTCCATTTATTTTCTATCTAATTTACTATAAATACATTTATAGTCTGCGTAAGCAACTATACAAAGCATCGATAATAATAATATAATTCAAAAAAGGTTTTCACTTTAGCTAGTGAAAACCTTCATGGTTTATAATTAATTATTCATTAATTTATTATATATATTTTTAAATATTATATATATCTGAAAACTCTATATTACACTTTTCTATTTGTGAATCTCTTAAATTTTTATCTAATATAGTTACTTCTTCATCTTCAATTAAAGATACAGGTATTTCAAATATAAATTCACTTCCTATATTTAATTCACTTTCTACCCTTATAGAACCTCCATGCATTTCTACTAAAGATTTAACTAAGGATAAACCAATTCCACTACCTTCTCTTCTTTTTATTAGTGCATCATTTACTTGTCCAAATCTATCAAATATAATTCCTATTTTATCCTTAGGTATTCCAGTTCCATTATCTTTTACAGATACTATTACTTTTTTACCATCTGATTTTAAACTTACTATTATTTTTCCATATTCTCCTGTATATTTTATTGCATTTGATAATAAGTTTAGCATAACCCTCTCTATTTTATCAGGGTCACATGCTAATATTTCACACTCTGTATCAGTATCAAATATTAAATTTATATTTTTACACTCTACATAATTTACAACTGATAGAGTTATATCCTCTATTATATTAACTATATTATTATTAGAAAGTTGTAATTCATAGTATCCTGTTTCTATTTTACTTATATCTATAAGATTATTTACAAGTCTTAAAAGTCTATAAGAATTTTGCTTTATTGTACTTATATGATTAATAAGTTTTTCAGTAGTTATGCTATTTTTATATATACTTTGATTTAATAACTGCATGCTCCCAAGTATTATATTAAGTGGAGTTTTAAATTCATGTGATATATTAGAGAAAAACTCATTTTTCATACTCTCTATTTCAATAGCTTTTTCTAGTTTTTTAGTTTGTTCTTCAACATACATTTCTTTTGTTATATCTCTTCCTGTAACTAAAAAATGCTTTTCTTCCTCTACATACTTGCTACCTATATGTAACCATATATATTTGCCATTTTTGTTTAAATATCTATACTTAACATTTTTTCTAAATTTAGAACCTTTTTTAAAATCTTTAACTGGTAATACCTTTTTCATATCTTCAGGATGTAGTAAATTTTTTAAATTAATGTTTAGTAATTCTTCTTCTGTCCATCCTAGTACTTCACTCCATTTTGAGTTTGCTTTTTTAAAATATCCATCTTCATCTATAACCCCTACTAAATCAACTGCTGTTTCTAAAAACAATGCCAATTCTTTTTCTGTATTGCTTCTTTTTTTATTTTCTATTTTTATTTCATTAGTAAGTTTTAAGTTTTTGATTAATATAGCCATTTGACCACATATGGCCTTTATAAAATTACTTTGGTCATATTCTGGTGGTTTATTATTATCTTTATAATATATAGTTAATATACCTATAATATCATCTCTTAATTTTATTTTATAAGTTCCTATGTATTTTACTCCATCATTTTCCATTTTTTTATATGTACTTAGATGCTTTACTTCATTTATATCCCTTAAGCCATCTGATATATTATTAAAAACTTCCCACTCTATTGTATCTTTACCTAGCTTTATTATCCCTTCATGCTGTGATATAGTAAAATAACCTCTTCTTATATATGATTTTAATTCTTTTTTATCTTTATCATACAACCATACTGATATCCCATCACTATTTAAATATTTTGAAAATTCGTCACAAGTATCTTCTAATAATCCTTTTATATCACAGCTAGTTCTATTTAAAATATTGTGTAAAGTCGATACTTGATTATGGTTATTAAATACCTGTTTTTCTATCTTTTTTCTCAAGCTTATATCTCTTGTAGCTCCTACCGTATAAATTACATCTTCATTTTCACCAAGTATAGGTGCCTTATACGATTCAAACTCTTTGCTTATTCCATTTACTATTATAGCTTCTTCAAATAGCCTTGGCTTTTTTGTATTTATTACCTCTTCATCTACCTCTTTATATAAATGTGCATATTCATCTTTAAAATTATCTATATCATAATTTCCTATCATATTTTCTTTTTCTTTGTTGGCAAGACTTGCTAGATATCTATTTGAGTATAAATATTTACCATCTATATTCTTAATCCATAATCCTATCGGTATACTATCTAGTAGATTATCTAAGTCTTCTATTGTATATGATTTGCTTATTTCTTTACATAATATAAAAATTACTTCTTTTTCTTCAAAAAAATCTATTATTATATCACAGTTAAATTTGACAATGTCTTTTGTCTTTCTATAAAACAACAAATCTATATTTTCTTCTTTTTTTATACAATCAATATCTTCTATATTATATAAAATATTATTTATATTATTTTGTATTATATCCTCTTGTTTATACCCTAATTTTTCTAATAATACTTCATTACAAAATAATATATCTCCTTTATTATTTATAATTATTATATTCTCATTTAATTTATTAAATATCCTTTTCATCGGTATATTTCCCCCTGTTATATCTTTCCCTATTATAATTATATATAACTTATACCTAAATTTAAATAAAATTTTAACACATATATATAAAGTTTTTTATAAAAAAATAGCTATTTTTACATATAAAAATAACTATCTTTTATTTTGTATTAAGATATTTGACCTTCTAATTTAACTTCTAATTCTACAGATTTTTCTTCTTTTGGAAGTACTATATTTAAAACTACTGCTATAATTGCAACTAATACAAGTCCTGAATCTCCAAATATTAATTGTATAGATTCTGGCATATTAGAAAGAACTCCTGGAACAAATGATAATCCAACGCCAACTCCTAATGAAAGTGCTACTATTGTGCTATTTCTATTATTAAGAGGCTCACTAGTTATAAGCTTTATCCCACTAACTGCAATCATTGCAAACATCATTACACTAGCTCCACCTAATACACTTGAAGGCATTAAAGATATTATTGCTCCAAATTTTGGAAATACTGCTGCTAATATTAAAAATACTGCACCTGTTGCTACTACATTTCTATTTATAACTTTAGTCATGGCTATAATCCCTACATTTTGGCCAAACGAAGTATTTGGAAGTACACTAAACATTGCCCCTATAACACTTCCTATACCATCTGCCATAACTCCACCTGCTATTTCTTTATCAGTAGCATCTCTTCCTATCCCTGAATGGGCTATTGATGTTATATCCCCTACTGTCTCAACAGCTGAAACTATAAATACACAAGCTACTGCAAATATTGCGTCTAGATGGAATTCAAACCCGAATGTAAACGGCATTGGAACAGATATCATAGACATCTGAGATAGTTGCGAAAAATCTATCTTTCCCATTGGTATTGCTACTATATATCCAACTATAAGTCCTATAAGTATTGATGCTAAACTAGTTATCCCTTTAGTATATTGATTAAAAATTAATACAGTTAGTAAAACTACTGTTCCTAATATAAGATTTGATATTGAACCAAAGTCACTAGCTCCTACTCCACCTGCAAAATAATTTATACCTGTTGGAAGTAAAGATATACCCATAGCTAAAACTACTGTTCCTGTTACCACTGACGAGAAAAATCTCCTTAATTTTTTCATACTTTGACCAAACATTACTTCTATAAGCCCACCTACTAGACATGCTCCAAGTATCGTTTCATATCCATACTTAGCACCTATTGCTGTAAGTACTGGTACAAACCCAAAACTAGTTCCCATAACTATTGGTAACCTCGCTCCAAATGGACCAACTTTATAACATTGTATTAATGTTACTATTCCAGATACAAACATAGCACATTGTATTAAAGAAGTTTTATCAGCTAATGACAAGTTAAGTATATTAGAAATTATTATAAGTGGTGTAACATTTCCAACAAACATCGCGAGTATATGCTGAAGACCTAAGGGTATAGCTTCTGTTAATTTTGGCTTACCATCTAGTTGATAAATAACCGAACTTTGATTCTTCATTTTATATTTCCTCCCCTATGAAACCGATTATTATTCCACAAATTTATTTAATAATTCGTATTTATAGGTTAATTATAGCATAACAGTATTTTTTTTCAATAATTTATGAACTTTTTTTAAATTTTATCTATTTAAGTACGATTTAATAAGTACTTTATTCTTAATATTCATATTAATTTCTATTTTTTATACTAGTTATTCTTCATTTATTTCTAATTTAAGTTTTTTTAATATTAAAAGTCCGAATGCTCCTATAAAAGAAGCCAACATAACTACTATCCACCCTATAGATATAGAGCTTGAATCTATAATTTTCCCCATTATCATAGGTCCCATTGCATATCCCATTCCAGTAATTAATGGTATTACAGAACTTATCCTTCCCCTATGAGATATAGGAGTATTGTTCGCTATAAAAGCCGAACTATTAATAGCTATTAAAACTTCGCCTATAGTTAATAATATTATTGCTAGGAAAAATAATGGCATCACTTTTGAAAAACTAACCACTAAAAAACATAACCCATATAAAATTCCTCCTATAGACATAATGTTCATAGATTTATATTTTTTAGTTTTACTAGTGAGTATAGGAGTTAATATAATTACTATAAATCCATTTAATCCTCCTAATAATCCATACAATCTTGCCCCATCCTCTCCAAATATTTCTCCCATTTGAAGAGGAAGAGAAAATCCCCATTGAGAATATGAAAATTGATATAATAGCATTATAATAGGAAATGCTATTAGTATAGGTCTTTTAATTAATACTTTTAAAGTAGAAAAATCTTTATATTCATCATCATATATCTCTTTTGACTCTATTACATTGCTTTTTTTAATTTTTGTTGGCTCTTTTACATAAAATATAAATAGTGTTAAGGCTATTAAGGTAGTTATAGCATCTCCTATAAATATTAAAAATAAATAATCTTTATATAAAAATCCACCAAGTATTGGACCTATAGAAAAACCAATATTCACTCCCATATACAATAGTGAGTATGATTCTTTTCTATTTCCTTCATTAGTTAAATCTGCATTTAACGCATCATAAGCAGGTGATGATATTGAATAAAAACATGATGATAATATCATTATCTTAGCTGTTAATACAGTAGTATCCATAAGCCCACATATAATTAACATAAGTGCACCTAAAGCTTGAAATGTTATTATAACTTTTCTTCTTCCAATCGTATCACTTAACTTTCCTCCAGTTATCATACATGGAGCCTGAAATACTGCAAGCATTGTCACAAATTGACCGGCTTCAAAAGCTGACATTCCTATTTTTTGTGTAAGTATCAATGACATAAGAGGATGTACAAAAGAACCTATACTATTTACTATTTTACCTATAAACAATATGTATATCTCTTTTGGGAGTCCTTTATATGTATTAAGTAATTTATTAATAATAATCCCCCCTAAACTCTATTACCTCATTCATTAATAATTAATATTAGTATTTCTATTTATATTTTTCAATAATTTATATATCTAAATGCGCCTACTTAAATAATTTATTCAAATAAAATAGTAGGTTATTTAATATAAATATTAATTAACCTACTATTTTATAACTATATTATTGTGTTACTAATTTAATTATCACTTACTTTTTTATTATCGTCTTCTTTTTCTAATTCATTTATATTCTCAGCTATTTCTTTTATAGAGGAACTATTTGAAAGTATATATTTTGCATACTCAATTGCGTCTTTATAATGTCCATTTGAAAATTTATTCTCCATTAGTTTCCTCCTAAATTTAATTTAACATGGTGGGAAATGATGTTTTTTAGCTAATCTTTCGCCTACTATGTCACCTATTTTTTTATTAGTACTTATTTCTTTTGCAATTTCCATTCTATTTTTATTTTCTTTTAATAACTTATCCATATGTGGATTATTATCTGACCTTCCTTCATTTACTTTAACTTCTTTTTTCATAACTTTATCCTTTCTTTTAAATTGTGCTTACTTTTAAGTTCTCCATATATTGAAGTTTTATTATTATAAGTTTTTTTATATTTTAGATAAATTTGTTTAAACTAATACTCTAAATATTTCATATACTATTACATAACTATAAATAATTAAAAGCGCTACTTAAAATTAAGTAGCGCTTTTAATTATTTATTTTTATAAGTCTAATTTTTTTATATTTTCTTTCATTATCTTTATAGAATCATTTAACTTTTCTTTTTCTGTAGCATCAAGTGGTAAATGTATCACTTCTCTTACTCCATCTTTATTTACTATACTTGGAACTGCTATATACACGTCTTCATTTCCATATTCTCCATTTAAATATGATGATACTGTAAGTACTGTATTTTCATTTTCAAGTATAGCTTTAGTTATCTTAGTTAAAGCCATTCCTATACCATAATATGTCGACTTTTTACAATCAATTATTTTATAAGCTATATTTCTAACTTCATCTTCTATTTTTTCTAAATCATCAAAATCTATATTCTTATCTTTTCTAGATGCTATTTGATATATTGGTTGTAATCCACAAAGTGCATAACTCCAAGCTACAAATTGAGAATCTCCATGTTCACCCATTACATATGCATTTATATCTTTAGGATTTACATTTAATCTTTCACCTAATGTATATCTAAGTCTAGCTGAATCTAGTGTCGTTCCTGATCCTATGACTTTCGATTTATCATAACCAGATAATTTCCATGATACATAAGTCATTATATCAACTGGATTTGTAGCTATTAATAATATTCCTTTAAAGCCTGTCTTTTTTATTTCTCCTATTATAGACTTCATTATTTTTGTATTTTTATGTAATAAGTCTAATCTTGTCTCTCCTTCATTTTGTATAGCACCTGCTGTTATGCATATTATGTAGGCATCACTACAATCGCTATAATCCCCTGCATATATCTTCATTTTTCTTGGTGCAAAGCTAAGTCCATGATTTAAATCAATAGCTTCTCCTTCAGCTCTTTTTTTATCTAAATCTATAAGTACTAATTCTTCGCATGTTCCTTGGTTCACCATTGAATAAGCATAGCTCATTCCCACCATTCCTGTTCCTACTATTACAACTTTACTTTTATTCATTTGGCCCCTCCTAGTTAGTCTTTTCATATTATATACCATTTTTTGCAAATTTTAAATCTTTAAAATTGTTTTTATAATAGATTTCACTTTTTTGGATATACATATTCTCATATATTAAAATAAAATATTTATTTTTTAGTAACTATAGATATACTTACTTTTAACTCAAAAAAAGGTCTTCTATTTAAATAGAAGACCTTTTTTTTTATTTCATATAATTTTTTATATTAGCATTTTCATCTATAATACCTTCTATAGTGTCATCTTTACAAGTCATTATAACTGTTACCCCTGGCCCATGACCTGATTTCACACAATCACTATGAACTACAACTCCTATACTTACAGCACCTTTTAAATATCCTACACCATATGTGTTATCACAATCTTGAAGTAATACTAAATCACCAAATTTTAACTTATCAAGCCCTAATCTCTTTATTTCTTCCATATCAGCTGTCATTATGTCATAATCACCATCTGTAGCAGCACTTTTAGAACCTATACCAGACCCCATTAAATATGCTGGAACTTTTCCTACAACATTAACTTTAAGCTTTCCATTTTCTTCTTTTATGTTTAATTTTTCAAATAAATTAGGATCTATATTCATTATGTGTACATTTTCATAATTATTTAACTTAAGCCCTTGTCCATATGCTTTTACCATTATTTTATCATCGATTGCTAAATCTTCTAAAGTTTCCTCATCAAAATATATTAACACATGGTCTATGCCTCCATGCATACCTGTTACATATCCCTTTTTACCTTTAGCATCCCCTGATACTATTTTAGCTTCATTTCCAATACATGCAAATGTCATTAATGCTGCATTTTCTGAACTATTTTCATTTCTTATAGATACACCTGGCTCTACATGGTCACCTGCCCAATTAAAAACACTATCACCAACAGATACATTATATGATATTCCACCTGTCGCTGGAAGTATCATAGGTTTTCCATCGTGACTTATTCTATAATTTCCACCTATTGGATGATGAATTTTACCTTGTACTGACCATTTAACTACATGTTCTTTATTAGTATTTAACATATATCCCCCTACTATTTTTAGATAATTTTTATTTTCATTTATTTTATATTATAGCTATACTTTGGTAAAAGTTGAACAACAAAAATTTGCTTTACCCATACTACTGACACTTTTTATTAGTATCCACTAAGAACAAACCTTGATTAAATCATCTAAAATTAATAAAGTTTAAAATTCATGGTATTATAAATAAGGATACCTAAGTTTAGATATCCTTATTATTTTCTATTTTCTAAGACTTTCATTTATTCCATCAGCTACGAATTCAACTTTCGTACCAACTATAACTTGAGCACTAGTCTTGCTTAATTTAACAACACCTTTTGCCCCTAATGATTTTAAACCTTTTTCATTCATTTTATCAGTATCAACTAGTTCTAATCTTAATCGAGTTGCACAGTTTTCAACCTTAATTATATTCTCATCTCCACCTAGATATTCTATATATTTTCTAGATATTTCATCTTCACTAGTTGCTGCTACTTCACTATTTTGTATTGGATTTGAACTAAGTTCATCATCATCTTCTCTACCTGGAGTTGGTAAGTCTAGCTTAACTATTAAGAAGTAAAATACTACAAAGTATAAAGCACCAATTCCAAGTCCTACTAGTAATATATATATTGGATTAGTAGCTAAGTTAAAGTTTAGTAAATAGTCTATCGCTCCTGCTGAAAATGTAAATCCATGAAGTACTCCTAGAGAATCTGTAATAAACATAGATATTGCTGTAAGTATTGCATGAGCTACTAATAATGCTGGTGATAAAAATATAAATAAAAATTCAAGTGGCTCTGTAACACCTGTTAATAAAGCTGTAAGTCCTAAAGAAAAAAGCATACCTGCTACTGCTTTTTTCTTTTCTTTCTTAGCTGCACAGTATATAGCAAATGCTATTGCTGGTAAACCAAACATCATTACTGGGAAAAATCCTGCCATAAAGTGTCCTGCTGTAGGATCTCCTGCAAAGAATCTGTTTAAATCTCCTGTTGTCCCATTAAAGTTTCCTAATTGGAACCAGAAGAATGAATTAAATACATGATGAAGTCCCATTGGTATTAATAGACGATTAAAGAATCCATATAATGCTGCTCCCATAGCTCCAAACCCTGCTATAGCTGCTGATATATCTCCTAAAAAAGCTTGAATACTAGGCCAAACTATAGCTAAAGGTATAGCTACTATAGCTGATATTAATCCAGACATTATAGGAACTGCTCTTCTTCCACCAAAGAATGCTAAAAATTCTGGCAGTTGAACTTTTCTATATCTATTATATGATAATCCACCTATTAAACCTGCTAGTATACCTCCTAAAAATGATATATTTAATGTTGATGCTATTTCTGGTGCAAAATTTATACCCCAGTATTTAGTAGTAACATTAGTTAAAGTTAAATAAGATATAACACCTGCTAGAGCTGATGCACCATTTTGATCATCAGATAAGCCAACTGCAACTCCTAGTGCAAATAATAATGGTAAATTATCAAATAATGCAGACCCTGCTGCTCCAAAAAATGGAAGTACTTGAGACATAAATGGCACTGCATACAATGCTTTTATTACATCAGGTTGTCCAATTCTTAGCATAATACCTGCTATTGGTAGTGCCGCTATAGGTAACATAAGTGATTTACCTATACGCTGTAAAAATTTAAGCATATAATTTCCTCCTGTCGATGTCATTATTTATTTTAATTTAATTTTATTACATATAAAAGGTCCTTAGATATATCTAAAGACCCCCCTATTTGTTAGTTATTTAACTATTTCTATTCTATTTTCTTCTTTAGCTTCTACAGCACCTGTTACAATTTTTACAGACTGTCCATCTTCTAAACTAGTAAATATTATAGGACTTATATCCGATGTTGCATTATTTTTTATAAAGTCAACATCCATTTTCATTATTTTATCTCCTGCTTTAACTTTATCTCCAACATTTGTGAATATCTCGAAACCTTCACCTTTTAAATTCACTGTATCTATTCCTAAATGTATAAGTAATTCTAAACCATCATCAGTTTTTAACCCCATAGCATGTTTAGTATCAAATATCATCTCAACTGTTGCATCTACTGGTGATACTATAACCCCATCATTTGACTTTATAGCAAATCCATCTCCCATAATCTTGTTGGAAAATACCTCATCTGGTACATATGATAACTCTAATATTTCACCATTTGTAGGCGATAATATAATACTGCTTTTATTTTTCTTTTTGAAGATATCAAATATTCCCATTGCTCTTTGCTCCTGTTCTTTTGTTAATTTAATTTTCTTTTTAGTTGTAGTTTACCATAAATACCGTCAAATTTTATACTTTTTTTATATTTTTTTTACTTTTTATGAAATATTCCCCATTGAATTTAAATTTATATTTTAATACTTATTTATTATTATATATACTAAAAAACTATAAAAATAAATTTATTTTTATAGTTTTTTAGTGTACTCTAAGTATTTTAATTTTTATTTCTTACTTTTAAATCTATTCCAAGCTTATTTGCTAACACTTTTGACATTTCTATTTCTTCTTGCGATATTTCATCTACAACGGAAAAAGCTACTTCACTTATATACTCTTTACATTCTTTTGCAAAATTTATCATATATTCAAATGATACTTCCCCGTATTTAGGTCTTGTAACCTTTGTATAAACCTCTTTATTTGGAGCATTTAAGCTAATTGATATAGAATCTATATTATCCTTTAATAGTATTGCTGTTTTCTTTTTATGAATCAAATCACTTAAACCATTGGTATTAACCCTAACTTTTACATTACTTTTTTCTTTTATAAACTTACTAATTTCTATTACTTCGTCTAGTCTAACTAAGGGTTCTCCATATCCACAAAATACAACTTCATTATAATCGCTTAAATTATAATTTTTAAAAGCTTCCTTTATTTCGTCAATACTTGGTTCATGTTCTAGCCATAAACTTCCACTTTTTTCAATTTCATCCTTCTCATCTCTTATACAAAATATACATCTACATGGACATTTATTAGTTAAGTTTACATAAAGACTATCACCTATTGTATATAATATATTCATATCTATCTCCTTTTTATTAAAATTTTTTCTTTATTTCTAATTTATCAAAAGTACTTCCAATTAATAAAAACACTATAAAGCTTCCTATTGGTTGTACAAAACCTACAAGAGACAATACAAATGCACCTACAAATGTACCTGATATAATTCCCCCTGCTATCATATATAAAAACCATCCTACAAATCCCGCAATAAAGCTTCCTATTATATTTCTTTTAGTTATTATTTTTTCGCTATTTGAGCTTATAAATAATACTAATATTGGCTTTATTATTATTGTTGGTATTAGCCATATAGCTGCACCACTAACTAAATCTGCCATTCCAGCTCCTATTGCTGCACAAATCATTGCGTAAGGAGTAGGAAGTATAGCTGCTGCTAAATATATAAATGAATCCCCTATATGAACATACCCTCCATTAGCTCCTACTGGAATATGTAATATATATGCTGTTGTTAAACAAACTAGTGCGGCAAATAAAGATGATGTCACTAAAAATTTTGTTTTAGTTTTACTTACTTCATTCATTCTATCCATAATTATTCCTCCACTTTTAATGAATCCTAATTAAATATTACTACCTAACTCATACAATTTCCATATATGGATCTTAAATATATAATAAATATAAAATGTAATGATACAATTTTATTTAAATATTAAAAGAGCTAAATAATTTAGCTCTTTTAGGTATTTATTTATGTTCTTTTTCCATTTGTTTTTTTAAATTTTTAGCAAATTTTTTTTCTTTATATCTTTCCATTCCATCTTCCACTTGATTTTCCATATTAGCCATAAATCCTAGTACATTTTCTTTTACATCTTCTGCTTTTTCTTTAGCTCCATCAAGTCTTTTTTCCATATCATTTTTCATATTATTCATATAATTTTTCATAGTAGTCATATATCCTCCTTTATTTATATTATTTTTTGCATTTTATTAAAAATTATTACTTTCTTTTTTTGTACAAAATCTAATTTATTATTTTATAAATTATACATTTTACTTACAATTAAAAATATCCCCTATATAAAATATAGGGGATATAAATAATGGCAACCCATAGGAGGATGTGAGGGAGTGTTGCCATTATTTTAGGGTATTATATTATGGTTTTTAAGCTAGTCTTTCTATACTTATATATTAACTTTTTAATATGAATTTAATATGAGTTTTAAGTGAATGAACTTTGAAAGTTTAATTAAACTCTATAGTAAATATTACTGAATTCTCTTTATTTTTTATGTTATGCTTAAATCCATGACTTTGAAGTATTTTACTAACTAAATATAACCCTAGCCCACTTCCTCCAGTTTTTCTAGATCTTGATTTTTCTACTCTAAAAAATGGCTTAAATATCTCATTTAGATATTTTTTATCTATAGTAATGCCTGTATTTTCGACTTCTAAATATATTTTTGAATCAGTTTTTCTTCTAGCAATTTTTACACTTTTAGTGTACAGCTTCACTATTATAGTTTCTTTATTTGGTGAATATTTTATAGCATTGTTTATTATATTACTTATTGCTTTTTTTATTCTATCTTCATCACATTTTACATACAAATCTTTTTCTATATCTATTACTGTATTTAAATTTTTATCTTCTATTAAAAATACTTGTCTTTTTATTATATTTTCAACCATATTGCTTAAATTAACAGTATCTAAAGTCAAATCAGTTTCTAATATTTCACATTTTGATACTTCTATCATCTCATTTACCAATTCTTTTAACTCTTGTGTAGTATCATATGATTTTTCTAAATATAAATCTCTATCTTTATATTTCCCTATATTATAAATCATACCTTCTAGTTGTCCACTTATTATAGTTATTGGCGTTTTTAGTTCATGAGATATAGTAGCTATAAATTCTTTTCTTTTATTTTCAGCTTCTCTTTCAGTTTCTATTATATCTATCAAAGGTTTAGTTATTACTTTTGTATATATGTATGCACCTATTATAGCTATTAATATAGCTACCCCTATAATATATGGCATAAGATTTCTTATAACCTCAGTAGCTTCATCTATAGGCTGAAGCGGCATTACTATACTTAAATTATATGGGAGTATTGAATCTTTAGTATATATAGTAATATTCTTAGGGTATTCTCTACTATTATTTATTATATATTTACTATGATTAAGTATTAATAATTCTGTTCTACCATAAATTCTTCTTCCACTTTGGTTAGTTAAAAGAACAGATAGATTTTGACTCGCTTCTAGTTGATGTAGCTTCTCTTTTAATTCATCCGTTGTATAAAATACTGATTCTTTCTTAAGTCGTGCTACACTTTTTTCGAAATTCCCTATTTTATACTCATAATAATATGTTGGTAATAAAAAATATAAGATTAGGTATATTATTATAGCTAATGCTAGTAATAACCCTGTTGTTATTGTAAATAGTTTATACTTTATATTTAATTTTTCCCATTTACTAAATATCTTTTTCAAGAGTATATCCTATACCTTTTACTGTTTTTATATATGGTAATACTATTTTTTTTCTTATATTTTTTATATGTGCATCAACTATTCTTGTATCTCCATAATAGTCATATCCCCATATACTATCTAATAAACTTTCTCTAGTTACCACTTGTGGATATTTTTCTATTAAAGTCTTAAGTATATTAAATTCCTTTAAAGTAAGTTCTATAGTTTCTTCTTTTATTTGTGCTGTATACGTATTTAAATCTAATTTTAAGTCTTCAAAGATTAAACAGTCACTACTAGTTTGTGATGTCCTTCTAAGCACTGCTTCTACTCTTTTTATAAGTAACTTAAATGAAAAAGGCTTTGTTATATAATCATCACACTCTAAATCAAACCCTTTTATCTGATCTGATTCGTCAGTTAATGCTGTTAAAAATATTATAGGTACATTTGAATTTTTTCTAATCATTTTACATACTGAATGTCCATCTAAATTTGGCATCATAATATCAAGTATTATTAAATCATATTCTTTTTCCTTAAACTTTTGTATACCTTCTACTCCATCATTAGCTGAGTCTATTTTATATCCCTTAGAACCTAAAAACTCAACTATGAGTTCTTGTATATCTGAATCATCTTCAATAACTAATATAGATTCACTCATTTTATCAACTCCATTTGATCTTTATTTATATTTAATTTTATCATAATTAATTTATAACTATATGAATTTTTTATGACGTATATAATTTTTTCCGTAATTAAAAATAAGGAACTATCAATTGATAGTTCCTTATTTTTATAATTTGTGTACATTTATAGCTGACATTCCTTTTGGAGCCTCTACCATATCAAAGCTAACTTCTTCACCTTCATGTAAATTCTTTTCATCATTTTCTTCTTTTATATTTGTAAAGTGAACAAATACGTCTTCACCAGTATCACAAGTTATAAAACCATATCCTTTTACACTATTAAACCACTTTACTACACCGTTGAACTTTGCCATTTTGTCTACTCCTTTAATATTATTAATTAATAATATTATTTCTTTACTTATATATTTTATACTATTAACTCTTTAAAGTTCATCTTGTTTTGATTTACTAATACCAAATAATAGCTTGCCTAATTTACAAACTTTATTTTCATCATTTTACACTATTTTAAATTAATTTTTTATAAACTAAAAAGAGTTACTTAAGGTAACTCTTTTTTATTATTTGTATGTTTTAAAGTTTTTTAGTCTAAGTGCATTACTTACTACTGATACTGAACTTAAACTCATAGCTGCTGCTGCAAACATTGGATTTAGTAGCGGTCCTCCGAATATATAAAGTAGCCCTGCTGCTATTGGTATTCCTATTGTATTGTATCCAAATGCCCAGAATAAGTTTTCTTTTATATTCTTAATTGTCTCATTACTTAGTTTTATTGCATTACATACATCAATTAAATCACTTTTCATTAAAACAATATCTGCAGATTCCATAGCCACATCTGTTCCATTTCCTATAGCTATACCTACGTTAGCTTGTGCTAGTGCTGGTGCATCATTTATACCATCTCCAACCATAGCAACAAACTTACCTTCATTTTGAAGATTTTTAACTACATTTGATTTATCTTGAGGTAATACTTCTGATACTACTATATCTATTCCAACCTCTCTAGCTATAGCATTGGCAGTCTTTTTATTATCTCCTGTTACCATAGCTACTTTTATTCCCATTTCATGTAATTTGTCTACTGCTTTTTTACTATTTTCTTTAACAGTATCGGCAACTGCTATTATTCCAGCTATATTATTTTCTATAGCTATATACATAGGTGTTTTTCCTTCTTGTGCTAACCTATCAGATTTTTTATGTAGAGATTCTAGACTTATATCTCTACTTTCCATTAATCTTTTATTACCAAGTAATATATTTTTATTATCTATGTTTACTTCTATACCATGTCCTGGTATAGCTTTAAAGTTTTTAACTTCTACAAATTTTATTCCTATTTCTTCACCATACTTAACTATAGCTTCCCCTAATGGGTGTTCTGATGTTTTTTCTGCACTTGCTGCTATTTGTATTATATATTTTTCATCTATATCATCACTTACTATAACATCTGTTACTTTTGGCTTACCTTCAGTTATAGTTCCTGTTTTATCAAATATTACAGTATCTACTTTATGTGCAAATTCTAAAGCTTCTCCACCTTTTATAAGTATTCCATTTTCTGCCCCTTTTCCTGTACCAACCATTATAGCTGTTGGTGTTGCAAGTCCTAATGCACATGGACAGGCTATAACTAATACAGATATAAATATTGTTAAGACAAACTCTAAATCTTTATTTCCAAATAAAGCCCAAGCTGCTGCTGACACTATAGCTATTATTATAACAACTGGTACAAAATATCCTGATACAGTATCTGCAAGTTTTGCAATAGGTGCTTTTTTGCCTTGTGCATCTTCCACTAATTTTATAATTTGAGATAAAGCTGTATCACTACCTACTTTTTCTGCTTTAAATTTTATACTTCCATGCTTATTTATACTAGCTCCAGTTACCTTATCACCAATATTTTTTTCAACAGGTATACTTTCCCCTGTAAGCATTGATTCATCTACTGATGTAGTACCATCTACTACAACACCATCTACTGGTATCTTGCTACCTGGTTTTACTATTATTATATCTCCAACTTCAACTTCATCTATTGGTACTTCAATTTCTTTATCACCTTTTAATATAAGTGCAGTTTTTGGTTGAAGTCCCATAAGTTTTTTTATTGCTTCACTAGTTTTTCCTTTTGATCTTGATTCTAAATATTTCCCAAGTAATATTAAAGCAATTATTATTCCTGCACTTTCATAGTATAACTGATGATGTCCGTGAGGCATTTGTCCATTATAATTTGCTATTTTAAATGTTGTATATACACTATATAAAAATGCTGCTGATGTACCTATTGCAACTAGAGAATCCATATTAGGACTTTTTGTTAGTAATGCTTTAAATCCATTTACATAGAATTTATACCCAGCTCCCATTACAGGTATAACAAGTAACATTTGAATTAGTGCATAATTTAAAGGGTTTGTATTAGGATTTATTATGCTTGGTACTGGTAATGGACCAAAGGGTTTTGTTATCATAGGTCCCATCGCTATATAAAATAGTGGTATAGAGAATCCTACAGCTATTATAAACTTAGTAAATAAAGTTTTCATTTCTTTTTCTTTTCTTAATTTATCTTCATCTATTTGATTTTTATCTTTATTATTCTCTAATACTTCATATCCTGACTTTTTAATAGCTTCTTCTAATTTAGATAATTTAATCTTGCTTGGATCATAACTTATTGATGCTATTTCTGTAGCTATATTCACACTTGAACTTTCTACTCCATCTAATTTCTTAGTAGCTCTTTCAACAGCTTTTGCACATGCTGCACATGTCATTCCACCAATTTTTAAATCAACCTTTTTATATGTTGTATCTTCTAATATATCATATCCTGATTTTTGTATAGCTTTTTTAAAGTCTTCAAAACCAACTTTACTATCATCGTATACTATTTCTAACTTTTCTGTCACCATGTTTATACTCTGACTTTGTACTCCATCTAGCTTTTTGACGGCTCTTTCAACAGCTTTTGCACATGCTGCACAAGTCATTCCTGTGACTTTATACGTTTTTGTAATTATATTACCCATGTCATTTGGCTCCTTTATTTTTTAATTATATTTTTTCTATACCCTGTATAGGTATATTAAAACATTTTTTATAAGTCTATAAATTTTTAAGTGTTATCACTTAACAAATAAAAAATATACTTTCCTAATATCATAATAATTTCCTCTTATACTTAAAATATCCATTTTATAACCTATTTTTTATCAATACTTTTATACTAAAAAATCCTTATCTGTAAAAAAATAACCTATGTATAGACTTATTATCTACCATAGGTTGTTTTTTCTTTACTAATATTAATCTCCGTCTCTTCTATTTTTTATAAAATCTATTGCTATATATAACACTACTACTATAGTTAATATAACTACTAGCTTTACTATCCACGAACTCATTGAAAAACTATAAAACATTCTTCCAAAAGGACTAAATCCTCCGCTATAATATCCTCCTCCAAATATAGGCCTACTTGATTTAGGCTCATCATAGTCATAATATTTTTTATTGGTATTAGAATTATTTTCATTACTTTCATTTTTAGGCTTTGTAGAAAAACTTCCTGAGTCTGGTTTTATAGTGCTATTTGATTTGCTATCTGTTTTACTGTCTATATTGCTGTTATCACTTGGCTTAGTCGTAAAGCCTCCTGAATCTGGCTTTATAGTACTTTGTGGTTTGCTACTTTTACTGCTCTTTAAGCTACTACTTGGTTTACTAGAAAAACTACCAGAACTTGGCTTTATACTCTTTGGCTTAGAGTAACTTTTACTAGAACTACTTGAATGAAAAGAGCTCCTACTTCTTGAGTAAGCTACTTCACCTAAATCTTTCCCATAGGCCTCTGATTTTATCATTGAGAGTGAATTAAATGTAACTAAAAACGTAAATAAAGCTACTAATAATAGGGGAAATAATCTTAACTTATTTTTCTTCACTATACTGTAAGCCCTAGTTCTATAAATTTATTATTAAGTCTTATAAGTTCATCTTGACTATCATCAACTATTACAGAATCATAATTTTCTTCCCCTTTAAATTTAGAGTATCTTAATAAATGTTGATTATCATAGTCTTTTGAATCAATTAAATATACATATCTAAATATATTGCTATCACTTTTTTCTATTAAGTATCCTGCTACATTAAATATTATTTCTTTATTACCATCGTATAAAGTCACAGTTTCCTTTGTTTTAGTAAATGCATCAGTTTTTTTATCACATCCATATACATATTCTTCTTCTCTACAATTTAAACAAGAATTAACCATGCAATTTGATGCACAATTTATACACTTACATTTGCTACACTTTTGTAGTTTATCTATATCCCTTTTTTTATCTATAGTTAAATAATTATTAATTTTTGATTCTATATCATCACTTTTACTGAATAATTTTTTAAAAAAGCCTTTATCTTTTTTACTTTCACTTTCTAATCTATCTAAAAAGTCCATATAATCTTTTAATGTTTCAACTTTATTTATAAATGTTCTTTTATTTAATTCATTTTCATCTAACATTTGTCTTAAGTCATCATAAGAAAACATTATATCTGAGTAAATCTTTTTATATTTGTCTTTTTCGCTTTGTATTATTTCATTTGCCATAACTTTGCACCCCTTACATTAACTAATAAAAAAAATTTGCTTCGTCTATATAACCAACTTTTATGATTTGGTATTTAAACGAAGCATTCATCTACAAATATTTAAATAGATTAATATAATCTACTTATTTTTTCATTTGTTCTTTTATTCTTTCTAATTCTTTAGCTACTTCATCATCAACTGATGGAGAACTACTTATATATTCATCTAAAAGTTCATCTTCGTCTTTAGGTTTTAAATCTTCTAATGCTTTACCATAGCTTTCCTTTTGAGCAACTTTCTTTTCTAGTTCATCTAAGTTTATACCATGATCATCATTTAAACCAGCTAATGTCTCATTTATATCATTATTTATTTCAGCAACATCAAGTCTTGTAGCTAATTCTTGCTTTTTAGATTTCATTTTAGATATTTCTATTTCTAAGTCTGATATTTTATTTTTTACAAGTTGTATTTTTTCATCTTGTTCTTTTATTCTAGCTTCTGTTTGAGTTAATTTTCCTTGAAGTTCTAATTTTTGTTTTACAAAGTTTTGCGCTTTTTCATTGTCTTCCTTTTGTATAGCAACTTTAGTGGCTTCTTCATATTTATCTATTTTTTCTTGTATATCTTTTTTCTCATTTCTAATTCCATCTACTGATGCTATAAAGTTTGCACATTGTTTTTTAGCATCTTGTAATAACTTTTCTTTTTTAGTTATAGATAGTTCTAACATTTCAATTGGATTTTCATGCTTATCTAACGCTTTGTTAGCCTTTGCATCCACTATATTTTTTAGTCTTTTAAAAAAGCTCATTTTTCATCCCATCCTTTTATTATTGTGATTATACATTGATAATCATGACCTTATAATATATTGTATATTTATATATAACATGTGTCTATACTATAATTGGTATAAATACTGTAACCTTTTAACTTAATATATAAATATATGTTATATTTCATTTTATAATATTTATATGAATTCTTTATGAAATATTTGTTAAAAATTAGTATAAATATACTTGGAGGTAAACATTTGAGATATGTAATAGTTAGTGTTTTAAAAAAAGATGCAGGCAAATTTAATAACACTTTAAGAAAGGATGTCTTTGATAAGTTTGGTGTTAAATCTTCTAAACTGCCTGCTCACTTTACTATAAAATCCCCTTTTGAAAGTGATGATATTTCGCAATTAGAAAAAACATTAAATATATTTTCTAATTCTAATGATGCTACACCTTATGAAATCCATGGATATGATCATTTTGATGATCGAGTTATATATATGAAAGTTTTTATGAGTAATGATGCTAAATTTGTTCATGATAAACTTATAGATGAACTTTCCTCTATAAATTATATAAACTTTGATAGCCATGATGGTAAGGATAAAATATTCCATGTTACAATAAGTTCTAAAAAAATAAGAAGTAAGTTTAATGAACTGTGGGATTATGTAAATAATATCCCTTGTGATTTCTATTGCAGTTTTGATAATATTTCAATATATAAGTGGATAGATAATAATTGGATACTTCACAAAGAATATATTCTCAAATAAATATATTTTTATATAAAATTCCCCTTTAAAAAATAAAGGGGAATTTTATAATTATATACAGTTTCTAATTTTTGGACCACCAACTCTATCTACTTCACTACTTTCGTATAAGTTTACTATCGTATTAAATCCTTTTGATATCTTAAAATATATATTATCTATTGATAGATTTATATTCATTCTTGCATTTTAATTTTGTAGTACTACAAATTGATCAACATTTGAAGTTTTAGTGGAGCTACATCCTACCAACATAAGTGACGAGATAAATGTAATTCCAAGAACTGTTTTTGCCTTCTTTGTTCATATTACCCACACTAATATTTCCCATGTTTTTGTTTTAATTTATATTGTATATTTATAGATAGATTTTTTTATCGATTTTCTGAATTATATATATTAATTAATTTATATATATCCCTTTCCTTTTATATATGATAAAAAATTTACTTCGCCTAAGCGACGTGTCAGAGAAACACTTCGTGTCGCCAATGACTTCATCAGTTGCTCAAAATATCTTTTTTTCGATCAACTAAACTTATTGGTATTACTTGACTACAATAATTATACACAGTTTTTAAAGTATCATAATTTCCTTAAGCATAAAAAATACCATGATTAATCATGGTATTTTTTTATTTTTTTATCATATCAAATAGCTCTTTTTCTGTTTGCTTTATAACAAGATTTCCATCAATCTTAGCTACAGCCTCTTTTGAATACATTCTACAAACACCTATACATCCTGTACTTACATTTTCTTCTCCAGCTATTTCTTTTAATTTATTAACATCAACGTTTGAGCAATATGGACACACTCTAATCATTTTCATTCTCCTTATTTAATTAATTATTTTAAATTATTATTACCCTATAAAAATATACAGTAAACATTTGTATATTTTTATAAATTTTATTCAATTTGAATTTTTTTGAATTTTCTCTTGCGTTTTTGTCAATAAAGATGTTATTATAGTTTAGTCTTTGTTATGAATAAAGTATATTGTATACAAAGATGAACTTATATAATTATAAATAAATTTTTTTGGAGGAAATCATGAACGAAACTAAAGTTAAAGTTGTAACTGCTGATCCTTCAGCATTAGGGCTTTTTGGATTAGCAATGATAACATTAGTTGCATCATCTCAAAAGTTAGGATTAACTTCTGGTGTATCTTTTGTTATCCCATGGGCAATATTTTTAGGAGCATCTGCCCAATTAATGGCAAGTATAAACGATTTTAAACATAACAATACATTTGGAGCTACTGCATTTGGTGGATATGCATTTTTCTGGTACTCAGTTGGATTAGTATGGTTAATTCAAAATGGAGTATTTGGACAAGCTTTAGCTTCTACTATAGATGTTAAGCAATTAGGTTTTGCATACTTAGGTTACCTAATATTTACTTTATATATGACTATAGGTGCAATGGAGACACATAAAGTATTATTTATAATATTTGTACTTATAGACTGCTTATTTATAGGGCTTACTTTAAGTTCATTCGGTATAATGTCAGAAGCAACTCATACATTTGCTGCATACTCAGAAATGCTTATAGCAGTATTCTCATTCTATGGTTCTGCTGCTTCAGTACTGAATGCTCATTTTGGAAGAGTATTTTTACCTGTTGGTAAGCCATTTGGAATATTCAAAAAATAATTTAATATTAACTAAGATTTTTAAATTTATATTATAATAATTTTTAGACATATTTTAGACATTAAAATCCTACCTATATAAATAGGTAGGATTTTTTCATTTAATTAATATTTTTTATTTGTATTTATTGATTTCCTCATTGTTATTTTCATTAAACTAAAAAATGCAATCTAAATTCTATTCAAAATTTTTAATACATATCTACCCTTTACCACAAACATTTTCCCTTAGATAAAAAAACTAACTTTTATTTTTTATCTTTAAAATTAACTTTAAATTATTTTTTTTACATAAAATATATTCATTGTTATACTTTTATTTTAAGTTTTAGTATCTTGTATACACAGTTATACTGTGCTATACTAAATAAGTTATTTTAATGCGAAAGGAGCATATTCAATGTCAAAAAACAAAATAATAAACATAGCGGTTATAGCCCACGTTGATGCTGGTAAGTCAACTTTAGTTGATGCTTTCTTGCATCAATCTGGAACATTTAGAGATAATGAAGTAGTTAAAGACTGTGTAATGGATAGTAATGACCTTGAAGCAGAAAGAGGTATAACAATATATTCTAAAAACTGTTCTATAAACTATAAGGACTACAAGATAAATATAGTAGATACACCAGGACATAGTGACTTCTCTTCTGAAGTTGAACGTGTTATAAAGACTGTTGATACAGTTATATTACTAGTTGATGCTAGTGAAGGACCAATGCCTCAAACAAGATTCGTTTTACAAAAATCTTTAGAAGCTGGACTTAGACCAATACTTTTCATAAACAAGATAGACAAGCAAGATCAAAGAGCTGAAGAAGTTGTTGATGAAGTATTTGACTTATTCGTTGACTTAAACGCAACTGATGAGCAATGTGAATTCCCAATAATATACGGTATAGCTAAACAAGGTATAGCTAAGAAAGAAATGGACGATGAAAGTACTAACTTAGCTCCATTATTTGAAACTGTTGTTGAACATGTTGAAGCATACCCTGATTACAGTGAAGAACCTCTTCAATTACAAATATCTGCACTTGCTTATGATGACTATGTAGGTAGACTTGGAATCGGTAGAGTTTACAAAGGAACTATAAAAAATGGTTCTCAAGTTTCTATATGTAAAGCTGATGGTTCAGTAGCTAAAGGAAGAATATCTAAGCTTACAGTTTATGAAGGATTAAACCAAGTTGAAAAAGATGAAGCTTATGCTGGAGATATAGTTGTTATAGCTGGTATAAGTGATATATCTATAGGTGAAACTATATGTGATAGTGACAATCCAATTCCAATGGAAATGATACACATAGAAGAACCTACTTTATCTATGAACTTCTTAGTTAATGACTCTCCATTCTGCGGAAAAAGTGGTAAGTTCGTAACTACAAGACACTTAAAAGATAGATTAGACAAAGAATTAGAAGTTAATGTTGGTCTTAAAGTTGAGCCATTAGACACAACTGATGGATACAGAGTATCAGGACGTGGAGAGCTTCACTTATCTATCCTTTTAGAAAACATGAGACGTGAAGGATACGAAATAGGTGTTTCTAAACCAGAAGTTTTATTTATAAAAGAAGATGGTAAGTTATTAGAGCCAATGGAAAGAGTTATAGTTAACTGTCCAGAAGTTTACTCAGGAACTGTAATAAATAAATTAAACCTAAGAAAAGCAATGATGGAAGCTATGGAAATAGAAGGTGACTATGTTAAAATAACATTCATCGCTCCAACAAGAGGATTACTTGGATACAGAAGTGAATTCATAAACGATACTCGTGGAGAAGGTTCTTTAGTTAGATCATTTGAGAGATATGAAGAACATAAAGGTGAAATACCTGGAAGAACTAACGGAGTTTTAATAGCTCAAACAGCTGGTACTACTATGGCTTATGCTCTTAATGCATTAAGCGAAAGAGCTCAAATGTTTGTTGACCCTGCTGTTGAAGTTTACGAAGGTATGATAATAGGTATGAACTCTAGAAAAGATGACATGACTGTTAACCCTTGTAAAAATAAGAAATTAACTAACGTTCGTGCTTCTGGTACTGATGAAGCAGTTAAGTTACAAGCTGCTAGAACATTCACATTAGAAGAAGCTTTAGAATTTATAGAAGATGATGAGTTAGTTGAAATAACTCCAGATGCTATAAGACTTAGAAAGAAATTCTTAAATGAGCATGATAGATTAAAATACAACAAATCTAGACAAGCTAATAAATAGTTTATAAAAAGAACACTTTAGTAATTCTCTAAAGTGTTCTTTTTTATATTTCTAAAATATTAATTCTAGATACTATTTATTATTCAACATTTTTAACTTTATACACTTTAGTCATATAGAAATAGAATGGTACAGCTATTAGTAATCCACCTAGTCCCCATACTATCTTCATAGGGTCACTAATTCCTGCTTCTATTAATAGCCATAAACTAATTAATACTGCAAATATTGGTACAAATGCTCCACCTGGTATTCTAAATCTTACTTGCTTATCTTTATATTTCTTTCTAAATACTAATACTGCTATACATGTTGGTATATATTGTATAAATCTAGATATAACACTTATTTGTAATAAAAATTTAAATGAACCTGACCAAGCTATTAAAAGAGTTCCAACAACTGTTATTATTATTGCTATATATGGAGCACCTTTTTTATTATTTTTAGCTATGCACTTTGGAACTAATCCTTGTTCAGCTAATGCAACCCCTGATCTTGGTGTTAAGAAAGATGCTGCTATATTTATACCACCAACAGATATTACTGTTCCTATTGTTATTATATAAGTTCCAATATTACCTACCATTGATTTAGCTGCATCTGCTACAGGTGTTGCTGCTCCACTTAACTTAGGACCTAATACACCAACACTTATAGCTAAAACAAACACATATACAATTGATACTATTGCCATCACTGTAATTAAAGCTTTTGGAACGTTTTCCCTAGGATTTTCCATATCCTTTGCTGCAACTGCCAAAGATTCAAATCCTGTAAATGCATAAAATAATGATATTGCAGCTGCAACAAATGCTGTTGTTGTAGCTTCACCAGATGGTACAATTACAAACGGTTTAAAGTTACCACCTTTTACAAAGAAAATTCCTACAACTATAAAGAATATTAATGGAACAAGTTTACCTATAGTTATTATATCATTTAAAACTTTTGATGCTTGTACACCCATTATGTTTACTATTCCAAGACCTATTAATACTACACCTATTATAACATTTTTAGTAAATGGATCTGCTGCTTGAGGCCAAACAGTAGAAATCGTTATTGCAAAAAAGTTTGCCATAGCTGCCCAAGCTATCATACCTATAGCCCACTTCATAAATCCAACTTCAAAACCTATAAATTGACCAAACGCTTCCTTAGCATAAAGATATGGTCCACCATTTTCATCAAACCAACTTCCTGCCTCAGCAAAACAAAGCGCTATAGATACTGCAAGTACTGTACAAAATACTAGTACAACAATACTTGCAGGTCCTATCATTTTATATGCCTCTCCTGGCAATCCAAATATACCTGAACCTATGATTGAGTTAATGCCTAGAAGTACTATACTCCAAAAACCTAATTTTTTACTACTTTCCATAGTCTTCCTCCACCAAAATATATATTTATAATTATTTAGTTGCTTCTGTTATTAATGCCTTAAATAGCTTTTGCATGATAGGATAATCCTTTGTCATCATTTCTGGATGCCATTGAATTCCTAATACAAATTCTTCTCCTTCTTTTTCTATAGCTTCAATTACTCCATCTTTAGATTCTGCACAAACTATATATCCATTAGCTAACTCATTTACAGCTAAATGGTGAAAACTATTAACATGTATCTCACTTTCTCCTAATATATTATGTAACTTCGTACCTTCTCTTATTATGGCTGTATGTGTAGCTACATTTGATAAATGACCTTGATTATGTTTTATATAACATCCATCTATTAGAGATAAGTCTTGATATAAGCTACCTCCTTCACATACATTTATAACTTGTTCTCCTCTACATATACCTAAAATTGGCTTCTTCATTTCTAAGGCATATTTTAATAATTTAAAATCATAAGCATCTCTTTTAGGTAATATTCCACCTAATTTTTGATGTGGTTCTTCTCCCCAATTTAAGGGATTTACATCATGCCCTCCAGATAAAATAAGAGCATCTATATTTTTTACTTGTTCTCTTATTATTTCATCATTATAAACCATTGGAACTATGTAAGGTACACCCCCACACATAGCGACTGATTGAACATAGTCATTATTTACATATGCTCTTTCGTATCCTGGAAACATTCCTCCTTCATCTATTATAAGGCTACCTGATATACCTACTATAGGCTTTTTGTTTGTCATAAATTAATGCACTCCAATTCTTCTATTATTTTTAGATTATAACTATAATCTTTTGTACATCAATTACTTTAAGCAAACACTATGCCAAATTTGTATTTTATTTTTTTATATTTAGATATTTTGTATAATTTTTAAGTCCATTAACTTAATATATTTTTTAATTTTATACATTTTCAGATGTTCTTCTAATAAAGGTATACACTCATTTTATGAGTTAATTTAGTCTAGTTTCATGAATATTTTCAATAGAAAAATAGCAATAATCATAAAAATTTTTTCAATATTTGTTTTAGGAAAACTTTTACTTTACTTATTAAATAATACATAATGTTAAAATATATTTATAGGTTAAATAGGCAGTTAAATCTGCCTACTTAACTGCCTATTTTAATAACTTAAGCACCTCTATTCCCTTTTGACTTAATTCGCTTCCTTTCCTACCACTTTTTGATACTACAATATTTCTTCCTTTTAATACTTCTAATATATGTCTAATTTCACCTTCACTTATTAGTATATCTTCTTTTATAAGTTCTTTAAGTATAGCACTTCTTCCTAATGATTTATTTAAGTCATTATGATTTTTGATACATTTCATTACCTTTACTGTCTTTTCTAAAGATGTTCTATTTTTTATATAATCTATATCTTTTTTATAATCCTTTTTTATATTAGTTAGATTATGAGGTAAATCATTTGTAGTAACTTCATCTTTTGATGCCATAGTATCTATATACATAGCTGTATTTCTTAACTCTCTTATATTACCTGGCCAATCATAATCATTTATTATAATTTTTACATCTTCACTTACCTTAATTTTTCTTTTTATAAAATGTTTAAGCATCATATCTATATCTTCTTTTCTCTCTCTAAGTGGAGGTATGTGTATAGGTAATACATTTATTCTATAATATAAATCTGCCCTAAACTTTTCTTCTTTTATCATTTTAAGCAAATCTCTATTTGTTGCTGCTATTACTCTAACATCAATATCTATTACGCTTTGTCCTCCAACTGGCATAATTTGATTTTCTTGAAGTACTCTAAGTAACTTTGTTTGAAGATACATAGGCATATCCCCTATTTCATCTAAAAATATAGTTCCATTATGAGCTTGTTCAAATAGTCCTTTTTTACCACCTTTTAATGCACCAGTAAATGCTCCTTCTTCGTATCCAAATAACTCACTTTCTAATAAATTTTCAGGCATAGCAGCACAGTTTATAGCTATAAAAGGTTGTTTACTTCTATTTGAATCATTATGTATAGACTGAGCTAACAACTCTTTTCCAGTTCCACTTTCACCAGTTATTAAAACTGTATAATCTGATTTAGATATCTTTCTGGCTAACTTTTTTGTATTTTCCATATTTATAGAATTAGTTTTAATATCATCAAAAGTATATCTAGCTACTTGACCTTTATCTTTAAGAACTTTACTTAAATTTTGTTCTAATTTTTTTATATAAGTTACCTCTTGTATACAAAAATATGACCCTATATTTTTACCAAAGCTATTTATTGTGTGCTTGTTTATTGTTATATACTTATCTTTATATTTAATAACATTATCATCTTTTGTCTTATCTTTATTTAATATATCTTTTAATTCTTTATCATCTAAATTTTTAATGTTTTTACCTATTATATCTTCTTTTATATCTAAAATATTTTTCACACTTTCATTAAGGACTTTTATAATACCTTCATTTGAAAGTAATATCATACCATTTTTAGATAACTTTATAATAGATTTTAGCTCATCATTTTCTACTGTAAGATTTTTATAGGTATGATTTATTCCTGAATGTATACTAATAACTTCTTCAGAGTATTTTATTAGTCTTTGTGTTACTTCTTTTTCATCGATTTTTAGTTTGGTTATTATTTGTAGAAATGTAGATATGTCTATAAATCTATGCCCTATATCAATTACTTCTTCTATATAATCAGGAACTAAGTGTGTTTCACCAGGAGTTACACAAACTTTAATATCCTTGTATTCTTTTTCTTTATCATAGGGAATTAAATTTAAGTGATTTATACCTATGTGGTATAGCATGGATATAGTTTCAAGTATTGTTTCCTTGTTATCGTTTACAACTAACACATCTATATTTTTAGGTAGTGAAAACAGTCTGTATATATCTTTTTGCTTTACACTTCTATTTATTATTATTATTTTCTTGCTATCATCTATATAATTTTTTAGTTTTATAGACCTATCTCTAAGCATGACAAGAATTATATCATCATCGATTTTTTGACCTTTTTGTAGATTATTAAAAAAATAATTGTTTATTTTTAATTTGTCTTTGAATATCATCTTTATATTGTTGTTTAAAAAGACCTCTAATGTGGATAATCCATCTGTAACTATACCTATTGTTTTCATATTAAGTCTCCCTTTTTACTTTGTATTATATATTTTTTAATTTTTGTTATCTAATTATCCACTATTATATCTAATTTATACTTAATTTGTCTTTTATAAAAAAGAAGTTTGCTATTTTTATAGCAAACTTCTTTTTTATGTTTATTCTATATCTATTTAATATTTTATTTTATGTCGTCTATTGGTTTATATCATCTAGTATGTGATTCTCGCTTAAACATGATAAGAATGTTAATCCATACATAACACAAACTATTACTGCTGTTATAAGTATTATACCCATATCTATCACTCCTTTGCTTATATTATATCTTTAATATATGAAGTATTTATGAATTTATTTTGAAATTTCATGTATATTCATTAGTTTTTCCTATTTTTTACTATGTATACATTATAGTACTTTTTTATTATTTATTTATAGTTTAAATATTGTAACCTTTTTAAATTTTTATAATATATCATTATACAATATCTTTATTTTTCTAAAAATTTACTTGTTATTTTCTTACAATTTATTATATAATATTATTGGTACCTGGTATTAATATTTGATATAATTTTTTTATATTAAGGAGGCGTTTTTTATTAAAGCATTAAAAATTGGAGATTTAATAGCTAAAGTTCCTATAATACAAGGTGGAATGGGTATAGGAGTATCTAGATCTTCCCTTGCAGCTGCTGTAAGTCGTGCTGGTGGTATAGGAGTTATATCTGGCGTACAAATTGGCTATGATGAAAAAGATTTTGAATATAACCCTCTAAGAGCTAACTTATCGGCCCTTAGAAGTCATATAATAAAAGCTAAAGAAAATTCTAATAAAGGAATAATAGGTGTTAATCTAATGGTAGCTATGAACTACTACGAAGAACATGTAAAGGAAGCTATTTCCTCTGGTGTTGACCTTATAATATCTGGGGCTGGTCTTCCTATTAAATTACCTTCTTTAATTAAAGGCTCTAAAGTAAAAATTGCACCAATAGTCTCAACTGCTAAAGCTTGTAGTGTTATCCTAAAAATGTGGGACAAAAAAGACAAAACTACAGCTGATTTAATAATAGTTGAAGGTCCAAAAGCTGGAGGTCATTTAGGTTACAAAAAAAGTGAACTAGAAAATATAGATAGCATTAATTATGATAAAGAATTTGTAGATATACTAAAAATTACCAAAGCTTATAGTGTTAAATATAATAAAGAAATACCAGTGGTAGCCGCTGGCGGCATATTCAGTGCTGATGATGTTTTAAAATATATAAATCTAGGTGCTAGTGGTGTACAAGTAGGTACAAAATTTGTTGCAACTTATGAGTGTGATGCATCTTATGAATTTAAACAAACCTATATAAATTCTACTAAAGACAATATAAATTTAGTTGTAAGTCCAGTTGGAATGCCTGGTCGTGCAATACACAATAAATTTATAGAACGTAATTCTATATCATCACCTAAAATAACTAAATGCTATAATTGTTTAATTCCTTGTAATCCTAAAACTACTCCTTATTGTATATCAGAAGCTCTTATAAATGCAGTAAAAGGAGATGTTGATAATGGATTGCTATTTTGTGGTGAAAATGCCTACAAAGTAGATAAATTATCTTCTGTTGATGAGGTTATAAGAGAATTAACTTCTAAGTTATAGATAATTAAATTTTAGCTTTAATTGTATTTAAATGCTCTTACACTCCTAAATCTAGGGCTATTTCCTAATTCTAAAGCTAAAAATTTAAAATAAAAATAGACTAACATATGTTAGTCTATTTTTATTTTCTAAAACTAATATATTTTTATCATTTAAATGTATCTTTAACTTCTTTTAACTTTTCTATTATATTTATATGTTGAGGACATTTCTCTTCACATAATCCACATTCTACACATTTTTTTGCATCATTTCCCGACCCTACTAAAAACATATTGTATTGTTCTTTATTTTTTCCTATATCATTAAACATGAATGCATTATTTAATAATTCAAAGCAGTTTGGTATTTTAACACTGTTTGGACATGGTATACAATATTTACATCCAGTACAATTTACTCTTATTTTGGATTTAAACATATCTCTAAGCTCTTTTATCGTTTCTTTTTCATATTTACTCATAGATTCTTTTATACCTTCCTTAGAAGCTATATTTATATTCTCTACAACTTGTTCTAAATTTGACATTCCACTTAAAACTACATCTATCTCTTTCTTATCATATAAAAACTTAAAAGCCCATCCTACAGCATTTCTACTAGTTAAGCTATTATTAATTATATTTGTTATATCACTAGATAAATTATTTACTAATGCTCCTCCTCGAAGCGGTTCCATTATAACTATACCTAATCCTTTTTCTCGAGCATACATAAGTCCATCTGTACCTGCCTGATAATCTTCATCTATGTAATTATACTGTATCTGGGCAAATTCCCAGTCATAGTCATCTACTATTTCTTTAAATACATCTAATGTATCATGAAATGAAAAACCAATATGTTTTACTATTCCTCTTTCTTTTATATCTTTTATAAAATCAAATAACCCATTTTCCTTTAATCTAGTATAATCTTTCTTATTTAGATTATGTATTAAATAAAAGTCTATATAGTCAGTTTGTAATTTTTCTAATTGTTCATATATATATTTATACATATCTTCTCTTTTATTTACTAGCCATGAAGGTAGCTTTGTCGCTAATTTAACCTTTTCTCTATATCCATCTTTTAATACTTCTCCTACAAATATTTCACTTTCTCCATTATGATATGGGTATGCTGTATCTATATAATTTATACCGTTATCTATTGCATATATAAGCATTTCCCTTGATTTTTTCTTGTCTATTTTATTATCCTTTAATGGAAACCTCATACACCCAAATCCTAATATAGACACTTTTTCACCAGTATTTCCGATTTCTCTATATCTCATATTACTTCCTCCCCCTCTAAAAATATTATCTACTTATATTATATTTAATAATTTTTCCTATATATTACAATTTTTTATTATTAATCAAATAAATCATGCTATATTCTTTATTTTTTTAATATATTTTTAACTGAAAACTTGATTTATGTTTGATAACAAGGTATCCTATTTAAAGGATATAAAATTTTTAATATTATTTTTAATAGGAGAGTGATGGAAAATGGATCAAAGTCCTTTGGGGGATATTGATTTAAAAAGCATCACTTATTATTATCTTTTAAATGGCTAATTTACTTATCTTCTTATATAAATCAGTCATTTAATTAATAATACTAAGTGATAAGATTTATATAAAATTGAATAAAGGATGTGTTGCCATGATAAGATACTATAAGACTATTGACAACAAATTAGAAAAGTTAAATTCATTTGAAAATGGCTGTTGGATAAATCTTGTTGAACCTAATCAAAATGAAATAAGTGAGATAGTTGATTTATTAAATATAGATGAAGATAGTGTAAGATCTGCTCTTGATGAGGAGGAACGCTCTAGAATAGATGTCGAAGATAATCATACACTTATACTTATTGATATCCCAGTTGATGAAAGTGATGTAAATTCAACTCATTATACTACTATTCCTATTGGTATAATAATGTGTGAAAATGCAATACTTACTGTATGTTCTGCTCAAACTAAAATTATAAATGATTTTATTGTAGGCCATATAAAAGAATTTTACACTTATAAAAAAACTAGGTTTATACTTCAAATTCTTCATAAAAATGCTAGTTATTATTTATATTATCTAAGAAAAATAAATAAAATAACTACCGTTATAGAAAAAGAAGTTACTAAATCTATGAAAAATAAAGAACTTATACAGCTTCTAGAACTTGAAAAATCATTAGTTTATTTTTCTACTTCTTTAAAAGCTATAGAACTAGTTTTAAATAAAATGGTTCGTACTACTAGTATAAAAAAATACTCTGACGATGAAGATTTGCTAGAAGATGTTATAGTTGAAAATAAACAGGCTTTAGAGATGGCCACTATATATGGAGATATATTAAGTAGAATTATGGATGCTTTTAGTGCTATTATTAGTAATAATCAAAATAATGTTATGCAGTTTTTAACATCTGTTACTCTTATAACTACTATACCTACTATTGTATCTGGTTTCTTTGGAATGAACGTTGGAGGTATTCCTTATGCAAATCATATTAATGGATTTTGGATTGTAATGGTTATTACTGCTTTAATTTGCTTAGTTGTTACATTCTTTATGTCTAGAAATAAGCTATTATAATATAACAATTAATTTTAATATATTCTATAATATAATTTTCATATATTATAGAACCCTTGTAAAATAACTTGATTAACAAGTTTTTTATAAATCAAGACCTTCGAGGCAGACATGCTCTACCTTGGAGGTTTTTTATTATAAAGTTGCGTGAACTTATATTTACTTATTTATTTTTGGGAGGTAATTGTATGAATTACATATTACTAATTTTCGGTTTTTTACTGCTTATAAAAGGGGCTATCTACTTTGTTGACGGTTCATCAGATATTGCCACTATACTAAAAATTCCTCCAATTTTAATTGTACTTACTATTGTAGCTTTTGGTACATCATTACCTGAAGTTTCAGTTAGTATAATAGCTTCTATAGATAATCAAAATGGTTTATCTCTAGGAAATATTATTGGCTCTAATATATTTAATATATTGATGGTTTTAGGTACAACTGCTTTTATTAAAAATTTACAGGTTAGAAAATCAATAGTAAAAAAGGAGATGCCAATACTTATAATTACCTCTATGATAGCTTTATACTTGTCAATAGACTTAACTATAAGTCGTATTGATGGTATGATACTTTTATTGTTATTTTTACTATTTTTATATGATATGATAAAAGAAGCATTAAGAAATAGAAACTTGTCACTAAAAGAAAGTTATGAATTTTTAGAAGCAAATACAAATATAGCCTCTATATCTATAGATAATTCTTTAGCTAAGTCTTTATTAATTTCAGGAGTTGGTCTTATAGCTATTATAATTGGTGGGAAAATGGTTGTAAGTTGTGCAACTAATATAGCTTATTCCTTTGGCGTAAGTGATCACTTAATTGGTATCTCAGTTGTAGCACTTGGTACTTCTTTACCAGAATTTATTACATCTGTTATTGCAGCCACTAAAGGTGAAAACGATATTGCTGTTGGGAATGTAATTGGTTCTAATATATTTAATATTTTATTTATTTTAGGTGCATCAGCATTTATCTCTCCTTTATCTCTAGAGCCTACACTAATATTGGATAGTATATTTATGATATGCGCTATAATACTTTCTTATATATTTGTTGTTCAAGATAAAGAAATAACAAAGTACGAAAGTTTATTTTTAATAACTACATATTTTATATATATGATATATTTAGTTTCAAGGTAAAAATACCTCAAAGTAATATATTTTACTTTGAGGTATTTTTTTCTATTATTTATCTATTATCATTTCTTCTAATGGTTTTTCAAATTGTAATTTTAAATTCTCATCTTTTTCTAATATATATATTGGTACATACTCTTCTTCTTCCTCATTTAAATCAATTTCTTTAAATGGCGGAGTAAGTACTTCATCAAAGTTTATGCTCAGATCTGGCATTGTCTTTAATATTTGCTTAGAATTATCATATTCTTCTTCTGCTAGACTTTTATACATATCTAAACTTTTCTTATAATATATACCAGCTAGCATGTATTCACATTTTTTATTTCCTAAATTAAAACCTTCTTTATAGTATTTTTTAGCTTCTTCATCTTCATTTAATTTTAAACTTAATTGCCCTAAGTTATATATAGATTCTTCGCACTTTTGGTTTCTAGCCTTTTCGTACCAATACTTTGAATTTGTATAGTCTTTATAGAAAATATCATATATAAGACCTAGCATGTGTTGTGAATATATATTTGAATCATTCGCTGGTGTTTCAAACATTTTCTTTGCTTCTTCATAATTTTCTTCTGCAAAGTATATTCTACCTAAATGTATTCTTGAATTTATGTGATTTTTTAATATGGCAATATTAAAATACTTCTTAGCATTTTCTATATCATTATTAGCTTCATATATACATCCTGCTTTATAGCTAGATTCTACATCTTGATTTTCACTAGCTCTTTTATACCACATTAAAGCTTTCTCAAAATCACACTTATCTTCATATATCTTCCCAAGCTTAACTTGACATGATAACTTATTTTCTATTTTTCTATAACAAGATATGGCATTGTCTATATCATTTATCTTATGATATAAATCACCCATATTTTCAATAGATTCTATTAATCCTCCTTCTATACATTCCTCATAATATTTTTTCGCTGTTTCATAATCCTCTTCTTCAAAATATAAACCTGCTAAATTATTTTTAGCTTCTATTATATCTGAATTTGATGCTATCTCATAATACTTTTTAGCATTTTCTATATCATTATTTCTATTATATAAGTTTCCTAATCTATAACTTGCTAAAGCACATCCATTTTTTATACTTTCTTCATAATATTCTATAGCATTTTTATCATCTTCATCTCTATCATATATATATGCCAATCTATATTGAGACTTTGTACAACCTTTGTCAGCACTTTTTATATAATATCTTTCGGCCTCTTCAAATTCTTCATTAATCTCCATTATAAGACCTATATTAAAGCACCCTTTTAAATTTCCTACTTTATGTAAATGTTTATATAAGCTTATTGCTGACTTATCATCACCATCTATATAGTTTATTATCGCTAAATTATACTTAGATTCTTCATTTAATAATACTGAACCCTTCTTATAATATTCAATAGATTCTTCTTTTTTTCCTAATTTATCATAAAGTATACCTAGATTAAAGCAAGCTAAACCAAAATTACCTTTAGCTGCTTCTTTTAACCACTTTTCACTTCTTATATAATCTTTAAGCTTATAATGAACAACTCCTAAATTATTTTGGGCTTGTAGATCTCCTAAAATAGCCAATTTTTCATACCAATAAAGTGAATATTCATAAGCATTAGATATAAAATATATATTGCCTAGATTAAGAGCAGCTTCGTCTTGTCCATTCCTAAATGCCATAGAATACCACTTTTCTGCTTCATTGTATTGACCTCTAGATTCAAATATATTACCTAATGCATATTGAGATTTTACATATCCTTCTTCTGCAGATTTTATATATACTTCTATAGCTTTATCTATTTTACCCATTTTCTCAAGCAAACTTGCTTTAGTATGATGTATTGCTGGGTCTTTTGGAATATTTTTTATATTTTGTATTGAAAATTTTGTACTTCTCATATTTAACTCCCTATTTAAACTTTACTTTTATTTTAGTAATCTGTTTTAATAATTATATATTATATAACAAACTTACAATTTTTAGCTAATTTTTTGTCTTTCTGTAATAATATTGTAATAGTAGATATATTTAATTAATTTTTATGTAGTGTATAGCCATGCATACTAATATCTTATATAATTTATGTATAAATTATATTTATTATGAGTTTAAGTGGCTTGTTCATTTATGTATTAGCATTATAATGTTTTTTAATAAATATTTATAATTTAGTAAATAGGAGTGATTTTATGAATATAGATTTAATTTTTAAAATAGTTATGGCTATTGTATTAATTGGTATCGCTATAAAAGCAATTAAGTTTTTAGGTGGATTAGTCTTTAAGATAGCACTTGTGCTATTTATAATACTTTTAGTTTATAGAATGTTTATCTAAAATAGAAAATACCCCACTTGATTTACTTTAAGTGGGGTATTTTCTATTTTAATGTTTTTAAATCTATATATGCTTCAATTTGAGGTATATACAACATATGATTTTCTTTTATATGTGTATTACCAAATTCCTTAAGTTCTTTTCCTTCTTTATCTTTAGTTATTTTGTATCTTACAACTTCATTACCTTCATTTATACTTGCATTAAAAAACATTCCTTCATACTGCTTAAATCTAAAATTAAAATTATCTCTTGTAAGTTTTATAGTTATTTCTGCCATAACTCTTCCTTTCTTTATATATTTTAATTTTGTCTTATTATATCATAATTATAAATCATAAAAAAGAGCCATCTAATATTAGATAGCTCTTTTTTATATTAAAAATATAGCTCTTTAATCTTCATAGCATCATTTGTCCAACCATTGTTTTTACGTATTAATTTTAAATTTTTACCTTTACTTACTAATATTGTAACTAACTCTTCTTTCCCCTTTTCTTCTACAATAAAATCCTCAACATTTTTTAAGGGTATCTTTGATAAATTGTTTACCTCGGATAATCCCCCTAATGGTACATGATATATTCCTTCTAAGTATAAATTTTTATCTGTTAATGTAACTATGTATTCATTAACGATTTCTCCTGCTGCAACTAGTGATTGACTCGCTACAAACATATTGGTTAAAAAATTTAATACTAATTCAGTATTGCTTACTTTCCTATAACACTTCATACTAGCTCTTACTATTTCGTTGTCTTCTAATTCTAACTCCCTACTCATAAGACTTTTCCTCCTAATGATGTGATTATTATGATTAATAATTTATAGCTAAGTACTCTTATATAAAATAAGCTTTTCCTCCATTATACAATGTATAATTGACTCAATCAAGTAAATTATTTTTTTATGTATATTTATATTCTTTTTGTCAATAATATAAATGTTATTACGTTACTCTCAGAATTTATAACATTTAAGAGGCTGTTGCAAAATGATTAGATTTAATCATTCTACAACAGCCTCTTTGCATTACATATATTTTTCTGTATCTTCTGGCAGCCCTTTTTTCTTTAATCTATATTCCACTATCTCTTTTACTATAGAGTATAGCCAAGCAAATAAAGGAACGCCTATTATCATTCCAACTAATCCTAATAACTTTCCTGCTACTAATAATGAGAATAATATCCAAAATGCTGATATTCCTATTGAATCTCCTAATATCTTAGGTCCTATTACATTACCATCTAATTGTTGTATAATAATTATTATTAATATAAACCATAATGCTTTAATTGGAGATACAAACATTATTATTATAACTGAAGGTATCGCTCCAAAGAACGGCCCAAAGAATGGTATTATGTTAGTTATACCTATTATTACTGATATAAGTAATGTATATGGCATTTTAAATATTGTAAGTACAATGAAAGTTAATACACCTATTATAGCTGAATCTATTATCTTTCCACTTAAAAACTTACCAAATGTATCATTAGCTCTATTTGTTAACTCAATAGCTTTGTCAGCACGTGCTTTATTAAATATCGCATAAGTTACTTTTTTGCTAAGTCCACAGAACTTTTCCTTATCTATTAACATATAAATAGATATTATTAAGCCTAATACTATATTCCAAACACCTGATGCAGTAGTTTTTAACATGCCTCCAAGTACCGGAATTAAATTAGATATTATTTTTATAGTATAGTCTATAAATTCGTTCCACTTACCTACAGCTATAGTCATATATTCATTGTTTAAATCTATATTTTTAGTTAGACTTTCTATGAATACAGTTACATTATTTACATATGTTGGTATGTCATTAACAAGTCCTACCACACTGTCTACTAACTGTGGTAACACAAATTGTATAAATAAATAAAGTATTATAAAAGCTGTTGTGTAAGTTAATAATAAACTTATAGCTCTTTTACCTTTTTGTTTCATGTTTTTAATTGAATCAAACACTAAAATTTTTTCTTCAAAAAATACTAGTATAAAGTTAAGTAAATATGCTATTACAAATCCTATAACAAAAGGTTGTAATGTTGACATAACCCAACTTAAGTTTTCAGTAAATGCTGGTAGTTTGTCTAATATATTAAAAAACAATAAACTACAGCATATAACTATAATCGCATACACCGATATAGTAGTATATTTGTTATTCCATTCAACTTTCATTTACTTTGTGATTCCTCCTAATTAAATTTACCTTCTAATAGATGATTATTTTTTACCTATCATATAATTATAACCAATATAACATATTTATTGTCAATAAATTGATATATTTAATATGAATTTATCTTCATATTAAAATTTAATCTTAACTACATAGTGTTTCATCTTTGTCTGTTTTAGTAAGACCACTTATATATTTTAATATTATTGATTTACCCACATCATTTATTCCAAGTAATGCTGTTATCTTTCCTTTTTATATATTTTCATTTTATGTTGAAATACAATAAATTCGACTTTTGCTTTTTTACTAAGCTTAATTTATATATTAGTAATTTGTTAAATACTTTTTGTATAATTTTAAATATTTTTGTCGAAATTAGTAACTTTTTCTGTATTTAGTACATATTATTTATTAGATATATGAAAATATATCTTTTGATTTAAATCT
Organism: Romboutsia sp. BSD2780061687b_171204_C1; assembly: GCF_015560225.1. Lineage (NCBI taxonomy): Bacteria > Bacillati > Bacillota > Clostridia > Peptostreptococcales > Peptostreptococcaceae > Romboutsia > Romboutsia sp. BSD2780061687b_171204_C1. The sequence continues at coordinate 363,204 of NZ_JADMRK010000001.1, read as the reverse complement.
TAAATAATAAAAATATAGTGGAGGTTTTAATATGTTTGGAAACGACTTTAATGGATTTGGAAGAAATAATGGTTTTTGTGATGATAACTTTTTAATAATATTACTTTTATTACTTTGTAACGATGGATTTGGCTGCGGTCACGGTAGAGGCCATGATGGAGACAATTGTGAAGATAACAATAGAAGATGTAATAATAACGAATTCTTTATATTTATAATAATCATTTTATTCTTCTGTAATAAAAAAGGACATGGTAATTGCTTAAGATAATGTAAGTTATAATATATATTAATTAACAAAAGGCACCTATTATAGGTGCCTCATTTATATATATATTTATTTTTTATTTAAATTAATTACATAATTCATTAATTTACTCCAATCACTTTGTCGAAATTAGTAACTTTTTCTGTGTTTTATACATATTATTTATTAGATATATGAAAATATATCTTTTAATTTAAATCTTAAGTAAAAATATAATGGAGGTTTTAATATGTTTGGAAATAATATTTTTTGTAATGATAATTTTTTAATAATATTACTTTTATTACTTTGTAACGATGGATTGGACTGCGATCATCATAATGAATGTAATCACCATAATGAATGTGATCACCATGATAAATGCAACGATAGAAATGTATTCTTTATATTTATAATAATAATTCTTTTATTCTGCTGTAACAAAAAAAGACATGATCATTGTTAAGATAATATAACTTATAATATCTATTAATTAAAAAGGCTCCTATTATATCATAGGTGCCTTTTATATACAATTTTTTATATTTTTAATTGATTTAATTACATAACTAATTCACTCTATTTTTTTGTCGAAATTAGTAACTTTTCCTGTATTTAGTACATATTATTTATTAGATATAAAAAATTATATCTTTTAATTTAAATCTTAAGTAAAAATATAATGGAGGTTTTAATATGTTTGGAAAAAATAATTGTTTTTGTGATGATAACTTTTTAATAATATTACTTTTATTACTTTGTAACAATGGATTTAACTGCGACTTCGACTGCGATGATAATAATAAATGCTTTATATTTATAATAATAATCCTTTTATTCTTCTGTAACAAAAAAGGACATGATCATTGCTAAGATAATATAACTTATAATATATATTAATTAATAAAAGACACCTATAATATTATAGGTGTCTTATTTATATATGCAATTATTTTTTAGATATCTTTTTTATCATTCCCATAATTTCTTCCATAGACTTTCCTTCTACTTCTTGCTTTAGTTTATTTATATCTATGTCTTCTAATATATTACTTATATCATTATTCATATTTGGTTTGCTTTTATCATTTTGTACATTATCAAAATCTATATTTGATGCTATTTTTTTAGCCATTTCTACAATTTCTTCCATAGACTTTCCTTCTACTTCTTGCTTTAGTTTATTTATATCTGCATCTTCTAATATATCACTTACATCATTATTCACATTTGATTTATTTTCTTCATTTTGTCTATTATCGAAGTTTATACTTGATGATACTTTTTTAGCCATTTCTATAATTTCTTCCATAGATTTTCCTTCTACTTCTTGTTTTAATTCATCTATATTTACGCTTTCTAGTATTCTTTTTAAATTTTCATTTATATCTTCATTATTTTTATTACTTTTTTCATTTCCATAATCTGGTTCCATTTTTGATATTCCTCCATTCATTAGTTTTATAATTTCGCCAATTGAATTATTATTACTTTCGTTTAGTTTATAATCACTCATTAACATATTTGATAATAAACCATCTAATACATTTACACCTTCTAAATTAGATTTTGAATATATATTTTCATCTAAACTCATTATGGTTAATGGATTAATTTTATTATTATTAATATATTGTAGTAATAATTCTACCAACTTGTTTGTGTTAATTTTCTTGCCTGACTTTTTGTTGTGCTCTTCTCCTTTATGATTTTTATTACCATTAATTCTAGTATTGTTATGCAAGCCTGTTGCTTTATATCTATTGCTACTCTCGATTGACTTTTTATTGTTCTCTTTTTCTTCTTTATCATTTTGATTTACATTACTTTTAGTGTTATTATTTGATTCTATTACTTTGCATTTGTCACTACTCTCGTCTGATTTTTTGCTTTGCTCTTTTTCTTCTTTATTATTTTGATTTACATTACTTTTAGTACTGTTATTTGATTCGGTTACTTCGCAGTTATCACTACTCTCGTCTGACTTTTTATTATATTTTTCTTCTTCTTTACAATTTTTGTTGTACTTTCTTTCAACACTCTTGTTCAAATTGTAAAAAGGAGATCTTTTAGAAATGCTATCCATTAACATATAATCTTCATAGTCTTCATAACCTTCTATTCTATTATTTTTCTCTTCAGAGTTCACAAAATAAGCCTCCTTTTATTAATTAAAGTATCTATACGACACCTTACATCATTATATGTATTAAATTTCTTAAGGGTGACTTATTTAAAATGCTTGATAAAATGAATATCTCTTATATTTTCCCATCACTTATTGTATATATATTTTACTTATTTTGGTGACTTATTGTTTCCTTTTAAATGTTTTTATCATATATGTATATTATGTAGTATTACTACTAAATTAAAATATTTGACATGGGGTGTTTGTATGCATAAAGATTGTATGAATAAAACTAAGAAGTGTAAAAAGTACTATGATTTAGATGATTGCCATTGTGAAAAAGAATATAAAAAAGATAAGGGTGCAAATTTAAAAATGTCCCCTATGTTTGTATATCCTGTCGATTTGTGCAACTGTGAAATATTTCATATATTATGTAATTGTATAGGAAGGATTGTTGGATTAAAGTTAGTAGATAATAATTGTATATTAAGACTTTGTATATGTGATGTAAATAGTTGCGGAGTTGTTGGTAAAACTCCATCCGGTAAGGGACCTATATACGTAAAACTTAATGCCATTCAATATATAGATTTTGGTAAAGAAACCTATGTTAATCCTCTATGTGGTACAAATTTGAGTATAGGTGTACAAGTACCTAAGGGTGAAATGGGACCTATGGGGCCTGCTGGATCTAAAGGCGAAATGGGACCTATGGGACCTGCTGGATCTAAAGGTGAAATGGGACCTATGGGACCTACTGGTCCTAAGGGTGAAATGGGACCTATGGGACCTGCTGGTCCTAAAGGCGAAATGGGGCCTATGGGACCTGCTGGATCTAAAGGTGAAATAGGACCTATGGGACCTGCTGGTCCTAAAGGCGAAATGGGACCTACTGGGCCTAAGGGGGCTCAAGGTGAAATGGGACCTATGGGACCTAAAGGATATGAAGCTCCTGGTAAAAAAGTAAAAGAAAAATATATGCCTCCTAAAAAAATCCCTTATAAAAATTAATATAAAATATATAAAGAGGAAGCTTGATTATTTTAAAGCTTCCTCTTTATATATTTTATATTCTTCTTTATCTTCTAATTCATTTACAAACTCTTCATTATTTTCTATTAGCCAAAGCTTTTTATTTCTAGAAAGTTTTTTTATATAACTTTCTAATTTCATAGCTTTACTTTTCGTATCACTTACAAAACATACTTCTAGTTTTAAAAAACCTCTTGATCTTGTGTATTTAGAATTTATACCTTTTTCGTGTTCTTTCATACGTCTTATTACATCAGTTGTGTATCCTGTATATAAAGAATTATCTCTACATCTTATTATATATGTAAAATGCATAAAATCATCCATCCTTAATTTTTAACTTTATAATATATAATAACATGTTTTAGATATATTATGTTACTTTTTGAGATTATCTTATCTTCACAACTTTACCAGGTATTCCAACAACTGTAGCTCCATTTGGTACATCTTTTAAAACAACTGCATTTGATCCTATTTTTGAATTTGATCCTATATTGATAGGACCTAAAACTTTGGCTCCTGCCCCAATTATTACATTATCACCAACAGTTGGATGTCTTTTTCCCTTTTCTTTTCCTGTTCCACCTAAAGTTGTTCCATGATATATAGTTACTCTACTTCCAACCTCAGCAGTTTCTCCAATAACTACCCCCATACCATGATCTATAAGTATTCCTCCACCTAATTTAGCCCCAGGATGTATTTCTATACCTGTTAAAAATCTTGAGATTTGTGATACTAACCTTGCTAAAAAAAATCTCTTATGTCTATATAAAAAATGAGAAATACTATGCCCTATCCTTGCATGTATAGATGGATAAAGTAAAAATACCTCTGTTTTGCTTCTTGCTGCTGGATCATTCTCCATTATATACTCAATATCTGCTTTAATTTTCTCAAACATATAATCATCCCTCTATGATTTAATTAAATATATTCAAAGACATATATTTATCTAACCCATCTGGTGATACTGTAACTATTTTCTTATTAGGAAATCTCTTTGATAATTCTAGTGCACCATAAACATTTGCACCTGATGATATTCCTACTAATATCCCTTCTTTTTTAGCCATTAATCTTACTCCTTCATAGGCCTCTTCATCACTTACTGTAATAACCTCATCTACTATACTATCGTCATAATTTTTAGGTATAAATCCTGCTCCTATACCTTGAATTTTATGAGGTCCTTTAATATTTTTAGATATTACAGGTGAACTTTTTGGCTCTAATGCTACCACCTTAATGTCTTTATTTTTTTCTTTTAGGTATCTTCCTATTCCTGTCAATGTTCCTCCTGTCCCTACACCACAAACAAAAATGTCTATATCTTTAACATCATTTAATATTTCAACTGCTGTTGTATTGTAATGAGCATATGGATTATCTTCATTTTCAAATTGATTTAAACTTATATAGTTTTCATTATTTTCTATTAACTCTTTAGCTTTATTTATAGCACCATCCATACCTAGCTTGCCATCTGTTAATATTAATTTGGCACCATAACATTTCATAAGTGTCCTTCTTTCTTCACTCATAGTGTCTGGCATTACTATTATAACTTCGTATCCTTTTAAAGCTCCTACCATTGATAGAGCTATACCTGTATTCCCACTTGTAGCTTCTACCAATACACTTCCATTTTTTAATATATTTCTTTCTTCTAGCCCTTTTATCATATTTAAAACAGCTCTATCTTTTATACTTCCTCCTGGGTTGTATTTTTCTAGTTTTACATATATATTTTTATTACCTATATTGTTAAGTTTTATCATAGGAGTATTTCCTATTGTAGATAGTATATTTTCATTAATCATAATTTGCTCCTTATATTTTAGTATTTATTTCTATTATTTTATAATATATAAATATAAATCCCATAAATATATATATTTATACTATAAAAAAAATCACTTACTTAATCTTAAGAATATCTGCCTATAAAATAAGTTAAGCTATATCATAAACTTATGATACATATTAACTTATTTTATAGGTAATTAATTCTATGGTCTTCTGGCTCCTCTATAGTGTTTTTCGTAATAACCTGTTAGTTTAGATTTTTTAACTCCATCTTTTGGATTAGATGCATGTATAAATTCACCATTTCCTACATACATTCCCACATGACTAACTCTGCCTTTATTCATAGTATCGAAAAATATTAAATCTCCGACTTGTAAATCCTTTTTGTCAATAGCTTTGCCAAACTTACTTTGTTCATAGGATACTCGAGGTATATCTTTACCTAGTGCATTTTTATAAACATATTGAACTAGCCCAGAACAATCAAAAGATTTTGGTCCTGTTGCCCCCCATACATATGGCTTTCCTATTTGGCTTTCTAGCAATTTTATTGCATCATCCATCTTATTATTACTTTTTTGAGCATTATTTATATTACTACTATTATTAACTTTACTTACGTTAACATTACTTAAAAGTGTATCTAAACCATTAAGTTTATTTTGATTCTCATTACTACAGCTACAACTACAGCTACATGTTGGACTATCATTAAGTATACTATTAAATGTACTTTGTAATACAAAATCAAATACATTTGAATTATTGTTTGTACAAGCTTTATTTTTTGAATTAGATTTGCTTATAGCATTTAAAAGCTCTATCATAACTATTTGGTTAACATTCATACTAAATCTCCCTACTTACTTATATATAAAAAACCGTACATTAAATAATACGGTTATCATATATATATATTTAGTATTTATATAATATAATTAATGAAATAGTTTTTCACCTAAGTTTATAAACATTTGAAGTAGTAGATATGATTTTATATCTATTTTTTCTCTTCCGTTTATTATTTCTTTAGCTTCTTCCTTTGATACTAAAAATGCTTCTATATCTTCATCTTCTTCTAAAAATTCTTTACTTAAATTGCCATCACATAAACAATATACAAATGCTACTGATTCATCAGTCATTCCTGGAGATAAATATAATTTATCATTACTATTTATATTATTTATACTTATAAGTTCTAGACCTGTTTCCTCTTTTAATTCTCTTTTTACCGCTTTTTCTATACCCTCTTCATTATCCACAAGTCCTGCTGGAAGTTCATATATATAACTATTTATAGGTACTCTAAATTGTTTTATAAGTACTAACTTCTTTTCGCTTTTATGATATGCTGCTATTACTACTGCATCTATTTTATCTTCTTTATCGTTTATATATATTTCCTTTAGATTATTTTCATCTTTTCTTGATGCTACCATCCAGTGTCTTATGTCATTATTTTTATTTTCATATTCAACATCATAAAGCCCTACAAATTTAGTTTTAACTAATGTGGTTACATCTTTTATTTTAGTCATGTTTTACACTTCCTTTTTATTTATTCTATGTTAATATTATACTAATGTATAATATATTTTTATAGTATATAAGTTATTATATTCATTTACGATTATTAATATTTTAATTAAAAAGAAAGGATTATATATGGAAAATTTATTTTTATTTTATATGTTAATTATAAATATAGCTTCTTTTTATTCAATGTATATAGATAAGAAAAAGGCCATAAATCATGAATATAGAATAAGCGAAAATACTCTTATGATGCTATCATTAGTAGGTGGCAGTTTAGGTATATTAATTGGAATGTATAGATTCCACCATAAAACGCAAAAAAACAAGTTTAAAATAGGAGTTCCAATAATTTTAATTATTCAGATGCTAATTTTAACATAATAAAAAAGCCTACAAGGTAATAAATACCTGTAGGCTTTTTATAAAATTAAGATAATGTTTTAAATTCATATCCATTTGATTTGAAATATTCTATTATTTGAGGTAATGCTTTTGCAGTAGCTTCTTTTCCATATGTATCATGCATTAATACAACTACCATTTCTTTACCTTGTGCTGTCTTTTTAGCATATTCTACTAATTGAGCTGGAGTTTTTCTTCCACCTTCTGCATCTCCACTTAAAGCATTCCAGTCTATAGATGCCATTTTATTTTCGTTTAAATACTGATCTAATGGTTCCATACCTTTCCATGACATATGTCCACCTGGACATCTTATAACTCTTGTTGAGAAGTTTGGACCTAAAGTATCCTTTAATATCTTATCAGTTTTTGCAAAGTCACCTTTAAAATTATCTAAATTTAAAACTCTATTAGGATAAAGTATTTTATAATCATGGCTATAAGAGTGATTAGCTATTGCATGACCCTTATCAAATTCTTCTTTTATAAGTTCTTTAGCTTTTGATCCGCCACGTTCAATATTTTCTCCTGTTAAGAAAAATGTTGCTTTAACTCCGTACTCATCTAATATTTTTAATATTTGTGGAGTAACTGTTGTTGATGTTCCATCATCAAAAGTTAAAAATACTACTTTTTCTCCATTGTTGCTATAATCGTATTTCTTTAATTTGTCAGCCACTTTTAATGCATCATAAGTATATTTTTTACCTTCATGATTAACTCCGACCATTCTCTTTTTAGCTTCTTCTTCTTCTTTACGCTTCTTCTCAGCTGCTAATCTTTCTGCCTCAGCCTTTTTTTGCATTTCAATTTTTTCTTGCTTTTGTTCAGCTATAAATGATGCTGTCGCTCCGACTAACTTATAGCCTCCAAATATTATGACTATTGATGCTACTGAAACTAATGCTACTTTTTTAACATCAACGCGACCTTTTTTCTTAGAACCAAAGTTTATATTGTTCTTTTTCGGCATAAAAAATTCCCCCGTTCTGTCTTTTATTGTCTATAATTGTTCTACATTTAATTATATAGCACTTATTTGTAAAAAACCACATGATAAAATTTACAATTTTGTATCCAACTATTTTATACTAATGGTTTTTAATTTATCAAATAATGGTATCTAATTTCTTTAATTTTCATTATATCTAAATATTTTAAATTATAGAAATCTTACTATTTTATTCCATATTGTTTACAAGAATTTTTTTTAGTGTTATATTGATGTTGAAAACTTAACAAAACGTTTTCAAGAAAATTGTAAGACACTACTATTTAATCAAATTTAGGAGGGAATTACTATGGAAAACTTAAGAGGGAAAAAATTTGCTACAAAAGCTATTCACGGAGGACATCATAAAGATCCAGTATCTGGTGCTTTAACTACACCAATATTCCAAACATCAACTTTTGTATTTGATAGTGCTGAACAAGGTGGTAGAAGATTTGCTCTTGAAGAAGGTGGATACATATATTCTAGATTAGGAAATCCTACAAATTCTCAATTAGAAGAGAAAATGGCTTTACTTGAAAATGGAGAAGCTTGTATGTCAACAGCTTCTGGAATAGGTGCTATAAGTTCTGCTCTTTGGACTGCTTTAAAAGCAGGAGATCATGTTGTTGCTTCAAAAACATTATACGGTTGTACATTTGCATTACTAAATCATGGTATAAGTAGATATGGTGTAGATGTAACTTTCGTAGATGCATCTAATATAGATGAAGTTAAATCTGCTATGAGAGAAAATACTAGAGTTGTTTATTTAGAAACTCCAGCAAATCCAGATTTAAAGATAATGGATATTGAAACTATATCTAATATTGCACATGAAGTTAAAAATTGTATAGTCATAGTAGATAATACATTCTGTACTCCATACATACAAAGACCTCTAGAATTAGGTGCAGATGTAGTTGTTCATTCAGCTACTAAATACTTAAACGGTCACGGAGATGTTATAGCTGGTTTTGTAGTTGGTAAACAAGACTTTATAAATCAAGTAAGATTATTTGGAGTTAAAGATATGACTGGTGCTGTTTTAAGCCCATTCGATGCTTATTTAATACTTAGAGGTATGAAAACTTTACAAATTAGAATGGATAGACATACTCAAAATGCTATGAAAGTTGCAGAATTTTTAGAAACTCATGAAAATGTTATAAAAGTAAATTATCCAGGACTTAAAAGCTTCCCTCAATATGAACTAGCTAAAAAACAAATGGATATGCCTGGTGGTATGATAGCCTTTGAAGTTAAGGGTGGATTAGAAGCAGGTAAGAAATTATTAAATTCTTTAGAATTATGCACTCTTGCTGTTAGTTTAGGGGACTGTGAAACATTAATTCAACATCCAGCTTCAATGACTCATTCTCCATATACTCCAGAAGAAAGAGCTGCAGCAGGAATTTCAGATGGATTAATTAGAATATCTGTTGGATTAGAGGATTGTGATGATATAATAGCAGATTTAAAACAAGGTCTTGATAGACTATAGTAATTTTTCTTTAATATAACTAGAGAGGTAAACGCCCTCTCTAGTTTTTATTTAGATAACTTTTATAATTTAAATACTAGTTGCTTACCATTATCTATATAATTTTTATTACCATTTTCTATTTTTTCTTTAAGCTTATTTATATCACATTCATCATTTATAACTATACAATTTTTATTATCTATAATCTCTACATTTCGCTTAATATTTATACAAGATAAAATCCTATTTTGATTTATGCAAAAATTAATGGTATGATTTGTACCAGAATTTTCATTTGTCTCACATACTATTAAAGCATTGCTTAATCCACTTTGAAGTCTATTCCTTCTTATAAAATTGCTTTTATGTATATTACTTCCTAATGGATATTCGCTTACTAAGCACCCTTTATTATCTACTATATCATTTGCTAACTTTACATTACTTTTAGGATATATATTATCTAAAGGACATGGTAAAACCGCTACTGTACTTCCAAATGCATCTAAGCAACCTTTATGTGCTTGTTCATCACAACCTTTAGCTAGTCCACTTATAATACTATATCCATCTTTCCCTAGTAAATAGGCCATATTGTAAGATGACTTTAGCCCTTTTACACTAGCTTTTCTACTTCCTATTATAGCTATTGATTTATTATTTGTCATAGCACTATAATTTCCTTTATAAAAAAGTAATAATGGTCTATCATTTATATGTCTTAACTTTTCAGGATAGCTACTTTCTAGTATGCTTACAATTTTTATATTTTGTTTTATACAAGATTCTTTAATTTTATATGTTTTATTAATAGCTATTTTTATATCATCTAACGTATATATTCGTTTTGTTTTACCTTTCAAATTTGCCTCTTCCAGTAAATGTAAAATCTCTTTTTCATTATGTTTTGTACTTTTGCTAATATGTAGTATGTATTCTATTGTTTTATTTCCTATGTATTTTAAATTAAGCAGCGTAAGAATTAAATCATTCATATCTTTCTCCTGATTTATCGTTTTAATTAGTTTAACCAATCTAAATAGTAATTTTTGCTTTTCAGCAAATTTTTTTGCATAGTTGCTTATTTTTTTGCAATAACGCGTTTTATATTTTTATAATTTTTTTAATTTTTAGATAATTTTCTAATTAATTACATATATAATACTTTTTTATTTATTATCATATACATCTGGCATATTATTTGCTTTATTTAATTGTAATCATATTTTTATTTACTTCTAGTGAAAATTATAAATTTCTAAGGGGGACTTTTATTTTATGAGTAAAAGAGAAAAAAAGCAAGCTACCTTAGTTGATGCATTAATACCAATTGTATGTTTAGCTTTATTTCTAGGTATATCTATATTTAAATACGGAGCTTCTCCTCATGTTCCTTTAATCGGTGGAGCTATAGTCGCTGGCTTAGTAGCTGTTTACAGACTTGGATTTGAGTGGAGCGAATTAGAGGAAAGCATGTTTTCTTCTATAAAAATGGCCATGCAGGCTATTCTTATCATAATGATAATAGGTGTGCTTATTGGAACTTGGATAATTAGTGGTGTTGTTCCATCTATGATTTATTGGGGATTAAAAATCTTATCTCCAGGAATATTCTTAGCAGCTACTACTATTATCTGTGGTATAGTTTCTTTAGCTACTGGTTCATCATGGAGTACTATGGGAACTGTTGGAGTTGCTCTTTTAGGTATTGGGCAAGGTCTTCAAATTCCAGCACCTATAGTTGCAGGAGCAATAATATCAGGTGCTTATTTTGGAGATAAACTTTCTCCTCTATCAGATACAACAAACTTAGCTCCTGCTATGGCTGGTGCTACTTTATTTGAACATATAAATTATATGCTTTATTCAACTATACCTTCTCTTTTAATATGCCTTGTACTTTACAGTATAATAGGTATGAGATATGGAGGACAAGAATTAGACATGTCTAATATTAATTTAATAAGAGATACTTTGGCTAGTTCATTTAATACTCTATCACCTATATTATTTATACCTCCAATAGTGGTTATTGGTCTGGTAATATTTAAAGTTCCTGCTATACCTGGGCTTATATTTGGTGCTATTTTAGGATTTGTATTTGCTATAGTATTTCAAGGTGCATCAGTTGGAGATATAATAAGTGCAGCTCATACTGGTTTTGTTTCTAATACTGGTGTTGCAGAAGTTGATGAATTATTATCTAAAGGCGGATTAATGAATATGATGAGTACTGTTTCTTTAACAATATCTGCTCTAGCTTTAGGTGGAATACTTGAAAAAACTGGTATGTTAGAGGCTTTAGCTTCAGCTTTACTTAAATTTGCAAAAGGTACATTTGGAGTTGTTTTTTCAACTATGGTTACATGTGTAATGACTAATACAGTAGCTGGTGAACAGTATTTATCTATAGTTATACCTGGAAGAATGTTTAAAGATGAATACGCAAAAAGAGGTCTTCATCCTAAAATGCTATCAAGAGCGCTTGAAGATAGTGGGACTATGAGTTCTGCCTTAGTTCCTTGGAATACATGTGGAGCTTACATCTATGGTACATTAGGAGTTAGTACTTTTGCCTATCTTCCATATGCATTCTTAAACTTAATAAATCCTATTGTTTCACTATTTTTGATAGCAATTAAATTTAAAATAGCTACAATCCCTAAAAAAGAAGTAAATAAATAAAATACTAAAAAATAAAAGCATCCATATGGATGCTTTTATCTATATATATCAGAAAATTCTATATTACACATTTCAATCTTACTATTTTCTGATATAAATTTCTTTATATTTGTTTTGCTTTTTACTAACTTGCTTGGTAAATAAAATTCAAACTTACTACCTTTTCCTACCTCACTTTTTACACTTATATCTCCGCCATGAAGATTTACTAAAGATTTAACTAGTGATAAACCTATTCCACTACCTTCATAACTACTTGCTATATTACTCTTTACCTGTGTAAATCTTTCAAATATACTTTGTAATTTATTACTATCTATACCTTCTCCATTATCACAAACAGATATATACACTCTATCTCCTTTGCTTTCTACATTCACATAAATACATCCATTAATACTTGTATGTTTAATAGAATTAGATAATAAATTTAAAAGTATTCTTTCTATTTTTTCTGGATCAAATGCAAGTATCATTTCCTCACAGTTTGTATCAAATACCAAATCAATTTGTTTATTTTTAGCATAAGGAGTTACAGATAAACTTATCTCTTCTACTACATTTACTATATTATAGTTTCCAAGCTCTAATTCATAATATCCTGCATCTATTTTTGTTATATCTATGATATTATTTACCAATCTTAGTATCCTATATAGGTTTTGCTTAAATAATTTAATATAATTTTCTAAATCTATCTTATCATTAAATTTTATATTTTCTTTTACTATATTAATATCTATTAACTGTATTATTCCAAGCATAATATTAAGCGGTGTCTTAAATTCATGGGATATATTTGCGAAAAATTCATTTTTCATTGACTCTAAATATATATTTTGCTCTAATTTTTGCCTAGCTTCTACATCTTCTTTTTCTTTATCTATATCTCTTACAGAAAATGCTATGATATCTCTTTCTTTTATATATTTTAAGTGCCATCTCAGCCATTTATAGCTATTATCTTTACATATCATTTTATTTTCTATTACCTTTACATTTCCATCCTTTAAACTTAAGATATTTAAAAATTCTTCTTTATGATCATCATATATTTTATCTATTATACTAGTTGATGTTAATTCTTCTTCATTAAATCCTGTTATTTTATTACATTCTTTTGTAAAAAGTTTAATGTAAGCATTTCTATCTATAGCTCCTATTACATCTGCAGATATACTTAAGAATACCTCCAAATCCTTTTTTATAAATTCTACTTTTTTTATTTCATCTATAAAGTTAATTATAGTACCTTCTAAATCTATATTTTCTAAGATTTTATATATATCGCTGTCTTTTTTTATTTCATCTAAAATAGCACTCATATCATATATTAATTTCTCTGAATTTTTAAACTCCCTTTTTCTATTGTTATCTATATTAATTACCATATTATCTATATTATTGTCAGTTATATCTCTTACTAATATATATGTACCATTATCTTTCGTTTTAGTTATATTAGTGCTTAATTCAAATTCTCCATTTGATGTATTTAGTTTTATACCTATATCGAAGTAGTTTTTAAACTCTAATTTTTCTATTTTTACTTTACTACTTATATCTATGTTTAAGGAATTAATGTCTTTTTCATTTATATACTCTAATAACTTATTGTTACAAAATATTATATTAAAATCTTTATCTAATATAAATATACTATCACTCAAATTATTAAAAAACTCTTTCATTCTTATCTCCCCCAAATATAACCCTTAATAAGTATTCTACACTTTTAGGCAATTTCCTTGAATTGTATTACCTTTTTAGAGTTTAATTTATAATAAAAAAGAAGATACTTTTAAAAGCATCTTCTTTTTTTATATTATATAACATCCATAAATTTTTTAGTTTGACCATATATATCATCATATTTTAATATCTCTGATACTATTGCATATCCATCTATATTTTCATTTTTTAAAGCAGATATATTAGATAGATTTATACCACCAATACATACTATTGGTATATCTATATTTTCTTTTATACTTCTTAATTCTTCTATACTCACATGTTTTGCATCCAATTTAGTAGTTGTAGTAAACATTGATCCTACACCTATATAATCTGCACCATCATTTTTTGCCTTAAGTGATAATTCTAGATTTTGAGTAGATACCCCAATTATCTTATCATTCCCTATTAAATGTCTAACTTCACTACATGGTATATCACTTTGTCCTATATGAACACCGTCTGCACCTACTAACATTGCTATATCTACTCTATCATTTATTATAAAAATTGCATTATATTTTTTTGTAAGTTCTCTTAATTTATAAGCTTTTTCTAAAAATTCTTTTCCTGATGCTTTTTTCTCTCTTAATTGAACTGTTTTTACGCCTGCTTTTAATGCTTCTTCTATAGACTCATAAAAATCTCTACCTTTTAAAATATCTGAGTCTGTAACTAAATATAATTTTAATTTTTCTCTCATCTTTATCTCCTATATTAATTTTTTAGTATTTATTGGCTAATTGATATATTTAAAACCTTACTAAACCTCTTTATAGGTATAAATAATATTAATATGCTAGTTAATAATCCTTCTACACCTGCACTTGATATATTATATACACATGAATATACTATAGGATTCATTCCTTTAGGTGCATATTGTGCAAAATATAATACTCCTGATATTATATACATTAAAACACTAAGGCTAGTTGCTAATATGCATCCTGCAAATATATTAAGTTTTTTATCTCTTCCAAATATTCCTGCTAACCCTAGTACCATCATTGGAAGTATATAATCTAATAAAAACTGAGCTGGATGTATTATTGTTGGTCCACTTATTAACTTTATTAAAGCAAAAACTAAACCTGCAGTTATCCCAACTTCTTTACCGTAAAGTATAGCAAGTAGCATTGTAGGTAACATTGAAAATAAAGTTATTCCCCCGCCTTGAGGATATTTTATAAATTGAATCATAGAAAGTATATAAGACATTGCTGAAAACATACCGATTAGTACTATTTCTTTTGTGCTTAATTTTCTATTTTTCATATCTTTTAGATACAAGCAAAACCATCCTATACTAACGATTAATATAACTATTCCTAATATATTATTTAAACTAGACATAAGTCTCCCTCCTTAGTTTCTTTATAGGCCATATTCCAAAATTCTAATTCATGTAAACTTGATTTTATAAATATTTCTTTTAAGTTTTCTCTTTCTTCATTACTTATATCTCTACATAAATAGTTAACATAATCTAACCACTCCCTTAGATTCTCGTCAAATTTTCCTTCAGAGTACATATCTATCCATTCTTTGTAGTAATTTCCTTCTAATGTCTCTTTGTAATTATCTAGTAGATAGTGTCCTATATAATTATAGCTCCAGTTACAAGGCATTGTAGAGATTACAATTTCTCTTAAATTTCCTTTTAAGGCTATAGCTTGCATATAACTAGTATAATTATCTGTTGTTATTTCATATTTACATGTTTCTGCTATTTTTGGTGGTACTCCTAATTTGTTCATATAACTAACATGTACTGCTGTTTCATATTCTATCGATGCACTTATGGCTCTACTGAAAAAGTTCATTTCCTCTATAGTCTTTGACTTTATTAAGCACATTGCAAATACTTTACCAAATTCTTTAAGGTATAAATAATCTTGTACTAAATAATTTTTAAATTTCTCTTTAGGTAAAGTACCTTCTCCTAGTTCTTTTATAAATGGATGTTCTAAGTATTCTTGCCATATATTTTTAACTTCTTCAAATAAATAATCTGTAAATTTCATTATATAACCTCAACCTTTCCAAATTTATTTAGCTTTTCTTCATCTAGGTCATATATATTATTCATAAGCTCAACTTTGAAGTCTCCTATAGATATATTTTCTTTATCAGCTAGCTGTCCGCATAAACTCATCGTCATTATCCCCATAGAGATAGCCTCTAAAGTTTTATCACTACTCCCAAGATATGATCCCATTAAGCTAGCACACATACACCCTGTACCAGTTATATACTTTAACTTAGGTGTTCCATTATATATTTTAATTATTCTATTTCCATCAGTTACACTATCTACTTTTCCAGTTGCACAAACTACACATTCTAATTTGTTAGCAATCTTTTTTATAGCCTCATCAATATTTTTGTCATCATCAAAAGAGTCAACACCCTTGCCTTTAACATCAAATCCACCTATATATTTAATCTCAGCTACATTTCCTTTTATTGCAGTAAATCTTACTTCATTTAATAATCTTTTTACAAAATTTGCCCTAGTTTTTGTAGCAAATACCCCTACTGGGTCAAGTACAACAGGTTTATTGTACTTATTGGCCATTTTACCTGCTTGTAAAAATAATTCTAAGTTAGAAGATTTCATAGTACCTATATTTATAACCACTGCACTTGCTACCTGAACAATCTCTTCTACTTCTTCATATGAAAAACTCATTAAAGGACTCGCTCCTAGTGCCAATGTTATATTAGCACAATCATTTATAGTTACTTCATTAGTATAATGAAGTACTAATGGATTAATTTCTTTAACTTTATTTATTAAACTATACATATTCTCTACCCCAATACTATATTTTCTTATTTTCTATTTCATAGAAATGATGAACAGGTCCTACTCCACTTCCTATATCAAAACTATATCTTATTGCGTTTGTTATATACTCCTTACTTCTTTTTACGCTTTCACATATATCATATCCTAATGCTAAGTGTGCAGCTATTGCTGAAGATAGTGTACATCCTGTTCCATGCGTATTTTTTCTATATAGCCTTTCACTCTTATATACTTTAAATATATCTTTGCCTATAAGTATATCTACAGCATCACCGTCTAAGTGTCCCCCCTTCATAAGTACAAACTTCGGACCTAATTCTAATATTTTTTGACCTGCTAATTTCATATCCTCAACATTGTCTATTTTAATACCTGTTATTTCTTCTGCTTCTGGTGTATTTGGTGTTATTATGTAGGCCATTGGTATAAGATACTCTATCATACTTTGCTTAGCTTCTGGCTTAAGTAGTGAATATCCACTCTTTGATATCATTACCGGATCAATAACTAGATTTTCTGGTTTGTATTTATCTAGAGTTTTTGCTATTTCTTTTATTATTTCTTCACTAGATACCATACCTATTTTTAAAGATTTTGGACGTATATCATCAAATACAACTTCTATTTGTTTTTTAATTATCTCTTTGCTTAAATCTTCTACCATGAATACACCTTTAGTATTTTGGGCTGTTATAGCTGTTATAACACTCATCCCATAAGTTCCTATTGCACTAAATGTTTTTAAATCAGCTTGTACACCTGCTCCACCAGACGAGTCTGAACCTGCTATTGTCAGTGTAGGTATTTTGTAGTTTTTCATATGATCTTCTCCCTTTTATTTATTAAATATTTAATTTGCTAAAGCTTGTTATCTCCTCAATTAACTTCAATATCATATATTTTTGCAATTAAAAAGCTATACCCCAACATTGGAATATAGCCTTAATTTCTAATTTAATATATAATATAATAATATATTATCAAGCTTTCCTACGCTGGTATTATCCAGATCAGGTACAAGGGTTAACGTTTCGTCTCTCAGCCTTTCGGCACCCCTAGCAAATATTTTATTTTATACTTATAGTATATTTCTATAATCTAAATAAATCAACTTTAATTATAATTTATAAAATCTTCTGTATATTTATAAATACTAACATTTATTTAATACCCATTAATATATAAAACTAACATTAATATTTTATATTAATAAATAATATTATTAGTATTAATTATAACTATATGATATTATTTATTAATACGGAAAATATAAATAAAAAGTTTACTTCGTTTAAGCGATATTCAGGATAACTATTTCTATGTCGCAACGATATAACGTTCACTAATGCTTTAAGCAACGTGTTGGCAAACTATTTCGGTCAAATCCGTTGCTCAAATTATAAAGATATTAAGAGGTAATATATAATGAATTTTGAAGAACTTGGAATTAGTAAAGATTTAGTAAATGTACTAAAAAATAGGGGAATTAACTCTCCTACACCTATACAAAAAGAAAGTATTGGATTTATAAAGTCTGGAAAAGATGTTATAGCAGAAGCTCAAACTGGTACGGGAAAAACTCTAGCATTTTTACTTCCTATATTTGAAAATATTAATCCAAACGCTAATTATGTTCAAGCACTTATATTGTCACCAACAAGAGAGCTAGCTATTCAAATAACTGAACAAGCCATTGAACTTTCAAAAGGTAAGAATATAAATGTATTATCAGCTTATGGTGGAAAAGATATAGCAGGTCAATTAAAAAAGTTAAAGGGAAATATACACCTTATAGTAGCTACACCAGGAAGACTTTTAGATCACTTAGATAGAAAAACTGTAAATCTTAGTAAGTTAAAAACTTTTGTACTAGATGAAGCTGACCAAATGTTATTTATGGGATTTAAAAATGAAGTTGAAGCTATATTAAAGGAAGTTCCTAAAAAGCGTCAAACATTGTGTTTCTCCGCTACTATGAACTCACAAGTTAAAAAATTAGCTTATAGATATATGACTGATCCTGTTGTTGTATCTATAGAAAAAGAAGAAATAACACTTGAAAATATAAATCAAGAAGTTGTAGAAACTACAGATAGAAGAAAACAAGATGCACTATGTTCTGTACTTGATAAAGATAATCCTTTTTTAGCTATAATCTTCTGTAGAACCAAAAGAAGAGCAGATGCTTTAGATGAAGCACTTTGTCAAAGAGGGTATAATTGTGCTAAACTTCACAGCGACATCCCTCAATCAAAACGTGAAAGAATTATGAAATCTTTTAGAAATGCAGATATACAATATCTTATAGCTACTGATGTTGCATCTAGAGGTATTGATGTTACTGGTGTTACTCATGTATATAACTATGATATACCAGAAACTTCAGAAGACTACATACATCGTATTGGTAGAACTGGTAGAGCTGGTGAAAAAGGTTATACTTGTCTATTTGTTGCCCCAAAAGATGAAAGATATTTAGAGCAAATTGAAAATGCTATTCAATATACTATCCCAAGAAGAGAAATAGATAATAACTAATAGTAATGTTAATAAAAATACCTAAAGGAATTATTCCTTTAGGTATTTTTATTTTCTATATCAATATTCTCTAATTCTTCTTTAGTCAATATCTTCTTTCTAGATATAAGCATATTGCACTCCATGCAATAATAATTAATAGTACCTCATCCATCTAGTACATCTAATTTAGATTTACAGTATGGGCAATAATAATCCTTGTTCATATTGTCACTTCCTTAATGTTTATTATGATTATTATTTTACTAGTCATGGAAATGCTATTCAATATTTATTTGTTAAATAATTACCATTATTTATAACTATAAACCAGACTCCTTAAACTTATCATTCATAAATTCAGTTATATTATGGAAAGTTTTCTTAAATATGACTAATGATATAAATATTACAAAGAATATTGCTAACATAGATAAATCATAATATACAGCACTCATGCTAGGTCCTGCTATAGCTTCTCTAAATCCATCTATAGCATAAGTAAATGGCCAATATGGTTGTAATATTTCAAATATCTTAGGGTTAGTTTGTATAGGATATATCCCTCCAGAACCTGCTATTTGGAAGACCATAATAACTATAGCTATAGCTTTACCTAAGTTCCCAAATAAAGAAACTAATGTAAATATAATTGTAGTAAATAGTATAGAAGATACTATAGTAAATAAATACATTAAAGGTATACTAACAGGCTTATCAAATATAAATATATTACCTGTTGCAATTATTAAAGACTGTATTAATGATACTGTCATAAATGTAAGCATTTTACCAAAATGTTTTTGAACTAAATTAGTTTTTTCTCCCGCTAATTCTTCACACTCTGTTGTAAGTAGTGATGTAGATAAAAGTGCTCCTACCCATATTGCAAGTACTGAGTAAAATGGCATTAAAGCGACTCCAAATATACCTGCCTTATATAACTCTTCTGTCTTAACATTAACAGGTGATGATATAAAAGATGCTATCTCTTTTGAATTTTTATCTAATATTGAAATTAACTTGTCTAAATTTTTATCTGTTAATATCTTAGTTTTTTCTACTAACTTATCTAAATCATCTTCAAACTTATTAAGTTCTTTTGATATATTACCTGCTTGTTTTACAAAAACATCACTACTTGATATTCCATAAGTAGAAAGTGCATCTATTTGAGGTATTATAACATTTATACTTTCTAATATGTTGTTTATATCAGAAGAGCTAGAAATCATAGCATCTCCTACACTATCTAAAACATTAGATACATCAGAAGTAAATATAGTATTTGTTAAATTTAACTTATTGTTAAATGAATTTTCTAATCCTGATAAAGAATTAAGTTGTTCATCTATTTGTTCTTTAGTTCCACCACTTTCAATTACTGATTTTAACTCACTTAATTTATCTTTTTCTGAAGAAAGTATAGTTTTTAAAGTATTAAGTGAATCTATTATATTTTGTGTCTTAGAACTTTCATGTTTGCTATTTATATTTTCAAGATCACTTATAACTTTATCTATCGTATTTTCCATAGTTGATATCAATTTTAATACCGACTCTATCGTATTTTCTACATTTTCAATTGAAGAACCATCATTTATATTTTTTAAATTATCAATTTCATTTTGTAATTTAGTATTTATATTATTTATAGTATTCATATTATTATTCATATTTTCTGATGCATTATTCACACTATCCTTTGTAGCTAATACTAAATTTTTGCTATTTTTTACTACATCTTGAAGACTATTTATTTCTTTTTTTATCTGAGGAAGATTTCCCTTTGTATTATTTAAATACTTTTTAAGTGTATTTGCATGAGAATTTGCTTCTTTTACATAATTATTTATTTTCTCTAAATTATTATATGTACTATCTAAAGCATTTTTTAATTCTATTATCTGCGGTTTATTGTCTTCTAACTTAACTCCTAATGTTGATAAAAATGAAAAAGCTTCTTTATTTAAAGTATCAACAAAATTAGCTTTTATTTCTTCTACTAACTTATTTTTAGCAACATCTGTTATTTTAGTAGCTATTGCATTAACTTTTTCATTAGCCTTATATATAATATTTGGCTTTTGAGGGTCTTTCGTTGTAAGTGTTGACAAATCTTTAGAAAAATCAGGTGGTATTTCAATTAATGCATAAAATTTTCCTTCATTTAACTGATAATTTCCTTGCCACTCATCTACAAACTGCCACCCTATGTCTTTATTCTTTTTAAGCTCTTTAACTATTTCATCACCTACATTTATAAACTTTCCATCAACGGAAGTTCCCTCATCTTGATTTACTATAGCTACTGGAATATTTCCCGTGTTTGAATAAGGATTCCAGCAAGCCTCTATATTAACCCACGCATATAACGATGGTATCAAACAAAGCCCTCCGATTATTATAAAGGCTGACTTAATAGTTAATATATTTTTTAAATCTCTTAAATAAATTTCAAAAATCTTTTTCATATGTTCACCTCTATAATTATTCTGATAAACCAGATTCTTTAAATTCTTTTTCAAATTTTCTAACTGATTTATTAAGCTTTTCTTTAAGTAAATATCCTATAAGTATAGTTACTACTCCAAACACTATAAGTATAGACACATTAAACATAACTGTACTTAAAAGTGGACCTGCTATAGCTTCTCTTAAGTTGCTTAGTGTATATGTAAATGGGAAAAATGGTTGCATTATTCTAAATATTAAAGGGTCTACTTGTATAGGATAAGTTCCTCCAGATCCAGCAATTTGTATAACCATAAGCACTATACCTATTGCTTTTCCTATATTCCCAAATAGAGAAACCAATGTATATAAAATAATTGCAAATGCTGCTGATGAAAGTACTGTAGTAAATATAAATAGTCCTAGATTTTCAGTTTGAACGCCAAGTACAAATTTATCTCCAAGACCTACTATAAAACCTTGTATCATTGCTAAAAATACAAATGTAATCATTTTTCCAATGTATTTTTCTTTTATACTTAATTCTTTAAATTTATC
Source organism: Romboutsia sp. BSD2780061687b_171204_C1 (assembly GCF_015560225.1). NCBI lineage: Bacteria > Bacillati > Bacillota > Clostridia > Peptostreptococcales > Peptostreptococcaceae > Romboutsia > Romboutsia sp. BSD2780061687b_171204_C1. The sequence continues at coordinate 340,792 of NZ_JADMRK010000001.1, read as the reverse complement.
CACTTCAGTTGTAAGAAGTGATGTAAGTACTAATCCTCCAACCCATAGTGAAAGTGTTGTATATATAGGTGCCATACCAGATCCATAATTTTCAATAGGATATATTGGTTCTGATTTTAAATTAAATGGATTAGATATATAATTTCCCATAAGTTGTGGCTTACTTTGAAGTATTGATATTATAGAATTTAAATCATTATCACTAACTTTTTTTAATTCTGTACTTAATATATGTATAGTATCTTTAAATTGATTTAATTTAGAGTCTAAATCCTTAGACATTTCTGCAGTTAAACTACTCCCTTTAGATACATACCCTAGCATATCATTTAAAGCTTGAACTAATCCCTTTGAGCTATCTACTAATGTAGCTGCATTTTTAGCTGCATTTACTAAACTATCCGCAGTATTGTTTAGTGCTGGTCTAACCTTAGAATCATAGGAATTTATTGCATTATTTACATTACTTGATAAATTACTTGCAGTTGAATTTATAGAGTTTAATGTATCTTTCATAGATTCTATTGATCCATTTAGTTGATTTTTAAGATTCCCTATGTTTTCTTGCTGTTTACTTAATTCATCTTTTATTATATTTAATTCATTAATTAATTTATTTATATTTTTATTAGATTTAACTTCATTAAATTCTTCTAAATATTTAATAATTGAATCTATTTGGTTTTTAGTACTATTAATTTGATTATTTATCTGCGATATCGCTGATGCAACATCTGCTTTTGAAATATTACCAGAATTATGACTAATACTATTTACTATATCCTTTGTCTGATTATTTTCATTATTAATCTGGTTTAAAGTTGATTTAATACCATTAAATGAGCTATTTAAATTATCTTTTATGTTTTCTATATTTTTACTTGTATTCATATTATTATTAGATACTGCATCTAGCCCACCTGTAACTTGTGGTAGTGTACTTTGTATACTTTTTAAATATGTAGCTAAGTTCTCAGAATTATTATTGACACTATCAAGTATAAAATTAATAATATCCATGTGTTCATCTAAACCTATCACAGCTTTTTTTAATTCTAATATTTTATCTTTACTATCTTCAATATCTTTTCCATATGTATTTAATGAAGAGAATAAAGTTTTATTTACAGTGGCTATAAAATTTGAATTAATCTCATTTACAAGTGTTTCCTCAGCAACCTCTGTTATTTTACCTGCTACTGGATTTGATTTAGTGTTTACTTTATAAATAATGGTTGGCTTTATAGGTTTTCCACTTGTAACACTAGTTAAGTCCTTTGAAAAATCGCTAGGTATTTCTATCATTGCATAATAGCTTCCATCTAATACACCCATATTACCCTTTTTAGAGTCAACGAATTTCCATCCAATGTCCTTATTTTTCTTAAGTTCACTTATGACATCGTCTCCAACATTTAATTTTTTGCCATCTAGAGTCGTTCCCTTATCATTATTTACTATAGCAATTGGAACTGTACTAGTATTTTCATAAGGGTTCCAACAAGCTTTTATATTTACCCATGCATATAACGATGGTATGAAGCATAATCCTATCACTATTATTAGAGCTATAGGATTTTTAATTAGATTCTTCATATCTGTTTTAAAAATTTTAATGGAATTTTTCATATTTACCTCCATTTTAGTTTGATTCCTAAACATACTTCATGTAGTATTATATCACTTTTCACGTTATAATTAAATTTTTTTAAAATCATAAATATACTTATTCTATAAACTTAAAAGCCATTTTTATATAAAATATTATAAAAAAAGCTATCTTTAAAGATAGCTTTTTACCTATACAAGTTGTATTTGAGTACTTAAGTTATATACTACTTTTTTTTCTACATAATTACTTGTGCAAGCTGTTAATATTCCACCATAGCTAGTAACTACAAACCCTAGTATATCTCCTATATTATATATACTTTCACTATTTGTTATATCTAGTATCATATGGTCAGAACTTGCACCTATTATCTGTATATTTTCATCAGTTGGAAATATTGATTCAATATCTATATCTTGCTTTCCTATGCCAACTATTGCTCTTTTCATTATACCCTTATCCTCATAATGAGGCACTTTTCCAAAGGCATCTTTACCTATTTCTCCTATTGGCATTGACGGTTTATCTTTTATTTCTATAATTTCACAATATAATTTAAAACTATCATGATATGTTTCTTCTATGAAGTTTCCATATGCAGTTTCTTTTCCAAGAAGTATGGCTTCTCCTAGTCTTAGATTTGTTATACCTTTTGGCAGTTTTCCTTCTTGAAGTAAATATATAGAACTTGAATTTCCACCAGATATAAATTCTAATTTTATATTATGTTTATCTTCTATATTTTTAGCTATTTTTACTAACCCTCCTAAATTTTCCTGTGATGGAAGTATAGCTCCATAGCAAGTTAAATTAGTGCCTATCCCTATAAGTTTTATATTTTTTAGGTTTAATACGTTATCTACTACATTACATAGCTCTTCTTCATTAAAATATCCTTCTCTTAAATCCCCTAAATCGACCATTAAAACTATATTATGAACTTTATTAATGTTTTTAGCTTCTTCATTTAATCTATATATAGTTTCTATTTCAGAATTAAAACTTATATCTGAGTATTTAACAACTTCTTTTGATTCACTTATCATTGGTATTCTAAGTAATATTTTAGGAAGTTTTAGACTTTGAAGTTTCTTTAAATTTTTAATTCTTGAGTCAGCTATATAATCTACATATTCGTTACTTATTTCTTCTACGACTTCAGGAATTGCACAATATGCTTTTGTTACTATAGCCATTTTTAAGTTCTCTTCATTTAATATACTTTTAAGCCTACATACATTGTGTTTAAGTTTAGTTATATTTATTTCTAATCTTGGATACACAAAGTTTCCTCCTTAAAATTTAAACTCTTTAACATAAGCTTAAGAGCTGCATCTTCGTATTTTTTAGATAATACTCCAAGAGATGCCATTATATAGTCATTATCTACTAATACCTTTACAGTTTCTTTTGGAAACAATAAGTCCTTATTTTTGTTGTTTTTAGGTATTTCTTTCATTATTTTAACTCTGTTAGGAAGCCTAGTTAAAGCACCACCAGTTCCTACAATATATCTAACTTCTGTTAAGTCCTTACCTTCAGCTATCCTACTTTTACCACTAGTAGAATATATACTCCTTATAATTCCTGAATGTCTTTTAGTGGCACGAAGAGCTGCTTCTTTAGTAAGTCTTTCTACTAAAATTATTTGTTCTTTAGTTTTCGGTATTGGTAAATAATTTTCTATAACTTCATCTAAGTTTATATCACTTAATTCTTCCTGTAGATTTTCTTTTCCTATGGTATTTACTATATTTCTCATATTAACGTAAACTCCTAAGTCACCTTCAACACTTCTTTTAGCTATTGGTTCTGGATTTACAAGTATTCTACTTATTCCATCATTTCCTTCTGTTACAGAATGTATATCAGTAGTTGCACCTCCTACATCTATAACCATCAAATCTCCTATATTTTTTCTAAGTAGCTTTGATGCCTCCATAACAGCCCCTGGTGTTGGCGTTATATGAGAATTGACTAATTCTTTTATATGTTCCATACCCGGCGCATTAGTTATATGTTCTTCAAATACATTTTGTATAACGCATCTAGTTGGTTCTATATTTAGATAATCAATTTTAGGATATACGTTGTCAACTATATATAGCTTATAGTTTGTATCTTCAAATATTAATTTTATTTCTTCTATATTTTCAATATTTCCAGCATATATAACAGGTATTCCTAGATTAAGTCCTGCTATTAATTCTGCATTATAAATTGCAGTATCTCGCTCTCCATAGTCTACCCCACCAGCTATAAGTATTATATTAGGGCTTATCTCTTTTATTTCTTTTAAATCCGTTCTTCTTAGTTTTCCCGCTGTTACCTTATGTATAACAGCTCCCGCTCCAAGTGCTGCTTCTTTGGCAGCTTTAGCCGTCATATCATATACAAGTCCATGAACAGTCATTTTAAGACCACCTGCTGCACTAGATGTAGCAAAAAAGTCATTATATTCTATACTGTCTACTCCTAACTTCTTAGCTAAATCATCTATTGCTCCATTTAGTCCATTTCTTACATCTCCACCTTCAAATACAGTTGTTGGTGCTTGACCTTGACCAATAAATTTTGGACTGTCTGTATGTATGCCGAAAAAGGCATTTACAACAGTTGTTGTAGAGCCTATTTCAGCAACTAATACATCTACTTTCATGTTTAATTATTTCCTTCTAGTGCTAATTTTTCTCTTCTTTTTTCAACTAAGAACGTAGCTACGTTAACCCCTCTATCACTTCTTCCAAATCCAGCATCCATTCCATTTTCAACTGCTATATCAGGCGTTACTTGAGTTCCTCCTGCTGCTACCATTACCTTATCTCTTATTCCCTTTTCTACACAATATTCATGTAATTTTTTCATATTTTTGTAGTGTATATCATCATGACTTATTATAGTTGATGCAAGTATAGCATCTGCATTTAACTCTATTGCTGCATTTACTAATTTTTCAACTGGTACTGATGTTCCTAAGTAGTGGCATTCTATACCATATTTTTCTATACCACCATGTTTTATGTCTATAACTTCTCTAAGTCCAACAGAGTGTTCATCTTCTCCTATTGTTGCACAAACTATCTTCATAGGCATTTTTTCTATATCTTCTCTTATTTCATCATCTGTCATTACCTTTTGCTCTTCTGGTATATCAAGTTTAGCTATATCTATGCTAAATGGAACTTTACCTTTTAACTCTATTCTAGTTCCTTCTGCACTATGCATAACTTCTCTGTGGATAACTTCTACTTCTTCTAGATTCATTTTCTTAGCAAATTCTATAGCTGCAAATTCAGCAGTTCTCTTATCTGTTGGTAGCATCATAGTAAGCATTACTGTACCATCTGCACACCATTCCATTTCTGGCTTTATCTTAGTAGAATTTCTAAATTCTTCTACCTCTTTAAGTCTTACGTTTACATTATCCATATCATCTAGTTCATCTATATATATTATTTTATCAGGTTCTTCAAAAGTACATCCATCTATCAACTTAGAAGGATTATCTACTAAAGTTTCATCATATTGAGCTACATTATTGTATCCAAAGTGAGCTGTAACTGGAGCTAGATAATCTTCATCTCTTTCATATACACTTCCTGCTCCTACTCCTTCTCTTATCTTTCTACTTATTCCGTCTCCATTTCTTTCTGGGTAGTTACCAGAATCAACAAAGAATCCTTTTTCAACAGCTTCGAAATATCCACCTTCTTCTAATATTTCTTCCATATATAATACTGCTCTTTCTTTTAACTCTCTTGCTTTATCTCTAAGTGGACCTGTTTTTTTAAGTTCTATCATATCCATAAGTCCATCCATACCAACAAGTGCTTGTTTTGCAGTATCACAAGCTTCTATGTTGTACATATGCCAAGGAACGTTTCTTCCTTCGTCTGGAGTTATAGTAGATTGTATATCCGCTCTTGTTAAAACTGAAGTCAATAAGTTAAGTACATGAGTTACTGTTGCTTCTCTAGTTGATGAATCCATATATTTAGTATTCATTTGTGCTCTCATTTTATAGTCACTAAATAACTCTCTTAAAGCTACTGCATAAGGTAGGTCTAGTGTTAAACATGGTGCTGGAGGTGCTGTTGGTGGTACTGTTGATAGGCATATATTGTCTTTATTAATTCCTACTTTTTCTGAGAATACTGAGTTTAGTGCATGTTGAACCATAAGTTCAGGCATAACCTTCCAAGCTTCTCTAGCTGTTGCATTTGCATTGTGTGCTCCATCTATTTGAGCCATATTAGCAAAAGCCATTATATTTTTTGCTTCACAAGCATCAACAAATGATCTTATCATATTTATATTTCTATATAATACGTTGTATTGTGGGTCTTGATGAGCTCCGTTTATTCCTTCTTCTGCAAACATTACAGCAACCTCAGGTCCTGCAACTCCACTTACATAAGAATGATAGTTTATTGGTCTTCCAACTTCTTCTTCTATAAAATCAAGAGCTTTTCTTTGTGCTCTAACTTGCTTTCTTGTTATAGGAACTCCTCCTATTCCCTGTGGTGTTCCTTCTATTAATCCATCAAAGTGAGATTGACCAGCCGTTCTTATAACCATTAAATGGTCTGCTCCATGATGTGCTGCCATTCTCATTCTTCTTATATCATCTTCAAATCTTCCTGATGCTATTTCTGTTGTTATAACTGCATTAGGTTGAGGGTCTATATTATTAAAGTATTTAGCTGAAGGAAGTGCTACACTTTCTTTTAAAGGTGCTGAACAATCCTTATATTTAAAAGGTCCCATTTCTAAATCTTTTTCATTTTCTCTCCATGTCCAGCCTCTTCTTTTTGGTCTATAATTTTCTAGATCTTTTAATATATATTCTATATCTAATTTTTTATTTTCTTTTAACATTGTGCTCCCTCCTTCGCAAATAAACTAACTGCTTCATCCCAATACTTATTTTCTATAAGCATAAGACCAGCTTCGCGAACACTTATATTTTTTTCTTTGGAAAATTTATAAACAACATGCCCCGCACCTTTTCCTATAAGTCCATTTTCAAGTACACCATTTACTATTTCTTTAGCTTCTAAAGAAGAAAATCCCATTCTTAGTAGTACTGATCTTTCTATTGATGGTGTGGTATTTTTTCTTCCTAGTTCTATCATCGGTTCAACTATTTCACTTGCTAAGCTCCAAAATCTATTCTTTAATTCTTCATCACTTAAATTTGCTAGATGAACTCTTCTTTCATTAAAATCATCATTTCTCTTTTTCATACGTCTCCCCCTATTCTCTATTACTTTCTATTTATGAATCTCTATATTATAATTTTAAACCCTAATTTTTAGTTTTTTACACTCTATACCAACTAATCATGATAAGTGAAATAATTAGTATGTAAGGCTATTTCCCTTTAACTAGTACTTCATTAGCAACCTTTTTTACAAACTCTATATCACACTTACAATCTTTAGCTAAAAATTCTATATCTTCATTATTTAACTTACTTACATTATTATTTTTTATTGCATTTTTTATATAAGATTTTTTTATCTTATTCATATCCAAATCAACTGCTTTTATCATACTTGGATGTGATGGTAATATTAAATTTTCTCCACAAACTTCATCTTGTGGATTTCCGAACTTAATTTCTATCCCATTTTCACGCGCAAATGTAAGTTGTGGATTTATATGTTTTCCAGCTCCTGTATACTCTGTTTCTTGAACTACTATTATTTGGTCTTCATCTAGTTCTCTAGCTAAACTAAATGCTACTGCCAAAGATGTATTTCCAGCTGGACCTCTCTCTATACCTTCAAGTTGTGCTAGTAGTTCTGTCATATAAAATACTTCCCCCTGACTTACTGTTAAGTATCTATCCATATATCTTAGTGGTCTTGCAGCTGACCTTGGTACATCTGAACGGTCTGGCCAAGTACAAAATGGTATACCAAACCCAGTGTGCCCTGTAGTAAATGATTTTTTATTAAATTGAGTATCACTAGCCATATGAAGTCCTTTTAGGTTGACGCTTGCACCTACTACTTTAACATCTGTAGCCCCAGCTTTTTTTAGTCCTCTAGCTGTTCCCGTTAAATTTCCTCCCCCTGCATTAGTGCATACTACTACATCTGGATCTTTTCCTAATTTTTCTCTACACTGCATAGCTATTTCATATCCTAATGTCTCAACACCAGCTATCCCAAATGGAGAATAAAGTGATGCATTAAAATATCCTGTTTCTTCTAATAATGTTAAAAATGTATAAAATAACTCAGGTCCTACAGTTAATTGAACAACTTCTGCACCATAGGCTTCACATTTTCTTGCTTTTTCTATTATTTCAGGCTGACCTATTCCATTACTGTCATAACACTCCTGAACTATTATACATTTAAGGCCTTGCATAGCTGCTTGAGATGCAACTGCTGCTCCATAATTTCCACTAGTTGCTGCAATTACTCCCTTATATCCCATCTTTTTAGCATGATATACTGCTGTTGCTGCACGTCTTGCTTTAAAACTTCCAGATGCATTACATGCTTCATCTTTTACAAATATCTTTGCACCTTTTCCCTTTGGCGATACTTTTCTAGCAAGTTTAGTTATATTTTTAAGCTCTATTAATGGAGTATTTCCTACTGCGAAATTTCCTTGGATTTTTTCTATTTCGCTTAAAGAATATCCTGTTTCTTTCATCATTTTTTCATAATCAAAGGATATTCCTTCGTTTTCAAACTTTGTATAGTCTATCCCTATTGCATTTTTCATTATTTCATTTTTTCTACTCATTACAGCACTATAACTATTATCTTTCATTTTCTTCACCTCCAAATAGTATATTTCTTGCCTGTAAACCTATTTGAAGTAATTCTGGTATACACTTTCCATAATCATGTTCATAATATGGTTCTACTTTTAGTAATTTTCCACTTACATTTCTTCCTGTTATAGTTTTTATATTGACTAGTTCCCCAATATTAGCATCTTCTTCTATAAATCCTTTAACCCACATTTCAAGAGGATGTAATTTTGTATCATCTGGAACTTGTGGCGCCCTTTGGCTAGATTCTAATACTATGTTGTGAATTATTACCCAATTTCCACGCTTAGCATCCATAAATCTACTCTCCTTTTTTTCCAATACTAGTAAAATTAATTTACTAGTATTGGTTTGTTATATTCTTTATTTATAAATTTATATTTAAGCCTTAACAGTTTCTTTTAAATTAACTAATTCTCTCATATCGCCCATTATTGCTCTTGGAACAGGTATATCAAGCATTGTTCTAAGTCCTGGTATTGCATTTATAACATGTGGTATAGAATTTACACACATTGCTATAGTACCTATCCCTCCTGGTATCTCTGGAGTTATTTGTAAATTTATATTTGGAGTACCTTTTATAGTTACATAATCTCCTGTTGATTGCCCTTCTAAGTGAGGTAATATTTGTTGTGGATGTTCCATTTCTATTTTAACTTTTCCATCAACATATCCATATCCACATTGTCTACAACCTGCAACATTTCCTGCTTCTACCTCAGCGTACTCGCTCTTTCTATATACACTACTCATTATTGGTTCTCTAGTTTCCTCTACTTTTTCTAAATTCCATCCTATACCATGTGTTATCATGTTTATAGATTCAGGAAAACCTACATGACCTGCTATTGATCCATCTTTAACGCCATTTTCAAATTCATCTTTTGTAACTCCAACCCCCTGTTCTATCATAACTGCTTTACCAAATGGAGATAAGTCATTTACTCTAGCAGCCTTTATATACTCTACTTCTTCGCAAGTTCCAGTTAAAGCAAGTATTAGTAAATCAAGTACAAATCCTGGGTTTATTCCTGTACCAAGTACACTTACTCCATGTTCTTTAGCTATCCTATTTAATTCTTTAGCTAATTCTGGTTCTTGTGCTTTTGGATAAGACATTTCTTCTGCTGTTGATATAACGTTTATTTTTCTTTCTAATATGTATTTTATCTTATCAAATGCTCCTTTAGTGAATGAGTCAGTTGCAAGTAACACAACATCTGCACATTCATCAGTGAAAGCTTCTTTATAATCAGGCTTTATTATAACTTCTGGCCTTTCTCCTCTTTCACACCCTAGTACATCATATACACTTTTATTTACTCTTTCTGGATGCATATCACAAACTGTAACTATATCTACTCCATTTTTTTTAAGTAACATTTTTGCCATTCCACTTCCCATTGCTCCAAATCCCCATATTCCAACTTTTATATTTCTCATATATACTTCCCCCTTATATTTATTTTTTTATGTTTTATATACAAAGCAAGGATAATGCCAATTTTTTAATTTTTCCTATTTTTTAAAAATTTATCTATTTTTATCCCCGTCGTTTTTTATACATAAGGTATCTTTCCTTTTTTACATGCAAGAATTTTATATTAATCATAAAACTTTTGATACCTCATACAGATTATATATATCAATAGGTTTGAAAATGAAAAAAGAGCATTAAATTTTGCATGTACTGCAAAATTTTTTGCTCTTATACTATCTATTAATTCTTATATTATATTTTTTCATTTTATACTGAAGGTTTTGCCTTGTTATTCCAAGTATAGCAGCTGCTTTTGTTACATTTTCTCCTGATTTTTCTAAAGCTTCATGTATATATCGTTCTTCTATATCTCCTATTATCCAATCTAAAGGCTTTGAGCCTATATCTATTATATATGTATTTTCTGATAAATTGGTTTTATATTCATTTATATTTATCATATCTTCATCTAAAACATCTTCATTTTCCATAAGACTCATACTAGAATATATAGTGTTTTCTAATTCTCTTACATTTCCTTGCCAAAAGTGATTTTTAAGTACCTTAGCTCCCTTTTCAGATATACCAATTAAGTTTTTATTTAATTTATAATTATATTTTTTTATAAATTTATTTGCAAGCAATATAATGTCTTCACCTCTTTCTCTAAGTGGTGGGATTTCTATATAAATTACATTTAATCTGTAATATAAATCTTTCCTAAGTTTTCCTTCATTTAATATATCTACAGGATTTTCATTAGTTGTAGCTATTACCCTTACGTCAACTGGTATATCCTTTGTTCCTCCAACTCTTCTTACATATCCTTCTTGAAGTACCCTAAGTAGCTTTGCTTGAAGTTGAAGTGGCATAGAATTTATTTCATCTAAAAGTATTGTACCCTTATTAGCTTGTTCAAATAAACCTGGCCTATCTATTGCACCTGTGAATCCTCCTTTTACAGTTCCAAATAGTATTCCTTCTAATAAGCTTTCGGGAAGTGCCGCACAATTTTGTGCTATAAATGGTTTGTCTCTTCTTTTACTTTCATAGTGTATAGATTGACTTATAAGTTCTTTTCCTGTTCCTGTTTCCCCATATATAAATACTGTTGCATCACTTTTAGTTGCTTTTTTTGATATGTTAATTGCTTTTTTTATACATTCACTTTCACCTATTATATCGCTAAAATTATATCCTTCTTTTGTCTTATTTTTTCTATTATTTTCCTTAATATCATTTAATTTTATAATCTGTTCTGATAATGTTTGAATTTGAGTCATATCTTTTGAAACTTCTAATGCGCCAATTAGCTCCCCATTAATTTCAACTGGTATTGTCGTATTTATAGTAGTTATTTCTTTTCCATCTTTGTTTAAGTATTTTTGTACATTATCTTTTATCTCTTTTTTATTTCTAATAACCTTAAGTAGCGTACTATTTTTTATTTCCATATTTTTTAATACATCTTTGAAAGATTTATTTAATACATCTTCTTTATTCATATGTTCTAATTTTGCCATAGCATTATTATATATTAATGTTTTTCCATTTTTATCTATAAAATGTATACCTTCATCTATGCTTTCTATTATTTTTTCTATAACTTCTTTATATATATTATTTTGCATAGCCCCTCCACCTAAATATCTATTTTATAATATAAAAATTTTTTGTATCAAACTTTTTCTTAAAATTACAACATACTTTTAAGAATTTAACTTTTGCACCCTATTTTCCTTTTTTATCAAATATATTTATTAGATATATAATTTTATATTATTTCAATTATTTATATATGTGTTATAAAATATCTTTCTATTTTTGATGTAGGTATTTATACTTTTTTCTGCTATAATTTCTATATAATTACAATTTTTTTCAAAAGGGTGTATAAAAATGTTGAATAAAGTTAAAAATAATTTTAGGTATTTAATATTACCTACATTAATAGTTTTATTTTGTCTAAATACTACAAATACAAATGCAATTTCAACAAAAAATGTATTATTCATCAGTTCATACTCTCCAAGTTTTATAACATTTGATGACCAATTAAATGGTATCTGTGATTCTATCGATAGTAACTACGAAGTTCAAATAGAATATATGGATATAAAAAAATTTAATGATGAAGAATTCAGAAAAAATTTCTATAATTTAATAAAATTTAAAACTAAAAATTATAGAAAATATGATGGCATTATTCTCGGGGACGATGCTGCTTTAGATTTTGCACTAAATAATTTAGAGTTATTTAAAAATACTGCTGTGGTATTTCTTGGTATTTCAGATGAAGATAATATAAAAAGGGCAATGGAGAGTAATATAAATGGGGGTGTTATTGAAAAGCCATCTATATCAGAAAATTTAAATCTAATACATAATTTATTTAATGAAAATAAAAACTTAATCTTAATAAGTGGTGATGAAAGTAAGTATAAAAAAGAGATTGATGAATTTTATAGCTTTAAATCTAAATACAAAAATTTTAATTATAAAAATATTGTAATACCCGATAAAATTGATGAATCCTTTTTATCTAAGCTATCTAATATAGATAAAAATAAAGATGTTGTTTTGTATCTACATCCATATATAATCAACTCACCTAAAGACTTATATATATATGAATCAGTTGAAACAATCTCTAAGTATATAGATGCACCTATGTTTACAACCTTAAACTATAATCTTTATGATAATATGGTTGGTGGGAAAGTAGTAAGTCATTATGAACAATCTACTCTTGCAAGTAAATTACTTAAATCGATATTAGATGATAAAGTAAATACAAAACAACTTATAACCAGTGATGAGGCTAATGTATGGTGTTTTAATTATGATAATTTAGTTAAATATAATATACCAAAAAATAAGCTTCCAAAAAACTCAATAATAATAAATAAACCCATTCCATTTTTTGAAAAACATAAGGAACTTATTTTTCCTGTTACTTTGACTTTAATTGGACTAGTATGTATAATAATTGCTTTACTTATACATGCCCATAAAACTTCAAAACATAAAGAGGAATTAAATAAATCTAAAAAGATTGCTGAGGATGCTAATATTGCAAAAAGTAATTTTATAGCTAATATAAGTCATGAACTTAGGACACCAGTTACTGTTATTTCATCAGCTAATCAACTTTTAAGTATATTATTATCTAAAGAAACTTTACATAATGATGATAAAATACTTAGCAACTTAAATATTATTTCTCAAAATTCAAATAGACTCATTAGACTTATAAATAATGTTATCGACGTAGCTAAGTTTGACTGTGGGTTTTATAACTTAAAACTTAAAAATATCGATATAATATCATTTATAGAAAATACTGTTTTATCTGTAATTCCTTATGCTAAATCTAAGAAACTAAATATAATATTTGACACTAATATAGAAGAACTTAATATGTGTGTTGATCCTGAAAAAATTGAAAGGATAGTACTAAACCTTCTTTCAAATGCTATCAAATTTTCAAGTGAAGGAGAAGATATATTTGCAACAATAATTTCAGATGAAAATAATTTTAATTTTATAGTTCAAGATAATGGTGTTGGTATAGATGAGGCTAACTTAAATAAAATATTTGAAAAGTTTACTCAAATAGATAGTGTATTTACCCGACAAAATGAAGGAAGTGGAATAGGACTTTCTATTGTTAAATCATTTGTAAAACTTCACCAAGGTACTATAAGTGTTAACTCAAAATTAGGTGAAGGATCCTCTTTTATAGTATCATTACCTATAAATTCTACATTAACTACTGGTGATGATTTAGAAATACCTTCTAACTTAGATGGTGCTAGCATTGAACTATCTGATATATTTAAATAAAAAGATACAAGTTAAAACTTGTATCTTTTATTATATTAAAATTTCATCTATATCTCTTATAAGCTCTAATTTCTTAGTGTCACTTATTTCTTTATTAACTTCTATTTTCTTTTTTAGTGCTAACAATTTCTCTTTTTTTATATCTAGTCTAGATTTTCTTATGTCCATTTCATCAAAACTTTTACTTAACATATTTATAAGAGACGCCATTTCATCAGAACTTCCTGCTATTCTATTTAATAACATTAAATTTTGTTCTAATAACTCTGGTATTTCGCTTAATGAATATCTAAGTTGATGATCTATTTCTCCATATCCTTCTTCAAATATAGTTCTAACTTGTATCTCAGATATAACTTTTTGCGTCGTAGGGTAAGATTCTATAAGATAATGTACTGACCTATACCCTGATATTCTTGAACACACTTCTATACCCAATTCTTCAAATTGCTTAGTATTATCCCCTTCTCTAACATTTGCTACTATTTCATTAACACGCCACATAAGGCTTATAAAATCATGTATTTCTTTCCAATCTTCCTTAAATATATGTATAACTCTTATTCCTAATAAATCTGTTATTTCTTGTTTATAGTTTGATACAGTAAAATTAAAATCTTCTCCATACTTTTTTCTTCTGTCTGGTGTTTTTCTTATTACTTTTTCTAATAAGTGTTCTTCATCTTTAACCCTAGTTTTAACTGAGTGTACTTTTTTATGTGCCCTTAATATATTTGCTATTAATTCAGCTTGCGTTTCATAACTTTTTCTATAATTTTTAAAGTCCTCATATATATCTACTAGATCATTCCAATTTATATTATTTTCAATTAAAAAATCTTCACTTATATTGTAACTATTTAAAAAGTCTGTTTTATTAATCATTTCAGCCTCCACTTAAGTTCGTATAAATAATATTATAACCTATAAAAAACTTTATTTGTAAGCAATCTTTCTATAGGCTAATAGATATATTATTTTGATTGTCTATAATAAATCCATATTTTTTATATAAATTTCTTAAATCCTTTTCACTTATAATATTCTCATCTGCTACTAATAGACCTTCTATAATTTTTATTTCCTTTAGATTATTCTCTTTAAGTACCTTATTAATATCTCTAATTATATCTTTTAAATTAATAAGTATCTTTCTACCATATCCTTTTTTTGATTTAATAGCTCTAAAATTATTTATGTATAAACTAGATCTTTCTTTGTATTGATAGTATACACATTCCATATATGCCTTATTTTTACTGCCACTTAATGTTTGTATATTCACAGGTATACCTACAGATATAGTATTTATATCTATACTAATGATAATATACATTAGTCTATCTAAATTATCTTTATATTCTTTAATTATTATATTTTTTTTATCATTTGATTTTATATACCTTTTTAAATTTCTTAAAAATTTAACATAGTAATTATACTCATCAATATATTTAAAATCATCTTCATTTAAATTGTATTTATTATTATCTTTAATCACACTAAGTTTTAGTTTGTTTATAGCACTTATGTCTTTAGTATTTATATATTGTTTCATTTTATTTATCTTAATATCTAAAGTTTCCATATGCTCCCCCCTAAAAATAGTATTTTTACAATTTTATAGGAGTATAAAACAAAAAAGAACTTACTCATATGAGTAAGTCCTTTAATTTATTTAATACTATTTATATTTTGAGCTACTATAATATGCTTATAAGTATTGCACCTTTTGAAGTATATGTTCCCATAACTGATCCAACTTCACTTATAGTTATATTTTTAAAATCATATTTATCTTTCATTATCTCTTTTATTTTTTCTGCTTTTTCTATACAATTCGAATGTGCTATTGCTAATGATTTTTTATCATCATTTATATATTTACTTACACTATCTATTACTTTTTTTATACAATTATTATCTCCTCTTGCTTTATCTACTGGTTTAACTACACCATCTATTACCTGTATTATAATCTTAAAATTAAGCACATTTATTATTTTCCCAGCTAAAGGATTTACTCTTCCTCCCTTTATAGCATTTTCTAGAGTATCTAGTGCTCCAAAAAATATAACTTCATTTTTTAATTTTTCAATTTCACTAACTATTTCCTCAAGAGATTTCCCTTCCTCTGCTAATTCACATGCTTTAACAACTAATAATCCTTGACCAATTGAGCCATTTAATGTATCTATTATTTCAATCTTTTTGTTGTTTTCTTCTAAAAACATATTTTTAGCAAGCAATGCTGTTGAGTATGTAGCTGATAATTTAGATGTTAATGTAAGTACTAAAATTTCCTCTTCCTTGCAGTCATAATGCTTTACAAACTTTTCAGGAGATGGACAAGAAGTTTTTGGAAGTTCATTAGAATTGTCCATCCTTTTATAAAATTCACTTTTTTCTATGTCTCCATCTTCATAAACATCTTCTCCAAAAGAAACATTAAGTTTTACTATGCCTATATCATATTTTTCTATTGTATCTTTATTTAAATCACATGAGCTATCTGTTATTATTTTTACCCTTTTCATAGATCTTTCCTCACTTTATTATTTTTAAATTCACCATAATATTAAAAATATAAATCAGTCGGTCGGTTGACTGATTTATATTTTCATTGTATATTTACTATATATAAAAGTCAATAGTTAAAATATATTATTGAGATCTTCTCAATTATATGATTTATTGACAATAAAATTTTATGATATTATAATTTACTTGTTATAATAGTAGTATTTGAAAGGGATATCACATGAAACCAAATAATATGAAAGAAAATATTTTGCTTACTGCAACAGATTTGATGATTAAAAATGGTATTAAAAATACAAGTCTAGCAGATATAGCAAAATCTGTTGATATAAGTAAAGGAACTTTGTATTATCATTATTCTTCTAAAGATGATTTAATATCAGATATAGCCAACATGCATTTAATGGCTATTACAAATGCTGCTCTTGATTGCGTATGTAATATAGATTCTGATGCTTCTAACGAGCAAATGATAAATCTTATAATGGATAAAATATCAACTATTGAAGGAAGAGGCAGAATTCACATGTATATACTTTGTGAGGCTATAACTAGTAATGATAATTTAAGAGAAGAAATAAAACTTAAATATATTGAATGGAGAAATACTATTAAATCAGAGCTTATAAAAACTAATAAAAAAGATGCAGAAGCCCTTTCTTTTTTACTAGTATCTATAATAGATGGTTTAGTTGTACAAGGTTTATTAAAAACTGAAAAGATACCATATGAATCTATAGCTAACTTTTTAGTTAGTCGTTTTATATAAAAGACATCTTAAATTTAAGATGTCTTTTTTATATAATAGTGATTTTCCTATATTTAAAATACTGTTTTTATATTAAGAAAATAATCTTACATTATAGTATAATAGTACTCTCGTCTTCAAATACTATAAGCTTGTCTAGATTTTTTATATCACTCACTAATCTTTGTAGTGCTAAATCTTTTTTCTTAGCCTCTATCATTACATCTACATCCTTATTTACATTATCTTTTATTAAATATATAAACTTTAAGAATTCTTTAGCATCTATATAATCAGAATGTCTTCTATCATTTTCAAATTCTCTAGGCGTAGAAAAATGTATCTTAGGTTGCAATTTTTCATTTTTCCACGTATTAAATATATCATTTAACAATCTATCTATATTTTCACCATTATTGTTACAATTATGGTGATGTATGTCTAAAACCATAGGTAAATTCAGTATTTTACATATATACAAAACATCTTTTACAGTAAATATTTTATCGTCATTTTCTAAGATTAACTTATTTTTAACTATAACTGGAAGTTTATTAAAATTTTCTATAAATCTTTCTATAGCTTTTTCTTTTTCTCCCTTTGCTCCACCAATATGAATAACCATCTTAGCATCCTTACAATTTATATCTTCTAAAAAATTAGCTTGCATAGTTAAATTCTTAGATGTATTTAAAAATACACTTTCTCTATCAGTATTTATTACATTAAATTGGTCTGGATGAATATCAATTCTTAAGTTATTATCATTTATGATCTTACCTATATATTCAAAATCTTTTTTAAAATACTTTCTATAGTCCCACATAACTTCTGGATGAGTTGCTAATGGTATAAGATTTGAAGTTATTCTATAAAAGTGTATATTATTTTTTATATTATATTTTAATATTTTCTCTAAATCAATTATATTTGAATATGTTACTTTTTTTAATTTGTTCAATCTTTCTTCATCACTATTCATACTAGAATATCTTTTAAATGTAAGAGTACTTGATGAAGTTACTTTTGGTAAATTAAGTGCTATAGCAACATATCCTAGCCTTATTCTCATATCTATTCTCCTTATCATCTTTTATATTTACTATTAATTTTTGCTTTTTTTTTAATTTTATTAATAGATAATATTTACTATTAATTTTTCATATATATATACATGTCTATATTAATATAATTATTTTTATAGACTATATATTAACTTAATGAGGAGATAAATTTTATGAACATAGTTAAAAGAAGAAAACTTTTAATAAATGCGTTTATTTTAACGTTTACCACCGTTACACTGGGATTTATAAATACTGGATTTCGAGTGTATATTTCTAATGAAATTGGTGCTGAAGGTATGGGGTTATATCAGCTTATAATGAGTATTCATATAATGACTTCTACTTTTGCCATATCTGGTATTAGAGTAACTACCACTAGGCTTATAGCTGAAGAACTTGGAAAAAATAACAGAGCTAATATAAAAAAAATTATGAATAGAGCCTTTGTATATAGTCTTTTCTTTAGTTCTTTAACTACATTTATAATTTACAATAGTTCAGAGTTTATAGCTATAAAATTTATCGGAGATGAAAGAACTATATTCCCTCTAAAAATATTAGCTTTAAGTTTACCTTTTATCGGTATTTGCTCTTGTCTTCATGGATATTTCTATGGAATGAGAAAAATTGTAAAAAGTATAACTTCAGATATTCTTGAAGTATCTTCATCAATGATAATAATAATAACTTTTTTAGGTTTATATTTGCCTAAAGGTCTTGATTATACTTGTATTTTAGTAGCTATAGCTATGACTGTGGCTAATATACTAGCAGCTGTTTATTCTTACATTCTATATTTATTTGAAAAAAAATCCGGATTTAGGCGCATTGATAGTACTAGTTCTAATTGTAGTTTATTGACTATCTCCAAAATAGCTTTTCCTATTGCTTGTAGCGCTTATATACAAACAGGCCTTAGGACTTTAGAAGATATTTTAATACCAAATGCTCTTAGACAATTTGGTTCTACTACTTCTGCTTCTTTATCTATATTTGGTATGATTAAGGGTATGGTACTTCCTATTCTCTGCTTTCCATCTATATTTTTAGCTTCGTTTTCTACGCTAATAATACCTGAAATAGCCGAAGCTAAAGCACTTAATCAAACTAATCGAGTAAATAGTATAATATCTAGAGTTTTTAAATTTACACTTATGATAGCAGTGTTTGCATCAGGACTTTTTATTATATACTCTAAAGAAATGGGCATTACTATATATAATAGCGCTAAAGTTGGAGATATGATGAGAATTCTTGCTCCTTTGATACCTTTTATGTATCTAGATAGAGTTGTTGATGGTAGTTTAAATGCTCTTGACCAACAAGTTAGTACATTAAAATATAACCTTATAGATATGAGTGTTAGAATTGCATTAATATTTTTTGTAATCCCTAAAAAGGGTATTGAAGGTTTTATATTAGTATTATTTGTTGGTACTTTACTAAATGCAACTTTAAGTATAAATAAACTATTAAAAGTTACAAAACTTGAGTTTCTTATAGGTGATTGGATTTTTAAACCAGCCATATCTGTTACTTTGTCTGCTACTATAGTAAAATATATTTTTGATGTCACAAATATAAAGACTCTAATTATACCACAAGTATTACTAGTTATTTTGTTTTATTTTATATTTTTAATATTATTTAAATCTATAAGAAAAAATGATGTTATGTGGTTTATAAATGCTTTTAGAAAGGATATAAATCCTACTAAAATTAGTGACGTAGGTTTTTATAAATTTTACAATAATATGTAAAAATAAAAATACTATAGGAATCCTATAGTATTTTTATTTTAATTTATCTCTTTTAAGAATTTAATTATACTCTTAGCAGTTTTGTTAATTTGCTCTTTTTCACTTATTAATGCTTCATTATCTCCATTTTGAAGTCCATAATCTCCAAAATAGGAATGATTAGCACCTTCTATTTCTACATAAGTAGTATTGTTGGGTAAATCTTTTTTAGAATCTATTAGTGATTCAAAGTTTACTACACCATCCTTACTTCCCCATATAGACAATACGTCTTTTGTCATATTTCTTAACTTATCAGTCATAGGATATGATGAAAGTAATACAACTCCATCTACTAAGTTGTTTTCAGCTGCAAAGCTTGAAGCAACTACTCCCCCTAAAGAATGTCCTCCTACTACCCAATGTGTTATATTTTTATATTCCTTCATTACTTTACTAGCTTCATTTTCTCCAAGAAAAGCTATATTAAGTGGCATTTTTAATATAACTACTTCATACCCAGCCTCTGATATCTCTTTGCATATTGGTGCATAAGCTTCTGGATTTATTTTAGCCCCTGGATAAAATATAAACCCTTTAGTTACATCCTTATTTTTTGGAGTAAACACTATATTTTTATCTATTTTAACTTCTACCTTCTTATCACTTATTAACGCTTCTTTTGCCAATGTTCCTGGTTCATATGTATTTCCTATCCATATAAAAAATCCTAAAAGTGATATTCCTAACATTATAGAAATTGTTATAAGTATTTTTCTTTTGATATTTTTTCTTCTTAATTCTTTTTCCTTTTGTTCAGTATGCTTATTTATCTGATCTATTATTAGTGGTCTTTCTAATTCCATAGTTATGCTAAAAGTATCGTCTGATATTCTTTCTTTTCTGTCTTTTCCCATATGCTCCCTCCATAACTCAAAATACTATTATAGTTTATCATATATAAAGTATATTTTCATTAAATTAAGTAACTATTTTTTATTAAACTATCCAGTAAAATCTTTTATCCACTCTTTTATAGACCTATCCATTTCTATTGAAAATTCTGAACTAATTTTATTTTTGTATATTAATTCACCAAAGTTTTTAGCATTTTTTTGGTTATTTTTTATCATTTTTTCTTCTTTATATTTATACATTTTATTTAAATCATCTTCATTTAATCTTTGGTATTTTTCTTCAAAAACAACATATTCTTTTTCAAATCTATCTCTATAAATCTTTTTAAAATTATCAGGATAATAGCCTAGTGTTATCATACAAGCTGGGAATGTATAGCTTGGTAAATCTAATATTTCTTTATGCTTTTCATAATTTTCCATAATATCTCCTATATAGCAACTTCCTATACCTAGGCTTTCAGCAGTTAAAACTGCATTTTGACATGCTATTATAGCATCATTTACTCCTAACATAAAATCATTTATTCCTGGTGTTTTTATACCTTTAATATCACATATCTTAAAATAGTCAAACCATTTTCTCATATCTGCTAAAAATAATAATATTACTTGTGCATTTTTTATAAATGGTTGATTATCACAAGTTTTACTTAATAATTCTTTAGTATTTTTATTTGTTATCTTTATAATAGAATACATCATCATATTTCCTGCTGTTGGCGCTTTTATTGCACTATTTATTATTAAATCTAAATGTTCTTTCTCTATCATTTTATCCTTGTATCTTCTTAATGACACTCTTTTATTTATAGTATTTATTACTTCATTCATAATATCCCCTCCCTATATAATTATATATCTATATGCAATTTATATTAATAAAAAATAAGCACCACGTAAAATTTACGTGATGCTTATTTTTTAATTTATTTTATTTCCACAACATGTGCAATATATGGAATCTATATCTATATTCATATTACATATTTCACAAGTTATATATTCTTTTTCTTCTAGCTCAAGTTCTACCTTTTTGCCACATTCTGCACAGAACTTAGCACCTTTACTTATTGTGTTCCCACACTCGCATATACTCTCTTTCATAGATTTATTCAGTTCTTCTATTATTTTCATATTTTCATATATTATTTTATCTATTTTTACTATATCATTACTTATTTCATCAAAGTCAGTATCTACGATTTCATTTTTTCTTATCTTATCATAAAGTAATATTCCCATATCTAAAAATAACCTTGCTTTTAATTCTTGATTTTCATTTATAATCTTATTTATACTATTTTTTTCTTTTATTAAATCTACTTTATCTTTAATCTTTGATACTTCACCTTCTATTTTCTCTTGTAAATTTTCCATATTTATCCTCCAATTATACTTATTCAAAATTATAAAGTTTATATCCTATAAAGGCTAATATATAGCTGTATATAAATGAACTTATAATTGTAATTATAATAGGTAATCCAAATGTAATAACATTATGATTATTTGCATTTGTAGTTAACATTCCCACACCAACATCAATTTTACTTAACATAGATATTAATACCATAATAAAAGAATACATTGTACTAAATATAAGCAATACATTTTTATCATTATTTTTAAAATTTTTCTTTAAATTACATCCAGCTATTAATATTATAAGACTTACTAATATAAATACTATTATAAATATAATCTTAGTATCAAAAAATAAATCAGAATTAAATATATTAAATATAGATATTGTATAATCACCTATAACCATAGGAATTAAATTTGCAAATCCCCACATATAAACAGATAATTGACTTACAATTATTCCTGTGTTTATATATTTCATATATTCAGATATACCAAACTCGTATAAATATGTACTATCGGATATAGTAAGTATACCAACAATTATAAATACTAATATGTAACCTATTATAAATATATTTATAACTTTTTTAAATATATTTATATATATGTTTTCTTTGCCTATTCTTTTTTTATATCCTATAGTAAATGTAGATAAAAATCCTATTAAAAAGCTATTTATAAATATACTTGTTGTAGTAAACTTTACTTTAAATAAAGTAGCTATGTTCATCATATCATATGAGTTTAATTCAATTTTTGATATCATACTTATAACTGCCATAAATAAAGCGTAAACTATTCCAACCCCTATAGAATTTATAATAAGTTCATTAGGTGTGTTACTTTTATTTTTCATAAATAATATATTACTTATAACTAAGGATATTATAGGTGCTATTAATAAAGATATTACTCCTAAATGTACGCTTACTTCACCTACACCTATTAAAGATGATGATGTTATATTAATACTACCTAAATTCATACCTAGCATTGTATGAAGTGGACTTATACTAATCCCTAATTTTCCTAAACTTATATCCATCATACCATTAAAAATTACAGATAAAATAAATAAAATCAATATAGATGATACAGAGGTTATAAATATATTAGTGCTACTAGCATAGCTTTTTATATTATTGATATTAAATTTACTTTTTTCTCCTATATTAAATAAGTTTTTATCTACTACTTTAAAAAGCTCATTGCCGCATTGTTTACAATAATTACTTCCATATTTACTTTCAGTATGGCACTTAGAACAATTCATTTCATTATTTATTTCTAGTCTATAATAATTTGAAATTTTATTTAAGATTTTCCCATCCTCTTTTGAATAATTACTATATTTTTCTTCTGTATTCATTCTTACCTCCAATACAAGCATTTAACTTATTTATTGCTATACTCATATTATCAAGTATACTATAAAACTCTAGCTAAAAGCTAGAGTTTACAATCCAATTATTCCCTTTTCTAAATTATATAATTTGTTGAATCCTTCCATATGAAGTAGATTACATGCTGTTATACTTCTATGTCCACTTCTACAGTAAACAATAACATTTTTTTCTTTGTACTCTTCTAATTCATCTATCTCAAATAATAAATTATTTAATGGTATATTTATAGAGTTTTCTATATTATTCTCTTCATATTCTTCCCTTGTCCTTATATCAATTAATATAGTATCCTCTTTTTTCATTAATTCTTTTAATTTTTTATTATCTATATTTATATAAGCCATATTATCCTCCTTAAATCTTTAATCTATCTATTTAATACCCTGAATATTTTGTTAAAAACATTGTATTAATTAACTTTTCTAGATTTCATAAGCTTAATATGTCTTATTATAAATGATATTTCCATAGTTATAGCTGCACAACTTATAAGCCTTTGAACTATATCTGTTGTATCAACTGCATAGTTATAAAAATATATAATTAATAAAATATCTATTATCAACATTATATTGTCAAGTATCTTTATCATTTTGCCTCCAATTTTTATTATGATTAATAATTATAACATAAAATATAATCTATTTTTCTATATTTTATTAAATTAGGACTTATACTACTCATATATTATTTAGATAATTTGTTAAATTTTTCTGTATATAAAGTTCGCTTATATTTAGTAACGTGTAGATAATTCGATTTAAAGCCGAATAATAAAATTAAAAGCTTAGGATATTCCCTAAGCTTTTAATTTTACTATTCAATTGTTATTGCACTTACTGGACATCCTTCACATGCTTCTTGTGCACTTTCTTGTAAATCCTCACTTATTTCTCCTTCTATAGCTACTGCTAATCCATCATTATCCATATCAAATACTTCTGGGCATATTCCTACACATGCTCCACATCCTATACATACGTCTTTATCTACAAATGCTTTCATTTTAAAGCCTCCTATTTAATTTGTTTACATTATGTATATATCCATATTGTGATGGTCTAAACAGATTTTTTTATATAACTAATTTTTTATTTATTTTTTAAGTATTATTATAATATAAAAAGCACTAAACATAAGTCTAGTGCTTTAATATATAAATATTAGAATTCAGCATTTTTAGGAGTTCTTGGGAATGGTATTACGTCTCTTATATTAGACATTCCTGTCATGTACATTATTATTCTTTCAAATCCTAGTCCAAATCCTGAGTGAGTAGCTGTTCCGAACTTTCTAAGTTCTAAGTACCACCAGTAATCTTCCTTGTTTAATCCCATTTCTTCTATTCTTTCTAATAGTTTTTCTTCTCTTTCTTCTCTTTGAGAACCTCCAACTATTTCTCCTACTCCTGGAACTAATAAATCCATTGCTCTAACAGTCTTTCCATCTTCATTCATTCTCATATAGAATGCTTTTATGTCCTTTGGATAATCAGTAACAAATACTGGAGCTTTAAATATTTGTTCTGTTAAATATCTTTCATGTTCTGTTTGAAGATCATCTCCCCAATTAACTGGGTATTCAAATTCATGTCCGCTTTCTTGTAACATTTTAACAGCATCTGTATAAGTAAGTCTCTTAAATTCAGAGTTTACTACGTTGTTTAATCTATCTAATAATCCTTTGTCTATAAAGTTATTGAAGAATTCCATTTCTTCTGGAGCATTTTCCATTACGTAGTTTATTACGTATTTTATCATGTCTTCAGCAAGTTCCATATTGTCTTCTAAGTCTGCAAAACATATTTCAGGTTCTATCATCCAGAATTCTGATGCATGTCTTTGAGTAAATGAGTTTTCAGCTCTAAAAGTTGGTCCAAATGTATAAACATTTCTAAATGCAAGTGCCATTATTTCTGCATTTAATTGACCACTAACTGTTAAGTTAGCTTCTTTCCCAAAGAAGTCTTTAGAATAGTCTATATCTCCTTCTTCATTCTTAGGTATGTTGTTTAAATCCATAGTAGTTATTCTAAACATTTCTCCTGCACCCTCACAGTCACTTCCTGTTATGATTGGAGAATGTGCATACACGAAGTTTCTATCTTGGAAGAACTTATGTATAGCGTATGCTGCTAAACTTCTTACTCTAAATACAGCAGAGAAAGTGTTACTTCTTGGTCTTAAGTGAGCTATTGTTCTTAGATACTCTAATGTATGTCTTTTCTTTTGTAATGGATATGAAGAATCTGATTCTCCTTCTACTACTACTTTAGTAGCATGTATTTCAACTGGTTGTTTAGCACCTTCTGTTGATACTAATTCTCCTTCTACAAGTATTGATGAACTTATTGGTAATTTAGATATTTCTTTGAAATTCTCTAATTTATCTTCAGCTATTACTATTTGCATATTCTTAAAGAAACTTCCATCGTTTAACTCTATAAATCCAAAGTTTTTAGATGCTCTAGATAATCTTATCCATCCAGCTACATTTACAGTTTTACCTACATACTCTTCTTTTTTTCTGTACAATTCTTTGATTTCTATAAATTCTTTTTGCATTTTGTTTCCTCCATATTTTATTTTTTATATTACTTATTTTATTTATTGCTAAAATATTTATTATTTTGTATTAAAAAAGCCCTTCATTCCCATAAAAAGGGACGAAAGGCTGTTGCTCTCGCGGTACCACCCTAATTGCCAAAATTGGCCTCTTAGTAAGCATTGCTTATAGTCTATAACGGGACTTCCCGTCTAAGTCTACTCTCTTTCAAGATTTCGGTTAGAAACTCCGAGATGTTATTCAATATAAACTTCGTATTGAGCTTTCACCATCCTCAACTCGCTATGACTACCTTTTATATTTACTCTTCTCTTCACAGTCTATTATTGTTATATTATTTCAACTATTTAAAAAGATTATACCAACTTATATTTTTTTAGTCAATAATTTATTTTCTAAATAATTATCACAAATGTTTAATACTATATTTATTTATCAATAATATTAGCTAGGAGGTGCATTGCTTGAAATATCTATTTATATTTTTATTTATAATAACATTTATATCACCATCAGTTGATAAAGAATATTCTTCTAATATCATACGCTCATCTATTTATAATTACATAACTTCCCTAGATAGAGCTAAAGATTATTTAGTAGAGAATGTTTCATTTTTTTCAAAACTATCTAAAGTAGCCTATAAAAAAGCATATGATAAAGTTATGAAAGATAGGATACTAGTTAAACACTTAGTTTTATCCGGCGAGACTTTAGACGATATAATAAAAATTTATAATTCTGATATTGAGAATATTGAATATTTTAGATTAGTAGCTCTTAATGAAAATCCTGATACCATTTCCAAAGATTATCAAATATCTTATGGTGATTATATACTCGTTCCTAGTGAATAATTTATATTTTATGTAGACCTATTAAAATAGGTCTACTCATCTTAATATTTTAGCTAATTGTATAAATGTGTTTTTTAAATCAAGTACCCCATAACCTCTTGTTACATTTGGATATATATATAGATCTTTTTTTCTTGCTCCAAGCATTAAGTAAGTTTTTAAAACTTCTGTGAATAATAAATTTCGGCTAAATGCACTTTGACTTGTTATATATTCCATAAGTATAGCTACAACTCCACTTACCATAGAACTGCTTACTCCTGTACCCGTTGATGTGGTATAGCTTCCATTTTTAGATGGAGATATTATATCAACCCCTGGTGCTAATAAATCTGGCTTTATAGGTCTACCTCTTACTGGGCCTTTTGATGAACCTATCCATACACTATCAATCTTATCATCATAGGCTCCTATAGTTATTGCATTTGAAATTGCACCAAACAAAGTTATGGTTACAAATGAATTTGGATCTGTAAATCTAGTTTCATTAGAGATTAAGTTTTTATTGGGTAAATACACATCGTACAATCCATCTATAATAAATTCTGGAAATAACCTTAAAGTCCATACTCCTGGTTTAACATTATTTAATTT
This sequence comes from Romboutsia sp. BSD2780061687b_171204_C1, assembly GCF_015560225.1. Lineage (NCBI taxonomy): Bacteria > Bacillati > Bacillota > Clostridia > Peptostreptococcales > Peptostreptococcaceae > Romboutsia > Romboutsia sp. BSD2780061687b_171204_C1. The sequence goes on along the minus strand of NZ_JADMRK010000001.1, from coordinate 313,250 downwards.
TATTGTTAATTCTTGAGTCGCTGATTTTATCCAAGGATATAGATATCTAATTTCATAAGATGTATCTTCTATATTAAATTTACCTTTATATGTATAATCATCTGGAGCATATACAACTTTATAGCTTATTTCACCTGATGGTGATATTATTGAAGCTGCTATTTTATCAGGACCTGCAACACTTAATGTTATATCTAAGTTTATTTGCTCTCCAACTTGAATTGGTATATCTTGAATATCATCTATACTATTTATTTTTCCTTGGTAGTGTATATCAGTATTTCCTTCGTTTCCTGCCCCACTAACTACTATTACACCCCTTCCTCTTAAATCATTAAAAGTATCTAGTAATGTAGCTACTACTACAGACCTTGATCTTTCCCCTAAAGTTAAATTAATGATCATGTTTTTTTCTTCTTTTCTAGCTATATCTATAGCATATTTTACTCCTGCTAAGAAGTCTGATAGTTCATAATTAATTTTTCCTTCTTTATAAGTATCTTTATATGATTTTAGCTTTATTACTAATAATTCACTATCTACTGCTACCCCTTTGTATTCTCTATTTAAGTTTCCCCTGCCACATGCTATTCCTGAAGCCACAGTACCAGTTCCAATATTATCTTTACTTAAACTTGGATCACTATTTCTTATATACTCATTTATAATATCTTTTTTAAACTCGCTTCCAAATAATAATCCTATTGGAGGGTTCCCCATTTGACTTTCTTGATCCCATATAGATACTATTTTTGTAGTACCATCTGAGTTTATAAAATCAGGATGTAGATAGTCTATGCCAGAGTCTATAATTGTAATTATACATCCTTTTCCTGATGTTTTTATATATGGGTTTTTATCAACATAATCAATACCTGATGCTATTTTTACACTTATTCCACTTTCTAAATTATCAGTTATATCAATTAATGAACTCATAGGTACTGATGGTATCCAATCTGATATGCTTTTTATACTTTTTAATGTCTCTTCTTCAAAACTTTCATCAACATAAATTGATGCTATTTGATTATTTAATATAATATATTTATCTATGTTATATAAATTTAAATCAGTCTCTAAACGTTCTAAATTATCATAAACAATCACATATGATTTTTCCATATAAATATATTCTCCCTAAAATTACCTTAATTGTTCAAACAATCCTCTTATATCTAACTCTCCATATCCATAACTATAATTAGGATATACAACATCTTGATTTCTTCTAGCTCCTGCAGTTAGATATGTTCTTATCTTTTGTACGAATGCTTTATTTTCATAATTCCCATTTACTTGTATATATTGAAGAAATAATGCGACTGCTCCTGATGTGTATGCCGATGCTATGCCAGTTCCTGTCCCTGTTGCATATGTTTTATTTATATATGGACCTATTATATTTACGCCAGGTGCTACTATATCTGGCTTTAACAATGATTCTATGGTAGGTCCTCTTGATGATGGTGCCCATAGACTATTATTTATAGTATCATATGCTCCTACACTTATTACATCATCTAATGTAGATGGATAGTTTATTGTACTTGATGGGTCACTCTTTGAAAATTTAGTTCCTGGTTTGATGAATTTTCTATTTTCTAGGTACATATTATATATTCCATTTGTTATATATGCTCCTATTAATCTAATTTTCCAAATTCCTCTTTTAACATCAATTAAATTTATTACTGTTCTTTGCTGGCCTGAGTAAGAAAATGGATACGAAAAAGATATTGTGTATCTAGTATTTTCTAAGTTAAATAATCCACTTATAATATTGTAATCAGAAACAAAAGCAACCTTACTTTCATCTCCACTTGGAGATATTATATATAAATCGATTTTATCTGGTCTATTTACCCATAACTCTATATTTAAAATTTCCTCATCTTCCTCTACGTCTATCTCTACATCTTGTGTTTCCCCATTGAATTCAATTTTTCCTGATGCATGCGTCTGTGTATTACCTTCATTTCCTACTGCTATTACTTGGCATAATCCATGCTCAAAAAACAACTTATCTGTAGAAAGCCTAGAGCTCATCCCTACTAAACTATTATTTCCCAAAGAAACATTATTAACAAGAGGTTTTCTTTCTTGTCTCGCTTTTTGATACATATATTCCATGGCCGCTATTAAATAGCCATTATTATAATCATTTTCTATTTTCTTTAATTTTACTATTATTAGATCTGATTCTTCTGCTACTCCTTTATACTTAGGGTTTATATTTCCTAATCCTGTGCATATTCCACTTATCATGGTTCCTGTACCTTCTTCATCTACTGATAAAGAAGCATCTTCTTCTAAAATTGCTTTATTTATATCTTCTCTGTTATATTCTGTACCTATATAAAATCCATTTGGTGCTTTTCCTTCTTTTGTTTGATCCCATAGATATAAAATTTTAGATGTTTTATCTGGATATATAAAATCTGGATGTAGATAATCAATCCCAGAATCTGCAATACCAATTATAACTCCTTTGCCACTTATTGATATATTAGGGTTATCTTTAATAAAATTTGCACCTATATCTTCGTTAGCCACAACACCATTAAAAGTTCCTAGATTTATATTTATTAATGATGCTAATCGAATACTAGGTTCTAATCTATATAACGATTTTATATCAATAACATCACTAATATCACTAATATCACTAATACCATTAAGTTCATTATTCTCCGCGAATAATATTCCAAAGTTTTCTGAAATTTTTTCAAACTTAAATTTATCTCCAAATTTTTTTAAATCATCTTCAAAACCTTCTCCATAAATCACATTTCCTACTAAAGTGTAATTTGCTCTAAATTCTTTTTTCATAGTATTTATATCACCCCCATATATGTCAATATTTTATTATTAAAAGTTTCTAAATAAAATTTTTTAATCATCTTTATAAAAAAGTATGCTTTAAATTCTTAAAGCATACTTTTTTTATTATAATCTACTTCCATTATCAACCCACTCTTTAGCATTTTCTACATTATTTAAAGATGGGATTGATACATTAGTTACTTCTTGTAGTTCCTGTGTATTTGCCCAAGCAGCTGTGCTCTCTTGATTTGTTGGCCTATTTGATTTTAATCTTTTGTTATTTTCTCCACTTAATGCTTTACTTTTTTCATTTTGCAAAACTATCACCTCTTTTCATTTTTAGTTTTTGCATTATTTCTTATAAAATACGCTTTATTCAAAGTTATTTGAAATAGAAATAATGGTATCTTTGAGATTTAAAACTCCATATCCTTGAGATACATTTGGGAATGTATATATCTCATTCTTAGTCGCACCAAGCATTAAATATGTTTTTAACTGTTGAGTATATAATGCTTCTTCATACTCATTAGTTTGTTCTTTTATAAACTCCATCATTAATGCTAATACTCCACTTACTACTGATGAACTTACTCCAGTACCTGTCGCTGTATTATATGACTTGTCTTTGTATGTGGAAATTATATCAACACATGGCGCTATTATATCTGGTTTTATCCCCCCATTTTTTACAGGTCCTTTTGATGAACCTATCCATAGGCTATCAGTCCTTCCATTGTATCCACCTATTGTTATTACACTTTCTTGTGTTGCATACATAGTTAGAGTTGCTACTGAATCTGGATCTAGAAATCTAGTATTTTCAGACATTAAATTTTTATTTGGCAAATATAAATCATACTCACCTCTAATTATAAATTCAGGTGCAAGTCTTACATTCCATATACCAGGCTTAACGTCTAGTAGTCTTATTATTAATTCTTGATGTCCTGATTCTAGCCATGGATAAGTAAATTTCATTTCATAGGCTGTGTCTTCTAAGTTAAACTTTCCTCTATATACGTAAAAATCTGGAGAATACATTATTTGATAGCTTACTTCTCCGCCTGGAGATATTATTGATGCCCCAATCTTATCTGGACCAACTGCCACTATTGTTATGTCTAAATTTAACTGTTCTCCTACTTGAATTGTTATATCATTTTTTTCTTCTAAAGATGTAATTATTCCTTGATAATGTATATCTGTATTTCCTTCATTTCCTGCACCACTTACTACTATAATTCCTGGTTTATCTATATCCGAAAATGTTTCTAACATAGTAAGATTTACTATTGATTTTGACATAAGACCTACTGTAAGATTTATTATTAATTCTTTTTTCTCTTTTTTAGCTATATCTAAAACATACTTTATTGCAGCTAAAAAATCTGTTTTTTCATAATTTGTTGTACCTTTTTTGTATCTATCTTTGTATTCTCTAAGTTTTACTATTATTAGTTCACTATCTACGGCCACACCTTTATATTCTCTATTTAACCTTCCATTACCTGATGCAATTCCAGCTGCCATTGTTCCTGTACCCATATTATCTTTAGTTAACGTATCATCATTTTCTTTTATAGCTTGATTTATTTCATCTCTTGTAAATTCACTTCCATATAATAATCCTTTTGGAGGATTTTTTTTCATACTTTCTTGGTCCCATATCGATACTATCCTTGTTGTACCATCTAAATTTATAAAATCTGGGTGTAAGTAATCTATTCCAGAGTCTATTATAGCTATTAATATACCTTTTCCTGTAATATTTATATACGGATTTTTATAAATATAATCAGTTCCAGCAGCGCTAGTAGTACTTTCTCCTTCACTCATATTATTTGTTATATCTATTAATGAACTCATTGGAGCTGAATTTTGCCACCATGCAATAGTATCTATTTTAGTTAATTTTAATTCATCAAAATCTATAGGAACATATATTACTAATATAGTATCATTTAATATTATATATTTTTCTATTTGATTTTTTAATAAATCATTTATTACTTCATCTAAACTACCTTGATACACTATAATATAAGATTTTTCCACAGTGATTTTACTCCCTATCTAACTTTATTTTAATTGATTAAACATTCCAATTATATCTAGCTCTCCATATCCATAACTTTCATTTGGATAAATTATTTCCTTATTTCTTTTTGCACCTGCCTGAAGAAAAGTTCTTATCATTGTTGTGAATGATTTTTGTTTATAATAGCCTTCAACTAATGTGTACTGTAAGTAAAAACTAACAGCTCCAGATACATACGCAGCTGATGCTGCAGTTCCAGTTATAGTGGCATACTTATTATCTGGGTATGTTGATATTATGTTTACCCCTGGAGCTATTATGTCTGGCCTTAACAAACCATTTATAGTTGGTCCTCTTGAAGTAGGTGGCCATAAACTATTATTTATTATGTTATATGCTCCTACTGATATAACATCACTATATGTAGAAGGATAATTTATAGTATTATTTGGACTTGAATCTCTAAACTGAGTCCCTGGTTTTATAAGCACTCTATTTGGTAGATATATATTATAGATTCCATTACTTATGTATTCTCCTCTTAATCTAATCTTCCATACACCTTTTGTTACATTCTTTAGTCTTATTATAGTTTTTTGCTGACCTGAAAACGATGTTGGATATATATAAGTTATTGCATACCATGTACCTTCAAAATCAAATATTCCCGTTACTTCATTAAAATTTTCAACTTCAATGAACTTACTTACTTCTCCACTTGGTGATATTACTGCTACACTAGCCTTATCTGGTTTATTTATCCATAAATTAATATCAAGAAATTCTTCATCTTCAGCAAGTTCCAATTCTATATCTTGCTCATCTCCATTAAAATTAATCACTCCTGTAGCATGAGTTCTAGTATTGCCTTCATTTCCAACTGCAGATACAAGGCATACTCCTCTACTAAATAATGGTGTATCTGATAATATCCTCTGTGTAGCTCCTACTACGTCATTACTTCCTAAAGATATATTTATTACCAAAGGCATTTTCGCTTCTGCTGCTTTTTTATAGGCATAATCCATCGCAGCTTCTACAAGTGCATTATTATAATTTCCATCAATTTTTTTTAGTTTTACGATTATCAACTCTGCATCTGGAGCTACACCTTCATATCGTTTATCTATATTTCCAAGTCCTGCACATATACCACTTAACATTGTACCTGTTCCCTCTTCATCTACTGACAAAGACTTATCATTTTCTAAAATTGCTTTATTTATTTCTTCTCTTGTATATTCTGTACCTATATAAAACTCATTTGGTGGTCTACCATCTTTAGTTTGATCCCATAAATATAATATTTTAGATGTTCTGTCTGGATATATAAAATCTTCATGTAAGTAATCTATTCCAGAATCGATTATAGCTATTAATACACCTTTACCGGTTAAATTTATATTTATATTATCTTTAAAAAAATTTGCACCAATTTCCTCTGTGGCTACAACTCCGTTCTCTATCCCTCTAGTTATAGTTCCTAGTGAGTTCATTGTTATTATAGGTTCTGAGGTTTTATAAGAGCTTAAACGTTTTATTGTACTAATCTTATTTTGTTCTCCTAAAGGTATCATTAATATTCCATTTTTATCACTTATAGGATAAAACTTATAATCTAAATTTGTTTTTTTTAATTCTTCTTCAAATCCAGGTCCATGAAAAATTTGAATATATGTTTTTATATCGTCTGGAATTTCTAGTCTTCTAAGCTTTTTCGCTTTTTTTTTATTACTTCTATATAAAAAATCGTATTCATTATTCATTTGAGACATACTACTCAAATCTACATTTGATAAATCAAAAAGGCCGTATCCCATAGAGTTATTTGGGTATCTATATACAGGGTTTCTTCTAGCTTCCTTTATAAGAAATGCTCTTAACTTTTGACCATAAAAAAATAAATCATTTCTATTTACAATTCCCCATTCCATTAAGAGCGCTGCCGAGCCAGTCACATGTGGAGTAGCCATACTCGTTCCTGTTAAAGCACCTAAACTCCCACCTGGTAATACTGATAGTATATCTTCTCCTGGAGCTAGTAAGTCTGGCTTAATTACATTTCTTTCTATATCCCCTTCTCCTGAGAATACAGATACATTGTCAGTTCTTGAGTTAAAACTTCCAACAGTTATTACCTTACTTGCAGTTCCTGGAACAGTTACAGTCAAATTTTTATCTGCACCTAAAAATCTAGTATCTTTGCTTATTCCTTCTGACGTTGGTAGGTATATATTTACATTTCCTACGACTACATCTATAGGCGTAAATACCAATTTCCATATTCCCGCATTTATAAATGTATTCGATGTCATTTGAAGAGTAACCCTTCTTATAAGAGAATATGGTGCTATAGGGTAAAAGTATCCTTTTATTCTAGTTGCACCTATTATATTTCTTATTTCTCCTGATGTTAATGATATTTCTTGCGTTTTAGCGTTAGATGGACTTACCAACCTAACACTAAAATTATCAATAAAGTCAGGCCATATATTTATATTTAGTATCTTTTCTGAATCACCTACTACAAATTCAACTTCAACTTCTCTATCTTGCTTTATGTTTATATTTCTATGTCCGCCTTTGTCTGCATTATTTCCAGCTGCAACAACTATATTATTCTTCCAAAATGAACACATATCATCTATATATTGTTCAAATAACGATAATCCTCTATGAGATCCTTCATTACTACCATAGCTTATATTTATAACAATTGGCATTAATAGTTCTAATGCTTTATTTAATACAAATTTTATAGCCCTCATAAACTCTGTACTTCTAGAAAAAACATCAGTTGATCTATTTCCAACTCTTACAACTATTAATTTAGCTTCATTTGCAATTTGAGCGCATATCCCTGCTACATGAGTTCCATGGGCACTAGTTGCAGATACCGGTATTATCTTTTCTCCTCTTATTGCACTATTTATATCTTCATTTGTATAAAGAGTACCATTTCTAAATCCTTCTGGAGGGTTTCCCTGTATTGATTGGTCCCAATAATAAAGTATTTTTGAATTTCCCTGATTATCTTTAAATACATCTAAATTGTAATCTATCCCCGAATCAATGATACCTATTATTGTTCCTTTTCCACTTAGATTATTTAAATTCTTAAACCTAGTTATTCCAGTTCTCGAAAAACTTTGTACATCTTGAGTGGTTAATATAAATGGTTTTTCTATAAATACTATTTGAGGATAATTAAGTAGCGCATCAATTTTTTCTGCACTATCAGCTGTTATTATGGCGTAATTATATTCTAAAATTTCTACGAATACCCCTAATTCTTGTTGTATAAACGAAATATCTCCATTATATCTGACAATTACTTCAAATTCGATAAAAACACCCCCTATGCTTATACCTATATTTATTTTTGCTATTTCTAATATTTATAATATATATGTATGTATTTATGCTAAATTTATTGTATAATACATATATTGATTTATTTTAAATCAATTAAGATAAAATATTAGATTAGAAAGGATGTATTAATTTGAAAAATAAAAAAATTAATCTAAGTCTCGTACTTACATTAGTAGTTTCTTATATAATAATAAAACTTATAGATAATTATCAGTACTTCTTAGGTATTTTGAAAGTTTTATTTTCGCTTTTAACTCCATTTGTTATAGCATTTGTATTAGCATATATATTCACTCCTATTGTTAGTTTCTTAGAAAATAAGTTTAAGATTAAAAGGATATTTGCTTTATGTATAACATATGGATTTTTACTTCTTATAATAGGTTCTTTCATATTCATTACAGTACCTATATTAATAAGTAGTTTAGCAGATATAATAAGTCAAGTTCCTTTATATGCTGAAAAGACTCAAACTTTTCTTATACAGATTGGTGATAGCTTAAAAAATGTTGATCCAAATACTTTAAAATCAGTAGGAGATAAACTATTTTCTGCTATGCCACAAATAAGTAATTTACTAATAGGATATTTAGGACAAGTATTTTCAACTACATTCTCAATATCTAAATTTATTGTACAATTTGTATTAGCGTTTATAATATGCTTTTACATTATTCTCGAAAAAGAAGATTTCTTTTCATTTTATAAAAAGACTCTAAACGTAATATTTGGTCAAAAGTTTTGTAATTTAACTTTAGATATTGGAAGTACCTTAAACGAAAATATAGGTAAATATTTCACAGGAAAAATAATAGATTCTGCTATAGTTGGTTTAATATCAGGTATAGGTCTTCAGCTTATTGGGTCTCCATATTCTTTATTATTTGGAGTTTTAATGGGAGTTACAAACTTAATTCCTTATTTTGGACCTGTTATTGGTATGACACCAGTCGTATTAATAAATATATTTTATAACCCTAGTATAGCAATATTTTCATTAGTATATTTAATGCTGGTTCAACAAGTTGAGATTGCCTTTATAGAACCTAAAATAGTCGGTGGTCAGCTAGGGCTTAGTCCATTTTTAACTATACTTGCTGTAACAATTGGTGGCGGTTTTTTTGGTATACCAGGTATGATTTTATCAGTTCCTATAATGGGTGTTATAAAGATATATCTTAATAAATTTTTTGATTATAAACAAAATCAACTAAATATATAAAAAATGAGTAGCATATGCTACTCATTTTTTATATATTTACTGTTTATGTATAAATTAATTACGATATTGTAATCATAAGTAACAGGGGTGTAACTATTATATTTTGATAATTATGTTAATATTTAATTATAGAAATAATATTTATATAATTAAAATAATTTATGAAAGTTGGTGTATTATGAAAAAGGCAATTATAGTTTTATCTATCTTATGTGGTTGTTTAATTATTCAACAACCTTTACAAAAAGTTGTTTTTGCTCAACCTGCTATCACAATTTCAAATAATCAACATGAACTTACTAAAGAAGATGCTAAAAACCTTCTTATAAAATATAATGATAAAGTAGATTATATATATCAAGGAGATGCTAGTAAATTCGAATATCTAAAATCTAAAAATCTTGAAGGATATGTATTCTTACCAGATGTAGAAACAGATATTGGATATTTTGTTGATAAAAATACTAGTGATATATACTATTTCCATCCAAGTGGATATTTAGAACTAGTAAATGATATAAAAAAATAAAAGGAGTGGATACCCACTCCTTTTATTTTATGAATTTTCTTCGATTTTTTTACTAAGCCTAGATAACATCTTCTTAGAAAAGTCTGATATATCTTTTGGGATACATGTATACGTAGATAATATTGAATAGATTTCAATGGCTCTTTTGTAGTCTCTTTTGCCTGCATATGACTTAAAAGCTTCTTCTGCTAAGTCTTTTGAAGCACTGCTTATTTGTTCATATCTTCTTCTCAAAACCATCTCTCCTCTAATAAAGTATATCTACTTATATGTTTTTTATTGATGATTTATTACTGGTTCTTCTATATCCACATCTTCATCGCTAACTTTTCTTTTTATAATTTCAATATTACTATGTTTTGAATATTTGTCATCTTTATTAGCTTTTACATAAACTTCTAGGTCTACATTTTCATCAGAAAGTTTTATTGTATATTTATTACTTTCTATATTGCTTTCAAAAAGCACAAATCCTTCATCTTGATTTAAGTTGTTTTTAACGTAAATACTGTATTTAACATTTTTTATATCTAATTTATCCCAAGTAAGTGTTGCTAAATTATTATTATTATCTATAGATGCTTTTAGATTTTTAACTTCTACATTCTGTATATCTTCATCTATTGGTTTTATATTTATAGTGTTACTTGGATTTGTCATACCATATTTAGTCTTACCAGCTACGTATATGCTTATATTTGGTATTTTACCATCTATTAAATCTATTTCTATATTTTTGTGTACAGTATTTGAATCTAATTTATCCTTTTGTACTTTTATTGAATCATATAAATTAAAATCTGGATCATTTAATGAATTATTTTTTAAGTATATATAATATTCATTTACATCATCTATATAATCCCAAGATAATTTAACTAAAAGTTTACCATCTACTATCTCATATAAAGCTTTTATATTCTCTACTTTGTTGCTTGTAACTGACTCCTTACTAACATTTATAGTTACTATTTTTTCTTTTTCACCACAGATTATTCTTATCTTTTCTTTTCCTTCTTTTATTCCAGTTATAACTCCTGTGTTTTTATCAAGACTTATATTTCTGTCTACTCCTAATTTATTTTCAACTAGTTCATATCTTATCTTAGGATGTTTAAGTCCAACAGGCATAGTTATTATATCTGGTTTTAACTTTTTACTTTTTTCAAGTCCTACTTCTATAGTACTACTTATAGATATTTCTGCAATCTTTGCTTGTATATTATACTTTAAAGTTTCTACCATATCTTTAGACTTTATATACACCTTAGCACTACCTACACCCACAGCTTCTATTTTATTGTCCTCTATTTTTATAACATCTTCATTACTACTTTCATAAAATACTTTCTCTTTTTCCTTAAATTTGTCATAGTCTACTTTAACTTCTGATGTTATAGTAGCAATATCTCCTACATACTTTAAATTATTATCAACATCATACGTTATATCCTCAACTTTCGGATCTATAACTCTTACATTAACTTTCCTTAGTACTCTTTGATTTTTCATAACACCTATAGTTGATATTCCTTCTTTTTTACCTATTAATTCATTTCCTTTTATCTCTAGAATATTCTTACTATCTAATACATTAAACCAAATATCAGGTTTTTTTGCATAAGATGGTATACAAATATAATCTCCACTAGATAGTTTAACTTTATCATTTAATTTTATAGTATATTCATCTATATCTGTAACATAATCTCCATTTACTACTTTAAGTTCTATACCTCTTACAATAGGACTTAAAACTCCAAATTTAAAAAGAAAGTACTGCAAAAATACTAATATAGGTAAAGATACTAATATGAATAACCACTTGCTGTTTTTACTAACTTTCTTCATTTAACCACATCCTTTATGACAATTCATTTTACCTATGATTAAATCTTAGTGTACTAATATCTATATTAATTCCATATGTTTACTAAAATTCCTTTAAAACACCTTTTATTATCATATTTGATTATTATCCATAAAGTTAAACTCTAATCATTCTTGCATTTAAGTATAACTTTATAGTTAAATAAAAAAATTTTACAATAAATAAAAGCTACAGATTTAGGAATACCTATATCTGTAGCAAAATATTATCTATCTTTTACTTGGACATTATACTTTTCTATTAAATTATCGACAACATTACTTTGTTTTTCATATGATAGTTTATACTTTAATTCTTCTTTTATATCATCAAAGTTTTCTTGCTTTTCATCAGTCTTTTTTATTATGTGATATCCAAATTGAGTTTCTACAGGTTCTTTGCTTATTTCACCTACTTTTAAAGCAAATGCTTCTTTTTCAAATGGCTCAACCATTTGACCTTTTGTAAAGAAATCAAGGTCTCCTCCATTGTCTTTACTACTATCTTCAGAATATTCTTTTGCTAATGTAGCAAAATCTTCTCCAGCTTGAGCCTTTTTAAGTATTTTATCTATTTCTTCTTTAATCTTTTTCTTTTCATCTTCACTTACATCATTTCCATCTTTATCTGTAGTTTTAAGAAGTATGTGAGATGCTCTAACCTTTAAGAATTCATCTTTGTTTTTATCATAATAGTTTTTAGCTTCTTTATCACTTACTTCTGAAGCCTTTTTTATATATTTAGTAGCTATAATTTCTTTTTCTAAATCTTTTTCAGAATCTTTCTTGCTTATTCCAAATTTATTTATATATTCTTCTTCTGATATTCCAAATTGTTTACTAATACTTTCCATTAAAGATTTATATTCAGCATCTATTTCTTCTTGTGTAGCTTTTATACCATCCTTTTTACCTTCTAAATATAATACTTCTGTTGTAGTCATATAATCTATCATGCTATCTTCATAAGCTTTTATTTGTTCATCCGTCATTTCTGTTTTACCATTTATATAAAATAAAGGTTCCATCTTTTTTTCAAGTTCTTTTCCCGTTATTTTAGTATCTCCAATTGTTGCTATTACCTTATTATCGCTATAATTTTTGTGTGTTGCTGGTAACTTTCTTCCAACATTTTTTCCTGTAGTAAATCCTACTCCTATGCATAATATACCTACTAATGAAGTTATCATAGCAGTTTTTACTATTCCTTTATTTTTTTTAGCTGGCTTTACTTCTTTTTTTTCTCCCTTTTCATTTTCAATTTCATGTTCATCTAAACTATTTATTTTCTTATCTTCAGACATTTACATCCTCCCTAATACCTATTTTTTATAACTATTTATATTTTACATTATTTGAAATGTAAATAAAATTAAAATTTAATAAAGTAATATACTCTTATTTCTGTCATTAATTATTTTAGTATATATAAGTGAATGGTAATTGAAGTGCTTATGAATTTATTATGAATTTAAATATTTCTTAAACTATATCTTATTTCATATCTACCTACTTTTGTATTTTTTTCTTTTAGCATTTTAACAACTTCTTTTTTATCTTTTTTTAAATGATTCGCACATTCATCTAAAGACTTAAATATCTCTATTACTTCTCCTTTTGTGTCTATAAGTTCTACTTTCTTTTTCCCCCCTCTTTTAATTATTGATTTATATTTATTAAAATACTCATCATACTCTTCATCTATACACTCAAATATATAGTGCATTTTCACAGGGTCTAATTTATCACTACATAATATTTCTTCTCTTTTTTCCTTTGATATTTTTGAAGTAAATATTTTATTATTTAATATCGTTAAAATCTGAGAGGGCTTTTTATTACTATCCAAATAACTTTCATACTCTTTTTCAAGATTTAACTCTTTACTTAAATACTTTATAGCTCCTCCTAGATAATCAGTATATCCATACTTTAGGTTTTCCTTTATATACTCAATAGGAATTCCTAGATTTTTAGCACACTCTTTATGTGTCTTAAAAACTCTCTCTTCTTTTGTATATACATCTATAGATTTAATAGACATACCTCTTTTTATTTTTATATCTTTTATATAACATTTATCGTCTTCACTAACAATTTCTATACTTTTATTTTCAATTTTTTCTTTTTTATGTTCTTTACTTTCATTATAAGTCCTATCTTCATTATGTATTCCATCTTTTTTAACTTCTTTTATTTCACTTATTTTATTATTTTTATCTGGTTTTACAATCTCTTCTTTATATACTACTTTATCTTTTTTATGTATTTTTGAGTTATCTTTATTTTGTTCTACTAAATGTTTTACCTTATTTATAAATTTCTTTAACAACACTTTTCCTCCCTAAAATTGTCGATATTATATGTATTATGCCTTATAATATATTACTAAAATATACGTTATTAGTAAACTAATTCTATAATTTTATTAATTAATTATTTAACACAGATTTTTGGGTATCATGTAATAATTTCTGTATATAATTATCCTTTTTTCTGTTATAATATAACATAATATAACTTATTTCGAGTTAATTAGTGTACTTTATATTTATATATAATATACCTTTAATATAATTTAGTACATCATATTTTATATCATAATATAATAAAGGGTGGTAATATAATGCTTAAAAACTTAAATGAAGCCAACAAATGTATTAATTGTAAAAATGCAAGATGTCAAAATAATTGTCCTATAAATACTCCAATCCCTCAAATTATTGAGCTATACAAGGATGGTAAAATAAAAGAAGCTGGTAAAATACTATTTGAAAATAATCCTTTATCAGCAATATGTGCCATAGTATGTCCACATGAAAACCAATGTAGAGGTAATTGTATAAAAGGCATAAAAGGTGAACCTGTACGTTTTCATGATATTGAACATGAAATATCTAGCGAATATTTAGAAGATATAACTCTAAAAAAACCAAAACAAAATGGTGTTAAAGTTGCTGTTGTAGGTTCTGGTCCTGCTGGTATTACAGTTGCACTTAACTTAGCTTTAAGAGGCTACGATGTTACTATATTTGAAAAAAATGAAAAAATAGGTGGAGTATTAACTTATGGTATACCATCTTTTAGACTGCCAAGAACTAATATTGATTTATTAGAAAAAAGACTAAAAGAATTAGGCGTTAAAATAAAAATAAACTCGCTTATAGGTCCTGTAGTTACTTTATCTAAACTATTTGAGGATGGATATAAATCTATATTTATCGGTACTGGTGTTTGGAATCCAAGAAGACTTGATATAAAAGGTGAATCTCTTGGACATGTTCACTATGCTATTAACTATCTAAGATCCCCTGAAAGTTATGACCTTGGAAATAAGGTTATAGTAATAGGTGCTGGTAATGTAGCAATGGATGCTTCTAGAAGTGCAAAATACTTTGGCTCAGATTGTGTAGAAATATTCTATAGAAGAGACTTTGATAGTATGAGTGCTACAAAGCATGAAATACATGAAGCTCAAAATGAAGGTGTTTTATTTAAAACTTTCAAGGCCCCTGTTGAAATAGTTGATGAAGGTATAATATTTGAAGATACTGAAGTTGTATTAAATGAAGATGGCACTGAGTCTTTAGTTTCTATAGAAGGAAGTCAAAAGCTATATGAATGTGATAGCATATTAATAGCTATTAGTCAAATTCCTAAAAACAATATAGTTATAAACAATAAAGGTCTTGATACTAAAAATAATGGACTTTTAATGACTAACGAGTTTGGCCAAACTACAAGAGAAGGTGTATTTGCCTGTGGGGATGTTACAAATGGAGCTAAGACTGTTATAGAAGCTGTTGTAGATGCTAAAAAAGTTTGTGATTCTATGGATAACTACCTTAAGCAATTTATTAAATAAAAAAAAATTCCTAGATATCTAGGAATTTTTTTTTATTTAATAAGATTTAATTTCTTATAACTACTCATTATTATAGGGATCATAACTAAAGAACCAATTAGAGCATCTATCATATCTATAACTGTATCCTTAAGCCCACCTACTTGCATATTAGTTCCTATAAAAGTATCTAATAAAAATTCAATTATTTCCCATAAGCTCGCTACCCCCATGCTAAACATAAATAGGTATATAATTATAAATATTTTGCTTATAGATTTTATTTTGTTATCATTAAAAAATAACAATAATGAATATGCTACACTACAACTTATAAGACCTGACCAAACATGTAAAAAATCATCATAATGATTTATGTCGTAAAAATCATAGCAAGAACCTAATAAAGAAGATATCATTATAAATAAGGCTAATACTAAATATAAATTGTCATTTATAAGCCTTTTATTCTTTTGATTTATCTTATGAAGCGCTATTGTAGCTATCAAGCAAAAAGATGCTATACCTATGTTTCTTATTTCACCATTTTTAAAAAATAATATAAGAGATATTGAGTATAAAATATATAAAGCATATGTTGTATATTTCGTTGATTTTTTATTACCCATAATAATCACTCTTTTCCTATTATTGTATTATTTATATATTAATTTTAATATGTGTTTATAACTTACTATTTTAACATTTTTTATTATCCATTATTAATTACATTTTTATCTATAAAGTTAAATATTCTATTAAAATATTCATCTCCTAATACGTCATATCCGTTTACATGCCCAACATTATCTATAAGCCATAATTCTTTTTTATCATGCGGTATATTTTCATATATTATCTTACTACTTTGTGGTGAGCATACCTTATCTTCTTTTCCATGTATTAAGAACATTGGAGTAGTTATATTTTGAACTTCTTTATAAGGTTTTACATCTTCATAGGAAAATCCTGATTTTACTTGTGTGTATATATCTCCCATAAATTTTGCATATCCTACAGGAAGTAGTGGTATATTTTCAGCCTCTATTCCAAGTCTTATTGCATCAGCCATTTCATGATATGGTGAATCTACTATATAAAAGTCTACATATTTATTTTTTTCATTTAAACTAGAGTGCATAAGTGCAGTACCTGCTCCCATTGAATGTCCATGTACCCCAAGTAAACCATTAGGGTATCTTTCATGTATAAATTTAGCTACATTTTCTAAATCATATCTTTCATATAGTCCAAAAGTATAATCATCTCCTCCAGTATTTCCTGTATGTCTTTGATTATATATAACTGCATTGTATCCTTTTTCTAAGTACTCATATGCCTTATCTAAATATTCATAATAATAACTTTCTATACCATGAACTAATATAACAGTCTTATCTGTTTTTATGTTTGACTTTATAAGCTTAGCTTCTATTTTATAACCATTTTCTGGTGAATCTATAAATACATCTTCATTTTCATAATTTTTAAGTCTTTCTAGTGGCTTATTTTCTCTACTTGAAAATACTTCTACAACATCTTCATTTTTTATTTTCTGACTAGAACCTACCGAACCATCATAAACTAAATATCCTATAAATGTAGATACTCCTATAAATACTGTCAAAGACAATCCTATTACTTTTAATCTTATTTTATTGCTTTTATTCATATTTTTCTCCTTTGTTACCTAGTACTAAAACCTAGTATACAATATTTTTTATTATTTTTCTACATGTTTACAAGTTTTTTATTTTAAATTAAAATAAAGCATCTTACTATGTTTAGTAAGATGCTTTATTTACTATAGGTAATAATTTATAAATTCTTTAATATCTACACTTAGTATACTATTTCTTTAACTTAGCTAAAGCCTCTGCAAATGGATTATTAAATACTTCCTCATTTTTGTTTTGATTTTTTAGATACTTATTAATATCTTTTTTAGATGCTTTATTTTTTTCTTCACTTTTTCTTTTGTTAAAGGCACTTAACTTTTCTCTATGCCCACAGCTACAAACAAAAGTCTTTCCTTCTCCTTCTCCACGAAGTTCTAATCTCTTATGGCATACTGGACATCTTGCATTAGTAGTTTGGGATATAGTCTTTCTAGTATTACATTCTCTATCTTCACATACTAACATCTTTCCTCTTTTACCTTTAACTTCAAGCATATATTTTCCACATTCTGGGCATTTATTTTTGGTTAAATTATCATGCTTAAATTTACTATCACTATCCTTTATTTCTCTAACTATATCTTTTGAGTATTCTTTCATTTCATTTATAAATACATTTTTATTAAGCTTTCCTTTTGATATATCTGTAAGCTTAGTTTCCCATGTTGCTGTTAATTCTGGTGTTTTTAATTCATTTGGTACTAATTCTAATAATTGTTTACCCTTTGATGTAATATGTATTTCTTTTCCTTTTTTCTCTACTACAAACGTATTAAATAATTTTTCTATTATATCTGCTCTAGTGGCTACTGTTCCAAGATTACTTTTTTCCATAAGAGTAAGAAGGCTTCCTTCATTTAGATATGATGGAGGATTAGTTTTTCCAATAGTTTTATTAATATTTGATATACTTAAAATTTCGCCTTCTTTTACTACTATTACATTACCATAATCTTCATCATCATCTAAGTCTTTATAGTTTTCTCTATATCCTAGATTTATCACTCTATTTCCTTTAAATATAAAGTGCTCATCTTCAATACTAGCATTTATTAACGTTTGTTCATACTCAAATGGAGGGCAAAGTACTGATAAGAACCTTTTAACAACAAGGTCATATATTTTTCTTTCTTTGTCGCTTAACTCACCTAAAAATACTCTTTCTTCTGTAGGTATTATTGCATGGTGGTCTGTTACTTTTTTATCATCTACAAATGATTTATTTGCCTTTATATTAGACTTTAGTATTTTATTACATACTCTAGAGTAATCACTTATACTAACGGCCTTAACTCTATCTCTTAAGGTTTCTACTATATCAGATGTTAAATATCTAGAATCTGTTCTTGGATATGTAAGTACTTTATGGTGTTCATATAGCTTTTGCATTATAGATAGCGTTTCTTTAGCAGAATATCCATATATTTTATTTGCATCTCTTTGTAATTGAGTTAAATCATATAATCCTTGCGAATATTTTTTATTTAAAGTTTTATCTACCTTTATTATCTTTAAATTTTTTCCTTTTATTTTGTTTATTATTTTATCTATCTTTTCTTCATTAAAACTACTACTTTGATTATTTTTATCTATCCAAGTAAATAAAATATCTGAATTTCCTTTATTGGATTTTAGATTTATTCCATAATAATTTCTTGGCTTAAACTCTATTATTTCTTTTTCTCTTTTATATATCATTCCTAATGTTGGTGTTTGTACTCTACCACAAGAAAGCTGTGCATTATACTTTGTTGTGAGTGCTCTAGTTGCATTTATACCAACTATCCAATCAGCTTCTGCTCTAGCTATTGCTGAGTAGTATAAATTGTCATATTCTTTTGCATCTTTTAATTTGTTAAATCCATCTTTTATAGCTTTATCTGTATTTGACGATATCCATAAACGCTTTAAAGGCTTTTTGACTTGTATTTTATCTATTATCCATCTAGCTACAAGTTCTCCTTCACGCCCTGCGTCTGTAGCTATTACTATCTCACCTACATCGTCTCTTATCATTTGAGATTTTACTGTATTAAATTGTTTGCTAGTCTTTTTTATAACTACTGTTTTCAAATATTTTGGAAGTATTGGTAAGTCATCTATATTCCATGATTTATACTTTTGACCATAGCTTTCTGTATCTGCTAGCGTTACTAAGTGTCCTAGCGCCCATGTTACTATATATTTACTTCCTTCTATATATCCATTTTTATCTTTATTGCATCCTAATACCCTAGCTATATCTCTTCCTACTGAAGGCTTTTCTGCTAGTACCAATGTTTTTTTCATATTTATTTCCTTTCTTCTAGGCTAAATTTAAATAAGCCTCTACGTTGTTCTATTTATAATATTACCATATTTTATACATAAATAATAAAAATAAGTAAAGGATAGTTAACTTCTAGCTAACTATCCTCTATATTATATTTTTAGTTTATCTATAAAAAATTTCTTCAAATGATGCATGATCAAAAACTTCTTGTTTTTTACCATCTATTAAAACATTCACACCCTTTATCCACTCACCATCATAATCTCTTTGTAGTAGTGTTTCTACTATTGTCTTTTGATTTATATATCCACCTGTTGAACCCTGGAAGTGTTGTCTCCAAGAATTTTCATCTACTAGGTTTATTGTAGCTATCCCATCATTTATTGACTCTAATTGTATATTTGCTTTTTCATCTTTAAAATAGTCTTTCTTTAAAGATGATAATAAAGCATTTATTTTGTTTTCTAGCGTATCGTCTTTATCTATATTATGTATGTCTTTTAGTACTATCCTTTTATCATTATCTTCAGAGTCAAATGTGTATAATTTAAAATCTATTACTCCTTTAGAATTTTCAATATTTATATTTTCCTTATTGATTTCTTCTAGATTTTCAATAGATTCTTCTTTTTCTGTATTTATACTATTATCATTTTTATCACTATTTTCTATTCCTTCTTTATTAATTTCTTGTTCTTTATTATCTTTATATGTATCTTTATTTTCCTCTATACTAAGTTTGTTTGTACTATCATTATTTTCTATTGTTGCGTCTGAACATCCTACTAATGTTATACTAAGTGCTAATGCTAGTAACCCTATTTTGATTTTCATATGTATCTCCCCTTTTGGTTATATTATTTATACTATCATACCAAATTTTATGCATAATATGATTACAATAAAAAAACAAAATAAAAGACAATGGATTTAATGGTGTAACCATCAAATCTATTGCCTTTTACAAAGCTATATGCTTTTCCCTCTTTTTGACTTTTATTAGATAATACTTGCTTCTTAGCATTTAGCCATCTATTGGTTTTGACCTTATTAGCTAACAGCCATAGATTAAAATGAGGTAGTTTTAGCCTAGGTGAACTATCTAATATGATAAAATATCTCGTCTTCTAAACACCCAATAGGTACTAGTAAAAGGTTCGGCAATCCGAGCTTTTATCTAGTGTGCTTAGATACACAATTAATTGTGTAGTTATATATTAACCATTTTTAAAAAAATAATTCATATTTTTTTAAATTTTTATTAATATTTATAAAAATTTAAAAACGAATAATCATAATAAGAAAATTTTCTTTTATTATAAAAGTTAAATACTCTTTTTAATGGTGATACATTTTATTTAAACCTAATATCAAATCCTTAAGCGCACTAATCCTATTAGATTTAACAACTTATTATATTAATCATATAAAGTTTAAGATTTTAACTACTAATAATAATGAATAACTCCACATGCCCATCGCTTTCCTGAATTTCCTGCAGGTTGTGAAGTAAAATCATCATATCCTTCATGAAGTATAAAAGATTTTCCTATAACTTCATCTACAGTAAACCTATTGGTAAATACAGAAAGTATCCCTATTCCATTAGCAGATAGTATTGGCGGTAAATCTCCTGCATGCATAGGGTGTTCTGTGTTGGTTGAATTATAATGAGATTTTGCAGAAGTAAATGGATTATTTTTATCTTCTATTGAACAATCGCCTACTTCATGGATATGAAATCCATGAAACGAACTAGTTTGATTATTTATACTAGGTATTCCTGTTATATATGCCTTTACATATACCCCCTCTTCTAATTGATACAGGTATACTATTCCTTTTATACAAGATGCTAATGGTCCTCCATTTATTTGAGCATATGCATTTGGTTTAGATGGTTTGTATCCAGAAAATATTTTTTGAATATCATATTTTGGGCAAGAATTATCCATGATGCACCTCCTTATAATGAAATACATTTCTATCGCTATATATCTTATGATTTACATTAATAGAATGTTAATATTTATTTCATATAATTTTAGATGCTTTTTATGAGATTTTGACGTAATTAATTTTTAATGATTTAAAAATAAAAAATCTCCATCTTATTTTGATGGAGATTTTTTAATTAAAAGTGTAATAGTCCAATGTCACATTCTATAGAGAACTTATCTCTACTCATTAGCCCGCCATAAGATATATTCATAAAAAATATTTGGCAATCCAATCTTTTATTTATTATTATCTTATATCCATCAACTTCATGAAGTACATCATCTTCCTTCATTTCGTCTAACATAAAGTCTAATTTTGCATCTTCATATATAGATGGACGATTTTTATATATTCTTATATATTTATGCTTGCTATTTTCTAATATTTTATCAAATTGTTTTTTAGCTTCTTGAGTTATTAATATATCCATATTATCAGTCTCTCCTATCCTTATGTCTCTTTAATATTATACCATATTTATAAAAATAATTATTTCTAATAGTTTAAAATTTATTAATTGAATATAATTTTTATATTTTGAGAAAAATATTTTCAATTACGTATATATATGGAGGTTTTTTATGGAATCAAATCATAAACATTTACTAGACCCACAAGCTGCAAATTTCAATGATACTGTAGTCCCTAAGACGCCAGTATTTTCTGGTAACGATATCACTTGTGAAGTTTATTATTTTAAGCCAAATCAAGATTTGGCAATGCATAGACATCCAAATGGAGAGCAAATATTTTTCTTTTTAAAAGGCTCTGGAGTTATGACTGTTGAAGAAAAAGAACATAATGTTCATACTGGATGTACAGTTTTTGTAAAAGCAAATGAATGGCATGGCATTAAAAACTCTGATAAAGAAGATATGATTGCTGTTCAAGTTACTAAAGTTAATGCTGGTGCTGAATATAAAGATAAATAAAATTTTTATTAAAAGTTGTAAATAATTTTATACTTAATATAAAATCCTTACAAACAAAAAAGCTTGATTGTTAAAATCAAGCTTTTTGTATACTTACAATTTATATTTAGGTTTTATTGAATTACTTTTTTACTAACTTTAATTCGACTGGTATATATTTATCTATTTTCTCACCTTTTATAACCTTATTGGCAGCTTCAACAGCTGTTTCTCCTATAAGTATCGGTTGTTGTGCCACTGTTGCATCCATTTTCCCACTTTTAACAGATTCAACTGCATCATCTGTTGCATCAAATCCAACTACTAATACATCTTTCATATTAGCATCTTCTAATGCTTTTTGAGCACCTAAAGCCATTTCATCATTTTGTGCAAATACAGCATTTATATTATCCTTTGATTGAATGATATTTTCCATAACAGTAAGTCCTTTACTTCTATCAAAATCTGCACTTTGTTTAGCAATTAACTTAAACTCACTATTTTTTATACCATCTTCAAATCCTTTACCTCTATCTCTTGTAGCTGAAGAACCTGCTATACCTTCAAGTTCTACTACATTTCCTTTTCCACCAAGTTTTTCTATTAAAAAGTCTGCTGCCATTTTTCCTCCAGCAACATTATCAGATGCAACATGAGATATAACTTCTCCTCCATTTGCTGCTCTGTCAACTGTTATTACTGGTAACTTTAAATTATTAGCGACCATAACAGATGCTATTGCTGAATCTGAATCAACTGGGTTTAAAAGTACTATATCTACATCTCTAACACTTATATCTTCCATATTAGATACTTCTTTAGCTGGGTCATTTTGTGAATCAAGAACTACTACTTCATATCCTAATTCTTTTGCTTTTTCTTCTACTCCAGCTTTTAGATCTACGAAAAATGGATTGTTTAATGTTGATACTATAAGTCCTATCTTTTTTACTCCATTATCTTTAGAACTACATCCTACTAGTAGGCTTGATGATAATATTATAGTTATTATTATAGAAAGAAATTTTTTCATTTTATTTCCTCCTAGTTACTTCTTCTGTCTAAAAGTACAGCTATTAATATAACTACACCTTTTACCATCATTTGATAATATGATGATACATCTAATATATTAAGTGCGTTACTTAATACACCTATTATTAATGCACCTATTATAGTTCCAGTTATTTTACCTTTTCCACCTGTTAAACTAGTTCCACCAAGTACTACTGCTGCTATTGCATCTAACTCATATCCAGTACCTGCTGTTGGTTGTGCAGAATATAATCTAGAAGTTATTATAACTCCAGCTAGTGCTGATAATATACCACTTATTGTGTATACCCATATTTTTATTTTATCTGTATTAAGTCCTGATAGCTTTGTTGCTTCTTCATTAGAACCTAATGCATAAGTATATCTTCCCATTTTAGTACTATTTAGTATATAAGCACATACTAAAAATACTACTATCATTATTATTGCTGGAGTTGGTATAGAGAATATTTCTCCTCCACCTATTTTACCAAAGTTTATTGCTAAATCTCCACTCCCTAATGTTATAGGCTTTCCATCTGTAAATACTAAAGTTAAACCTCTAAGTATTGTCATAGTTGCAAGTGTTGCTATAAATGGTTGAAGTTTTCCTTTTGAGATTACAAATCCATTTAAAAAACCAACAACAGCTCCTATTAATATAGATATTACTATAGCTATTACTATATTTTGTCCTGATACAAGTAAACTCGCACAAATTGCTCCACTTATAGCAAGTATTGAACCTACAGATAAATCTATTCCTCCTGTTAATATAACAAAAGTCATACCAGCTGCTATTATTGCATTTACTGATGTTTGTCTTAATATATTAAAAATATTTTTAGTGCTTAAAAATGATGGACTTAATATT
The DNA here is from genome assembly GCF_015560225.1 of Romboutsia sp. BSD2780061687b_171204_C1. Classification (NCBI taxonomy): domain Bacteria; kingdom Bacillati; phylum Bacillota; class Clostridia; order Peptostreptococcales; family Peptostreptococcaceae; genus Romboutsia; species Romboutsia sp. BSD2780061687b_171204_C1. Next base: position 288,769 of record NZ_JADMRK010000001.1, on the reverse strand, counting down.
GAAACTATACCTACTAACAATAATAATCCTACTAAACTTTTATACTTTATTAATATATTTTTTATATCTAATTTACTATCTTTCGTATTTTGTATACATTGTGATGACATAACTATACTGCCTCCCTAGTTTCTACTGCACATTTTAATATTGCTTCTTGGCTTACTTCTTCTTTCTCAAACTCTCCAGTTATTCTTCCTTGGCTAAGTACTAATATTCTATCACTTAATCCAAGTATTTCTGGCATTTCTGAAGATATCATTATAACCGCTTTTCCCTTTGACTTAAAATCATTTATTAAGTCATATATCTCTTTTTTAGCTCCTACATCAACACCTCTAGTAGGTTCATCAAGAATTAAAACATCTGGATTTGTAAGTAGTGCTTTTGCTATTGCTACTTTTTGCTGATTACCACCACTTAAATTTCTTATAAGTTGTTCTTGGCTTGGTGTTTTTATATTTATCTTATCTATATAGCTATTTACTATCTCTTTTTCTTTTTGCTTATTTATTTTAAATAAAGATGATATAGTATTTAATGAAGATATGGTCATATTTTCTCTTATAGATAAATCTAAGATTAATCCATCCCCTTTTCTATCTTCACTAACATAAGCTATTTTATTTTTTAAACCGTCTTTTGAGCTTCTGTTAAATATCTCTTTTTTATTTACATATATACTTCCACTTTCTTTTTTTATATGTCCATATATAGTTTTTGCAAGTTCCGTTCTACCTGCCCCCATAAGTCCTGATATACCGACTATTTCTCCACCTTTTACATCAAAACTTACATTATCTACAAATTTATTTTTTAGATTTTTAACCTCTAGTATAGGCTCTCCTTTTTCACATTCAATTCTAGGGAATTGGTCTGTAAGCTTTCTACCTACCATCATCTCTATCATTTTATCTTCGTCTATATCTTTTATTTCTTCTTGACCTACATATTTTCCATCTCTTAGTACAGTTATATAATCACATATTTCAAATATTTCTTTTAGTCTATGTGATATATATACAATTGCTTTTCCTTCTTCTTTTAACTCATTTATAACCTTAAATAAACTCTCAGTTTCCTTATCTGTTAGTGCATCTGTTGGCTCGTCCATTATTATTATCTTTGCATCTAATGATAAAGCTTTTGCAATTTCGATCATTTGCTTTTGACCTATGCTTAAGTTTTTTACAAGACATTTTGAACTAGTCTCTACATTTAACTTTTGAAGTAACTTTTGACTATCACTATGTAGTTTATTAAAGTCTATTTTAAGTCCATTTTTAGGTTCTCTTCCTAAAAATATATTTTCGCCTATGCTTAAATCATTTACTAAGTTAAGCTCTTGATGTATTATTGCAATTCCTTTATCAGCTGCATCTTTAGGCCCTTTTATATCTTCTTCTTTTCCATTATAGTAAATTTGGCCTTTTGTCTTTTTATATACACCACTTAATATTTTCATAAGTGTAGATTTTCCCGCTCCATTTTCTCCCATCAAAGCCATAACTTTTCCTTCATAAAGCTCTAGATTAACCCCGTCTAGTGCCTTAACTCCTGGAAATTCTTTTACTATATTTGTCATTTTCAAAATAGGTGTTTTCATGTTAAAATACAACTCCTGATTTTAATATTATATTAGCATAAGGACTGCACTCCCCAGTTCTAACAAAAGCTTTACTGTTATTAGTCATCATTTTAAATTCTTCATGACTAACTTCCGTAACTTTTACATTTTCAAATCGTTTTAATATTTCTTTATATATTTTTTCGTTTCTTTCTTTAATTTCACTAGCTATTATTATCTCCTCAACACATAATTCTTCTAGTACTACATCTAAAGTATCTATAAAACTTGGTACTCCATGAGTTAATGCTAGATCTATCTTTTTAACATCATCACTTATCGGAAGTCCACAATCTCCTATAGTTAAACTATCAGTATGACCCATTTTAGATATAGTATATGATATTTCACTATTTATCAGTTTAGTTTTTTTCATAATTTACCCCCTAAAGTTCTCAACTTCTATTAATGTTGGTAGGCTACTTTGAGCACCTTCTTTCATAACTGATAATGCTCCAACCTTTGAAGCAAAATCCATAGCATATTCCATATCTTTGCCAATTGATATTGCCACAGCTAAAGCTCCAGTATAGCTATCACCTGCTGCTGTAGTATCTATAGCTTCAACTTTATATGCCTTTTTAAACATTGATGTTTCTTTATTTATATATAAACTTCCCTTAGAACCTAAAGTTACTATAAGTTCTTTTACACCTTTGTTTATCATTATTTGTGCACATTCATTTATATCATCTTCATTACTTATTGATTTTTGGCTTATTATTTCAAGTTCAGTTTCATTTGGAGTTAATAAATCTACATTTTCTATTATCTCATCTTCTAAAACTACTGCTGGTGCTGGGTTTAATATAGTATACTTACCTAATTCCTTAGCTTTTTTAAGAGCATATTTTATAGTTTCTAATGGAGTTTCAAGTTGAACTACTACTATATCACTATTCTTTATCGCATCTATATTTTTATCTATATCTTCTTTAGTTAATTTATAATTAGCTCCTGGTGCTACTACTATAGAGTTTTGTGCATTCTTATCTACCGTTATAAGTGCTACACCACTTGGACCTTTTTCTACTTGTATGTAATCAGTATTTACATTATCTTTTTTTAATGAGTTTACTAAAGTTTCTCCAAAGCTATCATTTCCAACTTTACCAATCATAGTTACATTTCCATTTAACCTAGCCATAGCTACCGCTTGGTTAGCTCCTTTTCCGCCTGGAACTTCTTTGAAATTACTTCCTAATAAAGTTTGTCCTGCTTTTGGCATCTTTTCTACATTTACAACTAAATCCATATTTAGACTACCTATAACGCATATATTCTTCACAATGTTCCTCCTAATTTTTATAATATATATATCATTTCTATTTTAATATTCATTTTATCTTTCCTATAGAGTATCATATTTATTTATTAAGTGCAACATATTTATATATTTATATATATTTTTTTACATTTTATATCAATTACAACTCTAATTTTATATAAAAGTATATAATTATATTTTAATAATATACTCTTATATAAAAAATTCGCTTAGCTTATGTCCGCCAACAAATTTGTCCGTTACTCAAAATATCATTTTTTACATTTTAAACTTATTAGTATATCTTACTTATTATCAATAGTTTTATAACTAATATAATTTCCTTGTATGTAAAAAATTCGCTGCGCTCATGTCGCCAACGACTTCGTCCGTTGCTCAAAATGTCTTTTTTACGCTCATAAAACTAATTAGTATTACTTAATTTCAATAGTTATCCACAATTTATGAAGTATCATAATTCCCTTAAGCGAAAAAAATGAACTAAAACAATTATGTTTTAGTTCATTTTTACTATCACTATATACTTATTTAAAGCTTTATGCCTTTATTAATCTCTAAATATCCCTTTTATATTTCTTTATTTTACTACTATATTCATGAGTTTAGTTAATTCTAAAGCTTGAATAGGTGTAAAAATTCCACCTGAAACATCTTTTATACTTACTTCTAAACTATCTATATTACAAGTAGTTAAATCTACTTTATCAAGAGAACTTCCTCTAAAAACTGATTTTGTTAAATCTGTAGATTCTAAAATTAAACCTTTACTTTCTATTTCCTGAAATACTGAATTTCTAAAATTAGAATCTTTAAAACATATATTTTTTAATTTAGCATATGAAAAATTTGAATATATCCCTATAGTATCCTTAAATACTACATTTTTCATTAAAGAATCATCGAATCTACTGCCTATTAATTTACAGTTTATAAACTCTGTTCTGTATATACTACTATCTGATATATCTATATTAGATAAATCACAGTTTTCAAATATACAATCTACTATATCTATTTTTTTTAAATCGCACTCCTCAAATATTATATTCTTAAAAACACAGGAATTAAAACTAATTCTTATATTATAGATATCACTTATTACAGTATCCTCTATTATTTTATTTTCTATACTTTCCTCATTTATTATAAGTTCTACTATATTGCTACACTCTTGTAGATCACTATATGTTTTTGGCTTTTCTATTTTATACACAACAGACATTTATATCTCCTTTATATCCTCTAATTCTTTTTCTTTCTTATTGTATTTTTTATTTTTACTACAATACCCATATATATTTTTATATTTATTTATAAATAATATAGATATTATTACCGTCAATAGTTCTGCTAATGGGACTGCTAACCACACTCCATTTACATTTAAATATTTAGGTAAAAAAGTTATTCCACATACTATAAATACAAAGGTTCTTAAAAAAGATATAGCTGCAGATATTTTTCCATTTGAAAAAGCTGTAAACATTGCAGAAGTAAATATATTAGTTCCCATAATTAAAAAACCTATAGCAAATAGCCTAAATCCATTATAAGCAATATTAAAAACATTACTTTTAGATTCTGAGAATAATCCTACTATTATTGGAGATGCTAATATCGCTACTGTAAATAATATCACAGAACTTAACAATATAAATATTATACTATACTTTATTATCTTTTTAAGCTCATGCTCATTTTTATTCCCATAATTGTAGCTTATAATAGGTGCAACCCCTGATGAAAATCCTATATATGCAGATGTTATTAAAAACTCACCATATAAAACTATAGTTATAGCGGCTACTCCATCTGATCCTAAAAGTTTCATCATAACTATGTTAAATAACATTGTAGTTACCCCTGCCGATAAATTCGTAACCATTTCAGATGAACCATTTGTTATTGTAGTTAATATAACGTTAATGTCTAGGCTAGGCTTTACAAAATATAAAGAAGCTTTTTTTCTGCTAAAATATATTATTCCAAGTATTGCTGGTATTAAATTTCCCATACCTGTTGCATATGCCGCTCCTGATATTCCCATATCCATAGGAACTATAAATAAATAATCTAATATTATGTTACTAAATCCGCCTATTAAGGTAAATAATAATCCTATATTTGGCTTCCCTGCAGTTATTGTAAGATATTGAAATAATAAATTAATTATAAACGCTGGAACAAATATTAAAGTTGCTGTTAGATAATCTCTACAATACCCATATAATTTATTATTGCCACCAAGTGTATATATTATCTTTTCCAAAAATGTATATCCAATAAATGATATTAAGATTCCTAAAGTAGCCCCTAAAAGTATTATTAATGTAAAATTCTTTTTAGCTTCTTCAGTTTTCCCTTCACCAATTTTTTTAGCTATAACTGCGCTACTTCCAGTTGCTAACATTACACCAACTGCTATTACCACATTTATAAATGGATATACTATATTTACAGATGATAATGCGTCAGTATTTACAAATCTAGATACAAATATTCCATCTATTATTGTATATAAAGACATAAATACAAGCATTACCACCGATGGTATAGTAAATTTTATAAGTGATAAAAAGCTAAAGCTTTTTGCTATTGAATTATCCATTTTATCCTCCTAAATTTTGTATCTTATCATATTATACAATAAAGTATATGGTTACAATACAGTCAATAGATATTTTAGTAATGAATATAATAAAAAACTACTTAGCATAAATTTATACTAAGTAGACTTTTATTATAATATATTTAATTTTATAGCTTCTAAAACTCCATTATCATCATTACTTTTTGCAATAAATCTAGATACTTTCTTTAAATCATCATGAGCATTTTCCATAGCATAACTGTGATAAGCTGCTTCCATCATCTCCAAATCATTTAGATAATCTCCAAATACCATAGTTTCATTAAAATCTATACCCATTTTCTCTTGAAGTGCTTTAATTGCCATTCCTTTATTGGCGCCTTTATTCGTTATATCTAACCATATCTTCCCAGATATAGATACTTGTAAATCATCTCTATAGTCGTCGTAATATTTATTGCTATTTTCTTGAGCCCCATTAAAGTCACATATAGTAACCTTTAATATATCATCTTCTATTTCATTTACATCTTTTACTACTTCATACTTTTCATAGTATTTTTCTACTTCTTTTATAAATTCTTCATCAGTAGATTCTATATATGCAGAATTTTTACCACAAAGTATTACATTTGAATTTTCTATATTTCTTCCTATATTAACTAATTCTTTAGCTATATTTCTATCTAATGAGTTTATAAATATCTCTTCTCCCTTATAAACTACAATTGTTCCATTCTCAGCTATAAACATCATCTTATCTTTAACATCTTCAAATCTTTTTAACAAATTAAAGTATTGTCTTCCACTAGCAGCTGCAAATATTATATCTTTTTCTTGTAGTTTTTCAAATACATCTATAAAATCATGGTGTATTTCATTATTATTATTTAATAGTGTTCCATCCATATCTGTTGCAATAAGCTTTATCATCTGACTCCTCCTTTGATGCTTTATGTATATTATATCAAATGTATTTGCTTATTTTAATTATAAAATCTAGGTTAATAAATGTGAACACTATTATATAATTTATAGGTTATCTAATTCTTCATATATTCTTATAAATGGTATATCGCCAATTACTGCAATATCCTCTGCATTAAAATAGTGCTTTATATTTGAGTCAAATAATATATTAGATGCTGATTCTATTTCATCATCCCCACTCCATAAAATATATATAATATATGTATCATTTAAAAATCTAATTTTATAGGCACTATCTCCCATATTTATTTTACTTGCTCCAATATTTTTCATTACAGATTTAAATTTTTCTACATTTCCTCCAAATTCTTTAGTTAATCTATTTATACTAGTTCTTAAAAATGCCGGATAATATACATGTCCTCCATCAATTTCTTTAAATGTTATATATTTATTAGTTGGTGGTATTGGATTAGCATTGACTAAAAATCTTATTACTAAAATTTCTAAAGCTATTTTATCTAATTTTTCTCCATTTTCTTTATATATATCTCCACTAGGATATTCTACATATAAAGTAAAATCCATACACTTTACATGAAATATACTGGTGCTTTTATCATAGTATGAATTTGATAGCTTTGCCATAAGAATAGGATCTTTTTTACTAAATTCATTTTTAGCATAGTCTAACGGTATATTATAATTTCCAACTTTATTAAATTTCTCCATGATAATTCCCCCAAAATAATTTATATTACTACTTTCTACATAAAGTAGTTTAAAACCTTTTAATTATACTAACATTTCATACTATATTTAATATATTATTAATAATTAGTGTCTACCTAGTAAATTTGATGTTGTTATTTGTATATATTTTTTACTTATGCTAATATTATTAGTTATCAATAAAGTTTTATTTTAATTTGGAGGTTAAGTATGAAAATACTTTTAATACTAACTCTAATTTCATTTTCTATCTTTTTAATCTCTTATAATCTAGATAAAAGAAAACTTTATAATGGCTTTTTATTTAATATTTCATTATTTATGTTTTTATTAACTGCAACATACATAACCTTCTCTACTTCTAATATATTATTGATGGTTATATTTTTTATATTTTTTATTATAGCAATTTTTATTTTAATATTTGGGATTTATATACTCATAATTGGATTATTTATAAATGCACGAATTGTAATAAAAAGGGAGAGTAGAAGCTTATCTAATCTATTAACATTTTTCTTAGGCTTAGCTTTACTTTTTCATGTAATACTAACTATAATTAATCCTGAAAGATTTTTACCTAGTGATATTAATGCATTTATTGGTGGATTTATTCTTATAGAAATATATTTCTTATTTAGTGTTTTTAACTTCTTAATGATTTCACTATTATATCAACTTAATAGACCTAAGTTAAATCAAGATTTTATAATTGTTTTGGGTAGTAGGGTAATTGGAGATAAGGTTCCTCCTTTACTTGCTAGCAGAATAAAAAAAGCAATTGAATTTTATAACAAGCAAGCTAAAGCATCGACACCACCTAAAATAATATTTTCTGGTGGTCAAGGTAAAGATGAGAAAGTTTCTGAAGCATCTGCTATGCAAAAGTATGCTATAGAAAATGGTATACCTATTTCTGATACAATACTTGAAGATAAATCAACAACAACATTTGAAAATATGAGTTTTTCTAAAAATATAATGGATAAAATTAAGCCAAGTGGATACAAAAGTATTTTTATTACTAATAATTATCACCTATTTAGAGCTGGACTTTATGCCAAAAAAGCTAATTTAAAAAGTGATGGCATTGGTGCAAAAACTGCACTTTACTTTATTCCAAATGCTTTAATAAGAGAATATATTGCTATTGTAGTAATGAATAAAAAACGTCATTTTATAGTTATATCATTTATATTAATCTGTAGCTTTATATTAGCCTTAATAAATTATTTTTTAATAGGTTAAAAATAAATAAATAAAAAAGCAGTATACATAAATTTATGTATACTGCTTTTTTATTTATTTTAATACGTCTAAAACCTTATCATAATTTGGTTCTTCAGTTATTTCTTCTAGATATTCTACATATATAATTTTATCATCTTCATCAACTACAAACACTGCTCTTGATAAAAGACCTAATTCATTTATGTATACTCCATAATTTTGCCCAAATTCTCTATCTTTATAATCTGATATAGTCTTTACATTTTCTATACCAGCTGCACCACACCATCTAGCTTGTGCAAATGGTAAATCCATTGATACTGTATATACCGTAACATTATTTAATTTTGAGGCCTCTGTATTAAATCTTCTTACTTCCATATCACAAACTGGTGTATCTATTGATGGAACAGATAAAAATACTCTTTTTCCTTTAGTATCATCTAATTTTAATGGGTTTAATTCATTGTCTATAACTGTAAAGTCAGGAGCTTTATCTCCAACTTTTAATTGTTTTCCTTTTAATGTTAATGGTGCTCCTTGAAATGTTACTTTCATTATAATTACCTCCTAATTATTTATATAAACCTATATTATTTTTAGTATTTGTTAATATATTTATACCTTTATATTAACTATATAAACAACAAAATATAGCTTTTTATAAATATTAAAGTAATACTTATTTATCTATCTTAGGAAAGACTAATATAGATTTAAATAAATCACCATCTATTTCTACACTAAACTTACCACCTTGAAGATTTACTAAATCTTTGCTTATAGCAAGTCCCAGTCCACTACCTTCTGTGTTTCTTGACTCATCTGCTCTTTTAAATCTTTCTGTTATCTCTGTGGCATCAAAGTTAAGTTCATATGAAGATATATTTTTCATAGTAATGATTACACTTTCATCAGACTCTAATAAATCTATATATACTCTTGTACTAGGTAGTGAGTACTTTGATATATTTGATAATAAGTTTTCAAATACTCTATACATTCTTCTACCATCTGCATATATATTAATTTTTTCACTACTCAATTTTAATCTTATATCTAAGTTAGAATTTGTTAATTTTTCTTCCATTTCTCCTATACTTTGTCTAAGTAGCTGTACTATATCTATATTTTCCATATTAAGCTCTAAATTTCCACTACTTGCTTTACTAGCTTCAAACAAATCTTCGATTAATATTTTTAACCTCTTAGACTTTTGGTCTAATACTTTTATATAATCATTTACATGTTCTGGGGTTACGTCTTCTTTTTTTATTAGCTCTATATAATTTATTATAGATGTAAGTGGGGTCTTTAAATCATGACTTACATTAGTTATAAGTTCTGATTTCATTCTCTCACTTCTTAATTGAGTTTCTATTGATTTTTCTAGTCCTTCTCCAATATTATTAATATTTTCTGCTAAATTAGTGAAACTATCATTTCCCAATAAATCTATTTTGTAATCTAATTCTCCATTTTTTATTCTAGAAGTTCCTTCTATTATATCGCTTAAATAAGCTAATTTTTTAACTATATATAAGGTAAATAAAATCATAGACATAGGTATTCCAAATAAAAGCATAACCTCATTATAGATAAGTTCATACAATAAGACTGACACTACCCCACCTATAAATGTTATACCTATTGATACTATTATTATTCTTTTTATTAAAGGTATTTCTTTAGATGCTTTTAACGCACTGATAACAGTATTTTTTAATATTTTATATAGTTTATATACAATAGTTTCTTTTAATATATATATTTTTTTATCATATTTTTTGCTTCTTCTATTTATAGTGTAAGCTGCATATATAAGTAGATATGCTCCTATTACTGCACATATTTTTTCTATCATATACCTATAACCTTGATAATAAGAAAGTGAAAATGGTACATATAATAAAAAGTCTATAGCCATTAACCATAGTATAATATCTATTGGTACTTTGTTTGATAACTTAGTTAATATACCTTCATCATGGTCTTCATTTATTTTTATTTTTTTATATGTAACTGCTGATATAATAAATACAATTATATTTACAATCATTAAAATTAAACATATATACACTTCTTTTATAGTTTGTGTATATTGGTGATACTCATTATATACCTTATCTGAAATTTCTACATTAGATAATAATTTAGGAAAAGACATATGTACTTCTAAATTTTCTTCTGGTGTAGCATCTAATAACTTACCCTCTATATAATGGGTTGGATTTTCTGATACTTTTTTATTTATTGTTTTTATGTAACTTCTATTTGAATTATTTTTGTCTATTTTTATATTTGTATATTCATCTATATTTTTATCAAATTCATCAAATGTTTTATATTCTGTATTAGTATAATACTCATTAGTTTTAGTATTTTTAACCATAAATTTAATATTTTGTATTTGATTTAGCTGGTTTCTACCATAATTAACCTTATTTAAAAGATCATTTTTAGCTTCTTCTTTAGTAGGCTTTCTTTCCTTAGTTTCTATTATTTCATTTCCATATTCATTTAAACCCTTACTGACATCTTCATAATATGTATTTTCATTTATATAATTACTTATATTTGAATCTACATCTGATACACTTTCCCCCATCCAATACAAAATAGGTCTAAGTACATTAAATTCAAATACATTACTTTTATAAAAATCTGTTTCTAGTATTTGCTTATCCTTATGCATATAACTTGTCCATAGTCCCATATTTTGACTATAGATTGAATACGTTGTTGGTATTACTGTAAGTAGTATTGATAATGAAATCATAGATAACATTAAGAATACATTCTTTAATCTATTTTTTTTCAATTTTATCCCTCATCTCAATTTATTTAAATTATTGCCTATAATATAGATAGTTTTCTCATTATTTTGTATATAACAAAATTTATCAGTGATAAATTAGCTAATATCATAAATAAATTTTGGCTAAAAAATTTAAAACATGTTATTATTCCTATTATTTGTGTAACCATAAATATAGTTAGTATAAGTATTAAATTAAACACTAAACTTTTATTTTTTATAATTTTACCTCTACAATTTTTCAACTTTATATCCAACTCCCCACACCACCTTTAAATATTTTGGCTCTCTAGGATTTATTTCTATTTTTTCCCTTATTCTCCTTATATGAACTGCTACGGTATTTTCCGCATTAAAACTTTGTTCCTTCCATACTTTCTCGTATATTTCATCAATTGAAAATACTATTCCCTTATTAGATAATAAAAGCCTTAATATATTAAATTCAATTGGTGTTAGTTTAACATTCTCTCCTTCTACTAAAACTTCCTTTGTCAATAGATTCATAGAAAGTTCTCCGCTTTTTATTACTTCTTTATCTTCATTTTTATAAGTTCCTAAATTAACATACCTTCTAAGACTTGACTTTACTCTAGCTACAAGCTCTAGTAAATTAAATGGTTTTGTTATGTAATCATCTGCACCAATATTAAGTCCAAGTATCTTATCTGTATCTTCACTTTTTGCTGATATTAATATTATAGGTATATTTTTTTCTTCTCTTATTTTTATAGTAGCTTTTATGCCATCTAATTTTGGCATCATTATATCCATTAAAATAAGATGTATTTTTTCATTTGCTATAATATCTAATGCATCTAATCCATTATAAGCTTTGTATATTTTATATCCTTCATTTTTTAGGTATATATCTATTGACTCAACTATTTCTTTATCATCATCCACTACTAATATATTGTACATATAAATTTTCACCTTCTTTATTATTTTCTTTAATATTATACAATAATTTCACATCCTTTAAATATTAATAATATAAATTCATTTCCTATCCTACAAATATATAATAGAGTATAAATCTTAAAAATTTCTTAACCTAATTCTTAAGATTTTATTACAAAATATGTAAACATAGAGATATTCGGCAAATGCTATTTTACTTTGAAGATATAAACATGTAATCTTTGGTTAATATCTACGGTGTCGCTTCTATGGCAGATTTTGATACTTGTTCTAAGGTAGAATCATTTATATTATTTAGTGCTATAAAGTGAGATGGTTACTCTTATAAGCTATACGATATCTTATAGATCGTAAGGATACCTGCTTGATATTTATTTTCTAATTTCTTTGGTTTAAATGTTATATTGATGGGAATTCCTGTTGGTTAGATAATTGAATTTTTTATAAAGCTTGAAACTAGAAGAAAAGACAGTTATTTATAATCAGTATAAATCCATATTAAATTTTGAAATAGTAAATACTTATAATGAAGAATAAATTGAATTTTTGCTCAAATAATATTATTATAAGTTTATGTCTTTCATCTTAGGAGTGTATATATGTCAACAATATTAAAAAAGTACAGACATAAAATAATCGAATATATAAAGTTCAATATAATAGGTATAAGCAATTTTGTAATATCTCAAGGTATATATCTTACTTTGTTTATTTACTTTAAACTTCACTACCTATTAGCCTATACTATAACTAGTGTTATTAGTATAACAGCATCTTATATATTAAATAGTAAATATACTTTTAAAGAAAAGAAATATTCTTATAAAAAATTTTTCTATTCAATCTTAATATATATATTTGAGTATATATTAAATATGGGAGTTATAGTAATACTTGTAAATGTATTTAAACTTGGAGAAATATTATCACCAATAATTGCTCCAGCTTTTACTACTCCCCCAATATTTCTTCTTATGAGGAAAGTAATAAAAAAATAGTTAGCAATATTGCTAACTATTTTTTGTCCTTCTATATTTTCATATAAATTAAATTATATTTTAGATAAAGCAGATACTATAATCTCTTCCTTAAAAGGTTTTACTATAAACCCTTTTGCTCCATATATTATAGCTTCTTTCATTCTTGCCTCTTGTCCTAATGCAGATACCATTACAACTGAGGCAGATGGATCAATTTTCTTTATTTCTCTTAGTGCTTCTAATCCATCCATTTCAGGCATAGTTATATCCATAGTAACAACTTCTGGCTGTAATTCTTTATATTTTTCAATTGCCATTACTCCATTTTCAGCTTCTCCAACTATCTCAAATCCATTATTTTCAAGCATATTACGTATAGACATACGCATAAATGCTGCATCATCAACTATTAATACTCTTTTCATATTTTTTCCTCCAATTACTTGTTATAAATTTTTTCTATATACAGATGGTCTCACTCTTTCAAAGTCAGTTTGTAGATTAGATAAATTTTCTGACATACCTATTATCAGGTATCCTCCTGGTTTTAATGAATCATATAATTTCTTACATAATTTTTGCTTTGTAGGATTATCAAAATAAATCATAACATTTCTACAAAATATGACATCATACTTAGAACGATTCCAGCCTATATTGTCATTTAAGTTAAAGTATTTAAATTCTACTATGTTTCTTACATTATCTGTAATTTTATAATTTCTATCATTTAATTTCCTAAAAAAGCTCTTAATCCATGCTGGTGGTAGTTTAGCTATTTTGTCTTGTGAATAAATCCCCATTTTAGCTTGATTTAAGACATTATTTGATATATCAGATGCAGTTACAGAAACTTTTAACCTAGGATTTTTAGACATCATTTGTTGAGCTAACATGGCTATACAATAAGGTTCTTCTCCAGTAGATGAAGCTGCTGACCAAATTTTAACTCCTCCTATTGGAGGTTTTTTTAAAGCATGTGTTAAAACTTCATCCCTTAAAAATTCATAATGTTGTTCCTCACGCATAAAATATGTAAAGTTTGTAGTTAACTTTTCTACTAAAACTGCTGCTTGTTCTCCACTTTTATCTTGCATTAAATTGTCTATGTAACTCTTAAAATCTCTAAATCCTAATCTTTTTACCATAAGACCTAATCTAGTTTCTATCAGGGTCCTTTTTTTGTCAAGATTTATCCCATAATTATTATACATAAAGTTCTTTAGTCTTATGAAATCTTTATCTGTTAAGTGCATAATCTATATCCTCTACAATTTTTACTAATGAATCACAATCTAGTATTAATTGAACTTCATTATTTATTTCGCTAACTCCCTTTATAAAATTAGGCTTATCATCACTATCATTTGAATCCATTTTCATACTTTGACCATCAGGAATATGAATAACCTCATTTACTGCATCTACAATTAAACCTATTTTTTCATCATTATTTTCAATTATTATTATACAAGTTCTCTCATCATATTCTTTTGGACTAATTCCAAATCTCATTCTTGCATCCATAACAGGTATTATATTACTTCTTAAGTTTATAATTCCTTTTATATATTCAGGTATAAATGGAACTTTAGTTATAGGTAGCATTTCAATAATTTCTGTAATATATTTTGATGATAAAGCATATTTTTGATTATCTATAATAAATACCATACATAAATCATCAATTTTATTATCTATTATTTCATCATTTGTGCTCATATATAAGGCATCCTCCTTTTTAAATGACTTTTTCACCTTTTCCTACACTTTTGATTTTTAGTTTACTTGTTAATACATCAAAGGTAATAGTTCTACCACAGGTTCCTAAAACATCTTCAGATACAATAGGTATATGTAATTTTTTTAATGTTTCTTTACATGCCTTTACATTTTTTTCTCCAATAGTAAATATACTACTTTCTGCATTTTTAAAAGTAAACATATGAGCTCCACCCGCTATTTTAGCTTTTATAAACATTGGATTTGCTCCTGATTTTTTCATTTCTTCATACAGTAAACTTATTCCAGTATCTGCATATTTAGCTTTATTTACAACTTGTCTCTCATTCTTTGAATCTGATAATAAAATATGAACTAAACCTGCTATCTTTTTTGTTTCGTCATATAATACTATTCCACAACATGATCCTAATCCAATAGTCGTAATTTGGTCTGGAGCCTTAACAATATTAAAATCGGCTATACCAACCGTTATATTTTTCATTTTTTATCTCCTAAACATTAAATCCTAGTGATGCTAATAATTTATCACATGATTCAGCCTTTGGTAGGAAATAATATTTTCCTTCTATTTCATGATTTTCCGTGAAAAAGTCTGTTTCTATACAAAGTATAGAATCAAATACAGGCCCATATAATGACATTGGTAAATTCATAATAGCCATTACCATATCTACACTAAAATATGGAATAGAAGGAGTTACATTTAAATTTGTCATATCCGAAATTGCTGTTAAATACGTTCCACAAAGTATATTACAAACTTCACCAATAGAAGATAATGTTTCACAAACTTTATTATAATCATTTCTATCGCAATCTATTTTACTTCCTGAAAGTCTAGATAATAAATTGAATGCAGAATCTACCTTCATTATCACCATAATAAAACCTTCCATATCTCCTGATAGTTGAAGTACCGTTCCAACAACTAACTCCTCTGGTGATTCATAGCTATCTGTTATATCAGAAAAACCTACCATATCACTTTTAGGAATACCTATATCTACTAACTCATTTAACATAACTGCCAATGAATTAGATGCATTTCCTGATCCTATATTACTTATCTCTCGAAATACATTTAATTTATCACATTCAAATTTCATATATATTATCCTCCAACTATCCTTTTACTTTCGATGTTAATTGTCTTCTTTTTAACTGATTTAATATAATATTTGGCATCATATCTAAAGATGCTTCTTTTAGCACTGCTCCAATTTTCTTAGCAACCATAGGCATACCATATACAACACAAGAGTTTTTATCTTGTCCTATAGTATATCCGCCTTCATTCTTTATACTTAAAAGTCCTCTTGCTCCATCTGACCCCATACCCGTTAAAATAACTCCTATTGAATTATCCTTTGCTTGCTTTGCAACGGACATAAATAAATAATCTACTGACGGACAATGACCACTAATCTTTTGGCCTTTTTTTATATCTAAGATATATTTTCCATTTCTTTTTATAATTCCCATCTGTAATGCTCCTGGGGCAATATAAGCATGTCCACTTAATAGCTCTTCCCCATCTTCACCTTCTTTTACTTTTAATACGCACCCTCTATCTAATCTTTCTGCATATTTTTTTGTAAATATTGGTGGCATATGTTGTGTTATTACAATTGGTGGCAATCCTAGTGGTAGTTGTTTTAATAACTTTTCTACTGCCTCAACACCTCCCATAGAAGCTCCTATGGCAATTATATCTTTATCATTTTTTCTTACTATATTATTTTCTAATAACTTACGTTTATTTTGTATAATACTAGATTGAACTTTTGTTTTCTTGTCTAATTTTGCAATAGATGCTTCCTTTATTTTTGTCGATAAATCATCAAAAAACTGGTTCATCGTATCTGCAGTAGGCTTTCCAACAAATCCTACTGCTCCTGCATCTATAGCTTCGAAGCATCTTCCATCTGCTCCACTTATTACAATAGTTGGTACTGGATGTTGTTCCATTAGTATTTTTAAAAACTCAATACCATTTATACCTGGCATTTCTATATCTAAAGTTAATACATCTGGCTTAAGTTGTATTACTTTGTCTTTTGCTTCAAAAGAATCTTTAGCTGTTCCTACAACTTCTATACCTGAATATTCTTGTAATCTAGTTGACACTACTCTTCTAAATACCATAGAGTCATCTATTACTAAAACTTTTATTTTTTTACTACCTTCCATAGATATCTCTCCTTAGATAACTAAATTACTTGTGTATTATTGCATTTACATCAAGTATTAAACTAATTGAGCCATCTTCTAAAATAGAGCATCCTGACATATAAGATTGAACTTTGTCAAATTGAGTAAGTAAAGTCGGTATTGGCTTTATAACTACTTGTTGTTGACCTAAAATTCCATCTACTATGATACACACATTTCCCATTTCAGACTCTACTAATATCATAATACCTTCATCATTTTTCTCAGAGTTAATACCTAATACATTAGAAACCCTTACTATTTCATAGCAATTTCCTCTTATAATGCTATGTTCTTGCCCATTAGGATTTTTAACTATTTCATAGTCTCCTTGTCTAAATACTTCTTTTATACTTAGCGCTGGTATAATATAAATTTGATCCCCTATATTTACCTTCATTCCATCTACTATCGCTAATGTTAAAGGAATTCTAAGTATAAATGTTGTACCATTTCCTGGCTCGCTATCAATACTTATTGAACCTCTTAACTTACGTATATTGGTATATACAACATCCATACCTACTCCTCTTCCAGAGTATTCACTTACTGCTTCTTTTGTTGAAAAGCCTGGTGCCATTATAAAGTTATATGCTTCTTTGTCACTTATTTCATCTATACTTTTAGTTGTTATTCCTTTTTCAATAGCTTTTTTTACTATAGTTTCTTTATTTAAACCTCTACCATCATCTTTAATTATTATTACAACATCTCCACCAGTATTTTTAGCTTCTAATGTCACAGTAGCTCTTTCTGGCTTAGTTGTATTTTTACGTTCTTCCAAAGTTTCAATACCATGATCCATACTATTTCTAATCATGTGCATTAAAGGATCTGAAATATTTTCTAATATGTTTCTATCTACTTCTGTTTGCTCTCCTATTAAAACTAAGTCTACTAATTTTCCAGTTTTTCTACTCATATCTCTTACAACTCTTTGCATTTTAGTAAAGGTTGAAGATATTGGAACCATACGCATAGACATTACAACATCTTGTAATTCATTAGTTAATTGGTGAAGCCTTCTAGCTTGTTTTTCAAAGCTATCTCTGTCAAAGTTTTCTACTTGAGATTGCTTTTCTACCATTGACTCTGTAGTAACTATTTCTCCAACAAGGTTCATTAATGTATCTATTTTATTAATATTTACTGTTAGATAGCTATTTTTACTATGTGTATGACCTTGATTTTGTTCTTCTTTTTTATCTTTCTTTTGAACTTGTGCTTGTTTTTCCTCTATTATATTTGTACTTTGTTCTTTTGACTCTTCTACTAGCTCTGTACTTTCTTCTTTTGGAGCTTCTATTATTTCTTCATTAATATCACAATTTTTTTCTTCCTTTATTTCTTCTTTTGGAGAAATTATTCCAAATACACTTTCTAACTCTTCATCATTTAATTTATGTATTTCGTATCTATCTAAAAACATTGTATCTTTTATAGCTTCTTCTATTAATGATTGTTCCTGGACTGTTCTCATATATAATATAAATCCGTCTTTAATTATTACATCATCACAGTCTGAATCTAAATCTTGTGGTATATGCTTTACTTCAGAGCATAGGCTTTGTAATATTGTGAGTACACCTAAAGCCCTTATACTTTCCATAGCACATCCTTTTTCAAAGAATACTTTTGCACATAAATAATTTTCATTACTATCTTTAACTGTAATTTTTTCTTCTTTATTTTCCGCTAATTCTTGTATATTTTCATTTGATTTATTATCTATATCATCTTCTTTATTTGTTGCACTCTTTAAAAAATTAATTGCCTTATCATGTAGTTCTTCAATACTTGCTTCTGGAAGAAGACCATCTTGAATATTTAACATTTCTTCTTTCAAGAAATCTATACTCGCTAAAACAAGGTCAACAACTTCATCCCACTGATTACTTGAAAGTTCTAATCCATTACGTATTGCATCAAATATGTCTTCTACACTATGAGTTAGTTTTGTTAAACTATCATACCCCATCATTGCAGACGAACCTTTAATAGTATGCATCGCTCGGAAAATTTCTTCTATATGCTCTTTATCTAACTTCCCACTTTCTGATTGACCTGCAAGTAAAATCTCTTCCAATTGTTCTAATAACTGCATATTTTCATGCACATAAAATTCATTTAAAGAATCTACTCCACTCATATTTCTCTCCTTTATTAAATAAGATAACTCCTTTAAAACTAACTTTTAAAAATGGAAGCTAAAAGCTTCCATTTTTTAAATCATAATTTATGATATATTATTTTTTACTAAAACTCATTCATTTCAAAATAGCTAGCTTCGTCAGTATTAAAGTTTATTGATCTATTTGAACTATTTACATCTTTTAATCTAAAGTTTTCAATAAGTGATTTTAACATTTGTGCTTGACCACTTAATTCTTCACTTGCTGCAGCACTTTCTTCTGAAGTTGCTGAATTTGTTTGCACCACTTCAGAAATTTGTTCAACACCTAATGTAACTTGAGCTATAGCAACAGCTTCTTCTTCTGATGTTTTAGCTATATCATTTACTATAACAGTAGTTCTGTTTGTTGTATCTATTATCTTTTGAAGAGATTGTGCTGTATTATCAACTATTTCAGTTCCTTTATTTACAGCTTCCATAGAATTTTCAATTAATGTAGCTGTGTTCTTTGCAGCTTCTGCTGATTTAGCAGCTAGATTTCTTACTTCATCTGCAACTACAGCAAATCCTTTACCTGCAGAACCTGCTCTAGCAGCCTCAACAGCAGCATTAAGTGCTAGTATATTTGTTTGGAATGCTATATCGTCTATAGTTTTTATAATTCTGCTTATTTCGTTAGACGTAAATGATATTTCTTCCATAGCATTTACCATTTGTTTCATTTGTTCATTACCTTCTTGAACTTGTTTTGCAGAACTGTTAGTTAATGAGTTAGCATTTCTTGCATTGTCAGCTGTTTCTTTTATCTTATCTGATATTTCTATTATTGTTGCTGATAATTCTTGTATAGCACTTGCTTGTTCTGTAGCACCTTGAGCTAACATTTGTGATCCACTTGAAACTTGATTTGATGCTGCTTCAACTTCTTCTGCAGCTGCATTTATTTGTGCTATTGTTTCACTTAAATCATTACTTATTCTTGTAACAGACTTTTCTATATCTTTAAATACGCCTATATATTCAACATTAGTTTCAACATTAAAGTTACCTTTAGCAAGTTCTCCTAGTACACAAACAGTGTCATCTACTATTGATTTTACTTCTTTACTCATATGACGCATACTTTCAGATAATAAACCTAATTCATCTTTTGATTCGTATTCTATATTTATATCAAAATCTCCATTTGCCATTTTATTTGAAGCTTCTTCTATTTCTTCAATTGGCTTTGTTAAAGATTTTGTTATATAAATTGATATAGCAAGACCGACAACTATAGTTAATACACTTACGGCTACAGATGCAATTATTGCATTTTTTACTGTTTCATGGATGTTTTTATTAAATTCAATACCTCTTTGGTTAGATCCTTCGTTTAACTTTACAGCAAGATCTACAGCTTTGTTATAATCATTATAAAATGGAGTATTTTCATCACTCATTTCCATAGCTTTTTTGTAATCACCAGTTCTTGCCACATCATAAATATTTTGACACTCTAATTTATAATTATTTACAGCAGTTCTAACCTCTTCAAGATCACTTTTATCTCCTGTAAATGTTTTAGATATTTTATCTATTCTATTGTTTATACTGTCAAAATTTTCTTTTGCCTTTTGGAAGTAAACATCAGGCTTTTGTCTAAGTACGATATTAACTGTATTTCTTCCGGCAGAAACTAAATCCCTACGTATACCCATAGTTTCATTAGTTCCTACATACGGTCCATTAAATAGCTGAGAATTTAACTCTTCCGCTTCTTTTAATTTCGATATTGTATATATACTTGAAAATGTAGCAAGTAGTAATACAATTATAAATGATATTGCAAGTTTTCTACCTATTTTTAAATCTTTAAACTTTCTCATAATCGTCTCCCTATAATTCATATTAGATAATATAGATTTTAAAATTATACATAAGTATATAAACTATTTTAATTCCTTATAAAATTTTGAGCTTTGATTATATTAATATATGATTCTATGTTATTAGTTTATATTTCATTAATATTAATTCTTGAAGTTCGTGCACGCTAAATCCTAAATATACCTTTAATAAACATACCAAATATATTAAATACATTTAACATATATTTTATACGGATACTTAATTTAATACTTTAGATTTTATATATTATGTTTTTAATAATTACATAATATGAATAAATTTTATATTCTATTTATACGGATAAAAAACAAATACTTTATATATTAAATATTTTTTTATATTTAATATATAAAAATAAAGCATATGAAGCTATTTAATATATTTATAATAGACTCATATGCTTTATTTTTATATTTTTTTTATACTGTAGTCTTTAGATCTCTTACTTTTATATTCATTTAAAAGTAAAGTAAGGGTTTGAATTATTTCATATTCACTAGGTAATATTATTGCACGTCTTGAATCTAATACAAACTTAGTTTCCTTGGTTACAAGAGTATTACTAGATACTTTCTTATTTACACTCCCCTTCATATCCATAAGAAGTTTAGTAACTTCACCCTTTGTAATGTTTTTTAGTATAAGTTTTACTTCTTTTTCAGTCAATAAATTTTCATAGCTAACTTTTTCTAATTCTTCATCGAATAATTCCATTATGGATGATGTACTATTTTTTACATATTTTTTCGTGATAAAATTTATACTTTTTATCATAATAAAAGCAACTATAGACATTGTAATAGCATTTAATAATAGATATACTATTTCATTTGAAATATTTTCTCCAAAATTAGTAGCAATCTGTACAATCATAAACCCTAGTAATCCACCTAAAAAACCTAGTGGTAAATCTAAACTTTTAAAAATCTTATGTTTTGGATTTAAATCATTTTCTTCAATTTCATTATCTATACTATAGTTTTTAGATTTATATAGTTCTACATCCATTAGATTTTCTATTGAAAATATACTCTTTGCAAATTTTAAGTACTCAACTTCATCTGAGTCTTCATCTAGAGTTATCCCATATATAAAGTCTTCACCATAAACTTTTATAGACCTAATTACTGCTTTTTCTAAAGCTTCAATCTTACTTTCTCCATTCCAAATAGATAGTGCATACTCTATACTTCCTGATATGCCAAGTATGTGTTCACATTCTACACTTCCATCTATCTCAAAAAAATCTAAACCTTTAATTTTTCCATCTATAGCTAATTCTTTAGCTTGATTATAACTTATAGTACCTCTTTTTAATATTGCTTTAGGATTCATATCCTTTTGAGCTATACCTTCTTTAATCCTATCTTGAAAATCACTTATAGCTTCCTCATATTTATCAAAAGGTATCTCTATATTAACTGGTGATCCATCTTCATTTACATATCTTAGCATCCCATAATTTAAACAAGCATCTACACACCTTTCCCCCGTACTGCTGTATTTACTTTTTAATATTTTTGCCATGTGCTGCTAACCATCCTTTACTATATAGGTTCTTAGCTTAAAGTTTTTACTAATTCTTCTTCTCCTAATATACTTGTTATTCTTATACCGAAATTTCTATCTACTACTACAACTTGTCCATAACCTATTTTTCTTCCATTTACATATATTTCTACTTCTTGATCTTCGAATGTATCTAATTCTATTAAAGATCCTTTAGATAACTCAAATATATCTTTTAAAGACATCTTAGTTCTTCCAAGTATAGCACTAACTTTTAATTCTATATCTAATACTCTATCAAATTTTTCACTCATATCCTACCCTTCCTTTCTTATAGAGTTTGTTATTATAACACCTTTTTTATTTTTTATAAGTCCAGGTTTACACTTAAATGCTTTAGCCCCTGCAACATACAAATCTAAATCTCCTGCTACTTTTGTATCTAGTGATAAAATATCACCAACTTGTAAGTTTAATAAATCCTCAACACTTATATTTGTTTCACCTAGTCTAGCTACTATATCTACATTTGCACCACAAACATTGTTATAAATTGCATTTGTAAATTCAAAATCATACTCTATATTCTTATTTCTAAATAATATCTTCGTTTCTAGTTGATCTAATATTGGTTCCATGCAACTATAAGGGTTGCAAAAGCGCATTTTTCCGATTTCTTTGTCTCCATACATCATTTTCATATGAGCTATAAGTACTGATTCACTTACTGGATACTTTTTACTAGCACCTGCATTTGAATGTACTCTTAATACTTCTCTTGATTTACAAGTCTCAACTATATATAACCTAGTTAACAATTTTGTGCATAAATGAAAAATTAATTGCTTATCAATTTCTGTTAAATCTCTTTCATAATTTTCAAATACTCCATCTCCACCTAGCATTAAATCTATGTATGTTAATGCTACAGATTTATCAATTTGATAAATAAGATCCTTTACTAGTGGTTGTATTGCATGTTCTACGATAACTGATTTTGGACTTATTGAGTTAATAAATTCTTCATAATTTGTTTGTTCTACTTTTTCAACCTTGCAAGTTATATTAGGTCTTTTTAACTCATATGCTAAAAATAAATTTGTATTTTTGCAATAGTCTTCAGATATAACAGATAAAAATCTCATGTTATCAGTTGAATATCTTTGTGGTTTTTTAAAATCATATGTTTTTACATTTTGTTCCATAAACTGTATATATCTAAAATATATAATTATACATTTTAGAATACTAACTCCTTTCTATAAAAATTTATCTACTTTGTAGATTATTTATCATACTCCACATATCATCAGTAGCTTGTAGCCCCTTACTATTAAATTGGAAACTTCTCTGAGCTATGATTAAGTCTGTCATTTCAGTTTCCATATTTACATTAGACATTTCCACATATCCTTGTAGTATATTTGAATTAGTTACTAACTCAATTTTAGCGCCATCTCTTAAATTAAATAAATTATCACCTGCAGGAATAAAATCTTTATCGCCTTGTACTTTATATAAATTTATCTTACCAACTTCTTCTTTATCTACAAATATTTCTCCCAACTTATTTATGCTTACTTCTCCTTTTGATAAATCAACATCATTTCCATTTATAACTTGTATATCTAATTTATTTCCCTTATCATCAACTAAATCACCATTTGAATCTACATTAAATTCTCCATTTCTAGTATAACTAAATGTACCATTTGGATTTATAACTCTAAAAAATCCATCTCCATCTATAGCTAAATTACTTTTTATTCCTGTATCCTTTATTGCTCCTTGGGATAAGTTTCTAAAAGATTGAGATACTTTTACTCCAGTACCAGTATTGTTATTATTATTGTGTGGATAGTAGCTTCTATCTAATGTTTCATTATACAAATCTAAAAAACCAATGTCTAATTTCTTATACCCTGTAGTCTGCACATTCACCATATTATTTGAAGTTACCTCTATTTTCCCTTGACTTGCAGACATTGCAGATACGCTATTTTTCATTATATTGTACATATTTTATCTCCCTTATCTTACTGTTCCAATTTCATTTGCGACTTTACTAAGAGTAGAATCTATCGTTTGAATAACTTTTTGATTTGCTTCAAATAGTTTTACAGTCTCCATTAATGATGACATTGTACCTATACTATCAACATTTGAACCTTCTAAATACCCTTGTTTGATCTTTATATTATTGGTTTTTATTTCATTTTTACCATTATATAGATTATTTCCACTCTTTGTTAAATCATGTTTATTATCAAACTTAACTATATTAAAATCATACATTTTATTACCATCTATGCTTATACTATTATCTGGATTTATAACTAGCTTTCCATGTCCGACATATATAGGCTCTGAATTATTTGTATTTCTGTTTGTTCCAAGTACATAATCCCCTGATTTTGTTACTAAATACCCTTGATTATCAATATTAAAAGATCCGTTTCTCGTATAAAATGTTTTATTATTATGATCTAATACCTTGAAAAATCCATCACCATCTATAGCAAAGTCAGTATTGTTTTCAGTTGAAATATGTGCACCTTGTTTATGATTTGTAGCATTCTCATCTATTCTTGTACCAAAGCTTAATCCACCTAGCTTTTGTTTATGAGCAATTCCATTTATGTAATTGTCATTATTTGATAGCATAATTTCATCAAAACTTTTCTCAACTAAAGTATCTTCTTTATAACCTACAGTATTTACATTGGCTAAATTATTTGTAACAATACTTTGTTTAGCTTCTAATGCCATCATGGCAGATACAGACGTATATAATCCTCTTATCATTTTTTCTCCCTCCAATTAGTCTATATATTTTAACTTTTTCATAGCTAACTTTAAATTCTTTATGGCTCTACTATTTAATTGGGATACTCTAGACTCAGAAACCCCTAATATTAATCCTATTTCTTTTAATGTTAATTCCTCATAATAGTATAAAGATAAAACAAGCCTATCTTTTTCATTAAGGGTATCTATAGCCTTTGCCATTATTTCTTGTAGCTCATCTTTTTCAACTAAATGTGTCGGAGATAACTCTTCTTTTTCTTTTAAAGTATCTATAAGCTTAACTTCATTTTCATCATCAAAAATTACATTATCAAGATATACGTTGTTTAAATCTAACATTTTTACATTTATATCATTAATTTCATTTTTACTAACACCCATATGATTTGCTATTTCATCTATAGTTGGTTTTCTAAAAAATTTATTTTGCAAAATTTCTACAGCCTTATTATATTCTTTTATTTTGCTCATATACATTCTAGATATAGGTGAGTATTTTCTTATTTCATCAATTATATAAGATGATATTCTTATAGATGCATAAGTTGAAAATTTCACTCCTCTACTTTCATCAAACTTATTAGTTGCGTCTATAAGTCCCATGACTCCATAACTAACTAAATCTTCATATTCCATTCCCATTTTGCTCGTATAGTATTTTGATGCAATATGCTTAACAAGAGGCATATTACTAATTATAAGTTCTTCTTGTTGATGTGACTTCATTATTACATTCCTCCATATTATATATTTACTACACCTTGAGCTTTTATCTGAATATCACTTGGAACTTCATTAAGAGATAATACTGAGACATTTGGAAATACAATCTCAACTAATTTTCTAAAAGGTGCTCTTATCTTTGGTGATACCAGTAATACTGGTCTGTTATTCGTAAAGTTAATTTCTTCTATTGTCATTTGTATACTATTAAATATTTTATTAGTAGTGTCTGGGTCTATAGCTGGATATGTTCCATTTACTGACCTTTGAAGATTATTTCCGATTAAATTTTCTATTTCCATAGATAATGTAGCTACTGTAATAGAGTTATCCTCATCTATTAATTCCGAGCATATGCTTCTACTCATTGCCATTCTTACATATTCGGTTAAAAGTTCTATATCTTTAGTATTTCTTGCATTATCTGCCAAAGTTTCTAAAATAGTTACTCTATCTTTTATAGCAATTTTTTCTTTAAGAAGGTTTTTAAATACCTTTTGAATTTCACCTAATGTCATTAAATCCGGAATTAGCTCTTCAACAACAGCACTATATCTTTCTTTTGTTTCATCTATTATTTCTTTAACTTCTTGTCGTCCTAAAAGTTCATGAGACTTCGACTTTATAACTTCTAATAGATGTGTTACTAAAATTGTAGTAGGATCTACAACTGTAAACCCATATAATTCTGCTTCTTCTGCTTTATCTTTATTTATCCATAAAGCATCAAGGCCAAATGTAGGTTCTTTTGTTTGTATACCTTCTATACTTGAATCTATTCCCATTGGATTCATACAAAGTAACATAGATGGCATTAAATCATATGTTGCTACTGCAATTCCTTTTATTTTTATACTATATTGATTTGAATTTAGCTGTAAATTATCTCTTATTCTTATTGGTTGAACTATTATACCCATATCAATAGCACATTGTCTTCTTACTGATACAATTCTTTGTAGTAAGTCTCCTCCATTACTTTCATCTACTAGGGGAATTAGACCATATCCTATTTCTACTTCTATAGGTTCTACATTTATTAACTTAGATACATCTTCTGCGTTTTCTAAACTAGCTTGAGCATCTTCTTCTTTATATTCTAAGTCATAAGATTCTGCTTCTTTTTCTTTTTCTGCTTTATTTAATAAAAACGAAATTCCTACTGCTCCTATACCTAATGAGAAAAATGATAGTTTTGGAAGCCCTGGTAAAAAACCTAATACTATAAGAACTATTCCTGTCATTCCTATAGCTTTTGGTATAGATATTAATTGTTTTCCTAGTAAATTTCCAAAACTTTCATCTGAGCCTGATCTAGTTACTAATATACCTGCTGATGTAGATATTAATAGTGCTGGTATTTGACTAACTAGACCATCTCCTATTGTAAGTCTAATATATGTTTGCACAGATTCTGAAAAACTCATCCCAAGCATTATAACACCTATAATAATTCCACCTAATACATTTATAGTTGTTATTATTATACCTGCTATAGCATCTCCCTTTACGAATTTAGATGCTCCATCCATAGCTCCATAGAAATCTGCTTCTTGTTGTAATTCTCTTCTTCTAATTCTTGCCGTTTTTTCATCTATTGTACCTGAGTTTAAATCAGCATCTATACTCATTTGTTTACCTGGCATGGCATCAAGAGTAAATCTTGCTGAAACTTCAGAGACTCTACTTGAACCATTTGTTATGACTATAAACTGAATAATTATTATAATTAAAAATATTATTACTCCAACTACATAATTGCCACCTACAACGAAACTTCCAAATGATTCTATTACATTTCCTGCATAACCTTGCCCTAATATAAGTCTTGTAGATGATATATTTAGAGCTAGTCTAAATAAGGTTGTAACAAGCAATATAGTAGGAAATATTGATAGTTGTAATATATTAGTTGAAAAAAGTGTAAGTAATAATATTAGTAATGAAAATGCTATATTTAATGTTAGCATTACATCCAATAGAAATGGAGGTAGTGGTATTATTATCATTAAAACAATGCCGATTATTCCAAATCCTACTATTATATCAAATCTTTTCTTCAAATCTAGTTTTTCCATCTATGACCTCTTTTTAACTATTTGTATTTATTTTTAATTTTATAAACAGCCACTAATACTTCTGCTACTGCTTGATACATTTCTTCTGGTATTTCTTGATCTATTTCTACCTCTTTATATATAAGTCTTGCTAGAGGTTTATTTTCTAAAATAGGTATATCATGTTCCTTGGCTATTTCTCTTATTTTAAATGCTACTACATCAGCTCCTTTTGCAACAACTATAGGAGTTGTATCTTTTCCTCTTTCATACCTTATTGCTATAGATATGTGTGTTGGATTTGTTACTATTACGGTAGCTGATGGAACAGCTTGCATCATTCTCTTACTAGCCATTTCTCTTTGTCTTTGTTTTATCTTTCCTTTTATATGAGGATCTCCTTCAACTTGCTTAAATTCCTCTTTTACTTCCTGTTTAGTCATTTTTAGACTTTTTCTGTAACTATACTTTTGATATACAAAATCAATTACTGCTATTATTACTACTGCTAAAACTATATTTATTAGTAAATCTTTTATTATATTTACTATAGTGTATATAAGGTATGGAAGATGTATGTCTCCACTGTTCATTATTAATTCGAAATTTTTTTTCATAAAACTGTATCCTATTTCAAAAAGTACAGCTATTACAACTATACTTTTAATCAACATTCCTACAGATTTCATAGAAAACATATTTTTAAATCCATTTATTGGATTAAGTTTTGAAAATTTTGGCTTAATGCTCTCAAAGTTAAACATAAACCCTGTTTGCATAACATTTCCTATTACAGAAAATACAATTATTATCAATCCTATTGGTAAAAATAACTTCATAAATGAAATTATTAAATTTACTGTCAAAGTGTGTAATATGTTATAATCCATATTAAATTTAAAATTATTACTTAAATAATGTATTATATTATTTTTAAAATCTGATATCATATAATTTGACATTGTACCAATTATAAATAATATGGCTATTAGGGTTATTGCAGTTGTTACTTCTTTACTTTTAGCTACATTACCCTTTTTTCTAGCGTCTTTCTTTTTCTTTGATGTAGGTTCTTCTGTTTTATCACCACTAGAAGATAAAATCATACCTACAGGTCCAATAGAGCTTAACACTCCATGCTTTACTTTTAAAGTTCCATCTAGTATAGATGGTAATTGATTAAATAAGTTATGAATTTCTTTTAGTATAAATGGCATTCCTATAATAAAAACTGCTATTCCTACTAAAAGTTTAATTGGCATTCCTATAACCATTACATTAAATTGTGGAACACTTCTTGATATTAATCCCATTATTATCTCAGTTATTATTAAGCAAAGTACAATAGGAACTGCTATTTTAAAACCAATTGCAAAATATTCAATAAATACATTTATTACGTAATTGAAATTTCCAATTAGTATAGATTTTCCTACAGGTATTATCTCGAAGCTATGTTGTATTCCTTCTATTAAACTATGATGTCCGTTCATAGTAAAAAATACCAAAATACCTATCCAATACATTATATTTTCTATAAGTGTTGATTGATTTTTACTGTTAGGATCATATATGTTTATCATAGATAATCCTAACTGTTGATCTATTAAGCTACCTACAATTTTTAAGCTATTAAAACACAAACTTGTTATAAATCCTAATACTAATCCTGTTACTATTTCAACTACACTGTAATTTATTAATTGTAAAACTGTAGTAATGTGTACATTTACATGTACCGAAAAAGCTATTATTGTAGACATAAATAATGAAAATACTACTTTAAATATATTTGGTGTTCCTGCAGGAAATATTACATTTATGATAGCAAAAAAGGTTATTATTCTAATAAATATAAATATCAATTTTTTATCCTTTTATATTAGCTATTATACTCATTATTTTTGTTGTAAATTTTATAAGTTCCTGCAACATCCAATTTCCACCTAAAGCTAATGTTAATGCTATAACTATCAACTTAGGTACAAAAGTTAATGTTTGTTCTTGAATCTGAGTAGTTGCTTGAAATACACTTACTAGTAGTCCAACAACTAAAGATAGTATAAGAATTGGGCCTCCCACCAACATACTTGTATATAATGCTTCTTTTACTATACTCATTACCATAGTTTCATTCATAATATTCTCCTCATTATTTAAAGCTTAAAAGTAAAGATTTTATTAATAAATTCCATCCATCTACCATAATAAATAATAGTAATTTAAAAGGTAATGAAATCATAACCGGAGGGAGCATAAACATCCCCATAGACATAAGTGTGCTTGATACCACTAAATCTATTAATAAAAATGGTAAATATATTAAAAATCCTATTTGAAAAGCTGTTTTTAATTCACTTATAGCAAATGCTGGGACTAATATATATAATGGAATATCATCTCTTGTGACTTTTTTTCCATCCATATTAGACATTTCTAAAAATAATTTTATATCTTTTTCTCTTGTCTGCTTTAATAAAAATTTTCTTACAGGTACTTCAGCTTTTTCTATAGCTTCTTTAAATTCAACCTTTTTTTCCATATAAGGTTTTATTGCAGTTTTATTTATATCACTTATAGTAGGTGCCATTATAAATATGGTAAGTGCCATGGCTATACCAATTAAAATCTGATTAGGTATAGATTGCTGTGCTCCTAATGCTGATTTTAAAAATGAGAGTGTAATAATTATTCTAACAAAGCTTGTCATCATAAATATTACAGTTGGCAAAAACATTAAAAATGTTAAAACTATAAATAATTTTATTAAAGGAGCTAAATGTTGCTGATTTTTTAACATCATACTAGCGAAATCTTCCATATTTATTCCTCTTTAAGTTTAATTTATCTATCTTGTATTTACTAAGATTTAAATTATTATAATCTGATTTATTTACTTTAAGGCTTTTATATTTTGATTTATTTCCAAAAAAATTAAATTTCTTATATCTTGGAGCAAACTGCCCTAAGTTTATTTCAGAATCATCTTTTATTTTTTCTATTGAATTTATTTCTTCTTTAGTTAAATCCTTAATTTTATCTACTTTAGAAGGTGATGATACTAATACACATCCCTCATCACCTATCTTTAAAACAAATAAATCTATGTCTTTTTTTAAATTTGTAACTTCTAAAACTTTAGTATATTTTTTGCCTGCAATAGTTGACATACTTGCTTTACTTAATCTTAAAGAAACTACTATTAAGATTAAAATTAGTGGTACAAATATCAATAAATTTATTATATATTGCAACATATTATCCATGATGTTTATTATCACTTCTCCTTTTGCTCAACAATTAAAATATCTACTCTCCTATTTGTTGCCCTGTGTTCTGGTGTATCATTTTTAACTAATGGTTTAAATTCTCCATATCCTTTTGCAGAGAATCTAATAGGATCTAGTTTTTGCTCATCTACGAAATATTCAACTACACCTACAGCTCTTGCAGTTGATAGTTCCCAGTTAGAAGCAAACTCTTTATTATGCATAGGAACATCATCTGTATGACCTTCAACTAAAACGTCATTATCAGTGCTTTTTATTATACTCGTTATTCCATCTAGCACTTTTTTTCTATCTTCTTTTAAATTTGCTTTTCCTGGGTCAAATAATATATTTTCTCCTAATTGTAATACTATACCCCTATCTTCTTCTCTAACTTTTATGTCATCTTTAAGACCTTTTTCATCTATTATTTTATTTAATTTTTTAGATAAATCTTCGTATTTTGATGCTAATTTATCTCCATCTTTTTCTATAGCTACCTTTAGCTGGTCTATATTTTTTAAATCAGTTACTTTTGTACTTCCTTGAAGTGAATTTTTTAATGCAGCAG
This sequence comes from Romboutsia sp. BSD2780061687b_171204_C1, assembly GCF_015560225.1. NCBI lineage: Bacteria > Bacillati > Bacillota > Clostridia > Peptostreptococcales > Peptostreptococcaceae > Romboutsia > Romboutsia sp. BSD2780061687b_171204_C1. Next base: position 256,732 of record NZ_JADMRK010000001.1, on the reverse strand, counting down.
TTAACTCATTAAGTTTTTGAGTATCTACTGCAGACATTGAATATAGCAATATAAAAAATGTAAGAAGTAAAGTTATTGTATCGGCATATGTGTCCATCCACGCATTTGTATTGACATCATCGCCTTTCTTTTTTTTACGCGCCATCTAAATCTGCTACCTTTTCATTTCCTTCTCTTTTATAATATTTTGCTCTTTCTTTTTCATCTAAGAATGCTATTAATTTTTCTTCTATTACTCTTGTACTTTCTCCATTTTGTATACTGCTAATTCCACAAATCATCATTTCCATAAATACAACTTCTTTTTCACCTTTTCCTTCTATATTAAATCCTATAGGGTTTAATACTGCATTTGAGAATAATGCACCGTAAAAAGTAGTTATTAATGCTTTTGACATACCACTTGCTATTACTTCAGGAGAACCCATGTCTGTAAGCATTTGTATTAGACCTATTAGTGTCCCAACCATACCAAATGCTGGTGCATAAGATCCCCATACTTTAAACATTTTAGATCCACCCGAATAAAGTACTTCTTTTTCTGCTATTTCTGTTTCTAATATTTCTTTTATACTTTCAGTGTCCACACCGTCTATTACTAATTCTAATCCTTTTTTTAAAAATTCATCTTCTATCTGCGAAACTTCCTCTTCTATAGCTAGTACTCCATCTTTTCTTATCTTTTTAGAAATTTCTTTAAACTGGTCTACTAAATCCATCTTGTATAAATTGTTTGATGTTGTACATAACTTAAAGTACTTAGGAATCTTTTTTATATCAGCAACCGAAAATGTTACTAATACTGCAGAAAATGATCCTCCTAATGTTATTGCTAAAGAAGGCATATCTATAAATGGTTTGATTCCAGTCCCACCCATAGATATTCCAAACATTACAAGAGCAAAAGCTAGCACTAGTCCTATTGGTGTTAAAATATCAAGCTTTTTCATTTCTTTATCTTTCTCCTCTTTTATCTCTTAAGGTTTATTATCTCTTGTAATAATTCATCACTAGTTGTTATAACTTTACTAGAAGCTTGGAATGCTCTTGTTGTAACTATCATTTCTGTAAATTCTTCTGATAAATCTACGTTAGACATTTCTATGGCTCCTTGGTTAATTTGACCATGAACAGCTGTCTTTAACGGTTGTCCTGAGTTTGCAGATTCTGAATAAAGATTTCCACCTAATAACTTTAATCCTTCTGGATTTTGAAAAACTGCTATTTTAAGTTTTTGCTGTGTTCCTTTAACTATATTTCCATTTTTATCAACTAATGGCATTTTTGTACCATCCTCTAATAAATAAGATATTTTACCTTCCTTATCTATATTAAAAGATAATACCTTTTTAACATTCTTAGCTCCATCTGGTGCTGGATTTCCATTTGCATCTACTGCCTTTGGTATTTCTATAGGATTTCCATCCTCTCCTAATACTTTATAACCATCAGCTGTTACTAAATTACCATTTAAATCTAGACTAAATGATCCATCTCTTGTATATGCATATTGATTAACTCCTGTTTGAACTGTAAAAAAACCATCTCCATCCATAGCTAAATCTGTTGGTCTTCCTGTTGGTTGTATTGGTCCCTGTATCATATTTTTAAAGATACCACTAACTTTAGTACCTATACCAACTTGTCCAGGGTTTACTCCACCAATTACTCCACCTGGAGCACTTGCATATAAAAATGTTTGGTTTAAAGCATCAGAAAATCTTGCAGATTCTTTTTTAAATGCACTTGTTCCAACATTCGCGACATTATTACCAACAACATCCATCTTAGTTTGGTTTGCTTTCATACCGCTTATTCCTGAGTACATTGATCTTAACATAAAACTAATCTCCCTTAACTTCTAATTTTTTTCATTTATTTTCATTAAAGCTGCATATTCAATAGATGCAACTTCGCCTGTATCTTTATCTTTTACGTCCATATATACAGTCCCATCTTTTATATGAACACCTTCTACCATACCTTTTATAGTTTTATTTTCTGACTTTGTGTTATTTGAACTTTCATCTAATTTTGTGGCATTCATTTCGACTTCCTTACCTATTAAAGATGTCGCAGAATTTAATGCTGAATTAGTTAATAACCCACTAGTCATTCCCATCATTTGTTCCATATTATGATTAAGAGTCATTGTCTGTTCTAGCATAGTAAATTGAGATAATTGTGTTACATATTGAGTGGGATCTTGAGGATTAAAAGGATCTTGATTTTGCATTTGAGCAACTAGCATTTTTAAAAATAATTCTTTGTTATTTTCTTCCCCCGGCATTATTATAGGAGTGTTATTTTCTGTTTTTTGACTTTTTTGATTTTTAGATACTTTTTGACTTCCTATTATATCTTGTTTATTCATACTTACTAATCCACTCATTTTGTATTCTCCTATACTAATATATTTAGATTATCTTCTTCTATATTAGAGATTTCATTTATATCTTCTAACATAATATCTCTTATACGTCTTTGGTTATTTTTCTGTCTTTCTTGCTGGCTATTTTTATTATTAAAATTTTGGTTTAGATTATCTGAAAATACATTTTGATTTTCTGAATTTATATTTATTGATACATCTTTTACTTTTATGTTCATATCATTCAAATGTTTAGTTATATCATTTATATTTTTATTTACCAAGTCAAATATATTATTTTTACTAACAGTTATAGATAAACTATTTTCTTCTCCATGCTTTACAAGTTTTATAGTCATCTCTCCTAATTCTATTGGATTAACTTTAATTTTTATTTCTTCATTACCACTTCTTTTTAAGTAGTTTACTGTTTTTATAATATCTTCATTTATAAATGTTTTTCTAATCTCTTTAACTGAGCTATCATTTAAATTATATGTATTTTCATTTTTTAAAATATTATTTGTATTTAGATTTCCTATGCTTCCTTTATTAAGGATGTCTTCTAACTTACTTATTTGTAGATCATTGTTATCTAAACTACTACTTTGATTTAAGTTTTTTTTATTTATTAATGAATTAATTTCTAATTCTCTATACTTAGTTTCCTTTATTAAGTCATTTTTTTTATAATTTTTAGTATCTTCAAAATCATTATTTAATAATTCATTGCTATTTGAAGTTGGTTTTGATTTGATATTATTACTACTTTTGTTTTCGTTTATATCAAATTTTTTTATTATATTTTCTGTATCATTATTTATTTTCTCTAATAAATCATTTAATTTATCTTTATCATTGTTACTTAATAAATTAGACTTAAATTCAATTTCACCTAAAGTATTTTCTAAAGTTTCTAATCCTTCTTTATTATTTATATTTATTTCTAAATTATTTTTATCTATATTCATAGAATCAAAAATAACTTGTATATTATTGATACTTTCATTTAACCCTTCTACATCTTTACCTTCTTTTAACTCATCATTTACGAAATCATATATGTATTTAAGGTTAAATATTATATTTTGAAGGAGATTAAAATCAATGTCTTTTTTATTAGATTCATCTGTATTGAAATTTAAACTCATATCTTCAAGCTTTGATTCTATTTCGCCAAAAAAACAATTGACTATATCTTTACTTCCTTCTGTTTTTTTTAAAGTATTTTCTTTTGCATTAGTCATTGCTTTTATAGACATATTTAAATTCATATTAATTCACCTTTATGATATATTTGTTCTATTTCTTATATATGCATATAATGCAAATTCGTCATTTTTTAATTGTTCTAATCTATCTTCTTCTTTTTTTAATCTATTAAGTTCGTTTTCTTTAAGGGTTTCTAAAGATTTCCTATCTATTTGTTTTTCTATAAAATCTTTTTTTGCTTTAGAAACATTAATTTCTTCTTTTCTCAAATCTTCACTAGTTAATTTTATAGATTGAGTAAGTGCTGCTAAATAATTAATAGTAATTTTTTGACTAATTATATCTTTAGACATTCCTATATCTGAGTATTTTTTATAAGAATTTTCTAAATTCCTTAAATTATTCTCTATTATTCTTTTTTGATTTTGAGCTTGTGTATATCTTAATTTACTTTCTTCCTCATCTTTTACTTTTATATCTAGCAGTTTTTGAAGTTTGAATTTAAACTTACTCACTTACATCAGTCTCCTTTAGTTGAACATATTAATTAATAACTCTTTGCTTTCATTAAATGGTGTACTATCATTAACACCTTGTTTTAAATAATCATTTACTCTGTCTATATATTTAATAGACATATCTATATTTTTATTTGAACCTTCTTCATAAGCTCCAATATTTATTAAATCTTCAGCTTCTTTATAAGTAGCAAGTATATCTCTAGCAAATGATGCAGCTTTATTATGATTATCATCTGCAATTTCTTTCATAAGTCTACTTACACTGTTTAATATATCTATAGCTGGATAATGATTTTTATGTGCTAATTGCCTAGATAAAACAATGTGTCCATCTAGTATTCCTCTTACAGTATCTGCTATTGGTTCATTAAAATCGTCTCCATCAACTAAAACAGTATAAAAAGCTGTTATAGATCCTTTTTCAGACATTCCTGTCCTTTCCATAAGCTTTGGTAACATAGCAAATACGGAAGGAGTATATCCTTTTTGTGCTGGCGGTTCTCCTATAGCTAATCCAACTTCTCTTTGAGCCATAGCAAATCTTGTTACAGAATCCATCATTAATATTACTTTTTTACCTTTATCTCTAAAGTACTCGGCAATAGATGTAGCTGTTAGTGCTCCCTTTAATCTTACTAAGGGTGATTTATCTGATGTAGCGCAAACAACTACCGACTTCTTCATGCCTTCTTCACCTAAATCTCTCTCAATGAAGTCTAAAACTTCCCTTCCTCTTTCTCCAATAAGGGCTATAACATTTACATCTGCTTCTGCCGTTCTTGCCATCATTCCTAAAGTTGTACTTTTACCAACTCCACTACCTGCAAATATTCCTATCCTCTGTCCTTCTCCACAAGTTAAAAATCCATCTATTGCTCTTATTCCTGTTGGCATTATATTTGTTATTCGAGGTCTTCTCATTGGATCTGGTGGTTCATTAAATAAACTATATCTCTCACCTTGTAAAATCATATTTTCATCTATTGGATTACCTATGCCATCAAGTACTTTTCCTAAAAGTTCATCACTACATTTAACACTAAGTGGTACTCCTTGTGCAATTACTTTGCAACCAGGTCCAATTCCTGTTAACTCACCAAGAGGCATAAGTATTACATCTCCATCTCTAAAACCTACAACTTCACAATTTATAGGGGTATTTAAATTATTGTATACAGAGCATAACTCACCTACAAATCCTTTTATACCTTCGACTTCTATTGTAAGACCTATAACTTTTTTTACTTTTCCTTCAGATATAACAGTAGGCATATCCTTTATCCTACTAAGTATTCTTTCAAAATCTATGTCTATCATAATAGCTCCTCTTTAACCTTATCTATTACAGCATCTACACCTACTATTATTCTTCCTTTTACGTTCTCTATAATAGCATTTCCAATATCTATAGATTCATCTTCTAAAACGAATACGTCGCCTTTAAGTTTATTACATTCTTTTAAACTTAATATTTCATTCTTTAAGCTATCTTTATATAAAGGATTTACTTTTATTACTATATTTTCCTTGAGTTCATACTCTTCAATTACCTTAGTTAATAAAGTATTCATAGATGATTCTGATTTGAATTCATCCCTTAGAACTTGTTGAGCTATACTTATACTAATTTTTAGTATTTCTTCTTTATTTAAATTCATATACTCAGCTACTTTATCTTTGGCTTGTATCAATAATTTACTGGCATTATTTACAATTTCTTCAGACTCTTTTTTTGCCTTTTCTATATTTTCTTCATATGATTCTTTGTATCCATCTTCATATCCGTTTTTAAGCCCTTGATTGTATCCTTCTTCATAAGCTTTTTTTTCTATTTTTTCTCTTTCTAACTTACTTTCTTCAATTATCTGACTTGCCTCAGCTTTAGCTTGATCTATAATGTCATCATATTCTTTTTGAGCTTCTTGTAACTTAATATTTATTTCTTCTTTTTTTTCGCTTAATTTTTTTTCTAAGTCTTCTCTAAGCTTTCTTTCTTCTTCACTTTCAATTTGAGAGAGGTTATTTATTGTTTTTACGCCTTTTAAATTAACATTTTTAGCTTTTATTATGTTACTACATGATAAACTCATCATCTGATCCTCTTGTTAAAGTTATTTCACCCATATCTTCAAGTCGTCTTATAACATTAACTATATTTTGTTGTGCTTCCTCTACTTGAGATATTTTTATCTTTCCTAATAAATCAATTTCCTCTTTAAGAGCTTGTGATGCCCTTTGAGATTGATTTCTAAATATGACATTTGATACTTCCTTAGATGCTCCCTTAAGAGCAAATGCAATATCTTTAACATTAACCTCTTTAAGAATTCTCTGAATAGTAGAATTTTCAAGCCTTACAATGTCGTCAAATATAAACATATTGGCCTTTATATCCTCAGCTAATTCATTGTTTCTTTCTTCTATGTAACTTATAATACTTTTTTCTGTTTTTCTATCTACATTACCAAGTATTTCAACCAAGCTATCAATACCACCAGAACTTTCCATTTCTCTTTGTCCAAGTTTTGATAGTTTCATTTCTACAGCTTCATCAATGGCCTTTATTACACTTGGTGATACTGATGATGTTGATCCTATTTTTAGTGAAACTTCATTTTTAATCTTAGGTGGTAACTCACTTAATATCAAAGCTGCTTTGTCTGATTGTATGTGAGATAAGATTATAGCTATAGTTTGTGTACTTTCACCTTGTATACATGCTAATATCTGCTCTGGTTCAGCTTTTCTCGCTGCCATAAACAGTTTTGTATAAGCATCATATCTAATTCCTTCTATTAATTTATTAGCTCTTTGGTTTCCTAAAGCTCCATTAAGCAGTGATTTTGCATAGTCTATACCACCTTTTAACACAAATTCTTTTCCTTTATTTAGTTCTATAAATTCTTGGAGAATTTCTCTTCTTTCTCTTGCGTTGACAGTGTGTATATTAGCTATTTCTACACCGATTCTTTGTATTTTCTTATCAGATAGATTTTTAACTATATCCGCTGAAACGTCAGTCCCTAATGTCATTAAGAGTACTGCTGCCTTTCTAGCACCAGTAACTCTTCTCACTTTAGGTATATCACCTAAATCAAATGCATTTCCTGATTTAGTACTCTCTACTGATTTAGTAACTTCATTTTCCAAAACAAACTACCACCCTTTACTCATTTAACCAATTATTTATTAATTCTGTAACTTCTTCTATATTTTCTGAAGCGTATATCTTAACTTCTTCCTCTAAAGTCATATTATCTTCATCATCTTCTAAATTGTGTAGCCTATGTTTTTCCATTTCTTCTAGCTTTTGATTTATCATATCTATTTCATTAGATTCATCTATTTCATCAATTTCTTTAGATTTATTCTTTTTCTTAATAACAAATATAGCTATAAGTGCTATTACTATAACTAGTAATAATCCGGCTACTATATATCCTGTTGTTTTTAATAACTTAGCCACTTCATCTTCATCACCTAATGCATTTTTTAGATTCTTTTTAGCATTTGCTTCAAAGTCCATAGCAACAACTACTACATCATCGCCTCTATTTTTTTCTACACCAATGGTATTAGATACCATATCTTTAACGTCTTTAATATCTCCCGCATCTAATTTGCCATCTATAGCAACCGAAGCAGTTATTCTATTTAATTCACCTTGAGCCTTAACAGTTTTAATTTCTGTCTTTCCTACTTCATACTTTATATCTTCACTTTTACTTTCAGTAGTTCCATCATTTACATTGCCTTTATTATTCATATTGTTATCAACAGTACCACCTGTATTTACTGGCTCTGTAGATTTATTTTCACTTTTTGACTCACTTACTATAACCTTGTTAGGATCTATTATCGTTTGAGTTTTTTCATTAGTGTCAAAATTCAAATCAGCATTAACAGTTGCTCTTACTTTTCCCTCTCCAAATATAGGTTCAAGTAATCTAACTATATCTCTTTCTAATCCTTTATCTAGATCTCTTTCTGCCTTAGTTGCAATATCAATCCCATTAGAATTATCGCTAGAATTTGATTTTCCATTTTCATCAAATATTCCTTCTGATAATAAGACCATATTTTGGTTGATTACCTCAACATTTTGTTTCGGTATATTTGGTGTACTTGCGGATACTAAAGATATTATAGATTTAACTTGTTCTTGACTTAATTGTTCTCCTACATTTAAATCTACATAAACGGCTGCTTTTCCAGGTATGCTCTCTTTAGCAAATACAGATTCTTCACCTTCTGTTATATGAACTCTTGCATCTTGTACTTGCGGAAAAGTTTTTATAGTTTTTTCTAGTTCACCTTGAATCATTCTTTGTTTTTTTACCTCAAATTCTTCATCTGTAAGACCTAACGATGATCCTTCATCCATAAGTTCAAATCCTTTAGAACCATTTGAAACTTTTCCAGATAGTTCAAGTCTTAACTTATCTACCTGATCTTTAGGTACATATATACTATCGCCCTCTATTTTCGTTTCAATTTTTTCTTTTTCTAGTTCTTTAGTTATAACAGATGCATCATTTGAATCTAAACCCGAGAAAAGAACATCATATTTATTATCATTTTTATACTTAATTCCAAATATTATAGCTAATATAATTGCAATCACTCCAACTATAATGGCTATTTTCTTTTCTTTTCTCATTTCCTTAAATTTTTCTTTTCTTGTTTTTATAAAATCTTTTATTTTTTCTATTATCTCTTTAAAATTCATCTATCTGCTCCTTATTAAGGAATTACAATTGCACTCTATTAATTTCTTGGTAAGCATCATATAACTTATTTCTAATCTCAATCATAAGTTGCACTGACATTTGAGATTCTTGTGCTGATAGCATAACATCATGCATAGAAACATCTTCACCTTTTATAAGCGCTTCTATCTTTTCATTTGAATTTATAATACTATCATTTACCTTACCTATAGCATTCTTTATAACATCTTCAAATTGCTTGTCTGGCTTTTCATTTCCTTTAACTTTATATGTAGTCTTATTATTAATAGCATTAGAGAATATATCAGAATTAATATTTATATTGCTTATTCCTGTCATTTAACCACCTACTTTCTATCTACCTATCTCTAAAGCTTTAGATATCATATTTTTTTGAGCATTTAAAGTATCTACATTAGATTCGTAAGCTCTCGATGCACTTATAAGATCTGACATTTCAGCTAATAAATCTACATTTGGATATTCTACATATCCATCTTTGTCTGCATCAGGATGATTTGGTTCATATATTTTTCTGAGAGGAGATTTATCTTCTTCAATCTTTTTTGTTTTAACACCTAACATCCCTAATTTTTCATCATAATTTTCTTCAAAGCTAGCTACTTTTCTCCTATATGCTCCTCCATTTTTAGTTCTTGTAGTCTGCATATTAGCAACATTCGAAGATATTATATCCATTCTCATACGTTCTGCTGTCAGACCACTTGCACTAATTCTCATACCACTAAAAACACTCATTTATTTACCTCCCAGATATTATACTTTTTGTCATAGCGATTTTTATATTTGTAAGACTTACTAACGCATTATATTCTAATGTCGTAGCTGCTTGATTAACCTTCTCATGTTCAATATCAACGTTATTACCATCTTCTCTGACCACAGATTCCTTATCAACCTTTAACTTTATACTAGGAATTTCTAGTTTATTCTTTAAAGTATCTTCGAAACTAACATACTTTCTTTTATACCCTGGAGTATTTATGTTAGCAATATTTTCTGCAATGGCATTACTCCTTAAATGTGTAGCATCTAATCCCATTTTCATTAAATTATAGATTTCCATATTACTCTCCTCCATTAATTTTATAAATCAAAAAACCACTCTATAAAGAGTAATTTTGTATACTACATAGCATACTATCATTGCTAGAATTTGATTATTTTAGATATAAAATTAAATCAATATATTTATTATTCGTTTTCTTATATTTAATTTTCTTATCATTTTAATTATAAACTTTTACTTATTTTTTTCTATATAATTTATACTATTACATAATTTTTCCTATAATAAAAAATGTAAGATACATAATGAACTTTGATAATATAATTGAATTATTAGATTTATTAAAATATTATTTCTTCAAAAAAAAATAACTCTAAAGAGAGTTATATAATATCAGCGTCGATAAATAGAGATGCATAATTTGGACACAAACAATCAAAATAATTTATATATTATTCATAATTCTCCAAAATTATAAACCTTATATATCGAAAACAAAAACACACAGTTTTTTGCAACTGGCTAGCATAGTTTCTACTTTAGCTCCTATAGTTTTGCGTCACTAGATTTCTCTAGCTTGCCTATTTTGTTTTTTGTTGTTTTTCGTTCTTTTTTTACACTTTTCGACATTTTTTTCCATACACTAAATATTATAGTATAATTACCATTTAATCAAGTTTTTATTTGTATTTTCTTACTATTTTTTTTCAAACTAATATTAAAAATACATTTAAACTTATTTGTTAAATCACAAAGTGTAATTTTATTTTATATTATATTTTATATTGTATTTTATATTATACGGCTGATATAATTAGAACTTTATATTTTTTATTAAAATAATACAAATTATGTATTAGACAATAAATTCTACATCACTAAAAATTTTTAACTTAAACATCCTTATTCAGATTAATTCCTAAATATTATAAATTTAGATAATATTCCTATTTTTTTCAATTATGACTGTAATTTTATTTATAAATTCAAAATATTAAAACCAGAAAATTAAATACATTTATATCTATATTAGTTCCTAAAGATATTTTTGATATAAATATTGATTTAACACTCAATTATATTAATAAAATTTCTTATGATACTTATCTACCTTATTAATAAATCAAAGCTTATTATACTAATAAAATGTATAGTAAAGTTAGTTTTTACTTAGATAAATTTTATAACATTTGCAATATTAAAATTTATTCTTTCTTTAAAGAAAATTTAATATTGTGTTCATATAATATTATAAAAATTCATGATTTTGAAAAATGATTAAAGACTTTAGTAGTAATTTAACTACTTTTAATTTAGATTTATTTTATGAACTTATCGGGATATGTATAAAACTATTAATTATTATAAATACTCTTATAGTTAAAATTATATACCTGTATTAATTAATACTTAATATTTTTAATAATAAAATACAAAAAGTCTTGTAAAAATAGTTACTTAATATAATAAGTTATTCATGACTTTTTGTATTTAATATCATTGTGAAATTTTAAAAATAATTATTTTCAATACACTGCTTTATATGTTTGTGAACTTGTTCTCCACAACTACCATCAATATTTGAAAGAACAGTATTTAGTGCATTAATTCTATTATCTTTTTTGTAATCTTTTTTATTGACTACTAAATCTATAAATTTATCTACAGTCATTTCATCTTCACCAACTATATAATTAGAAAATATATCAAATACTTTTTCATGATAGTATTCTCTGTTTAATTCTATGTCATATATTAAAACAGGTTTTCCTGTAGCCATATATTCAATTAATACAGAAGACCTATCTGTTATTAGTGCATCAGATATTTGAAAAGCTTCGTAATAACTAGGTGAATTATCAATAATTATATTTTCTGTATTTTTTGCTGAGCTTAATAACTCTTTATATCTTTTATAGCATTCTGGGGCTCTTGATTTAACATATGACAGCTCCAGTGGGTGAGGTCTATATATTAATCCATAGTTTAAATCATTTCTAATTTTATTAAAGACTTCTTCAACTTCATCTAATACTTTATCTCTTCCATTTATAACTTTCATTAAGTTTGTAGTCCATAAAAATACCTTTTTACCTTTAAATTTATTTTTATAATATTCATTTGTAGTATTTGATTTTAGACTACTAACTAAAGCATCAAATTTAGGTGACCCAAGAGGCAATAATTTCTCTCTAGCTACCCCACTATATTCTGCAATGTCTGCAAATGCATGAGATTGTACAACAACTTTATCAAATTCTCTTGTTCCTATAAATGAGTAAAAATCTTTATAAAATGAAATTGGATAAGTACCTAATATTCCATAAGTAACATATACTAGCATATCTGTATATTTTTTTAAATTATAAGAAAAATAGTTGCTATCTACTCTAGTAGCATTATTATATTCATCATATTGATTGTGTATATATATAACATCTGGACTAATTTTTTCTAAATCAAATGTTTTATAATCAGTAATAGGTACATATTTAGGCAACATATCACCTTCATATGTAAATATAGCGTCCATATTCCCATTTCTATTATAAATTAACTTATAATATGGAATTGGTACTACATAACAATTACAATTTTCATCTTCTTTAGCTTCTTTCCAAATACTTTCAAGGCTATTCCACATAGATGCATTGTATGGCATAAAAACAATATTATATTTTTCCTTAATATTTTTATTTATAATATCTATCATATCATTTATCATATTAATAATTTCTTGGCAATCATAAAGTGTATCTGTATCTTTTGTTTTATTTAAATCTTTTAATTTTTCTAATATACTATTTGATAGATTATAAAGTCTACCGTCACATTTTTTAGCATTTTCAAAGCTATTTTTAACTGTATTAATAGCTTGTATACAAATTTCAGACATAAACTCATAGTCTGTATTTAAATTTTTAATTATATAAGAAATCCCTTCTATTGAGGTTTTTAAAATTTCTATTATTCTTTGTTTTTCATTCATTTTTAATCACACTACTTTCTATAAATCCAAGATTTAAATTGTAACTTTAGTTATAAGTTTATTGTTTAACCTCTATTTAAAATAAAATAGTGTCTCTCAGTTTCTTTGTATTGTTTTTTATCAGTTAGAAACATTTCATTTTCTATAATCTTAAATCCATTATTTATAAGAACTTTAAAAACATCTATGTATTCATCAATTGTTCTATATATAACATTATATTCACTATTTAATTCATTAGAGTAAAAATCACCTAGGGTTAATCTTTCTTTTGTAGCAATTGGTGATGCTATATATATCATAGCCTCTTTATCTAAGACTTTAAGTAAATTTTCAAAGCATATGTTAAATTCTTCATCATTTATATACATTATAAGACCTGCTAAAATTACTTTATTAAACGGGGCATTACTTTTTACAACCTCATTATCATATATATTTATAAAATCACATATTTGAAAATCATAACTATTATTACAACCTATTCTTTTTCTCGCTATATTAAGTAAATCTTCTGCAAAATCAGTACCTAAATAGTATTTACTATTTAATACTATCATTTCTGCTAATCTTCCTACTCCACAACCTATATCTAAAACTTTAGAATTTTTATCTATTTTTAATTTAGGTATTATAACCTCTTTTTCATACTCATCTAATAATTTTGCATATTCAGAATCATTATCGTTACATTTTACAGCTTTATAAGGATTATCTTCTGTGTACTTTTCTGCTCTTTTATCCCAAAATAGTTTTACACTTTTTTATTTATATTTATGTTTTCTTTATATACCCTTGTATTTTTTTTCGTCATCCCATTTCTCCTAGTTAAGGTTTGATTATAAATTCATATTTAACCGATTTTATTTGTATCCATTTTTATACCAATCTAAAGCTTTTTTATATTCATTCATATTATCTATTTCCTTTAAATTTACATGAACTACTTTTAAAGGTAAATTAGGTGTTATCATTTTATATACATGGTCATTTCCGCTATTAAGTTTATGTGCATATATTTTAAACAACCCAGTCCATTCATACTTTCCATGTTGTCTTGAAAAACTAACTGCATGTTCAGTTCCATCTATAAATTCAGTATCTATATATACTGGTTCATTAGTATATGGAGAACAAACACCTATTGCTTCTTCATCATCTTCTAATATAAATCTTTCGAGGTCTTCAGGTTTAAATAATACATCTCCATCTAATGATATAATCATCTCATTAGAATGTTTTTTCCCTAGTGATAAACTAGCAGCAGTTTTTGTATTAGTATAATCATGATTAAACACAAAAGTAATATCTTTTCTATATGAGCAAACTACGTCAATAACTTCTTGGGCTTGATATCCTACAACAATTCTTATATCATCAAACTTGTCTAAACATTCTAATTGTCTTATTATTAATGGTTTTCCATCAATATCAATTAATGATTTATTAGTATTTAGACCTAATCTAGTTCCCATTCCTGCGCAACTTATAATAATCGTTTTAGAAACTGACATAATTTCTCCTCCTCATAAAACGCATAGTCACAAACATTTAATACACTCGGAGCTATTGGTCTAACAGCACCAAATCCAATTCCTATATCAGCATACTCTATCATTTTTGAGTCATTACTTCCATCTCCAATAGCTACTACTGGTCCATCTATTTCTTTTATTATATCTTCCTTTTTTATAACATTTACAACTGATTTAATATATTGACCATCCGTTAAAGCCTTTGATGAATAATATATATCATTTAAACCTAACATATCCATGAGTTCACAAATCCAGATATCTAGATTACCAGTTATTATAATACATCTATCTATATTCTCTAAAATAAATTTAATTAATTCTTCATTTAATGTTATATTTTTAACTATATTACGTACTTTTTTTATAGGTATCTCTTTTAATATTTCAATTCGTTTTAGAAAACTTTCTTCAAAAGACAACTTACCTAACATAGTATCTTCTGTTATTTTGCTAATACTTTCATGACATCCAATATACTTTGCCATTTCAGGAAGTATTTCCTGTTTTGTTAATGTTGAATCTAGGTCAAATACAAATTTATATTTACTCAAATTTGAGCCTCCTCTTATGACATAATTTTTGTATATTTTAATTTATAATCATAATTTTTTCTTTTGATTCTAGAACTATGTTTTCGTCTTCACAGTTTTTTACTATTAATTCAAAATATTTAGTGGCATCTTCATATTGTCCTAATATTTCTTTTATGCACCCTATATTAAAAACCACATTATAATTGTATCTATCTAATAAATATGAATTTTTAAACATTTTATCAGATTCTTCGAACTTTCCTTCTAACATTTTTATAATTGCTTTTAAATTTAGTATCTCTGCCTCTTCTTCTTCAAATATACTTTCATATTCATATATATTTTCTTTAGCTCCAATAATATTTCCTACCTCTATGTCATTTTGAATTATCGATTTATATTGTTTTTTAAGACCATTTAGCTCTTCATTTATATCAAATTCATTTTTAAATTTCTCTATTAATATTTCTATTCCCTTTTTGTATTTTTGATTTTTTATTAATAAGTCTTTCATTTTTTTTACATACTCTAATTTATCAGTTTTACTAAGTTTTTGAGCTCTATTTATACTTATAATGAATATTTCATCTTCATTTTTCAATAAATTTAGTAAATCATCATCTTCTAAGTCTGTATTATATAATTGCTTCAAATAATCATAAGTATAAGTTATATACATTAAAAATAAATTTTCATACTTTTTACCAACTAAACCACCATATGTTAACAATGATTTAGATACACAACTATAAATTTGAAGTTTCTTTATGTCTAAAGTATTTAAAGTATTGTCTAAGTAATCATATAAATCAAATATAAAATCTCTTTTATTTGAAACTAAATAATCTATATAACCTTGCATTTTTAAGTTACTTATATTTTTTAATATATCTTCTAATTGTAGATTTTCTTTCATAGCATAATATATTATATCTGCATAATATATTTCTTGCTCTTTTGTTAGTATCTCATTATATTGTTTAATCGTTAATTTTTCACCTAATCTTATTTTATTTAAAGTACCGTAATTTCCATCTATTTTAGAAAGCATTTTATACATTTTAGGCAAATCTTCTTCTTTTATTCTTTTTAGTATACTTTCTAACGCAACTTTAAATTTATTTTGCTGTACTATACAAGATGAAAGATTTTTATATATTTCAATGATTTTTTCTTCTTGATTTAATTTATATAAACTCATAAATATAACTAAGTAAGCTTGTTCTAAAATATTAATATTTATATCATCTATATTATTTATTATCTCTTGATACATCTCTAATTTGTAATAAATATCAATAATGTTAACTTTAGCTTTATCTTGGTGTATCAATGTATCTGCATTACACTCAACAGCATTAGCTTGTGTAGATATATCATAATTTTCTATAAGATATAAATACCTTTTATAATTTTCTAAGCTTCGCTTATATTTTCTTAAATATTTTTGACTTGTCGCTAGGTAATAATATATATCTATATTTTTATTATCATTTTTTATATACTTAGTGCATAAACTTTCACATTTGTCAAACTCATTCATTTCTAAATAAAGCATAGCTAAATCTAATGTTACAAATATTGGTATATATTTAATTTTTGTATACAAATCATACCCTTTTTCCATATAATATATTGCATCTTCATAGTTTTTAGATATAGAATAAGTTTTTCCTAATTGATAGTTAATATATGGGTTATTCGGTTCTTTCTTTATTTCTTTTAATAAAATATTTTTATTTCTATTATCTTTTAATTGTTTGATTTCTTCATTTTCAAATAAATATCCATAGTGATCAAATAAAGCTACATTTTTATATATAGGATGTTTAAATTTTGGTTGTTCGTGTATTGCTCCTTCATATCTAAAATCTTTTGAGTTTTTAAACATTCTAATTAAAGGAGTCATACTATAACTTTTTTTATCTAGCGAAAGTATATTTTTTAGATTTATACTTGCACTATTATATTTATTGAATAAGCTTTTATCAAAGAATTCTTTTAATTTCTCATAATTAATTAACTCTTCATCTGCATCTAATATAAGTATCCAGTCTCCCTTTGCATAACTTATTGATATATTTCTCATATCTGAAAAGTTATCATTCCACTTTGCAAAAAATACTTTATCAGTATATTTTCTTGCAATATCAACAGTCGAGTCAGTTGATCCAGTATCTAGTATTACTAATTCAGAATTTATTTCTTCCATTAAAGGACGTAGTGCGTTCAATGTTTTATCTAAATTTCTCTCTTCATTTTTTACCATCATTACAATACTTAGTAGCATATATTTAATACTCCTTTTAAGTGATTAAATTTAAAAATAAAGAGTAAAGCACATGCTTTACTCTTTATTTTTTAACTTAATAAAGCTATCTTAATAACTGAGTTACACTTTGAGGTTGTTGGTTAGCTTGTCCAACCATAGCTTGTGCTGCTTGATTTAATATGTTTAACTTAGATAAATTAACCATTTCTTTAGCAACATCAACATCTCTTATTCTTGATTCTGCTGCACTTAAGTTTTCTGTAGAAGTTGTTAAGTTAGCAGAAGTATACTCTAATCTATTTTGAGTTGCTCCTAATTTAGCTCTTCCTGTGTTTATGTTTTCTAATGCTGCATCTACCGTACTTACGAAAGCTTGAGCCTTTGTATTATCAGATACATCTATAGTTAAACTTCCTGCAGTCTTAACTAAATCTATTGTATTTATAGTTCTAGTTTCATTATTAGCTCCTGATTGTATTGTAAATGTACCTGCTCCACTTAATAAGTTTTTACCATTGAATTTAGTTTCTTTACCTATTTGGCTCATTTCTTGTTGTAATTGAGTTAATTCTTCTTTTATCTTATCTCTATCAGTTGTAGTTAATGTATCATTTCCTGCTTGAACTCCTAGTTCTCTCATTCTTTGAGCTATATTTCCTGCTTCTTCTAATGCACCTTCTGCTGTTTGTACCATTGATATACCATCTTGTACGTTTCTATCTGCTTGTTGCATTCCTCTTATTTGAGATCTCATTTTTTCTGAAACAGCAAGTCCTGCAGCGTCATCTCCTGCTTTATTTATTCTTAGCCCTGTTGATAATTTTTCCATAGACTTTCCTGATAATGCAGTATTTTTTGCCATTTGGTTAGTCGCTATCATAGCATTCATATTAGTATTTATTCTCATTGTTTTTTCTCTCCTTAGAACTTTACGACATCCTTGTCTTTTATTTATAAAAGTATATCTATATTATATATATCGGCATAATATAGATATACTTTATATTTTTTAATATATTTATAATTTATTTACTTATTTTAAAACTATCTTAATAACTGAGTTACACTTTGAGGTTGTTGATTAGCTTGTCCAACCATAGCTTGTGCTGCTTGATTTAATATGTTTAACTTAGATAAGTTAACCATTTCTTTAGCAACATCAACGTCTCTTATTCTTGATTCTGCTGCACTTAAGTTTTCTGTAGAAGTTGTTAAGTTAGCAGAAGTATACTCTAATCTATTTTGAGTTGCTCCTAATTTAGCTCTTCCTGTATTTATTTGTTCTAATGCTGCATCTACTTTACTTACGTAAGCTTGTGCTTTTGAACTACTAGAAACGTCCATACTAGCTAAAGTTTTAGCTTGTCCTACTAAATCTATAGTATTTATAGTTCTAGTTTCATTATTAGCTCCAGCTTGTATTGTAAATGCTCCTGCTCCACTTAATAAGTTTTTACCATTGAACTTAGTTTCTTTACCTATTTGATTCATTTCTTGTTGTAATTGAGTTAATTCTTCTTTTACCTTGTCTCTATCAGTTGCAGATAATGTGTCATTTCCTGCTTGAACTCCAAGTTCTCTCATTCTTTGAGCTATATTTCCTGCTTCTTCTAATGCACCTTCTGCTGTTTGTACCATTGATATACCATCTTGTACGTTTCTATCTGCTTGTTGCATCCCTCTTATTTGAGATCTCATTTTTTCTGAAACAGCAAGACCTGCAGCGTCATCTCCTGCTTTATTTATTCTTAGTCCTGTTGATAATTTCTCCATAGACTTTCCTGATAATGCAGTATTTTTTGCCATTTGATTAGTCGCTATCATAGCGTTCATATTAGTGTTTATTCTCATTGTTTTTTCCTCTCCTTAGGACTTTACGACATCCTTGTCTTTTGCCTTTTGTATTGTGTATTTTGTACTTGGCCAAGTACCTTACATATATATATATCGTTATAATTTATATTAACTTTATACTTTTTTGTTAAAAATATTTAAATTTTCTTTTTTCGTACTTAGATATGAGGTATTTACTCTATTTGATAGTTTGTGATTTTTTATCTCATCTTTCGTTTTTTCTATACTATCACTAAGCAATATATGTATCTCTCTATCAATTTCTAATATTCCTTCATCGATCATCTGGATTTTAAATGCTTCAAAGTCAAGTACATTACTTAATATTTCTTGTCTTTTATCAAATAAATCACCTATATTAATTAAACTACTACTTTTTAATTTATTTAATATGTCTAATGATACACTTTTATATAATTTGATACTTTCCTTCATTTTTAACACCTAGCCTTAAGCCTGCATAAAATAACTCATCTGTGAATTTAGCTTATTCATACTAGCTTCTAGGTCTGCAAATTTTTTATATAAAGCATTTTCCTTAGTATCCATTTTTCTTTGAAGATTTTTTATCATATCCTCTTGTCGTTTTATTTGTTCTGAGTAAAAATTCTTCACAACAGAAGATGTTCTCTCTAGCCCAGCTTTTCTAGCAAATATAGATGATGATCCTCCTATATTCTTGTTAAGAATATCATTCATTTTTCCCATTATACTAGATTTATCTTTTGCAAATAATTTATAGACTTTATCCGAATTATATTCTAAAGATTTAGTAAATTTATCCTCATTTAATGATATCTGACCTTTTTTATTATAGTCTTGTGGACTAGTTACACCCATTTCACTTAAAACTTTTATATTATCACCAAATATAGCATTTTGCATATCATTTATAAATCTTCTCATCTCAGAATCATTTCGAAGTATACCTTTTTTAGCATTAGCTTCCCATTTCTTTACTTCTTCTTCACTCATATCCTTTTTCTGTTCTTCTGTAAGCGGTTGATAATCTTTCTTAGATTTTTCAGTTATAAGACTATACATTTTATCCATTATTTTATTATAATCTTGTACAAAACCTTTCATGTTATCTAGGGCTTTGGTTGTATCCTTTTTTGAGGTTATCTCAGAAGTTCCTTTATTATAAATACTATAATCTATTCCATCTATTGAGAAATTATTTTTTTGCTCATTTATTACTTTACTAAATCCGTCATCTCCTGAGACTTTGATATAAGAATTACTTCCACTTGCTATACCTGAAAAATCAACCATATCAAAATCTGGTTCATTCTTTGAATTTAATACAAAACTTCCATCTGCATTTGTCTTGTATTTTTTTGTTTTTAGTCCTAAAAATTCTAGAGAATTAGATTTGCTTCCATCTTCAGAAATGATTTCAATATTACTGTTTGATCCTGTGTCAAAAGATTCAATACTAAAACTTCCAGTCATCTTGCTATATGATGCCTTTATTTTTCCATTTCCATTACTGTTAATTTTATCAACTAAACTCTCTATAGTATCACTTGATTCTATTGTTATAGGATTTGAGTATAAAATATTCCCTTTGTCATCTTTTCCAACAGAAATTTTAAATGATTCTCCTATTTTAGCTCCTAAATCCGCTAATTTACTTGACTTGTCTAAATTGTCTTTTGAAGATACAATTTTAGCTGGTTCTGCTATTTTATTAACTTCAAAATTATAATGTATATTATCTGCTCCCGCTCTTGATGTAGCTGACATTACACTACTATTAGAACTTTGAACTGATAATGTATTCCAAGCTTTACTACTCACTATTGAATCTTTAGATGTTACTGAAAAATATTTATCATTTATATTTTTCAAATCTTTCATTACGTCTCTATAAATTTCCTGCTGCCACTTTACTATTTGCTCTTTTTGCTTGACTTTATCAATTTTATTTTGTTCACCAACAAGCATTTGCTTTACAACTGTGTCGGTGTCCATTCCCGTTGCAAGACCTGGTATTCTTATTGTATTTACTCTTGTCATATAAAATTCACCTACTTACCTGTCTTTATTTTTTTGTCTACCTCATACCACATATCTCTAACATCTTCTATCACAGGAAGTACTTCATCTATTATCTTAATATCCTTTTTCATATTGGCTTTAGCAAGTTCGCTCTTTATAAAATCATATATATTATATAAATCTTCCATATATTTCCCAGCACTTTTATCCATAGTTATCATAAGTTCTAAAAATATATCTTGAACTCTAACCAATTCATTGTGAGCTCTAGAAATATTTTTTTCTAATATTGCCATTCTTGCTATTTTTGTATATTTAACTGCTCCATCTAACAACATCAACAATAGTTGTTCTTTAGAAGCCATATTTACTGAATTTTGCTTATATGTATTATATGGATTTGTTGTATACATTATTTTCCCTCTCTTACTTAAATAACTTTGTAATATCTTTAGTATTAATTATAGCCTTAGAATTTTCTTCTTTTATACTTTCGTAAACTTCTCTTCTTAGTATAACCTTATCTTTTGGCGCCTCTATGGCTATCTTTACGCTTCCATCCTCAATTTTTATAATTTTAACTTCTATATCATCTCCGATTAATATAGATTGATCTTTTTTTCTACTAATTACTAGCATTATTTTCACTTCCTGTTAAAGGTTCTTTTATATTATATTTGGTATCCTCTAGTATTAATTGCTTTCCTCTGTTATTATTTATGTTAATAATAATAGGAGCTCTTAAATTAACTGTACTTGTATCTATACTATTACCTAATGTTATTAGGCTTAATACTAGTACATCTTTATAATCTTTTATATTTAATTCATTTATTGTATCCTCATTTAATTCTATTTCATAATCTTTTTTTATCTCAAATGGAGATACACAAACAAATCCTACATTTAAGTCATCCTTAGATATCATGCTAATAAAATTTTTATTTTCCTTAATTTCTTCAAATAGAAAAGTATTATAATTTTCAAATCCAGGTATACCTTTTTCAAATAAAATGTCCATATGATCCTCCTAGCTATTTTAAGTAATCCATTATACTCGGTTGAATCAATCTACTTCCAACTTGAACTGACATTTGGTATATTAATTCAGCTGATTTTAATTCTATATATGCACTAACTTTATCTGTATCTTGAGTTAATGATAATACATCCTTCATGTTCATAATATTTTCATCATTTAGCTCTTTTATTTTTTCTGCAGTATTAACTTTTACACCAAATGATGTTCTTATATCTACTGAATGATTAAACAATGTATCAATATCATCTTTTATAGTGCCTAACACTTGAGCTTTATTAGTTTCTACATCTTTACCATTAACTATATCATTCATAGCAGTAGATAATTTATTTATAGATTCTAATAAATTTTTACCATCTTTGTTTAATAATTCTTTTGCTGATACATTATAATCTATATCTATTCCTTCAGATATAATTGCTTTTAAGTCTTGTGAATTTGATTTAGAATTTAGGGTAAGTTTAGCTACTCCGTCTTTTTCCTCGATAATTATAGGTAAATCTTCTACGTCACTTCCTCCAAACATATGATTACCACCATGACTTGTATTTAATGTTTCACCTAGTTCTTTTATTTTTTCATTCATTTCAGCCCTTATAGATTTCATCTCTTCTGCCGAATAAGTTCCATTACCTAACTTTATTATTTCATCTTTTATATCTCCTAATACAGTTCCTACTTCTTCTAAAGATGAATCTGTATTATTCATCCATCCTACTGCTTCGTCAATATTGTAATTATATTTTTCAGTATATTTTATTTCATTTTTTAAGTTCATTATTTTTATAGCTTTGTATGGATCATCTGATACTTTGTTTATAACCTTCCCTGTACTGATTTGTCTATTAAGCTTGTCCGTTCTTTGAAGATTTTCTTGATTATCATACATATTATTTCTTATCATTGAAGAATTGGCTATTCTCATACTATCCTCCTATCTTTTTAACCCATTTATTACTACGTCTAGTAAAGAATCTATAGTAGATATAACTTTTGCACTGGCATTATATGCATGCTGAAATTGGACAAGATTTACCATTTCTTCATCTAATAATACTCCAGATACATTAGCTCTAGAATTTTCTATTTCATTTATTATTTTATTTTGATTCTTTTCATTTCTTATAACTTCCTGCGCCTCATTACCTAGCTTTTGAACTATATTATTATAAAATTTATCTATGGTAATTTCTGGTTCATTACCAATTTTCATTTTTTTATCTTTAAATCTAAATATTTCACCTGCAACTTTAGATGAAACTGATAATTTATTTGAGTCTGTTAGATAATCATCATTAACTTTAAGTGATGGGCTGCCTTTTTTGTCAAATTCAAAAAAATTAATTCCTAAAACATCATTTATACCATTAGAAATGCCTTCTGATAGATCATCTATACTAGATGTATATTCATTAATTTTATCTACCATATCAATAGAACCTTGTATTTCACCTGAGACATCTCCTATTGCTTTTATATCCTCTAATGTAATACTTGTTCCATCATTTATTTTTTTTTCAATTAAATTCTTAACATTATTATCTTCTAGATTAAATTTATAACTTAATTTATCTAACACTTTATCTTTTTCATCTAGTAAGTCATTTGGTGTTTTTCCACTACCTTCGACAATTCTTATATTTTTATTTAATCCTCTTAATTGGTCAACCATATCGTTTATTTCATTTAAATTTTTATTTATTTTATCATTTGCCTGACTTGATAGTTTTTCCAATTTATTTTTAAGATTACTTATATTAGTCGCTAAATATTTTGCATTTTGAACTACGGTGTTCTTTGATCCACTATCATTAGGATTTTTTGAAATTTCATTCCAACTGCTAAAAAAGTTGCTTAGTGATGATGAAATAGAAGTGTCTGATGGTTCATTAAATATAGTCTCCATATTAGTATAATACTCACTTTTTGTACTTACTTTACCATAATTATGAGACTCATTTCTAAATTGAAAATCAAAGAATGTATTTCTAATCCTTATAATATCTGTTGCTTCAACTCCTGTACCTAGTTGACCTGCACCCATACTACTGTTATATCCAGGGTAACTATAAGCACTTCTGGCACTTTGTTGTACTCTTTGTCTAGAGTACCCTGGTGTATTCATGTTATTTATATTATGAGACGTAGTCTGTATAGAAGTTTGACTTACACTCATACCAGACTTTGCTGTCTGTAAACTTCCTAGTAATCCTGACATAATTTTCCTCCAAACAATTACTTCCCTACTTGGCCATAAGCATTATATGTTCCAATACTTTTTCCTGGCTTTATGCAGTTTATCATCTTCTTTGTAAAAAATAATCTCTGCTTTATAAGAGTTTCATTTGCTTTTTTTTGTAATTCTATCATATTTAATATTTCTTTTATTTCTTTATAAGCTTGTTTTATATTTTCATCATTGCAATCTTCTATATAGTGCTTTACACTAGGCTTAGACTCCATTAAATTTCTTCTCTTTATTTCTAATCTAGCTAATTTTTTAGCAGCTTCATCTAATTCCTTAGCTATTTTATCTATCTTAATAAGATCTTTATTAATTATAAATTCATATTGATTATCTAAAAGATCTAGCATATTTTTTAGGACATTTTTTTCTTCAAAGATTACTATTTTCACCTCTGGAATCAATTATGCTCCCCCCTCATTTTTTCTATTATCTTCTTAGCTAATTCATTAGAATCTATTCTATATTGACCAGATTCTATCTTACTTTTTATTTCATTTACTCTATCTATGTTAACTTCTTCCTTAGATGAATTTACTTTATTTAAATACTTTCCCATTTGTGATATTTCAACTGTGTCACCTTTTTTCGTATTCTTTACATAACTAACATCTACTTTATTATTATTATATACTCTTTCTAAATTTCTAAATTTAACCAAATTTATATTCACAATATTCCTCCTTAGTATTTAGATTAATTAGTATTAATCTTCATCTGCACTTTTTATTTTAGCTAGTCTAACAGCTAGTCTATTGTCCATTATTATACTTTCTCCACTAGCTATCATTTTACCATTTACATTTATATCCAAATTCTCTTCTACTTGTTTATCTAGTTCTATTATATCTCCAACTTTATAGTTTATAATTCTCCCTATTTTTTCACTAGCACTTCCCATAGATACAGTTATATCTAATAGTGCTCCAAATATATCCGTAGCACTATTTAATGGAGTTTTCTCACCTTCTTTTAGCTGCTCAAACTCTATTTCATATACGTCTACATTATCTACTTCATTTTTCATGGTTATCCTCCTTACATGTATATATCTACTAAAAGTCCATTTATTTCATCTATTTTTGAAGCTATACTAATATTTTCTTTTTGCTCATAAATAAGTTCTCTAGTTATAGCCTCTAGCTTTTCATTTATAGTCCTTACCGTAGTAAAATAATTTCTATCCCAAAAGCTATTATCTTTATTTAAACTATATACATAGTCTACGGCTGATTTCAAATAATTCTTTATAGCTTTTTTATAATCTATAATATCACTATAATTTTTGGTAACTACCAATTTTTCTCCTATATTTTTAATCTCTTTCATATATACTTCGAGTTCTTCTTTGTTTTTCAGTCTATTTCTTTGATTAAAATTTTCTTCAAAATCTAGCTTTTCTTTTTTACCCTTACTTTCTATATTAATACTTTTATTTAATCCAATATTCCTTACCTTCATTTTGAAACCTCAATTTTTGTAATTTATATTATCTTGCTTTTGTAATAATACGGATATCCTTATTTTTTCTTAAGTTTTATATAACAATATATATTATATATCCTCTTGATTCAATATTTTTACCAAACTTTCATGCTCCATTGGTTTATGGAAATAGTACCCTTGAATAAAATCACACTCCATATCTTTGAGTAGTTTATATTCAAAATATTCTTCTACTCCTTCTGCTACTACTAAAGTATTGGTTGTATGTATCATATCTATCAAATTTTTTATGAATAAAGGATTATCACTTAAATACTTAACCAAAGACTTATCTATTTTTATTTCATCAACATTATAATTTTTTATATAATCAATAGAATTATATCCTTTTCCAAAATCATCTATGGAAACTTTTATGTCCATGTCTTTCATTTCACCTAGAATTTTTTGTATATTATCTATATTCTCTATATCATCGCTTTCTGTGATTTCGATTGTTAATAAATCTCTTCTAAAATTAGTTTCTTCTAGTGCTTCTTTAATATCTTTTATGAAATCTTTATGTTCTAATTGATAAGGAGAAGTATTCACAGAAAGATGTATTTCTTTACCCAAATTTGTATTTACATAATTTATATCTTCACAAGCTTTTCTCATAACCCATTTCCATAAGGTATTTATATATCCTGAACTTTCTGCAAATTGTATGATTTTATTTGGTTCAATATATCCGTGTTCTTTGCTAAACCATCTTATTAATGCTTCGACTCCATTTATTTTCTTTGTTTTTATATCTATTTTTGGTTGATAATAAAGTGTAATTTCTTCATTTAAGATAGCACTCTCTATAGTGTCTATATTTATGCGTAAATCATGCCTTTCATTATATATTTCAAACTTATTTACACCCTTTTTTATAGAATTTGACATAGATATTGATAATTTAGAAATCGCATCTTTTGTATCAAAATCACCATTTTTATAAATAACAGATGATATATTTGTAGAAATTTTTACAGTTTCAATTCCTATATTTACATTGGAGATCTTATTAATCATCTCTTCAATTATATTTTTAACGTAATTTATATCTGTTTGTTCTATATATACCCCAAAAGTAGATCCAGATAGTCGACATACTATACTACTTGTTTTCATATTCATTAAAATTTTAGCTATTAATTTTAATGCTTCATCCCCATATTTTATGCCAATATTTGAATTTAAAAATTTAATTGACATAACCTTAATGTTTATAAGAGTTCCATTTACCTTTTTTTCTATATAATTAAAAAAATAATTTCTATTATAAGCTTTAGTTAAATGATCATGCTTATTTAAGGAAATTCTCTCCCTACGTCTACATTTATTTAATAAAGTTTTATCTAATTTCAATATCTTTCTGCTTGTTTTCATTTTTATCTCCCAATTAATTTAACATTTAATTTATTAATCAAATCCCTAAATTATATTCGATTAACTATAACTTAATTTATATAGACTTTTGATAGATATTTATAAATTATAAATAAAAAGACTGTTTAAAAACTAACTTTGAACCTTCAATTTTTATATTTCATATATGTTTTAATTTTTTATGCTCTGTAATATTTCATAACTTTAGGTACATAATTTTGGGTTTCTTTTGGCATCTTATAAATATCATTTACAGATCTAACTCCTCTTTTTACCATTCTTGTTGGTCCTCCATTATATGCCATAAGACCCATTTCGATATTTCCATGGTATTTATCTATATATTCTTTTAAATGTCTTGTCCCAGCATCTATATTTTCTTTTATATCAAATGGATTTTTAACACCTAAATCCTTTATATTACAAGGCATAAGTTGCATAAGCCCTTTTGCTCCAGCCGATGATACACAGTTTGGATTAAAATCAGATTCTACTTTTATTACAGCTTTTATTAAATTTTCATCTATACCATATTTGCTCGAAGCAATTTTTACTGCACTTTCTATTTCACTTTTAGTATCTTTATCACTTGCTGTTACACTTACTTTTTTTAAATTTTGAGAACTATTAATGGTTTCTAAACCTAAATTTCTCTCTTTAACTATGCTATTCTCTTGTTGCTTTTTTCTTACTGCATCACTTAAATTACTTACTAAATTATAATTTTCTTCATCTAACAAAGTTAATACTAAATTTAGCATTAACTCATCAAAGGAACTATTTTTTTCGCAGCAACACCCACACTTATTTTGAGTATTAATACTACTATTAGCTATATTGCTAAATAAATTTATACCATTAACCATAATGCCTCCCTGTATTTTTTTATTTTTAATAATACGGTATTTTTTATCAATTCTTTATATATTAATTATCTGTATAAAAATTAAAGAGTTAGATTTTATAAATCTAACTCTTACTAATTTAAATTTTAATTTTTTCTTATATCATCTTTTCCAACAGGAAATATTATTCTTATTTCTGTTCCTTCTTGCTGTTTTGATACTATATTTATCCCTAAACCTAACTTATCACAAAGTTTTTTGCATAGATAAAGTCCTATACCAGTTGACTTTCCAAATATTCTTCCATTTTCACCTGTAAATCCTTTTTCAAAAACTCTATCTATATCCTTTTCATTTATCCCTACTCCATTGTCTTTTATACTTAATATTATATTATTTTTATTTTTTACTGCGTTTATTGATACTTTTCCTTCACTTTCTTTTGAATACTTTATAGCATTATTTATAATTTGATTTAATATAAATTCAACCCATTTTTCATCACTGTATACATTAAAATTAATTTCTTTTATATCTATCCCTATTCTTTTATTTATAAAATCACTTGCATTTTTCCTTATTACGCACCTAATTATTCTTTCAAGATTAAATTTTTTTATTATATAGTCTTTACTAACATCATTACTTCTTGAGTAATATAGAACTTGATCTATATAATTTTCTATTTTTTTTACTTCATACTTCATACTATTTGGTATATTGTCTTCATGATTTTCCATTATAAGCATTAACGATGCTATAGGTGTTTTTATTTCATGTACCCATGTTTCTATGTATTCTTTATACTCACTTTGCATATTTTTAAAATACTTAACATGTTCTTGCATATTGCGATTGCTTGATTTTAAAATATTATATACCAATTTACCCTCTATAAATTCTGGCTCACTTATTACTTCAGATATTAAATATTTCTTATCTAAGTTTTCACTTATACTTACAAGTTCATCATAATATTTTTTATGCTTTATCATCTCCATTAATATATATATACTAATTGGTGTAAACCATATTAAAAACACCATAGTTATAATGCTTATATTAACTTTAACAAATAACATTATACTTGCTGTGATTAAAAATAGTACTATATTCACTATAAAAAATAATGTCCTCTGCTTTAAATATTCATATACACTCATTTTGCTCTCCTAACATATTGTTATTTATTATTTTGTCCTATCTTTTATATTATATATCAACTTAAGCCTCTTAATATATTTTAATAAGTAAGTTATCTAATCATATAAATTAATAAATTTAAATCAATACATAAAAATAGCATCTTTTTAATTAAAAAAGATGCTATTTCTTTAAGTTTTAATTTGGAGTTTTATATTAATTATCTTATATAGCTAATTTAAGGTATCCACTTGGATGGAAGTAGTATATATTTGATGTATTCTTATCAACAAAAAATCCTAAATCAGTATCATAATCTGGGAAGAATACATATCCACTTAAACCTTTTTCTTTTAACGCATTAAAGTTATTTTCATCACCTTCGTAAGTATAGTTTACACCTTGATTATACATTTGTATTAATTCTTTAGCTTGTTCTTTGTTTAATACTTCTATAACTTCAACTTTACTTTCTTCTTTTATATCTGATTGTACTTTATCATTTGAAACTACTTTGTTTTCTTCTTGAACTTTATTGTCCTCAATTTTATTATCTTCAACTTTTTTATCTTCAGATACTTGTGGTTTTTCTACTACTTGATTATTTTCAGTAGTTTTAGTTTCTTCTTTAGTTACTACATTTTCTTTGTTATCTATTTTACTTTGTTTTTTATCTATGTAATCATTTTGATTGTTTAATTTATTATTTGTAACTATTTCTTGTTTTTCAACTTTTTTTACTTCCTTTTGTAAATTATCTTTATTTTCTTGCTTTGTTACTTCTTCTTTAGCATTGTTATTTATATTTTCAACTACTTCTGTAGCAGGTTTTTTATTAGAATTTTGTGCAAATATTATGTTGTTTATTGGACTCATAAATAACATTCCTCCACATAATACTGATAATGCTGTTATAGCTCTTTTCATTTAGATCACATCCTTTTCCTTTATATAAATTTATGTAAATTTTTGTTTTATTTCTTTCTATGTATTTATATTACCATAGTAAAATAATATATAACAGTTACACCGCTGTTACTTTAGATTACAAATTCGTAATTAAAGTTACAGCGGTGTAACCTTTGTTAAAACATGTTTTTAAATAATTAAAAAGGGTATGCAAATTTGCATACCCTTTATATATTATAATTTTAATGAAGCACCTTCCCAGTCTTTTATAAAGCTCTCTATTCCTTTATCTGTTAAAGGATGTTTAGTCATTTGCTTTATAACTTTAAGTGGAACTGTTGCTATATCTGCTCCTAATCTTGCAGCTTGTGATACGTGTATTGGATTTCTAACACTTGCAACTATTATTTGTGTATCTATATCATTTTGTGCAAATATATCCACTACTTCTTCTATTAATTCAAGTCCATTTTGACCTATGTCATCAAGTCTTCCAACGAATGGGCTTACATATGTAGCTCCTGCTCTAGCTGCTAAAAGAGCTTGAACAGAACTAAATATTAAAGTTACATTAGTTTTTATCCCTTTTTGAGATAATATTTTAGTAGCTTTTAGTCCTTCTTCTGTCATAGGTAATTTTATTACTATATTTTTATGTATTTTAGATAGTTTATCAGCTTCTTCTACCATTCCTTTTGCATCTAAGCTTATAACCTCTGCACTTATAGGCCCGTCTACTATTTCTGTTATTTCTTTTACTACTTCTATAAAGTCTCTTCCTTCTTTAGCTATTAATGATGGGTTTGTTGTAACACCACATATTACACCTAAATCATTTGCTTCTCTTATTTCTTCTACATTGGCTGTATCTACGAAAAATTTCATATTAGCCCTCCTAAAACTTATTTATATATTTATATTATTTTTTGTTTATATATTATAGTTAATATTATTTACTAGTCATAATTAAATATTCTAATAAGTAATATCATTTATATAATATACCATATTATACATATTTTTTCACGTTAATTAATTATTTAACTTCTTATATTTTATTATATAAATCTAAAAATCCTACATATTATATATTCTCTAATTGTAAGTAATAAAAAAGTATAGGACAAATAACATATTAAATACTTTATCCTATACTTTTATATTATAATCTAAATTAAATTTCTATTTTATTTTAAATATTATATTATCTAAATTTTATAACTCCATTTTCTATAGAATCAAGTATTGCTAATGATTCAAGTCTTATACCTTTACTTAATAAAAGTTCTCTTCCTTCTTGGAATCCTTTTTCTATAGCTATACCAACTCCTACTAAATTAGCTCCTGCTTGATCTACTAAATCTTTAAGACCAATTGCTGCTCTCCCATTTGCTAAAAAATCATCTAGAACTAGTATATTTTCACCTTCATTTAAATATCTTTTAGATACTTTTACACTATATTCTTTTCCTTTTGTAAATGAATATACTTTTGTTTCATATACTTCTTTATCTAAGTTCTTAGATTCTACTTTTTTAGCAAAAACCACAGGCACATTTCCAAAATGTTGTGATGCTATTGAAGCTATTGCTATTCCTGAAGCTTCTATTGTTAATATTTTATCTATTTTTTCATCTTTAAATCTATTTTTAAACTCTTTTCCCATTTCATTTAAAAAAGCTATATCTAATTGATGATTTAAAAAGTTATCAACTTTTAATATATCATTTCCTTCTATTCTTCCATCTTTTAATATTTTCTCTTGTAGTAATTCCATATTTATCCTCCAAACATTATGTTTAACTCTGATCTAATAAAAAACTCCTCTCTATTTATAGACAGGAGTTAATAATCTAGTTAAATATATAGAAATAGTCATTATGTAAATATTAAAATTACTAACAATGATTATATTACTAAATAAAACTATACTTTATATTAAGCTCCTGTAGTCAAGCTATTTACGGTAGCTATGTAGAAACATTTGAACCATATCTTCAAAAATATACAGGTAGTTTTTTATGTATCTATTTATTTATATAATTATATTATATATATTTACTTTATTCAATATAGTTTTATTTAAATTAAACACTTTCACTAGCATCTAAGCTATATTCTAATTTTAATAATATAAATATTTTTACTTCTCCTTTTCTTTCAAAAGTATTGTAATCTTTTAATAATTATCCATTAACTTCTTTATATAAGGGTCTTAGCTCAATTTATTTAAAAGTCACCACTTTTCTCCAATTTTGATTTAGAACTTGAGTTATAGTACCTTCTTCATATCTAGTTAATGTGTTTGTAGTTTTTATTTTATATGTTAATTCTATATTGCCTACTTTTTCATTAAATATTAATATAAACTATAAAATTATATTAATTAAAACTATAGGTCCTGTACAACCCATACCACTTTCTGCATATATATCATTTTCCCATAAATCTATGATTGCATCATCTAAATCCATAATATCTATTCCACTTATTTGTTCTGTAACTATTTCTTTTTTAGGCATTTTAACTTCTTGTTTTACTTTTATTTCTTTTTTTGTAGATTTAGATATTATATCATTTAATTTAGCTTTTTTAGTATTTCAAATTCATTTTTAGTTAATTCACTTATACTTCCTTTTACTATATCATAATCATACTTTATTGCATTTTTTACTACTGGAGCTCCTGATGCTCTAGATAATATAAGCATTTTTCAACTTGTCTAGCACCATCAACATTAAGTATACCTACCTTTGGATTTCTTATCCCTATGCTTTTTGCAGTAGCTATACCACATATTGCATTTCTAACCATAGACTCTATTCTATTAGTTGCACTAGTTCCTGTTGTTGCAAGTATCATTTCTTTTCCTTTGCCTGGTGTTATAACTCTGCCTACTGTGGATACACCTATAGGAAAGTTATAATGCATTGTAACACAAGCATCTATATATCCGCTATCTAATAACTCTTCCATTTTTTTATAAATTTCTTTTTCACAACTTACTTCTACAACTTCAAAGTCAGTATCTACTTTTTTACCTATTAAAACTATATCAAATAAGCTAGACTTGGCTAAATTAGCTCCATTTACTAAATTATCTTTTCCATGTTCACTTCCTAATGTAGTCAGTCCTATTCTTATTTTTTTACCAAATTCTCCACTTTCTATTGCATCAGCTATCTCTAGAAGAGTTTGCCCTATTATCTTTTTAGCTATAATATTACTTCCTATTCTTCTATCATATCTAATGCTAATTTTCTTAGGGACTCTGCTATTACCTTTTTAGCTTTTTCTTTAGATACTCCATTATTTTCTTCACTTATTCCTATATTTCTCTAAGCGCATCAACACCATATACATACGTATCATGAAGCAATCCTTGAGTTTGAAGCATATAAACATATGCTACTTTTGGAAGGTGTGGATACTCTTTTATTGATTCTAAAAGTGGCTTAGTTTCATAAACCTTAACTTCATCAGGAGTTAAATTTCTAGCAGTTTCCCCTAAATATGCTGCAGCTTTAAATCCTATCATTCTTACTGCTTTTTCATGGTCATGTTGTTTTAATCCATCTACTGGTTCTGCTATAACAACTATATTGTTAAGATTAGAGAAAGGGCAATATTTTGCCCCAGGTCCTGTCATATCGATAATACCTTCTTGTAATCCTACTATTTTACCAGTAGTAACAACAGTACACCCATAAATTGCATGAGTTTTTCCACTTCCAACAATTCAATCTTAGATATTATTCCTGGGAATATTCCTCCATTACCTTCTACTTTAACTCTTGGCTCTATAACATCTTTTACTGGTACTATTCTTACACTTTCACCTGGATGAGCTAGTTCTATATCTATAGACTTTATATGCTCGTACCCACCAATTTCTTTAAGCATCTCTTCCTTATTGATGTATAATGTAGCATCTTTAACTTTAGTTACTTCCCAAACTGAATATCTCTTATAAAAATTTTACCTAACTCAAGGCGCATGCTTGCACCCCCTAATTATTTAAGTTTTAAAAAACTAAAATTTATATTTCTCAACTAACTCAATATATAACCTTTAATATTTATTAAACTAGTTGTAAGTAACTACTTTATATAAATATTAAAGGTATTTCTTTATCATTTCTTCTATATTAATCTTAGTTGCATCATATTTTGTAACCTCATCTATTTTTTGACCATCTTTGTATATAGCTATTGTTGGAAGTCCTAATATTTTTTCTTTTATAGCCAATCTTCTAGCTTCTGTTGTATCTAGTTTACAGAATTTAAAATTTTCCTTATATTTATTAGCAAGTTCTTCAACCTCTGGAAGCAATGCTTTACACGGTTCACACCCTTCACTCCAAAAATCTACAACAACTATACCTTCATGTTTTAAAACTTCTTCTTCAAAGGTGTTTTTATCTAAAATTATCATTCAAATTCCTCCTTTATAATTAAATAGTTGATTTTTCTAAATTCCATTCTTTACTTTCTATATATTTTTCAGCACTTATTGTAGCTATAGCTCCATCATTAGTAGCTGTTACTACCTGTCTTAAGGCTTTAACTCTGCAATCTCCTGCTGCAAATACCCCTTCTATATTAGTCTTCATATCTTCATCTGTTATTATATAGCCATTTTGGTCTGTATATATTTTATCTCTAAATATCTCTGTTTCTGGTTTTAGTCCTATGAATACAAATACCCCCATTGTTCCATCTTCTTCATCTGCTTCATATTCACTTAATTCACCTGTTAGAATATTTTCAAATACAACTTTTTTTAATATTCCATCACCGCATAATTCTTTCACAGTCGTATTGTGTACAAATTCTATATTAGGATTGTTTTGTGCTTTTTCTGCTATTGATTTGGCACAAGTTAGCTTTTCATTTTTATTAACTATTGTTACCTTTCTAGCAAATTTTGTTAAAAAAATCCCTTCTTCAACTGCGCTATTTCCTCCACCTATTGCAAATACTTCTAAATCTGTGAAAAAATCTCCATCACACGTTGCGCAATATGATACTCCCTTACCTGTTAGCTCTTTTTCTCCTTTAACACCAAGCTTTCTAGGTGTAGACCCAGTAGCAATTACTACAGCCTTTCCTCTATATTCGCCTTTTTCACCTTTTAATACTTTTATATCAGATTCTAAATCTACATCTATTATATTATCTTTTTTCATTTCTGCCCCAAAACTTTTGCATTGTTCCACCATTCTTGCTATTAACTTAGGTCCACTAGCATTTTCTACTGAACCTGGATAGTTAGCAACATCATGAGTTGTTACTATTTGTCCTCCAGTTTTTCCTTTTTCAAGTATAAGAGTTTTTAACTTTGCTCTTGCACCATAAAGTCCTGCCGAAAGCCCTGCAGGCCCTGAGCCTATTATTATTAAATCATATATATTTCCCATAAATTTCTCCTTTATATTTATTTTTTTAACATTTTTATAAAAAAATATTTTATTATTTTGTCACATACAAATATTATTTTTAATTTCTATAATATATATTGAATTCTTTCTAATGTATTACTTAAGATATCTAAGTCTATAACTCTAAAGTCATCTATTACATTATATGTCCAATTAGGTGTTTGTTTATTATTTTGAAATTTATTAGAAATGTATATTGCTTCTTCAATTAATAGTACTGAATTTGTATCTAACTTGTTTGATTTTTTTAATATTATACTTCTGTATGGAGTTTCATTTGGCTTTATACTGGAATACAGATAAAAGTTCGTAACCTTTGTGAATTAGATTTCTACTTTCTTTTAAAATTTCTAGATATATGTCATTTATATATTTTACATTTTTGTGCTTTATTTTGTTTTTGACAATAGTATTATTGGTTATTATTATTATAAAAATCCTCTCCTTTTTAAGTCTATTTAATAAAAAACAGAGAAAACAAATCCCATTTGTTTTCTCTGTTAATATAATCTTCAGAGTTCCATCTGAATATAGTATTTTTACCTGAGAATTTCATTTGATTAAATTAGGATTTAATCAAACTTGTACCTTCGGTCACTTCTTTTTAGAAGTAATCTCCTATATCCTTCAACCGGAATGTTTAATTTTTTTATACTTTCTAAGTTAAGAAAAGAAACTTTCAATTTAAATTCCAATATATTTTTCTATAAATATTGCTACATATTTCTACCGTATATATATTATAAAGCTTTATCATCTATACTATCTAAATAATTTTTAATAACATCTATAATACTTTCTACACATCCATCTTCAAATGGAGATTTTAAATCACCTATCTTTACTATTTCTAAGAATGACTTTGTTCCTCCAACTCTACATATGTCTAGATAATTTTCCCATCCATTGATTCTGTCCACCCTCATTTTTTTCCAAAACTGTAATGCACATATCTGAGCTAATGTATAATCTATATAATAAAATGGATTTTTAAATATATGTCCTTGCTTAAACCACCAAGTTCCTTTTTCTAAAAAATCATTATCTTCAAATATTCTATGTGGTAAATATTTTTTCTCTAGTTCTCTCCAAATATTTTTTCTTTCTTCTTTAGTCATATTAGGCTGTTCATATATATAGTGCTGGAATTCATCTACTACTATTCCATATGGTATAAACTTAATAGCTGATGATAGATGAGTAAATTTATATTTCTCTGTATCTTCTTTAAAGAATAATTCCATCCAAGGCCAAGTTATAAATTCCATACTCATAGAGTGTATTTCACAACTTTCATAAGTTGGGAAGTTTATTTCTGGCATATCAATCCAAGTTGACATATAAAGCTGAAAAGCATGACCTGCTTCATGAGTTAATACATCTATATCATCTAATGTTTGATTAAAGTTCGAGAATATAAATGGAGATTTATAATCTGGTATATATGTACAGTATCCACCTGCTGCTTTACCTTTTTTAGTTACTAAGTCCATAAGTTCATTTTCTAGCATGAAATTAAAGAATTCTTTAGTTTCATTTGATAGCTCAGAATACATTTTTCTTCCATTTTCTATTATGTATTCGTCACTTCCCTTAGGTGTTGCATTCCCACTTAAAAACTCAAGGTTTTCATCTACATATGTAAGTCTATCTACACCTATCCTTTTAGATTGTCTTTCGTAAAGACTATTTGCTACAGGTACAATATAATCTAAAACTTGTTTTCTAAAGTTTTTTACCATGTCTTTGTTGTAATCAGTTCTCATCATTCTTATATATCCTAATTCTACAAAGTTGTCAAAACCAAGTTTTATAGCCATATTATTTCTTACTTTAACTAATTTATCAAATACTTCATCAAATTCATTTTCTTTTTCTTCAAAGTAATTGTAATATGCCTTAGATGCCTTTATCCTCATATCTCTATCTTCACTTGACATAAATTTTAAAAGTCCAGATAGGTTTCTTTCTTCTCCTTCAAAATGAATTTTAGCAGATGCTAATAGTTTTGTATATTTAGAACAAAGCTTATTTTCCTCTTGAAGGTCTTTTATTATTTCGCTACTAAAAGACTTTAAATTAAAGCTTGCTATATTTATAAACTGTCTTCCAAAATCTTTTTGAATATCTTCTTTAAATTTTGAGTTTACTACTGATTTATAAAAAAGTGAATTAAGTTCTTCATATAATGGAGAATATTCGTCCCAATACACTTTTTCCCTTTCATAAAACTCATCTTCAACATTTATACTATGTCTTATAGAACATAATGTACTCATAGTTTCTATATTATTTCTAATGCTATTTAGTTTATCAATATTTTGTCTTTGCTCTTTGTAAGTTTTTGAATTTTCTATATTATTTATTATTTCTATTATTTGATTTTTACTTTTTTCATAATTTGGTCTTTCATATTCAAAATCTGAAAACTTCATTGAAATATCTCCTTTATTTATATTTATTTTTAATATTTATATTATAGCATACACTCTTTTTTAATTTTCTCTATATAAATTCTGCATATATTGATATAATTATAACTATCTTTATGTAAATATCATAGGAGGATTATATGTATAAATTAATAGCACTAGATATTGATGGCACTTTATTAAATACCGAAAAAAAAATAACTAAGGAGGTTTTTGACTCTATCCAAGAAGCTAAACAAAATGGGAATAAAGTAGTTTTATCTACTGGTAGACCACTACCTGGTGTAACTCCACTACTTGAAGAACTTAATTTAACTGATGAAGGGGACTATGTTATATGCTTTAACGGAGCTGTTGTTCAAGAAGTTAAAACTAAAAAAGTTATATCTAATATAGAAATGAATTATGATGATTTTAAATCTATATATGAACTTTCTAAAAAACTTAATACTTATCTTCATATAAGTACACCACTTGATGTTGTAACACCTAACAAAAAACCTAGTAAATACACTGTTTTAGAATCTGATTTAAATAAAATACCTTTAGTTTATAAACCAGAAGAAGAAATAGATGAAACTATGACATTTTGTAAGGTTATGATTGTTGACGAACCTGAAAAATTAGAAGAAATAATAAAAAATGTACCTCAAGAATTTTTTGATAAATACACAGTTGTTAGATCTGCTCCATTTTTCCTAGAGTTTTTAAATAAAAAAGCTAATAAAGGAAATGCGCTTAAAGCTTTATGTA
Source organism: Romboutsia sp. BSD2780061687b_171204_C1 (assembly GCF_015560225.1). Classification (NCBI taxonomy): domain Bacteria; kingdom Bacillati; phylum Bacillota; class Clostridia; order Peptostreptococcales; family Peptostreptococcaceae; genus Romboutsia; species Romboutsia sp. BSD2780061687b_171204_C1. Next base: position 218,007 of record NZ_JADMRK010000001.1, on the reverse strand, counting down.
AAAATATAGATTTATCTATAGATAAAGCTATAGCTGTAGGTGATGAAGAAAATGACAAGCATATGATAGAGTATGCAGGGCTTGGTGTAGCAATGGGTAATGCTCGCGATAGCATAAAGAATATTGCAAACTATATAACTAAAACTAATAATGAACATGGAGTTGCACATGTTATCAATAAATTTTTACTAAATAAATAAGTATTAATATTAATCATGTAATATAATTCTTTCTTTGTGGATATAAGTCGCTTTATGTAAACTAACTTATATCCATTCTTTATATATTCATATGCGTTTAAGTTCTTGTATTACATTATTTTTTATTATTAAATGTTATATCTTTGAGTTTAAATTCTCTTTATTTTGTTATCTTCCTAGACAATGTAGCTGTCCAAATACCAACCATAGTAACACCTAAAAGCATTTCTATTGCAGATAATAAAGTACTAAAAAATCCTACTGGAGTTATATCTCCATATCCAACTGTTGTAAAAGTTACTATACTAAAATACAATGAATTAATGAAGTCTTTATTTATAGAAGATACATCTATATTTCCCATTAATGCACCTTTATAATTTATAAATTCTCCACCTATATTAAGACCTGTTATCATGTATAATATAGCAAATACCAATACAATTTCTAAAGATGTTATAAGCGCATATGTTGGACGTTCTCCATAACCACAAAGTGCCCAGTATATTATGGACTTTAACTTAGCTATTCCTTTTAAACCATCTTTCTCTATTAATTTAGCTATATAATAATATTCTCCACCTATGTTTAATAATCTATTAGCTTCAAATTTTGTTGATATATCCTTATATACCTTGTATATATCTATACACTCATTCTTATCTTTTTTCTTTAAGTCAACTTTATCTATAAATGTATGCTCGTCAAATTTACTTAAATAATAATCTTCAAAAGATATATCTAAATGCTTTGGACGTAATATTTTAATAGCACTTAAATCACTGTCACAAATTATAACCTCTTTCATTATGCATTTATTAAATATAGAACCATTTAGATTACTTTCCTTTATATATACATTTTTTAAACTCATGCTTTCAAATTTTGTTTTTTCTATATTACTATTAGTAAATCTAACATCTCTAAACTTACATTCATCTTTAAATATATTTATATCATCTTTTTCATTATAGAATTTACAATCTTTAAATATTACATTTTCAAAATCACATTTAAAAAACACATTTCCTATAAATATACAACTTATAAATTCTATATTTTCAAACCTACATTCTTCAAATTCACAATACAATACTCTTAAGTTTTTTAACTTTTTTTCATTTCTTTCTTTACTAGAAAATTTACCAATACTTTTTTTGTGTATTCTTAAATTATATAGCTTTTCTTCATCATATATATTATATAAATCACTATAATCTTTATTTTGAGTTTCTATTGTATATATTTGTTCTTTTTCTATTTTAAAATTTAACTTATTTATATATTTCATTTCTTTCTTCATTTTTTCAAGTTCGTTGTATGAATCTTCTCTTACTTTCTCAAAATTATAAGTTCTCATTTCATCACCCTAGTTTTAATTAATATAACATAATTACTTTATTTTTTTATAAAACCCTTTATTTATAGAATATATATCACTATTTTTTAATATATCTTATAAAGAGTGTTTATCAATGAATTCTAAGTTTCACTATATATTGTTTATTAAAGTATATAAATTATTGGAGGTTACATATGAATAAAAGTGTTGAGAAACTTAAAGAAGTATTACCAAAGAAATGTTGTTCTTATTGTACTCATCTTTCTCTATATGGTCCTGATGAAAATTACAAATATAATATAAAATGTATATTGCTAGATTCACTACCTAACCTATATAATGATTGTGATTATTTTGAATGTGAATATTCTAATCTAACTAGCTTTGACTTAGATAATCTGTATAGTGAATATTTAGAGGCATGCCTTAAAGTTAAGTATAAGGAATACTTAAATAGCATACATTGGCAAATATTTAAAGATTATGCGCTTAGAGAAAATGATTATACTTGTTCTATTTGTGGACAAGAACACAACTTAGATGTGTATCATATTAATAAAAATTTAGGCAGAGAGACTCTAGAGGATGTTGCAGTTTTATGTGACAATTGCCTAGAATAAATATATACCTTAAATGGATTAAATCTTTAATTTTTTCACATACTAAATTAGATAAAATTCTAGGAGGTATATTAATTATGAATGGAAATTTAGTATGTTTAGCATCTACATGTTTTTATAATAAATGCAGTAGTTGTTATGCTAACGGTATAAATATCTCAGGTTCTATAGCATCAAATACAAATGGTACCCACTGTCTAACTTTTGAAGATAGAAAAAATGCAACTTTGACTAACTCAACTAGTAATGAAGACTATGCTAAAACTCACAATATAGCTTGCCAGGCCAAAGAATGCAAACATAATGACGAAGGCTCTTGTGTTGCATTAAATGTTCAAATAAACAACGAAAATCAAAGTTGTGAAACATTTTGTCCTAGATAATAGCTATAAATAGATTAACTATAATTATTAAGTTGTAATATATAAGTTATATTTTCTTTTATTTTTCACATACTAACCTAGAAGATAATTTTAGGAGGAATGTAATTATGAATGAAAATTTAAATTGTTCTGCAACTAACTGTGTGTATAATAATAGCAAAAAATGCTATGCTGGAGGCATAAATGTTGCTGGTAGTAGAGCAGATTCTACATCTCAAACTACTTGTTCAACTTTTGTCGAGGGTTCTTTTGGATCTTTTACAAATAGTACTAATGATGAATATATAACACCTGAAAATATAATATGTCAGGCTGAGAAGTGTAAATATAATGTTAGTAAAGCATGCAAAGCTGAAAAGGTTCATATAAACTCACAGGATGCAAGTTGCGAAACTTTCATATCTAAATAATTATATTTTAATATTTACTTAATCTAAAAATCACTGGATAAGTATCCAGTGATTTTTTCTATAGTTTCAGTAAAAACGCATTAATATGTATTAAAATTAAAATTTACTTAAGTTTATAACACATTTATGCATTAGCTAATATTTCTTCTTTATACTCTCTTGCAGTTTCTTCATTATTTAAAACTCTTAATGTGCCAAGTGCTAATGAATCTAATTCATTTTCTCCTGGCATTATTTCTACATTAGATATAAACTCTACTCTTCTCTTTATATGTTTTGTTACAAGCTTTGAGTAAGCTATTCCACCTGTCAATATTATTGAATCTACTTTTCCTTCTACAACTGTCGCTAATTCACCTATTGCTTTAGATACTTGATAACACATAGCATCATGTACTAATTTAGCTTCTTTATTTCCTTCTTCCATCATTTTTTCCACTTCTCTAACATCTACTGTATCTAAATAAGAAACTATTCCACCTTTTCCTCTTATCATCTTTAACATTTCTTTATGTGTGTAATTTCCAGAAAAACATGTATTTATTAATTTTTTACAAGGAATCCTACCTGATCTTTCTGGTGAAAATGGTCCTTCATCATCTGATACAATGTCAATCATTTTTCCTTTTTCATGAATACTTACAGTTATGCCCCCACCTAAATGAGCAACAATTAGATTAAGTTCATTGTATTTTTTATTATTGTCTTTTGCAAACTTTATAGCCATAGCTCTAGAGTTAAGTGCATGGCTTAAGCTCTCTCTATCCATATTTTTAATTCCCGATAATCTAGCTATATCATTTAACTCATCAACGGCTACTGAGTCATATATGTATGCATTTACTCCTATAGATTTAGCTATTTCATAAGAAATTATAGCTCCCAAATTAGATGCATGTTCAATAACTGGTCTGTTAACTAATCTATCTATCATTTCATCATTTACTAAATATGCTCCTGATTTAACTGGAGGAAGCAATCCCCCTCTTCCTACAACAGCACTTAAAGTGTTTATATCTATATTATTTTCAGCTAGTACATTTAATACTTCTTGTTTTCTCATTTCAAATTGGTCTTGTATTCTTTCATACTTTGCTATTTCTTCTGATTTATGATCTATTCCTTTTGATAAAATTTGATTTTCATCATCATATACTGCTATTTTAGTTGATGTAGACCCCGGATTTATAGCTAATATTCTATAATTCATAATAATCCCCTTTTCCCTTTTTTTAAGTTATATATTAAATATGTTCTAATTTATCCCTAGTTTTAATGCATATTTAAATTAAGCTATTATAAGTACTAACTTATAATAGCTTAATTTTTATTTATATAATTTGTGTGCTTTTTGATTTTTAAGCTAAAGCTTCCTTACTTACTAGTTTCATCCCTTCATTAAATGCTTTTATATTTATATCAACAAATTTTTCTTTTACATTGTCTTTTATTATTTGTTCCCAATTTATATCTTCTAAGTTCATAGATTTAACTAATGCCCCTAAAAGAATTATATTCATTACTTTAGCATTTCCAATTTCTAGTGCTTTTTCTGCTGCATTTAATAAGCTTCCATTTAATCTATCTAATTCTTTTTCTATTTCTTCTTCTTTGTATTCAGCCTTTCCTGTAAGTATTGGCATAGAATCCATTCTATAGTTATTGTATATTATTTTTCCCCCTGGCTTTAAATACTCTAACCATCTTAAAGCTTCCATTTTTTCAAAAGAAACTAATATGTCAGCTCCACCTATTTCTATAACTGGAGAATATACTTCAGATCCATATCTAACTTGAGAGGAAACAGAACCTCCTCTTTGGCTCATTCCATGTATCTCACTCATTTTTACATCATATCCAGCTTCCATAAGCCCTGTAGTTAATAATTTACTAGCAAGTATAGTTCCTTGCCCACCTACTCCAACTAAAAGTATACTTTTTGTCATATTAGTTTACCTCCTTAGCTAATCCATTATTAGATATTGCATCTTTAGGACATACTTGAGAACATACATTACATCCTACACATTGATTTTTATCTATATTTACTTTCTTTTCATCCTTGTCAAATGATATAGCAGGACAACCTGTTTTCATACATATCTTACATCCTATGCAAGCATCTTTATCTATATCACATTTATTTGTAAATGGATTGTTAAATTCTTCTATGTCTTCTTTAGAGAATCTCTTAAGTACACATGGCCATCTAGTTATTATTACTGAAGGTTCATCTAATTCAAATGCCCAATCTAGCGTCTCTTTTACTTCTTTTAAGTTATTTGGATCTATTGTTCTAACTTGCTTAACACCACAAGCTCTAACTAAACCTTCTATATCAACTATTTCAGTAACCTCTCCTTGTAATGTATACCCTGTTCCTGGGTTTTGTTGATGCCCTGTCATTCCAGTTATTCTATTATCTAATATTACAGATATTGAATTACCTTTGTTGTATACTACATCTAATAATGAGTTTATTCCTGTATGGAAGAAAGTGGAGTCACCAAGTACACCAACTACTCTCATTTCGTTATCTTTTTTCATATTAAATACTTTTTGAGCTCCATGACCTGCACTTAAACTAGCTCCCATACATACTACTGTATCCATAGCATTATATGGAGGTGCAAATCCTAATGTATAACATCCTATATCTCCTGATACTAATACATTTTTTCTCTTTCCTAACTCATAGAAAAATCCCCTGTGTGGACATCCTGCACATAGACCTGGAGGTCTTGGCACTACTAATTCCTTATTATATTTTATTGTATCGTTTGTTTTCCCAAATACAGCTTTTCTAAGAACATCTGGAGTCATTTCTCCCATTTTAGGGAATAAGTCTTTACCTATACAATCTATACCAGCTGCTTTTAGTTGATCTTCTATAAATGGATCATTCTCTTCTATTACATATATTTTTTCAACATTAGATGCAAACTCTTTTATTCTTTCTATAGGTAATGGATTTGTAAATCCTAGCTTCATATATGATGCATCATTTTTAAATACTTCTTTAGCAAACATATAACACATTCCTGATGCTATTACACCTACTTTGCTATCATTCATTTCACAATAATTTAAAGAAGTATTATTAGAATATTCTTCTAGTTTTTCTAATCTTTCTTCTACTGAATGTCTAAGTACTCTTGCATGTGCTGGTACTGTTAATGTTTTTTGAGGATTTTTAACATAATCTTTTATTCCAACTTCTACTCTATCACTGCACTCTACTATTCCCTTTGAGTGACATAATCTAGTTGTAACTCTATATAATACTGGAGTATCAAATTCTTCACTTACTCTATATGCTTCTTTTATCATATCCTTAGCTTCTTGGCTATTTGATGGCTCAAATAAGGCAATTTTTGCAAATTTAGCATAATTTCTGTTATCTTGTTCATTTTGAGAAGAATGCATTCCTGGTTCATCAGCAGAAACTAATATCATTCCCCCATTTACTCCAGTATATGCAAATGTAAATAATGGGTCTGCTGCAACGTTAAGTCCAACATGTTTCATAGATGCTATTGTTCTAGCACCTGCAATAGATCCTCCTATTGCAGCTTCAAGTGCAACCTTTTCATTTGGTGCCCACTCAGCTACTATTGAATCTTTATATGTAGCTATATTTTCTAATATTTCTGTACTTGGAGTTCCAGGATAAGCAGATGCATATTTTACACCAGCTTCATACGCTCCACGAGCTATGGCTTCATTACCAGTCATTAGTTTTTTCATATTAAATTCCCCCATATATCTTAGTTTTAAATCTATTTCCCTTATATTTTTAACTAATTTATATATAATACATTTAGTATTATTATCTATTTTCTACCAACTTCTGACTTTTTACATATTCAAGCGCATTTTTGATTATACTTGGTGCTATCTTACATTTATTTTCATTTACTGCACAAACAGCAAATCTAAGCCCTGCTTTTAAAGGTACCATATATACATTATCTTTAGTTAATTCCTCGCATACTTCTCTTGAATTTTCACAAGGTATACTTACAAAAAATCCATCTCTATATGGAAGTATATCAAGCCCTACTTTTTCAGCTTCTTCTACAAATGCATTAGCTCTTCTTTTTAGCATTTCCTTATACGTATTTTTTTCCTCATTGTATTTCTTAAACTTCTCTGAATTATTTACTATATTGGAAAGAATTGCCATAGCTCCTCTATTGCAATTTGACCAATTTGCTCTGCAAGAGTGTACACAAGCATAGTAGAATTCTTCTGCTACATTTTCACTTGAAGTTATACAAACTGCTGCTCCCATTCTCATACCATAAGCTGTAAATCCTTTAGACATACTAAATCCTACTATAACCAATACATTTTCTGGTAGATTTGAGAACTTTTCAAAGAACATTCTACTAGCATTATCATCACTAGCAAAATCAATATATGCTATATCAACAAACAATATTATTTTCTTTTCTTTATTTTGAGCTACTTCTTTTGATAATCCTATTATTTTATCCCATTCATTATCTGATATGCTGTATCCTGTTGGGTTATGTGCTGGTGTGTTTAGAATTGTAAATATTCTTTCTTGTTTATCTGCTATTCTTAAAAATTCTTTTTTAAATGATTTGAAGTTGAAATTATTATTTTCATCAAATAACTCATAAGTTCCTACCGTTCTTCCTATTTCTTCTGTAATGCTTACATATGGACTCCAAAACCAATCTGATGTTAATACTTCATCACCTGGATTTGTATAATTCCAAGTAGCTAATTTTATAGCTCCACTTCCTCCTGGAGATGCTACTGCTCTTATATAACTATTTGGCATGTAATCTTTAAAAACTACTTTTTTAACAGCTTCAAGATAATCTGGCTGACCTTCAAGTGCTGCATAAGCAGATATTTCTGCATTTTCTAAGTTTTTATACTCACTATAAACTGTATCTAAAGTTATTAATCTTCCATAGTCATCCATTAATGCTCCTATAGTAGCATTTATAACATTTTCTCTTCCTATATTCTTTTCAGCTCTTTGAGCTCTCCCTGATAAATCAAATATTATATCTTTCTCTCTTGGCCATATAGAATGCTTAGCCGCCATACTTTGCATAATATTCCCACCACCCTATAATTATTTACTTTCACCCTTAATATAAAGCAACACTTGTGCCAAATATTCAAATATTTGAATTAATTTACTATAATAAACTAATAATTAATATAAACTAATAAAAAACAATTTTTTTTAAGTAGGCTTGTTTTTTATTAGTTTCATACTTATGTGAATCTTATTATCTATAATGACTTACCTTCGATGATAATTTTTTATGTTAATAAATCTTAACATTAGTTACTATTTTTTAACACATTAATCATTATCTTTATATTTTTTCCAAAGAGCTGTTCTGCTTATCCCTAAGATACTTGCCACCTGTGTTTTGTTTAATCCTTGAGATAATAATATATTTATAATCTTTGTTTCAACATATTTATTTATCTCTTTTATATCAATACCTATTTTTTCGTAATTTATATTTTCAAATTGACTATTACATGTATTCAAGTTATATTCATCCACTTTATTATCTTCATCTTCCACATATAATATTTCTATTTTACCTGTTAATACATATTTTTGTGCTACATTCTTTAGCTCTCTAATATTTCCCAACCAATTGTGATTATTTAATAGATTAACCTCTTCTTGCTTTAGCTGAAAGTTATCACTGATAGAAGATAGATTTGAAAAACCACCTTCTTCTATCATTTTTCTCACAAAATATTCAAACAAAAATACTATGTCTTTTTTTCTTTTTCTAAGTGGAGGTATATTTATCTCTAGGCTACTTAATCTATAAAATAAATCAGCTCTAAAAGTTTTATCTTTTATTTTTTGTCTTAGATTTTCATTAGTAGCAGCCATTATCCTTATATCTAGAGGTATCACCCGATCTGACCCCATTCTCATTATCTTTTTTTCTTCTATAACCCTAAGTAATTTAGTTTGTATATTTATAGGTAAGCTATTTATTTCATCTAAAAATATACTCCCTCCATGAGCAAGTTCAAAAAGCCCTGGCTTCCCACCTTTTTTTGCTCCTGTAAATGCTCCTTCTTCATATCCAAATAATTCACTTTCTAATAAACTTTCTGATATAGTGGCGCAATTTATAGCCACAAAAGGTTTATCTTTTCTTTGACTAATATTGTGCATACTTTGTGCTAACACTTCTTTTCCACAACCACTTTCTCCATATAATAAGGTCGTAAATTCTGTTTTACCAATCTTTTTAGCCATTTCTACAAGTTCTTTACTTATTTCATCTTTGAATATATAATCATCAAATGTATATTTAGCACAGAGCCCCTTATTATTTAAATCCATACGTATTTTTCTTTCTAAACTTTGTATATTAGTTATATCTTGAAGTATTCCAATTATTCCTTGAACTTGTCCATCAACTATTATGGGTACTGACCTTGTGTTTACTGTCAATTTATTTATATTTCTTATCTTACGCTTATGACTCTCATTTTTAATCATAGCCTCTACTAACCAATCCATACAAGGAAATACATCTTTTATATTTTTCTTATATACTTCTTCCTTTTTTGTATTTAATATTTTCTTTGCACTTTCATTAAATAGTATTATTTTGCCTTTTGTATCTATAGCTATTATTCCATCTTTTACTCCATCTAGTATATTTATAAGCATTTGATTGTTAAATTTCTCATTTGATAATGAACTTATTATATTTTTAGCGTATTCTATAGCCTCTGTTATAGATTCTTCACTAGCATTTATAAATACATTATCTATGTTATACTGTCTAGCAAAAGAACAAGCTATTCCACTTCCAACTATAACTATACCTTCTTTTTTATCGATGTATTTTAATACCTTGCTTCTTATTTCATATTTAGATTTGAACCATTCTTCCTTTATACGTATATTTATTACATCCTTTAAACTTATATAATCAAAATCTACTTCATCATACCCTAATATAAGAACTATTTCCTTTTTATATGTACTAGCTAATTTTATAGCTTTTAGTAAATCTATAGATTTCATATTTAAAGGTATTATGGGTACATTTACAGTATCTAATATAAGCTTATATCCTCCACCTCTACCTATTATTACTTGAGCTCCTTTGTCAACTAATATCTTTCCTTGTTCTTCTAATAAATCTAATTCTATAATATCTATTATAATTTCTTTATTTTTTATTTCCCTTGGGTAAAGTGTTTCTATTTTTTCTTTTAACTCTATATTTGACGCTATAACCCCTATTACATTTTCCACCTTTAGTTCCCCTTTTATCTCATTTTAAAAATTTATATTAATTATATCATATTAAATTTCTATTAATTAATATAATTTAAAGTATACTTATTTAAATATATAAACTTAGTAATAAACTATAAAGTATGGAGGTTTTGTTTATGCAATATAAAAATAGCCTATTTAATATGCCCTCTGACAAGGGCTCGTTAACAGTTAGAGGTGTAAGTTCTTTAAATATAGAATCTGATATGGCAAAAATTAATGTTAGAATCTCTTCTCAAGATAAGAGCTTAGAAATAGCAAAAGATAAAAATAGCGAAATTTTAAACAGACTTTTATATAGTCTTTCTGATTATGGTGTTTCAAAGGATGATATTTTTAGTAAAGACATTTCTGCTACTCAAAATTATGATTATGAAAAAAATACATTAATTTCTTATACTGTAACTCAACTTATAACTATAATAGTTCATGATTTAAGTAAAGTTAATGATATTTACTCTTTAGTAGTTGAAAATGGTGCAAATGATGAAATATATATAGATTTTTCTTTATCTAATCCTAATGAATACTATAATAAAGCATTAAAAAAAGCTACTCAAGATGCTAAAGATAAAGCTAGTATTTTAGCTAAAAGTTTTTCTCTTAATTATAATCCCATACCTTGTAAAGTTACTGAAATAAGTTCTCAGCTAAATAATATTAATTATTCATCTAAATCATCTATCACAAATGTAGTACCTGGTATAGTTAAGATAACAGCACAAGTAGATGCATCCTTTTTAACTTATTGTATGTAATAAAAAAAGTCTACCAGATCAATGGTAGACTTTTTTTATTTATACTATACAGTTTTCTATTTGTATTATATAATCTTGGCAGTTTTCACATATTATTATACTAACTATATAACTGTCATCAACTTTACCTGCTCTTAATAATTTGTTAAAACTTAATCCTTCATAACTTTTATCTATATCACTTATAACAAACTTTCCATTTTTAGTGAATATATAAAAATGATATTCTAAAAAACCAAAAAACTTTTGCTTTTCCTTAACTCCTTTTAGACATTCTGGGCAAGCTTCTTGGTAATATTCCATATCAAAATCTATTTCACTGCCATTAGATAACATTTCTAATATATTTTCTAATTTTATGCCATCTACGGGCTTTTCTTCATCATTTAATAAACCACTACAGTTATCTAAACTTAATACATATTCTTTATCTTCATAATTAAACTTATACTCTTTCATATTACACCTCTTATTTACCTATTTCAGATACAAAAGTTACTTCTTTAGTTAATGCATCTTCATATTCTGCATCATTTATATATCCAAGTTCATGCATTTTATAAAGTATTGTTTCTTGTCTTTTCTTTGCTTGTACAAATTGACCATATTTTGCTGGACTATTAGTTATTCCTGCTAACATAGCGCATTCAGCTAAGTTTAAATCTTTAACATCTTTACCAAAATACACTTTAGCACCTTTTCCTACCCCATAGGCTGATTTACCTAAATATATATTATTTAAGTATATACCTAATATTTCATCCTTAGATATGTTTTTATCCATGGAAGTTGCATTAAACATATCCTTAAGCTTTCTTTTTATAGTTTTATCATCACTTGTAAGTAAGTTTTTAGAAATTTGCATTTCTATAGTGCTTCCGCCCTGAGTTGTATCTGTTAGTAAATTATGTACTACAGACCTTACTAAAGATATAGTATCTACACCATTATGTTTATAGAATCTTTCATCTTCTATAGATACAATAGCATCTTTTAAATACTTTGGTATATCATTATTATCTACCACTTCACTACTTATATAATTTTGCTCTAATAGCTCTTTAGTTACTTTAGGTGAGCCTTTGACCACTGTAAATACATAAATACTAGAAACTATTGATACTAAAGCTAATACTAATAACATTGCTATTAGTAAATTTTTAAATAATTTTAATAACTTTTTATTTTTTTTCCTCTTGCTTTTTTTAGCTCTTGAACGAGAACTATAAGTACTACTTCTTGTTCTTCTATTTATAGTGTTTTCATTTTTTATTTTTTCACTTACACTTCTATTATTAAATACTTTATTATCCGTTTTATTTGTTGTTTTACTTGTACTTGAGCTTACTCTTTTCCGTCTTATTTTATTATCATCATTATTATAACTCATAAAACCTCCTTATTTATAAAGTAATTATACATTGTTATACAAAATAAATCAAAGAACAAATTTGTAAGATTATGACTATACTTAGTTTATGCAACTTTATATATTATTTGTATATTATTTGGCTAAAAAAAATGATTTTTGGAAATTATATAATATATATAATAGCAAAGGAGATTTTGTTATAGCTTATTTTATACATGATACTTGTATAGGTTGCGGCACTTATGAACCAGAGTGTCCTGTTGATATTCATCAACCTATGGAATAATACATAAAAAAAAGAAAAGCAACGCTTTTCTTTTTTACTTTATATTTATGCTATGTACAATTTGTTCTTTACTTTTATCTTCTATATTATTTAACTCTAATTTTATAGGATCTTTAGTATTATGAAGTGTTATTCCCATTTTTATATCTTTATCTTCTCCACCTTTTATATTTCCTATAAATCCTTGTATATCTTCATTAGCTGTTGAAACAAAATACTTAACTGGTTTTCCGCCTTGATATGGATATACATCTATATTAGATAATTCTATGTCGTATTTACTATTATTTCTAACATTCATACTTATTATAGCAGAAGAATTGTAAACATCTCCTACACTTATTTTTTCCTCTACTATATTTATATCCTCTATGCTTATTTTTATATCATCTTTTTCTACATTATTTATTAATATATCTTTATTTAGTATATTGTTTTTTTCTATACATATTGATGTATTTGACATAGCTATAAAAAATAATAAGGTTAAAAGCAAACATTTAGATTTTTTCATATATACCTCCTAGATTTTTATAGTTTATCCAGAAGATGTATTTTTATACATTTTTATTTAAACTAAATTTAATTTTTAATTAAATTTAGTTTAAATAAAAATTTTATAAAACTTTTTTTAAATTTACTATTGCTTTTTTTGTCGAATCTTGTTATTATAAATACAAGGTTATTCCCCTAATAACCGATTATTTACTCCCCAAATAAAATATATTCCCTAATAAACCCCTTTTTATAATATATTTTACCCCTTTTTAATGACCTTACTTGATCGGTTTAAAGTAAGGTCATTTTTTTATTCTTTATAATACTTCTTATAAGCTTATATCCCTTAGCCTTTGTGTCTACTGTATAAATTTTCCCATCACTCAATACTTTCCATACTGTATCTTCTTTGTATAACCTTATATAAGTATTGTAGTTTTTATCTTCTAGTTCCCATACAAAGTCATTTTCTTCTAATTTTTTATATCTCCAATCTAAGTTTCTACTTACACTAGATAAATCATTCATTATTTCTAAAACATCTTCATACCTATCCCTTGGATCTATCATAAGACATTTTTCTATTATATTTATAATTTCTCTTGGTACATGAGGCAAATATTTTTTTCTTATAGGGAACTTCCCTTTAGCGCATGCTATTTTTAAACTATTTAAGTCCTTATATTTTCTGGCTTGATTATTATATTCTTCATTTCCATTACACATTCTATATAATGTAGTACCTATTTGATATATATCAATTTTTTTATCTATTATAGAATTTGTACACTGCTCTGGAGCTATATGCTTATAATATACATTTCTAAGCCTTGCATTTCCTGAATTATTTAAATACAATGCCGAACCAAAATCGGTTAGTATTGCATTATCATTATCACTTATAAGTACATTATTTGGCTTTATGTCACAATGTATTATACCCAAAGAATGGATATATTGTATTGCTGATAAAAAGTCTAATGAATACTTTATAACTTCTCTAATGGTTAAGCTTTTATTCTCTAATAAATTATATAAAGATCCTCTTTCTAGGTATGGCATTGTTATATATATATTATTTTCATCTTGAGATGCTGTATTTATATTCATTATATTTGGATGATTGCACCTATATATCTTCTTAGATTCGTCAAAGTATTTATCTGCAGATTTTAATTTTTTTTTACTTATTTGCTTTAGTATAAATTTACATCCAAGCTGAGTATCTTCTACTAAATATAAATTTGAATTAACCCCTTCAGATTTAATCTTTTTTATTACCTTTAAGTTAACATTTGGATTTATTTGCATATTTCCACCCCACAATTAAATAGAAGTTCCTCTACTATACCTTCTATCTTTATTAACTGTATAGTATCTTCATTTTCTGATTCATTTTTATTTATATAGGATTTATTAATATCATGCTCTTTTATAATAGTACTTACTAATTTTTTTATATAATTTAATCTATTCCCGATATCAAAAGACTTCGGTATAATTAATTTATTTTTAACGATATATATCTTCTTATTTCTTATTTTTTTAAATATTGAAAACTCTATCTCACTTACAGATATATTAAATTCTATAAAATTCATATGTCTAACCCCCTAAAGGTTTTTTAAGATACTATATACTATGAGTTTTAATAAAAATTAACCACTAAATATAATTAGTTTTAAAAATTTTTTATTTTGAATGATATAAATTTATGTCTTATATGAAAATAATTTAAATCATAAAATTCTAACAAAAAAGCAAACTATATTTAAATAATAGTTTGCTTTTTTGTTCATTTTATTTTTAAAAATAATTTAGCTGTAGCTAATGTATCACTATCTGCTCTATGTGCATTTTTATTTTCTATTCCATAATATGCACATGCTGTTTCTAATTTTTTATTTTTGCCTTTATAGTCCTTATTAGCCTTTAACATTTCTAATGTACATATATGGTTAGTTATAGGTTCTAAATTTAATTTATCTAAATAATAATTTAAAAATTTTAAGTCAAATTTAGCATTATGAGCTATTATAGTCCTATTTCCTATATATTTTCTAAATCTAGGTAAAACTTTTTCTATAGGGTCTTCATTTTTAACCATATCATTAGTTATGTTAGTTATATCTGTTATAAATGGCGGTATATCTGAAGTTGGTTTTACAAACCTTGAATAATTCCTAATTATTTCGTTATTTTTTATCTCAGTTATTCCGATTTCTATTATTTCGCAACCCTTATATGGGTCAAGACCCGTGGTTTCTAAATCCACAACTACATATTCTTCCATGTGTAAAACTCCTTTTAGATTCTTGTTTATCTAATCATATATTATATGATAACATGTATTATGTTTTAGCACAAAATTTGCTAATATTTATTTAAATGTACAACTTAATTCATTTATTTCTAAATAAAAAAATAAGTATCTATTAAATTATTTTTTAATAGATACTTATTTTTTATTACTCTATGTATGGCATAGGATTTGTATGCTTTCCATTTATTCTTATTTCAAAATGTAAATGTGGCCCTGTTGATCTTCCTGTATTTCCTATTTTAGTTACTGCTTGTCCTTTTTGAACCTTCTGTCCAACAGATACTAGTAATTGATCGTTATGTGCATATAATGATACCTTTCCATTATCATGTTGTATCATTACAGTATTTCCATAACTTCCTTTAGGTCCTGAATATATAACTGTACCACTATCAGTTGCTACTGCTGGGGTTCCTTTTGGTGCGGGTATATCAATACCTGTATGTATCTTTTGAACATTTAATACTGGATGAAGCCTATATCCATATGGAGAGCTTATTCTAGTATGTCCTGGGACTGGCCAAGATCCACTTGATATTATTGCTCCATTTAAATTTTCATCAATTGATGCAGCACTTTGTTGTGCTTCTTGTGCTTGTTTAGCTGCTGCTTCTGCTGCTAATTTTTCAAGTTCATTTTGTAAATTATCTTCTTCAGTTTCTAGTTCTCTCTTTAAAGCTTCTAGTTCACTTTTATCAGATTGTACCTTTTCATTATTTTCTACTAGAGATATTTTTAAATCTTCTTGCATTTTCTTTTTATAATTTAAATCTTTTTCTTTTTTCTCTACTTCTGATTTATTTTCATCTAATTCTTTTAGTATCTTCTGATCTTGTTCTACAACTTGCTTAACTACATATATGTTATTGAAAAAATCTGATATAGAAGTACTACTTAATATAACCTTAATATATCCCATAGAATAATTATTGTTTATTGCTTTTAATCTTTTACCTAGAGCTTCTTCATTTTTACTTATATTTTCGTTTAGTTTTTCTATTTCAACTTTAGTAGTTTCTATTTCACCATTTAAATTTTCTATTTTATCATTAGTTTCTTTTATATTTCCTTCTATTTCTTTCACTTTAAAATCTAAATCTCTTATTTTAGATTCTAAAGTTGTTTGCTCTTCTCTGTTTTTGTTTAATTTATCATCTACACTCTTTTGTTTAGTTTCTATATTTTTATCTTCAGTATCTGCATATATATATGTTGTTCCAAATACTAAAGAGCATACTGTTAGCACTGTCAATATTTTTTTCACTCAATCGTCCCCCTATTACTTTATACTTTTAAATGTCTTTTAACTGATATAACACTTCCTAATACCCCTATAACTACTCCTGTTATAAGCAGCGTCGATATTAGTGAAGATGATATAGAAGCCAATGGAAGGACTGCACCCGACATAATATTGTTTATTGGATTTATAAATTGCTTTAAATTTTCTACTATATATCCATACATAACCAAACATATACCAATAGCTAAAGTAGCTCCTACTAATCCAATAAAAAAGCCTTCTACTATAAATGGAGATACTACAAATAAGTTACTACCACCTACATATTTTATAATTTGTATTTCTTCTTTTTTACTATATACTCTACTTTTTATCGTATTAGATATTATTACTAGGCATATTAATAGTAAGCCCCCTATTAAAATTGACCCAAATTTCTTAACTGTACTTGATATACTTAAGAAATTTTGTATTATATCTTGAAAATAAGTTATCTCTGTTACACCTTCTAACTTAGATATCTCTCTCGATATTTGCTTTATATTCTCTGGATTATCTATTGTAACAAGGAAGGAATCCTCTAAAGGATTTTGTACACCTTCAAGTAGATATGCTTCTTCTCCAAAACTTCTTTTAAGATCGTTAAAAGAAGCTTCTTTTGTTTTAAACTCAACACCTTTAACACCATTTATATCTTTAATTTTATTTTTTAATTCTATTCTCGCATCATCATTAGTGAATTCTTCTATAGATACCCTAACTTCATTTATTTCATCTTGTGCATATTTTATAAATTGGTTTATATTTAATACTATAGTTAAAACTATTCCTAGTATTATTAAAGATGCAGATATAGAAATTGTAGATATAATAGTCATAGTTTTATTGTGAAAAGCACCTTTTATTCCTTGCTTTAGACTGTATAAAAATTTAGACATTAATTTCATATTTTTCCCTCTTTGTATCTTTAATTATTTTTCCTTCTTTAAGCTCTATGACTCTCTTTGGAAATAGCTTTAATATTTCTATATCATGTGTTGCCATTATGACGGTAATACCTTCTTCATTTATTTCATTTAATAATTTTAAAATTTGAATAGAATTATGTATATCTAAATTTCCCGTACATTCATCTGCAATTATTATAGATGGTTTATTGACTATAGCTCTAGCTATACCAACTCTTTGAGATTCCCCACCTGATAATTCATGTGGATATTTACTATGTTTTTCAGCTATGCCAACTCTTTTTAACACTTCCATAACTCTTGGTCTAATTTCTTTGGCATTTGTACCTACAACCCTAAGCGCTAATTCTACATTTTCATAGACTGTTTTTTCATTTAATAGTCTAAAATCTTGAAATACTATTCCTAAATTTCTTCTGTAATTATGTACTTTGCTTGCTTTTATTTTAGTTATATCTTCCCCTAAAACAGAAAGTCTTCCTGATGATATTTTTTCTTCTCTAGTCAATAATTTAAGTAAAGTAGACTTTCCTGCTCCTGAATGTCCTACTAAAAACACAAATTCGCCTTGTTTTATTCCTAAATTTACATTATCTAGTGACTTATTACCATCTGAATAAAATTTATCTACATTAGTAAATTTAATCATTTTCATCACTCCAATTTTGCTTTTGTTGCCCTATTTTTTATTTACTATACCATTATACACAATTTAGCATTTTTTTGTAACCTTTTTGTAACTTTAATTGCAAATTTTTATCATTTAATATCAAAAAACTTCGCATATCTAATTTTTTATAGATATGCGAAGTTTTTTAATTCTTTTTCTTATTTTTAGTTTTAACTTGCGCTAGATATACAAGCCCATTACCTTGAATAGTTCTTGGATAGTTAATAGATTTTGTATGCTTTATAAGTTGAGCATATAATTCAGTTTCACTTAAATCTCTTTGAAATTCTTCCCTTGACCAGTTTTTAAGTAAAGCTAAGCTTCCTGTCACATGCGGTGTTGCCATACTTGTTCCACTTAGTACTTCATATTTGTTATTTGGATAGGTTGAAAGTATTTCTACCCCCGGCGCAATTACATCTATAACTAAATTTGCATTACTAAAACTAGCAGGATTTCCTTTTTTATCAACTGCACCTACTGATATTACTTCTTCATAAGCAGCTGGATATGAATATTCAAAACTATCAGCATTTCCATCACCACTATTTCCAGCTGCACATACTACTAATATTCCTTTTTTGACAGCTTCCTTTACTGCCCTTTCTAATTTATCTGAACTTCCACCCATTCCAAGTGACATAGATATTATATCTACCTTTTTTTCCACAGCATAATTTATGGCATTAACTACCCAACTTAATTTTCCTAGTCCATTACCTTCTATAGCTTTTAATACATATATCTGTGCACTAGGTGCTATACCTACTATATTATTATTTGGATTATTTGCCACAATAGTACCTATAACATGAGTACCATGTCCTACTCTATCAGTTACAATATTTGGATTTTTATTATCTTCATTTGTAAAATTTCTAACTTCTACTATATTATTTTTTAAGCTTTCATGATATATATCACATCCTGAATCTATTACTGCTATACGTACTCCACTTCCTTTATTAGATTCTTTCCACATATCTCTAGCTTTTATCATATCCACTCCGTATTGGTTGATTGTATTTTTTCCTCTTGAGTTTGATTCTATTTTAAATGGCAACAATTTAATGTTTAAATCTTCAGGTTTATTTTTCATATATACCACCCCAAAATTTATTCTTATAATTAATTATATATTTTTGAAGTGATAATGTGATTCTGTTCTTTATCATTTTCGAGGTAGTTTTCTATATTATTTAATAAATATTTTTCATTTATTTCACTTGCATCTATATTATGTAGGTATCTTTTATTTTCATTACATATATATACACCTTGTGTTATAATATTTTCTTCTATAATTACTTCTAAAATAATATTATTACTTAAGTAGTAGGTTCCTACCTTACCTTTTTTATCTTCTTTAAATTCGCCTACATATTTATATAACTCACAAGTGTATGTTCCTACTCCATGTTTTTTACCTTCTTTAAACTCTCCTTCATAAGTACTTTTATCTTTATATGTATATCTTCCTCTTCCATTTATAATATCATCCTTAAATTCACCTTCATATATTTCACCATTTCTATATTTCATCATACCCTTGCCTTTTTTTAATCCATATTTATACTGACCTTCATATATATTCCCATATTTATCTATGTAGCATCCATGACCATGATATATATTGTCTTTAAATTCACCATTATATTTGCTTCCATCTACAAATTCATATCTGCCTTGTCCATTTTTTTTGCCTTCTACAAAATCCCCTTCATAAATCTGCATATTTACATCAATAAGCCTTCCTTGCCCATGTTTAAGGTTATCTTTCCACATTCCATTATATTTGCTTCCATCTTTACAATATAAAATTCCCTTTCCATGTCTTTTTCCGTCTTTAAAATATCCTTTATATATGTCTTTGTTTTTATAAGTATAAGTTCCTATTCCTTCTATCTTATTTTCTTTAAAATCACCACTATACGACCCTTTATCATGATAAGTATATTTACCTATTCCATGCATTTTATCATCTTTCCAAAGCCCTTCATATCTATCTTTATTCATGTATATACATATACCAAAACCCTCTCTTTTTCCATCTTTGATCTCCCCTTTGTATACATCCCCATTATCATATTGCATAGTTTTCTCTTTACTTGATATACTAGAGTTTTCTATTTGTCTTATATTTTCTTTTACTTTCTTTGTATCTACATTGCTTCTGTCGTCTATCATTAAACTATTTCTTGTATATCCTCTTGTATGTCCTTTATTTTTAGGCTTGTTATATTTTGCTTTTAATATAATACTTACACCATAAAATAATATAAATATTGATGATAAAGATATAAATACCTTAAATATTATAGAAAAATAATTACTTATTTCTTCCACAAAAACTCCTCCTATTTCCTTTTTTGGTTTCTTATAATTTATATTTATTCTTGTACATATTTATTCATATTAAAAAGTTGTTGATATTTAATTTTATCAACAGCTTTTTTCTAGTATATAGTCAAATTCTATTTCTTCATACTTTAAATCATCAGAAAATAAGTTTATTATACTATTTATTTCTTCTACGTATTCCTCTTGCTTTAGCTTATAAAGCATTAAATCGTCTATTAAATCTTTCATATCAAAATATATATTCTCAAGTATATAAAAATGCCCAGTTCTAATATCTTTTAACTTATCTATTGTGTCCATTTTTCTACTTATATCTCTTATTATATCTATATTGTATATGTCTATGTTATTTATAGATTCCAAATACAAATATACAGTTTTTATAACTTCTATGGATATATCAAATTTGCTAGCCTCTTTTGGATTTTTATAGTATATATTTGTGTATTCATCAAAAACTTTTTCTAAGTTTTCATTTAATATTATAAATGGTGGTCTTATAAAATCTTTTATTATTAGTATGTCCCTTATCCCTTCATTTTTTTCTAAAACTTCATCTAATACATATAAATTATATGCATCATATAAAGGATCATGTGCGTCTCCTTTAAATTCTACGTTTGCACATTCGAGTAAATTTTTTAACGAAACATAAT
Source organism: Romboutsia sp. BSD2780061687b_171204_C1 (assembly GCF_015560225.1). Classification (NCBI taxonomy): domain Bacteria; kingdom Bacillati; phylum Bacillota; class Clostridia; order Peptostreptococcales; family Peptostreptococcaceae; genus Romboutsia; species Romboutsia sp. BSD2780061687b_171204_C1. The sequence goes on along the minus strand of NZ_JADMRK010000001.1, from coordinate 196,596 downwards.
TCATACATTTTATCCCGCATTCTAAATATTTGTCCTTTATATCTACGAATAAACCTTTTATATTATTTATAAATCTTGGGTGATTGTTTTTTTGAGCACTCTTTTTATCTGTATTATTAAAGCAAGTTAAATCTAGATTTCCAAAGGTATATATACCCTCTATTTGAGAAAATGTACCTAACCATTTTTTAAATTTTCTCATAACTTCTTCATATGTTGGAGCATCTTTAACATCATCTTGCTTTATATGAGTTAATTCTTCTATATGTGGATATATTTCTTGGTTAGTTACAGGCTTTATTAATGACTTAAATTCTTCTATATTACCTGTATCCGTATCATATTGTATAGCTCCAATTGCAATTATATCTGCATTTAGCATATCTCTTTTATTTCTTACACTTGGCATATTCATTTCAAAGTCTATATAAACTCTTTTCAATCCAAACTCCCACCTTCTAAATATCTTTACTTATATTTTATCATTTTATGCTATTTTTTCACTATACATTTATAAAATTTTCGCTTTTCTTGCTTATTCAAATATATTTCATAAAATCAAAAATAAAAGGAAGAATAAAAATTCTTCCTAAATCTATAAATATATTATATTTAATTATACTAAAAATAAATAATGTAAACTTTAAAGAATTTCTAGTTGGTCTTCAAAACTTTCCATAAATGAATGCTTTACTCCATCTTTTTGCCATCCAAGTACAGAATCTATATTTACATTTTCCGCTGCTTTAAATATTGATTTTTCTACATCCTTAAAGTTTTCTCCAAGGCTTTTGATTAAATCTTTTATTTCATATCTCTTATTACCAGTCTTTTTAGCCGCTACCATACATGCACAATTTAGTGGCCATATACCACTATTTTGTATAAATCTTACTATATGCTCTTCTCTTATATAATAAAGTGGTCTTATTATTTGTATACCATCAAAGTTTGTTGAATGTAGTTTAGGTAACATTGTTTTAAAATTAGCCGAACATAGTAGGTTAAGCATTGTTGTTTCTATAACATCATCATAATGATGTCCAAGTGCTAACTTATTACACCCTAGTTCTTCAGCTTTAGAGTATAGTGCTCCTCTTCTCATTCTTGCGCACATATAACATGGATAATCTTTAGCTATTTCATCTGCTATTTCAAATATTCTTGAGTCAAATAAGTGTATTGGTATATCTAAGTACTCACAGTTATCTACAAGTAACTTTCTTATGTCTTCATGATATCCTGGATCCATAGCTATAAACTCTAATTCAAAGTTTACTTGTCCATGTCTTTTTAACTCTTGAAACATCTTAGCCATAAGTAGACTATCTTTTCCTCCAGATATTGCAACAGCTATTTTATCGCCTTCTTCTACTAGATTATAATCTCTTATAGCTTTTATAAACTTTGACCATAAATGTTTTCTATATCTTTTTATTATACTTCTTTCTATATCTTTTAATGGTTGTCTTTCATCAAAAGGTACTATTATCTCACAGCCTTTTCCCGCTAAGTTGCTCATACTATCACCTCTTATTTATATTTTGGTTATATCTATAATTCATTTTCATTAAATTTCAAATTTAGACTATTTTTAATAAAACATGCAAATTATTTTATCATATATTAAGCTAATAATTCAAGTAATCTACTCATTTATTTTAATGTGTATTTTTGCCTTAAATATAGTTTATGTATTTATTAGTAACACTTTTTTACAACTACAATGTATTATTATTAAGTTCATTCTCACTTTAAGACAGGAGGTTTAATTATATTCAACTCCACTAAGAGAAAAAGGAGGTGGAGATTAATTATGAGTGACTCTAGAAATGAATTAATGCAAAGAATTTAAGAGCTTTGTTTTGTATGTGTAGATATGAATCTATACTTAGATAATAACTCTTGTGACAAAAATGCAATTACTACTTTCAATTCTCTATGTAATCAATTTTTAGAAGCAAGATGCTTATATGAAAATAAGTATGGACCTTTAACTAGTTTTGGATTTTCACCTAGTAAATATCCTTTTAGATAGGTAGAAAGCCCTTGGTCTTGTGAAAAAGAATTTAACGACTAATAATTAAGGAGGATTTAATTTATGTAGATATATCAAAAAACACTAGAACATCCTGTTAATCTTAAAACTAAAGATATAACTATGGCTAAATATCTTATAATTCAATTTGGCGGACCTAATGGAGAATTAGCAGCGGCTCTAAGATATCTTAGTCAAAGATATACTATGCCTACAGGGAAATCTAAAGCACTTTTAACTGATATTGGAACAGAAGAATTAGCACATGTTGAAATTGTAGCTACTATGGTTTATCAACTAACATATGACGCTACTCCTGATGAGTTAGAAGAAGCAGGTCTTGGTTCTCATTACGCTCAAAATGGATTTGGTATATATCCAACAAATGCAACTGGAAATCCATTTAGTGTTTGTCCTATTGCTGTTATTGGAAATGCTGTCACTGACTTACATGAGGATATGGCCGCTGAACAAAAAGCTCTAGCTACCTATTATCAACTTATAAACCTAACTGATGATGCTGATATAATAGAAGTTTTGAGATTTTTAGGTCAAAGAGAAATTACTCATTATCAAAGATTCGGAGAAGCTTTAATAGACGTTTATGATTTTGTAGAAAGTAAACATACATTTTAATCTATAAGTTTGTTTTTTTAATGTCTAAGGCAATCTTTTGATTTGCTTTAGACATTTTTTATGTATAATATTTTTTAATTTAGAGCTTTATAATTTAACTTATAATAAAAAGGAGCTAAACTCTATTTTGTTTGAGATAGCTCCTTTTTAATCGGATTCATTATCTATATTCACTTTATTTCTCCTTTTGATATATAATATTACTTATGCTTTAATTATTATTCATTTTTATGTTCAGGTATATAATCATATTCCATTTCCTTTTCATATTCAAATATCATCAAATCTATGTTTCTCTCCATTTTTTACCTCCATTTTTTATTTATATAAATTATATTAATTGATTTAGCAAGATAATTTTTATTTTATTCTTTACTTAATTTAAACTTGAAAAATCCTTTTTGATTTATTCACTTCCACTATCTGGAGTATAATCATATTCTATTTCTTTTTCATATCCAAACATTACTAATTCTAATCTATCGTCCAAATTAATATCCCTCCTTCTTTTTATAATACATTAAATATGAAGGATTAATTTTAAATATTTCATATTTAATGTATTATATGCAAGATATTTAGAAATATTTCCTTTTTTTGAATTTAATTATTTTAGATATTTGAAAGTATCCTTATCTTTACATCTTCACTTAATGTTATAAAATTTGCTATATTTTCTATGTCTTCTACTATATATAAATGAAAATAATCGCTTAACTCTTTCAGAGACCTATACTCTTTTCTATCAAAAAAATATAGATATAAATTATTTATATATCTCAAATAACATTTGTGTATTTTTATTTCAGCATAAACATGACTTGTACTTTTCCTTGCCTCTTGAAATAATTCTTTTAACTTCATATATGCACATTGAGAGTCTTTAGGTATATATTTATCACTTAGAATTTCATTTAAGGCTGATTCAATATTTGGTATTGCTCCTTTATTTATAAATACATCTAAATAGTAGTCATCTTTTCTGTATTTGAATTTATAAAAATCTGTTACTACACCCATAGAAACACTCCTTGTTAATCTATAAATTTAACTTACACTATATATTATTTTCAATATATTAGATTATTTATTCATCAAAAATCTTTTCTACTTAAAATATTAGATTTTTTTATTTTCAAATTTATTCATCTGCATATATTCACAAACTATCAATTATTTTATGCTTAATATAAGATTATTGCATAAAAAAATAGATGTTTTATTAATAATACATCTATTTTTTATATAATGAGAAAATTTTTAAGTTATTTATAAGACTCTTCTTGCATTTACATATGCATTATTATAATAATTACTTAATTCAGATATAACTACTTTTCCTTTACTCGATGATGCATGTATCATTTTATTATTACCCATATATATCCCAACATGACTTACACTTCCATCATTTGAACCACTTGTATCAAAAAATATTAAATCTCCTTTTTGAAGATTATTTTTATTTACATATTGTCCAAATTTTGATTGATCTTTTGATACCCTTGGTATATTTATCCCCGCAGAATTTTTAAATACATATTGAGTAAATCCTGAGCAATCAAAACTATTAGGCCCTTCTGCTCCCCATACATATGGCTTTCCTAGTAATGTTTGTGCTAAATTTATTACCTTGTCGGCGCTTTGAGATGTTGTTCCACCACCATTAGATATATCTGCTGTTAAATACGCGCTTGATACATATCCTATTTGTCCATTATATTTTATCTTTGCCCATCCATTTGATTCTGATATTACTCCTACCTCAGCACCATATGGTATTGAACCTATTTTTGAGTGACTTGTGCTTGGTCCTTTTCTAATATTTAGTGAGCTTGCATTTACTTTTCTATTATATTTTACTTTTTCTTCACTTGGTGTAGTTGAAGCTTCACTGCTCTTTAAATATTGACTTGATACATATCCTATTTGTCCATTATAACTTACCTTTGCCCACCCATTTGACTCAGATATTACTCCTACTTTTGTTCCATTAGGTATTGAATCTATCTTTGAGTAACTAGTCCCCGGACCTTTTCTAACATTTAAGGAACTTGCATTTACTATCTTATTGTATTTTATAGTATTATCTGATGTATTTCCTTCAGAAGAGTTTGAAACGTAATCTCCATGTACGTATCCTACTTTTCCATTATACTTAACATTTACCCATTCTCCACTTTTTCCTATGTACTCTACTTTGTCTCCTTTATAAAACTTACCAATTGAACTATAGCTAGTACTTGGTCCTTTTCTAAAGTTTACTGAATTTCCAGTTATCGTTTTATATTCTATGTTTGATTGTTGTATAGTATCAGCATTTGCTACTGTAACTGACATTGGAAGTAATATTGATGTTACTACCAATCCCATTTTTATACTTTGCTTATTCATATTTTATTACTATAGCTTAGAGGCTATAGTATACTCAACTCCTCTCCTTAATTGGTGTTTATACCCTAGCTTTAAATTTCATTTTATAATACTTTTTTATTTTATATTTTAACGTTTTGCCCATGCTAATATTATTTCAAATTTGTAAGTTTTTGTCTATATTTTTCGATAACTGTTATATATTTACAATTTATATATATATTTTTCTTCTTATAAAATTTTCTTAACATTTAAATCTTATATATCATTTTTAGCTTATAACAAATTGGCATAAAAAAAGAACCTTAAAATAAGGTTCCTTTAAATAAATATGACCTAATATCCAGTTGATCCAAATCCACCATTTCCTCTTTCAGTGTCATCTAAATCACTAACTTCTAATATATTTATATCATATATAGGTTTAACTACCATTTGAGCTATCTTCATATTTTTATTTACTGTGAAATTTTCTTTACCATGGTTTATAAGTATTACACCTATTTCGCCTCTATACCCTTCATCTATAGTTCCTGGTGTATTTAGTACTGTTACAGAATGTTTAAGTGCTAATCCACTTCTTGGTCTAACTTGAGCTTCTGTATTTTTAGGAAGTGCTATACTTATTCCTGTTTTTATAAGTTTAGATTCTGAAGCAGGAATAACCACTTCTTCTATAGAATATAAATCCATACCAGCATCTCCCTTGTGAGCGAAATTTGGTATTATTGCATCGTCATGTAATTTCTTTATTTTTAATGTATACATTTTAATGTCTCCTTTTATAATTTAATTAAGGGTTATTTTAATATTGTATTAAAATACATTAAATTTAAAATACTAATTCTAGGAGGAACAAATATGAATTTATTACATGCCCCTTGGATAAAAAAAAAACTTGAGGTTATTTACAATAAGAGTATAAACGGTAATCTCTATATTATGTATAATGATATTAAATTTTTAAATTATACTCCAACTACAACTAGTATTTTGATTAATCTATTAGAAGATTATAACATAAATATAGACATAAATAATAAACTTTATCTATATTTACCATTTAACTTAAATATCTTTTTAAAAGATTTAATAATTAATCTAAAATCACTATATAAAAATAACTTATATATAATACTCTGTGGATATAGTGAAGAATTAAATAATTTAAATCAAGATAATAATTTAAGTAATATTTATTATAAGTATCCAGAACTTAAAGGTCTTATTGATTATTTATTAATTACTGATAAATCAAAATGCTATGAAATATTTACAGCACTATATGATACACAAGGTATTTATATAAGTCCAGATTCATCTTTAACTATATCTTGTGTTACCTTAAATAAACTATGTGATTTAGAGGTAAGTGACTACAACCACATCTCTTTTGTTGAGATAATAGATAATGAAGATAGCAACTATTATTTTAACTCATATATAAAGGGGCTTACTAATCATAATAACAATTTTAACTATTATTTATAAAAGACTGCCTTGCAGTCTTTTATTTTTTTATGATAATATATTTAAGTTACAAATGTAGTATTTAAGCACCTTGAAAGGAGTTTTACATGAAACTTATACTAGCAGAAAAGCCATCTGTGGCTAAAACTATCGCATCTTTTTTAGGAGCTAAAACTCGTCTTGATGGTTATTTTGAAGGTAATGGATATATAGTTACTTATGCTGTTGGGCATTTGGTGAGTCTATATGATGTCAAAGACTATGATAAAGATAAATACTCTGGTTCTTGGAAAATGGCTAATTTTCCATTTATTCCACCAGAAAAGTTTAAGTTCAAAGTAGATAGTTCTAAGAAAAAGCAATTTAATACAGTAAAAAAACTGTTACATAGAGATGATATTGAATATGTTATAAATGCAACAGATAATGATAGAGAAGGCGAATTAATTTCTTTTTTAATATTTTTATTATCTAAGAACAAAAAACCTGTAAAAAGAATTTTAGTAAACGAATGGACACCAGAAGATATAACTAGGGGTCTTAATAATTTAAAAGATGATAATGAAATGAGAAATTTACAATCAGCAGGTTACACTAGACTTATAACTGACTGGCTAATAGGTATAAATTTTACATCAGTTGCCACATTAAAGTATGGTAACGGTAAACTACTAAATATAGGTCGTGTAATACTACCTACAGTCAAATTAGTTTATGATAGAGATATGGAAATTAAAAATTTCGTACCAAAAACCTACTATGAAATAGAAGGAAATTTCAAATGCCAAAATGGAAAATATAAAGGTAAGTATATAAAAGGAAAAGAAAGTAAATTTGATACTATAGAAGATGTTAATAAAATTATTAATAGCATAACTTCTAATCAAGGTAAAATACTTGATAAAAAAGTTACAATGTCTAAAGAATATGCACCTAAACTTTTCAGTTTAACTTCACTACAAGGATATATAACTTCTAAACATGCTAATTTCACTTCAGATAAAGTTTTAAGCGTGTGTCAGTCTCTTTATGAGGGTAAAGGTAAGGGTGGTTATATTACTTACCCTAGAACCGATTCTATTTATTTAGAAGAAAGTTTAGCAACTAAAGTGTCTCAAGCTTTAGATAAATTAAAGGCAACAGTTCCTTATAGTGACAAAATCAAATTTACTAAAACTAGAAGGGTTTTCGATTCTTCTAAGGTAGATAGCCATAGTGCAATCATACCTACTTATATAATACCTACTAATCTAACACCTGATGAACTTATAGTATATAACGCCATCAAAGATAGATTCATAGCAAACTTTATGCCTCCTGCAGAATATGAAAATACTGAAATTAAAACTGATGTAGATAAAAATATATTCTTAACTAAGGGTAAAGTACTTAAAACTAAAGGATACTTAGAAGTATACAATAAGGAAGAAAAAGATGATTTACTCCCTATGGTAAATAAGGATGAAATAGTTGATGTCATAGATATTAAACCGATAACTAAACAAACTACACCACCTAAGCCTTATACAGAAGATACCTTACTTAAAGCTATGAAAAATTGCGGTAAAAATGTACCTGATGATGATACTACAGTTTTATCGGGTTATTCAATAGGTACATCTGCTACTCGTGCTGATGTATTAAAAAAGATATCACAAGTAGGATATGTTAATAAAAAAGGTAAGTCTTATTCTGTAACTGATTTAGGTAAAAATTTAGTTGAAATATTCCCAGTAAAAGAGCTATTTGATGTTGATTATACTGGAAAATTAGAAAAAAGTCTAAGTGATATCCAAAAAGGAACTTTCACTAGAAAAGAGTATTTAACCAATATATTTAACTTTATATATAAAAATGTTGAGCTAATAAAACATGATAGCCCTAAAAGCATAAGTACAGAAAATTATGTTTATAATCCTAAAACTAAAAAATTTACTAAAAATATATCTAATACTAAATCTTCTAATAAAAGTGGTGCTAAGAATGATTCTCCTTCAAATGAATCTCTTGGGAAATGCCCTATATGTGGTGGCGATGTTGTTGAGATTCCTAAAGGATATATATGCAACAACTACAAAGAATGTAAATTTGGTATATGGAAAAATGATAAATTTCTAGAATTTTATAAGAAAAAACCTAACAAAACAATGGTTAAAGGTATATTAAAAAATGGTCAAGCCAAAGTTAAATCACTAACAAGTAAAAATGGTACTAAATTTGATGCTATACTTAAATATTCCAAAAAGGCTAATGGTTACTTTGGATGGGATATTGAAATAAAAAAATAATTACTTAAGTGTAACTAATATATAATAATTTACATACTTATATATTAATAAATGTTTTCTTTTCATGTATTAAGTCCTATCTTAAAGAAACCAATTTATGTAAACTTCAATTCTTTCCAAATAAAGGTTGCTCTAAATGCAACCTTTATTCTTTTTCATTTAGTTTATCATCTATTTTACATCTTGCCATTTTTATAAATTCTGTTAAAGTATAATTTTTTAACTTACAGCCACATTTTGGGCAATATTCAAACTTTTTAGATACTAATGCTCTGCAACTTGTTTCTGGGCATCTTATTTTTTCGTTTACTTCTGATACTTTTAGCCCACATCTAGGGCATATACTTCCTGGTCTTGATGATACTTCCTTTGAGCATCTTGGACACTTAATCATACAATCCCCTCCTTACTTATTTATACATCTTATAAGTACATTAGTATATTGTATGATAAATTTATTTTACTGTGATATATGTTAAAATCATATTTTAGTTAGTATGATTAAATCATACCATTTTTAGTATCTTCGCAAAGCTCTTTACTTGCGCTAATTAAAAAACTATGCATAAAATTTGTATTTTGTTTCCTAATAAATTTATATAGTTTGCATCTATATTGTTAATAATTATAATAAGGCATTATTGTGTATAAAAATACAGGTTTGTGATATAATCACAAACCTGTATTTTTATAGATATTTTATTAAATTTATTTATTTTTCATTTTTTATTACTGCTTGTGCTGCTGAAAGTCTAGCTATTGGTACTCTATATGGTGAACAAGATACATAGTCTAATCCAGCTTTGTAACAAAACTCTATTGATGAAGGTTCTCCACCATGTTCTCCACATATTCCAAGCTTTATATTTGGCTTAACGCTTTTACCTAGTTTAGCTCCTAGCTCTATAAGCTTTCCTACTCCTCTTTGATCTAACACTTCAAATGGATCTTTTTCTAGTAACTCTCTATTTACATATTCGCCTAAGAATTTACCTGCGTCATCTCTTGAATATCCAAATGTCATTTGCGTTAAATCATTAGTACCAAAGCTGAAAAAGTCAGCTTCTTTAGCTATTTCATCTGCTGTTAAACAAGCTCTTGGTACTTCTATCATTGTACCTATTGTATAATCTATTTTCATATTTTCTTTTTCTAATATATTATCTATCGTTTCTTTTATATCTTCTTTTATAACTTTTAATTCTTTAGCTTCTCCAACTAAAGGTATCATTATTTCAGGCATTACTTTTATACCTTCTTTAGTAGCTTCTATTGCACCATTAATTATTGCTTTAGCTTGCATTATATATATCTCAGGGAAAGTTATAGCAAGTCTACAACCTCTATGCCCAAGCATTGGGTTAAATTCATCTAGATCTACTATTCTTCTTTTTATTTCACTAACTGAAACTTTCATTGACTCTGAAAGGCTTTTTATAGTTTCATCATCATGTGGTAAGAATTCATGTAGTGGTGGATCTAATAATCTTATGTTTACAGATTTACCATCCATTACTCTAAATATATCTACGAAGTCTTTTTGTTGCATTGGAAGTAATCTTTCAAGTGCTACTAGTCTTTGTTCTAATGTTTTAGAAAGTATCATCTCTCTTACTGCTGGTATTCTATCTTCGTCAAAGAACATATGCTCAGTTCTACATAATCCTATACCTTCGGCTCCAAACTTTATGGCAGCCTTAGCATCTCTTGGATTATCTGCATTAGTTCTTACCATTAAAGATTTATATTTATTTGCCCAATTCATTAATTTTTCGAAATTTCCAGTTAAAGATACTTCAGTTTTTTCTACCTTACCTATATATACACATCCACTAGAACCATCTAAAGATATATATTCTCCTTCTTTTATAACTACATCTTCAGCTCTTATTTCTTTGTTATACTCATCAACCTTTATGTCTGAACATCCTGCTACACAACATTTACCCATTCCACGAGCTACAACTGCTGCATGAGATGTCATTCCACCTCTTGCTGTAAGTATACCTTCTGCACATACCATACCTTCTATATCTTCAGGTGAAGTTTCAAGTCTTACAAGTATTGATTCTTCTCCCCTATTTTTAGCATCTACTACATCTTCTGCATTAAAGTATACTTTTCCACAAGCAGCACCAGGTGATGCTGGAAGTCCTTTTGCTATAACTGTTGCTTCATTTAAAGATTTACTTTCAAATCTAGGATGAAGTAATTGATCTAATTGCTTAGGCTCAATTCTCATTATAGCTTCTTTTTCATTTATTATACCTTCTCCTACTAGGTCTACAGCTATATTTATAGATGCACCAGCTGTTCTTTTTCCACTTCTAGTTTGTAATATATATAATTTTTCATTTTCTATAGTAAATTCTATATCTTGCATATCCTTGTAGTGATTTTCAAGTATAGAAGTAATTTTCATAAATTCATCATAAGCCTTTGGCATCACTTCTTTTAGTGAAGATATGTCCTTTGGTGTTCTTATACCTGCAACAACGTCTTCACCTTGTGCATTCATTAAAAATTCTCCAAATATTTTATTTTCACCAGTTGAAGGATTTCTAGTAAATGCTACTCCAGTTCCACTAGTTTCTCCCATGTTTCCAAATACCATTGATTGTATATTTACTGCTGTTCCTAAATCACTTGGGATATCATTTAATTTACGATATACTATTGCACGTGGATTATTCCATGATTTGAATACTGCTTTTATAGCTAACATTAGTTGTTCTTTTGGATCTTGTGGGAATTGACTTTTTATTTCTTTTGTATATATTTCTTTATATTTTTTTACTAATTCTTTTAAATCTTCTACATTAAGTTCTGTGTCTAAAGTGTATCCTTTAGCTTCTTTTATTTTATCTAGGGCATTTTCAAATTTATATTTTGGTATTCCCATAGCTACATCAGAAAACATTTGTATAAATCTTCTGTAACTATCATATGCAAATCTTTCATTTTGAGTAGAATTTGCTAAAGCTACTACACTTGTATCATTTAAACCTAGATTAAGTATTGTATCCATCATTCCTGGCATTGAAAATACTGCACCAGAACGAACTGATAATAATAGAGGATTAATTTCGCCTCCTAATGTTTTTCCTTGCTTTTCTTGTAATTCTTTAAGCTTTTCTTCTATTTCATTTATTATATTATCACTTATAGTCTCATTATTTTTGTAATAATCATTACAAGCATCTGTGCTTATTGTAAAACCTTGTGGCACTGGTAGACCTATATTTGTCATTTCTGCTAAGTTAGCACCTTTACCACCTAAAACATATCTCATGTCTTTGTTACCTTCTTCAAAACTATAAACATATTTAGCTTCCATTATTTAACCCCCATCATTTTGTATTTTGGTTAGTTTAATATAATTAGCCTTTATGCATCTTAGTTAGTTTAATATAAGGTTTTATTTACTATAAATAACTTGTATTAAATTAACTAAGATGTTTTTAAGGTTTTTCTCTTTAAATTTAACTATCTATCACTATCTTTGTATATGTTTAATCCATTTTCTTTGATAATATCAAGAATTATTCCAGCTGTTTCTTCTATTGCTTTACTTGAAACATCTATTACTGGACATCCTATTTTTTTCATGACTTGTTCTGAGTAGTCTAATTCTTGTAGTATTCTATCTAAGTTAGCATAGTTTGCATTACTTGATAGTCCTAATGCTTTAAGTCTTTCTGCTCTTATTTGATTTAACTTCTCTGGAGTATTAGTAAGTCCTATTATTTTTTTATTATCTATTTCAAATACCTCTTTAGGTATAGGTATTTCTGGAACTAAAGGTACATTTGCTACTTTTATGTTTTTGTTTGCTAGATACATACTAAGTGGTGTTTTAGAAGTTCTAGATATCCCTACTAAAACTATATCTGATTTAAGTATACCTCTTGGGTCTTTACCATCATCATACTTTACTGCAAACTCTATAGCTTCTACTCTTTTGAAATAGCTTTCATCTAACTTTCTGATTATACCAGGCTCTCTTTTAGGTTTCATTTTAGTTTTATTTGCTATTTCTTTTAAAATTGGTGTCATTAGGTCTATATTACTTAAATTTTCTTTTTCACAGAATTTTTTAGTAACATTTAAAAGATTTTCGTCTACTAATGTATATACTATTATAGCATCTTCACTTTTTCCACCTTCTAAAATTTCTAATAAAAAGTTTTCATCCATAACATATGGGAATCTTCTTATTTCACACTCTTCACTAATTTTAAATTGAGAAATAGCAGCTTTTGTTACTTGTTGCGCAGTCTCACCTACTGAGTCTGATATAACATATATAATTAAATTTTTCATTTATTCCTCCTTAATTGTCAGCTAATTCTAGGAAAAATTTTGTTATATTAGTCTTAGATATCCTTCCTACTACCCTTAAGTTGTTTTTGTTATTTTCATCACGTTCAACAACAGGAATAGAATCAACTTCGTGTTCTATTATCTTTTTAGCTGCCAATACTATATCCTCATCTTGATTTATAGTAACTATGTTGGGCATCCTAGTCATTATCATGCCTATTGGCATATGATTTATATCACTAGCACCTATAGTAGCTTTAAGTAGATCTTTTCTAGAAACCACTCCACATAGTATGTCGTCATTATCTATTATGAATATACTTCCTACATCTGATAAGAACATATTGACTATAACTTCATATATACTCATATCTTTTTTTACTAATACAGGTAGACTCATGATGTCTCTTACTTTTTTGTCTTTTATGTTATTGCCTATTAAATTTAATTCGCTAACTCCAGAGTAAAAATATCCAACTTTAGGTCTTGCATCTAATATTCCTGTCATAGTTAATATGGCTAAGTCAGATCTTAGTGTAGCACGAGTTACGTTTAAATGAGCAGCAATGGCTTCACTTGTTATAGGCTCATTCTCTTTTACTATATCAATTATCTTTAATTGTCTATCATTAAGTTGAATAATAGTCACCCTCTTCCTTATGTGCTATACTTTATATTACTTTTTCTTTATATAGTATATTATATACCCATATATATGTAATTGTAAATCTTTTTGTTATACAATTCGCATACTTTTTATATATTTATTATATACTATTTATTCTTTTGTATATATTAATGGTTTATATACTAAATAATGTAGCTAAATTGTTTATACTAAATCTATTATAATATAACATTGTATATATTAAATAGTTTTAATATATATTATTGATATTTTTTTAATTATTTTAATATTTATTATTTGTATTTTTTCCAAATAAATTATTTTGAATCTTTTTAGGAAAATGTTATTTAAAATAATATAGGGACTAAAAGTGTCCTCTTAGCCCCCGATATATTATTTATAAACTATTTTTGATAAATCACATATACTTAACATTGTATCATATATTTGTTTTAAAAGTCCTAGTCTATTGTTCTTTATAGCTTCATCCTTATCCATTACCATAACAGAATCAAACATATTATCTATTGATGGTCTTAGTGATGCAAATGCATCTAATGACTCACTATATCTCTTTTCACTTAATAAAGATTTTACGCTTTCTTTAACATTTTTAAATTCATTGTATAAAGCCTTTTCAGCATCTTCTACTAATAACTCTTCCTTCACTTCGCTAGAAGTAGCTTTTTGAGCTAATGTAGAAACTCTATTAAATGCTGTTAGCATTTCAACTAACTCATCTTTTTGTAGCCAATTATTAAGTTCTTCTGCTCTTATATACATATCACTTACATTGTCTATGTTTGCACTTAATACTGCATCTATAACATCATATCTTATTCCTAGTTCTCTAAATAAGTTCTTGATTCTTTCATTGAAGAATTCCATCATTTCATTAGCTACAGTTTGCTTGTCAAATTCTAAGTTTGTATAATTTTCTAAAGATATATCAACTAATGATTTTAGACTTATATCTAACTTTCTATCCATTAGTATATTTATAACACCTAATGCTTGACGTCTAAGTGCATATGGATCTTGAGATCCTGTTGGATGTATTCCTATTGCAAAAAATCCTGCTATAGAATCTAATTTATCAGCTATAGATAAAGCTATACCAGCATTAGTTTGTGGAAGTATATCTCCTGCAAATCTTGGTAAATAATGTTCAAATATTGCTTCACTAACAGCTTCATTTTCTCCACCAACTTTTGCATACTCTCTTCCCATTATCCCTTGAAGTTCAGTAAATTCAAATACCATTCCTGTTACTAAGTCAGCTTTACATAATTTAGCTGCTCTTTTAGTATCAGCTTCATCTTGACTTAATCCTAATAAATCAAGTATCTTAACGCTTAATTTTTCTATTCTTAAAGATTTGTCATAAACTGTACCAAGTTTAGCTTGGAATACAACACTCTTTAATTTTTCTATGTAACTTTCTAAGTCTTTTTTAGTGTCTTCTTTGTAGAAGAATAATGCATCTGCAAGTCTTGCTTCTAAAACTTTTTCGTTACCTTTTTTAACATTCTCTATTTTATAGTCATTACCGTTTCTTACAGCTATAAAGTTTGGTAATAATTTCCCATCCTTTAATACTGGGAAATATCTTTGATGTTGCTGCATTGGAGTTGTTACAACTTCTTTAGGAAGTTTAGCGTATTCTTTGTCAAACTCTCCATAAAAAGCTGTTGGATATTCAACTAAATGAGTTACTTCTTCTAGTAAATCTTCGTCAAATTCAATTTCTCCACCTAAAGTGTTAGCAACATTTATGCATTGTTCCTTTATTATAGCTTTTCTCTTATCTTGATCTAATATTACGAAGTTTTCTTCTAATTTAGTTAGATAATCTTCTAAAGAGTTAACTTCAAATTCACTTTGTCCTAAGAATCTATGTCCTTTAGTTACATTTGAAGATATTATACCTTCTAAGTCTATTTCTAGTACCTTATCATTTAGTAATGTAACCATCCATCTTATAGGTCTAGCAAATCTCATGTTTTTTCCACCCCAACGCATAGCCTTAGGGAATACTACCATCTTAACTGCTTGTGGTAATATAGTTTTTAATACTTCACTAGTCTCACAACCAGCTTGTCTTATTGTTCCAAATATATATTCATCTTTTCCAACAGTTTTAAATATTACGTCTTCTTCTTTTAAACCTTTACTTTTCATAAATCCAAGTGCTGGCTTTGTGAAATTTCCATCAGCATCTATTGCTATTTTTTTAGATGGACCTTTTACTTCTTCTTCTAAATCAGTTTGCTTATCACTTATACCTTCAACTATAAACGCTAATCTTCTAGGTGTTCCATAAGCTTTTATATCATCAAATTTTATTCTATTTTCGTTAAATAATTTTGTTAAGTTACCTTTGATTTGGTCTAATGTAGAACTTACAAATCTTGATGGTAATTCTTCAACTCCAACTTCAAATAAAAGATAGTTATTCATATTATTTTCCCTCCTTTATAAGCGGGTATCCCATTTCTTCTCTTTGCTTAACGTAAGCTGAAGAAACATTTCTAGCCATTGTTCTAACTCTTCCTATAAATGATGCTCTTTGACTTACTCCAACAGCTCCTCTAGCATCTAAAGTGTTAAAGGTATGAGAACATTTTAACACATAATCGTATGCTGGTATTACAAGTCCTCTTTCTATAAGTCTAGTAGCTTCTTTTTCATATGTATCAAATAAATTAAATAACATATCTGCATCACATTCTTCAAATGCATATACAGAGTTCTCATATTCAGCTTGTCTAAATACATCTCCGTAAGTTAACTCATCATTCCACATTAGGTCATAAACACTATCTACTTCTTGTATATACATAGCAAGTCTTTCTAGTCCATATGTTATTTCTCCGGTTTCAAGTTCACACTCTATACCTCCAACTTGTTGGAAGTAAGTAAACTGAGTTATTTCCATACCGTCTAACCAAACTTCCCATCCAAGTCCCCAAGCTCCAACTGTAGTTGATTCCCAGTTATCTTCAACAAATCTTATATCATGTTCATTTGGATCTATACCTATTTCTTTTAAACTATTTAAATATAATTCTTGTATGTTATCTGGTGATGGTTTTAATATAACCTGGAATTGATGATGTTGGTAAAGTCTATTTGGATTTTCCCCATATCTACCATCCGCAGGTCTTCTTGATGGCTCTACATAGCAAACCTTCCAAGGCTCTGGTCCTAATGATCTTAAAAGAGTATTAGGGTTCATTGTACCTGCACCTTTTTCAACATCATAAGGCTGCATCATGATACATCCTTGCTTTGCCCAATAGTTTTGCAATGTAAGTATCATATTTTGGAAATTCATATGAATACCTCCTATAAATTTTTAATTTTATGTATATTGTTAAAACTATAATTTTTAGTTTAAGTCTTATTATAAGTTTTAAAATATAAATTCCTATATGCTTAACAAAGCCTTTCGAATTAACGAAAGGCCTTTAGTATATTTCAACTTTTAGAATAACAAATACTTGAATTTTTGTCAATCTTATTGAAAAATCATAATTTTATCTCTATTTGTTGTTATCTAAATTTGAATTGTCATATTCATTTATAAGCTCATCTGTTATGTCTTTGTCGTCTTTTTTGCTTTCCACTACAGTATCTTTTATCCCTTTAGCAGTATTACTTAGCATTTGCTTTAACATACTTAACTTTTCTTCATTTAATTCCCCTAAATCAACTATTGAACCATCTTGTTCATTTTGAATCATTATGTTATATTTTCCTATAACTGCAGCTGAAAGTCCAACTAATGTTACCAATGGACCAAGTGCTAAACCTACTACTCCTACTGTAAGAGGTATATTCATTATATTTTTACCATTTTTTTCTACTATAACTCTTATGACGCTACTTTTTTGAAGTAAATCTTTTACTTTATTTTTAAGTTCTTTCATATCTTCACTATCTTTTGAAAATACTTGTTCTACATTCTTTTTAACCTTTTTACTTTTACCACTAAAGCCTATCTGTCCTTCTAGAGATATTATCGCTTCTATAACATCTCCATTAGTTTTTGTTAATGCACTTTTAGCTTGTTCATACGTAGCACCTGGTACTCTTTGTATAACAGCATCTAGTTTTTCTATTGTAATATTTTCATTCACCATTATCCACTCCCTTATAATTATTCTAAACTTACTCATTCAAATCTTCTTTTGAAGATTTTTTCATTTCTCTTAACATGTATAAAGATTTTTGATTTATATTATCTACATGTACCGCTAAGTATTGTTTTAGTATTTTTTCTAGTTCATATATGATATATTTAGATACTTTAGCTTTGGAACATCTTAATATATCGTTTGATAATATATATTCCATTAATTTTAACGTTGTTACATCTATACTTATGTTGTCTTGTACATTTTCACTACAACTACTACATAATGCTCCACCTTCGTATACATTAAATACTGGTGATTTTAAGTCTCTAGTACCACATATTGAGCACCTGTTTATTATTGGTCTAAGACCTATATAATCTAAAAATTTTAATTCAAATACATGTGTTACAAATTTCTTGTCTACATCAACTTGAGTATATAGATATAAAGTTTGTGCAAGTAGTATAAATAACCTATTGTTAGTTTGATTTTCTAAGGTTGAGTTTTCTACTAACTTAGTTATATAGGTAGCATAAGAAAATGCATCTATATCGTAGGATATATCATAAAAACTTTTTATAATATCACTTTGACTTACCCTATACATACTTCCTTGTTTTCTTAATGTATAATTACAATAAGCAAAAAGCTGCGAAGATGAAAGTAGAGCGCTCTTGTTTTTTTTAGCTCCTTTTGCTAATGCTGATACTTTTCCAAGCTTTCTTGTAAATAGAGTTAATATAACATCGTTTTCTTCATATCTTACTGCCTTAAGTACTATCCCCTGGGTGTTCAATACTATCATAGTCTGTTTCTATCTCCCTCATAGTTTCTACTTCTTCATTTAGTGTTTTATAATCTTTTAAATATAAATAGGCTTCTATGTTTCCAGTCTTTTTAAAAATTTCCCAACATAAATTGTTCATTTTTAAAAAACCCCCTTCTTACAGTTATATTTATATTTTAAGTAAGAAGAGGGTAAATCATACATTAAGTTATTAAACAATTTTTGCCAAAATCAAAGTTGTTATCATTAAATATATAGCAATTCCTACTATATCAAGAAGTGTTGCTATTATTGGTGCTGATATTATTGATGGATCAACATCCATTTTTTTAAATAAAAATGGCATAAATGCACCTATCATAGCTCCAACTATCATGTTTATAAATAGAGATAAGGATACTACTAACACTATATCTATGTCTCTCATAAATATAAATATTACTATTCCTATTAATATACTACATATTATTCCTGTTATAAGACCTACCATACCTTCTCTTATAACATTTTTAAATTCTAAATCTTTATTCGAAAGAACCATAACAGCAAGTGCTGATGACTGTGTTCCAATGTTTCCTCCCATACCTATAACAACAGGTATAAAAAATACTAAAGATGCATAAGTTGGGTTCATTATAAAATCCAAATTAGAAAATATTACCATAGATAATAATCCACCAAGTAAAGTTATTATAAGCCATGGAATTCTCGCTCTAACTGATGATATTATTTGTTCTTTTGATGTTGGATTAACTTTTTCTACAAAGTCTCTTTCTTGTTCCGAAGTACCTGCAAATTTATACATATCTTCACTTGCTTCTTCTTCCATAACATCTATTATATCATCCACTGTTATTATTCCTTTAAGTCTTTTTTGTCTATCTATTACTGGTATTGCTATTAGATTATACTTAGATACTAATCTTACAGCCTCTTCTCTATCTTCATCTACATATACAGATATTATGTTTTCACTCATTAGATCTTCTATAATACTAGAATCTCTAGCTGTTATTAACTCTCTTAGAGATAGTACTCCCACTAGCTTTTCAGCATTATCAACTACATATATATAATATATTGTTTCTGCTTCCTCAGCATGACTTCTCATATGTTCAATTGCTTCTTTAGCAGTCATGTCTTTATTTACTTCTATGTATCCAGTGGTCATTATACCACCTGTAGACTCTTCTTCATATATTAAAAGTTCTTTTATATCATCTGCATCTTCTTTACTTAGAAGTTCCATTATATTTTCTATCTCGCCTTCTTCAAGCTGACTTAAAATATCTGCCATATCATCCAAAGACATTAATTCTAAGATATTTTTTCTATGATCAATATCTATCTTAGATAAAGTACTACTGAAAAACTGAGCATCACTTTCTTCTAATATAGATGCTGCTACATCAAGGGGAAGTACTTCAAATAATTTTATTTTCATATCTTCCTCTAAATGTTCCATAATATCAAAGATATCAATTGTATGATATTCTTCTAATAATTCTCTTAATTCTAGTATTTTATTATTTTCAATTAAACTCTTGACTTCGCCCAACAAATCCTGGGAAGCATCCTGTTTCCTATCCATATAATCCACCTTTATTATTTATCAGTATATCCAAAGTTACTCACATAATTTTGTAAGTTTCTCCAGTTTTCTTTTACCTTTACCCATAATTGAAGATTTGCCTTAGAACCTAATAATAGTTCCATATCTTCTCTTGCTGATTTCCCTATACCTTTTAATTTTCTTCCATTCTTACCTATTATTATACCCTTATGAGATTCTCTTTCACAATAGATAACAGCTGATATATCAACAATTTCTTTATCTTTTCTTGATTTCATTTTTTCTATTTCAACTGCAACTCCATGAGGAACTTCATCATGAACATAGTGTAATACTTTTTCTCTTATAAGTTCAGCTACTAACACTCTTTCTGGTTGATCAGTTATCATGTAGTCTGGAAAGTACTTTGGTCCTTCTTCTAAGTAAGTTTTTATTACTTTTGTAAGCTCTTTTATATTTCTTCCCTTAAGTGCTGATATTGGCACTATTCCTTTAAACACATTTTCTTTGTGATACATTTCCATTAATTCAAATAGTTCATCTTCTTGTAATTGATCTATTTTGTTTAATACTAATATAACTGGTCTCTTTACATTTCTTAATTCTTCTATTATTTTTCTGTCTCCAGGTCCTATCTTTTTAGAATCATCCACAACAAATAATACTAAATCAACATTTTTAAATGCATCAGTTGCTGATTTAACCATGAATTCTCCTAATTTATTTTTAGGTTTATGTATACCTGGCGTATCTAAGAAAACTATTTGAGCTTCTTCATCCGTATATACTGCTTGTATTGTATTTCTTGTAGTTTGAGGTTTATCACTCATTATAGCTATTTTTTCTCCAACCACATTATTCATTAAAGTAGACTTACCAACATTTGGTCTCCCTACTATACTAACAAATCCTGATTTAAACATATAAATGTCTCCTGTCTTTTCTTTTGTTTTATTTATGATTATCTACAAAGTCTATTCCTGAGAAATAGTGAGGAACTAACTCTTTTATAGTTGTTTCCTTTATAGTTCCTTCAGAATAACCTGTTATTATTCTTATATCTAACCCAAATTCTATTATAACCTGTCTGCATATTGCACATGGGTATGTTGATTCATTTTTTTCAGAGTTATCACTAGCTACTGCTATTGCTTCTATATCTCTATGTCCTTCTGATATAGCTTTAAATATTGCTGTTCTCTCAGCACAGTTAGTAGCTCCAAAAGATGCACACTCTACATTACATCCTGTGAATACTTTTCCATCTTTAGTTAAAAGAGCTGCTCCAACTCTAAACTTTGAATATGGAGAATAAGAATGTTTTCTCGCTTCTTCTGCTATTTTTAATAATTCTTTATTATTCATAATATATGCCTCCTGATATATCTTATAAGTCTATATTATAAAATATATATAATAAATATTCTTATTTCCGTATTTTATATTTAATATATTTATTTAGTACCTTACATTATAACACAAAATTGATAATTTAAGACTTATTTTTTAATAAAATACTCTTAATTTGAGTACTTTAATATATATTTTATATTATTTACAATATATTTTTGTATCTGCCTAATTTCTGCTTTTTAATTCAATATATCTATTAATATAATCAATATACATAACTTACTCATAATATAGGTAGTTAAAATGAAATATAAAAAGAGCCTCCCTAAAAAGATTAAAAGAAGACTCTTATATATTTAATAAAACCATCCTATTTGATATACTGCTAACCCCACTAAAACTCCTAATATTGATCCTGCTACTGTTTCCCAAAATGTATGTATCTTTCCTTCAATTCTACTTTGTGCAACTAAAAACGCCATTAAATATGATAGCGTGGATTGTATAAGTCCACCTGTCATCATAGTTATCATTGTAGCCATTGCAAATGCTAATGCTGAATGTCCGCTTGGCATACCCCCCTTTAATGGTGTTCCTGTATTTGTCAAGGTTTTTACTACTACAACTGCTATTAAAACTACTACTATACATATTAAAGTTATATGAAGTTCTGACCTTCTTATAGAGTTTATCAAGTTTTCAGCCGGTTTTGATATTTTATCATAAAACACTAAATAGCCTACTACAACTGAATTTAAAGTAGCTATTAATACTCCTCCAGCTGCTACGTCTTTTGATATTTTAGCTAATGGATGATGTTCTTCTGTTACCATGTCTATAGCTTTTTCAATAGCCGTATTAAACATTTCTGATATTACAACTAAGCTTATCGCCATAATTAAAGCTATCATCTCCATTCTAGAAGGCTTAAAAAACATACTAGCTACGAGTACTATTACAGCAACACAATAATGTATTTTCATATTTCTTTCCGACTTAAATGTATATAATATACCTTCTATAGCTACATTAAATGCCTTAACTATTCCCTGACGTTTTTTTGTCCCCTTCATAAACTACTCCCTTGTTATACTTAACTTATTTAGTATATGTTCTTCCTTTTGTCTCATTTCTTTTGTATTTTCGTCAGTATCATGATCATATCCTAAAAGATGGAACATGCTATGACATACTAAAAAACATACTTCTCTTTCAAAGCTATGATTGTATTCTATACTTTGTTCAAAAGCTCTTTCTAAAGATACTACTATATCACCTAGTGATTTTTCTTCTAATTCTATATCAAAATCATCTTCACTTATCATTGGAAAAGATAACACATCTGTTGGTCTATCTATTCCTCTAAATTGCTTGTTTAACTCATGTATTTCTTTGTTGTCTACAAAAGATAAACTAACTTCATAATCATCGTCATATCCTTCATAGTCCAAACATTCTAATATGATATCTTTTATTTTCTCTATTAATTCTTCATTTATGTCCATTTTATCTTGTCTATTATCCATTATTAATTCCATTTTATTCACTTCTTCCTTAGTTATTTTCTTTTACTTTTTTTTATCTTTTTTGCTTTCTTTCTTATCTAATTCCTTATTGTCAAATCTATCATAAGCTCTTATTATTCTTTGAACTAATTCATGTCTTACTATGTCTTTGTCTGTTAATCTTATACTTCCTATTCCTTCTACTTTATCTAGTACTTTTATAGCATGAAGTAATCCACTTTTACTTTTTCTAGGCAAGTCTGTTTGAGTTAAGTCACCATTTACTACTGCTTTAGAGCCATATCCTAGTCTTGTTAAAAACATCTTCATTTGTTCTGGAGTAGTGTTTTGAGCTTCATCTAGTATTATAAAAGCATTATCTAATGTTCTACCTCTCATAAATGCTAAAGGTGCTACTTCTATAGTTCCTCTTTCTAAATATTTGCTAAACTTTTCAGGACCTAGCATATCAAATAATGCATCATATAATGGTCTTAAATATGGATCTACTTTATCTTTTAAATCCCCTGGTAAAAAACCTAAACTTTCGCCTGCTTCTACCGCTGGTCTTGTAAGTATTATTCTACTTACTTCATCCTTTTTAAAAGCTTTAACAGCCATTGCTACTGCTAGATATGTTTTACCTGTTCCAGCTGGCCCTATTCCAAAAGTTATATCATTTTTCTTTATTAAATCTATATATGTTTTTTGACCAAGAGTTTTTGGCCTAACAGGATTACCTTTTTTAGTTAATACTATAGTTTCTTCTAGGTCTTTTATCTTTTCTTCACTACCTTCAAATAAAAGAGATAAAGAATAAGATATACTTTGCTTGTCTAAATGTTTTCCATTTTGTACTGTTGAATGTAGTTCATCCATTAGTCTTAAGGCTTTTTCTACATATTTTTCTTCACCCATTAAAACTATATTGCCTTCTCTTAATATTACATCTATATTTAAAGCATCCTCTATCAATTTAATGTTTTCATCAAAGTTACCAAATAATTCTCTTTCAAACTTCTCTTCTGATACTATAAATTTCTTTTGTACTATCAATTTACGTCCTCCTTAGTTTGTATTTGAATTTTTATCTTTTTCTTTGCTTTTATCATTTTCTTCTTTATCTTTATCTTCAAATTCATTTCTTATATCATTAATCGGTCTTTTATCAGGATTTTTAGGAATTTCTTCCTCTGACTCATTTTTTTCACTTTCTTTTATATATTCCTCTGCTTCTGACTTGCTAAGTGCGTAAGTATGCGCAATATTCTCAGTTGTTTGTACTGTTAACACATATTCTAACATATTATTTTTATTTACTTTATAATCATGGTCTACTTTTATGATTCTAGCTGATGGAGGTATAATATATTCTATTTCTTTTTGAGCCCTTTCTGATATTTCTTTTTTCAATTCTTCTTTATTCTTGCTTATCTTTTTATTCTTAGCTTCATAGAAAGTACTTACTTCAATTTTTATAGGAAAAGTATAATCTCCTATAGATAATTTATGTGTTTTGTTTTCTATAATATAATCCTTATACTTTATATTTCTCCTTAATGTATATTTTTTATCATAGAAACTTATGGTATATACTCTTTTTTTATTTCCTGTTTTTTCTTTTATAGTATCTTCATAGCTATCAGTTTTTTTAACTTCATAAAAAGTTGTTGCCCATATTTCAGGGAGAGACTTTGTATTTGCGCCACTTACTAACACATCTCCCTTTTTTACTATATCTCCAGGATTTACACTTGGGTTTCCACTTCTTGGTATTACCTTTTCTATTATACCATTTTTACTAGCAATTATATTACAATAATTTGAATCTTTAGTAGATTTTAGAGTTTCTGCTTTTTTCGTTACAGTTACAAATATATTTGTACCTTTAACATTTATAGATATGTATGCTATATCATTAAATTCTAACATTATATGGTCTCTTATTTCTTTTCTATCAATATTCTTTTTATAAACTCCAGGCTTTAGTCCTGCATTATATAGCTCTTTTCGTACATCATCTTTGTTTATCCCTTCTGGAACCTTTATGTATATATCTGTTACAAATTGAGATGTCATAATAAGTAAAAACAACGATATTATAGCACAAATCCACATTCCCTTTAATTTATAGATTCTCTTAAGTATAAAGGGTACACCTGTTTTTTGCTTTACCTTTATATCAAAATTATTTCCCCTATAAGCTCTTTTTAAATCCTTCATATCTTCTCTATTTACACAAAATTCTATTTTAGTCTTACTTATTCTTTTTACATTATAAACTTTTACATTACTTCTTATTAAAAGGTTTATAAACTTTTCTATCTCCACTCCCTCTACACTTATAACATAATATCCCCTTATATAGCTTATCATACGTATTTCCCCCTAATCTATATATTCTACTGTGTATATAACTCCTTTTACACCTATTTCTTCTTCTTGTATATATTTAAGTGAAAGATCACTTCCACATATTTTTATTGTTTTTTCTCTAGTTTTTATTTTTATTAAATCTGATTCATAGGTGATTATAGATATATAATTTTCTATACTTACGAAGGTATTTGAAATTATAGTAACTGTTGGTTTATTTACTAACAATTCTTCTGAAATATCTATCATACTATTCCTCCTTAATTTTTTTACTTATTTTTCTTTTATGGAATTTAAGCCTAATAACTCAATACTAATATGATTATTTTTTTATTTAAATAAAGTCAGCGTGTAAACTTATAATATCTATTTGAATAAAATATCTATATATTTATGTTATTAAAAAAGAGGTGATTAAATGAAAAATATTTTTGTAAAAATCATACAAAATTGCATTTACCTAGATATATATTTAAGCTATCTCATAGATTATTCTTATTCGATTGATACGTTAACTTCTATAAAAGAGGAAAATAGTAGGAATACGAAGCTACTCTCTCAACTTTATAAAAATATATATCATAATTCTCTAGATAATGAATTTATAAGAACAACAAATTCATTATCCATAAATGAGGTAGATTTAAATTCTATACTTATACTTAGCTTTAATATACTTTCTGATCTAAAACGTTTAAAAAAATATGCGATAAGTAATTATTCGAAAAATATACTTACATCTCTTAATAATAGTTATTTTAATTTAATTTCATCTATGCAATCTTTATATCCATTAATTAAACCTAAATCTAAAATTAACTTAAGAAATTCTTATAATTTATCAAGTGACTCACGCATATTAAATATATGCGAAAAAACAAAAGATGATACTTTAGATACTACTTCCGATGAATATTTACGTTTTATTTGTATAAAAACTATAAATGCTATATTTGATGATTCTCTTTGTGAAGAATCTATAATAGATGAAGATTTTGATATATTTTTCGATAATAATGATGCACTTAAGTTTTATCAGTATTTTTTTAAGACTAAAAATAAAATTTACAAAATAAGAATTTCTAAAAAAGATAATAAAATATTTTATATCTATCAGCGACCATATTTTAATTTAAAAATTCTTCCTATTCAAAGCAAAGATTTTTATCAAAAAATAGTTGATGAATTTTTAAAAAATAAATTAAGTAATTCTTATAATGATTTATACTATGATAAAAACTATATAAAAACTTATCAATATGATAATATAATTGAAAGTTATACATTTAAATATGATTATAAACATAATAATCTTAATAAAAGTTTATATATAAATATAAATACTCTTAATTCTCTAGTATATGAGTTGCTTCTTCTAGAGAATAAAATATAAAAAATACTGAGAAAAATCTCAGTATTTTTTATAAGCTACATATCTTTATTCATGCTCTATTAATCCATACCCACCATTTTTCCTTTTATATACAACATTTATTTCATAATTATCTTGATTTCTAAATATAAAAAAATTATGTCCTAAAAGTTCCATCTGAAGTACTGCCTCTTCTATGCTCATAGGTTTTAGATTGAATTTTTTTCTTCTTTTTATTATTATTTCATCATCTTCTTCAGCTTCTTCTGAGTCTTTTATTATTAATGGGTCTGTACTAAATTTCAATTTTGATTTATACCTTATTAGCTTGCTATATACTTTTTCAAAGGCAGCATCTACTGCAGAGTACAAGTCTTCATTTATACTTTCCACTTTTCCAATATTTACATTATCTTCACTCATTAAAACCTCAATGTTATACATGCTTTCATCTTTTTCTATAATAACTTTGACACATCCATCTTCTAAAGAGCTTTTTAACTTATCAAATTTTGAATTAATATACTCTTTTATACCATCCCTTAATTCTACATTTCTACTACATATACTACGTTTCAATCAAATCCTCTCCTTAAAGTCTAATAAAATTGTATTTTATTTTTCACTTTATAGTCTCCCTTAATTTAATCATTGGCTTCTACTAATGTTTTATATTATAAGTTTTTTAATTATGATTAATTAAGTATATGTAGTATGTTATATATTGTTGCTTGTTCTATTTATTTATTATCCATATAAAATAATTTAAATATAAAGCATACATAAGCCATAGAATATACGGTATATTTATATAAGTTGCTTTTTTATTTATTTTAAAGAATTTATATGTCATAACTATTACAATTAACAATATTATTACAAGCACTATTAATGCTGTTAGTCTTAAATCAAATCCAAAAAATAATATGCTCCATAAAAAATTAAGTCCAAGTTGTAACCAATAGTAAAACATTGCATCTTTTACTTTAGTAGATTCATAACCTTTTTTTAATATTAAATAAGCTGATATTCCCATTAATATGTATAGAATTGTCCATGCTATTGGAAATATAAAGCTGGGTGGTGCAAAGTCTGGTTTTATTAAACTTGCATAGTTGGCTGCTGTATTTGTTCCTGCTATTATTTGAGATATCATACTACTAGCATATCCTACTACTAGTGGTATGAGGACACTTATAAAAAAATTTATAACTTCTTTTACGGATATAATCAAAGTTATCCCCCTCTTTTCATTGTTTTCTTATTTATAAGTATGTACAAGTTCTCTTTTTTATGACAAGTTTATTTTCGGTATGTCAATATAAAAAATCATATATATAATTTCATAAGCAGTATTTCTATTTCTCAAATTTTATAGTTTTTAATTATAGATTATCAACAAAATAGGTAACTTATGATTTCTTAATATAAATAAAAGCCAATTCTAATTAGAACTGGCTTTTATTTATATATTATTCTTTTTTCTTTTTTTTATTATAAATACAATGATACCTATTAAAGCTATAATACCAACTACTAATATAGCTATATTTTTTATATTAGGTATTTTAACTTTAGCATATATATTATCTACTTTTCCTAAGTTAAAATTCCAATTATATGTATGTATACCATCTTTTTCTGAGTTAGATGTTGCATTTGATTCTATCAATTCTAAAGGTGTATTTAAGTGGAAATTCAAATCAAAACCAGAACCAAGTAGACCTAACATACCTACTTCTTCACTACTCATATTTTTTTGCATATAATCTTTTAGCATTATGTTAACATCATATATATTATATAAAAATTTATCTTCTTGATTTATTTTTATTAAATCAGCGTATTTGCTTAAATCCTTGTTGTTATCAATTTTTATATCTTTGATATTTCCTATGTTTTCTGTTATTTTATAACCTGTTTTTCCTGGTTCTGTTATTTTTTCTACATTAGAATATGATTCTTTTAATTTGGCTTCATCTATACCTTTCATTAGGTAATCACTACTTAATATTTGTGCCGATGCACTTATATTTCCCTTTTTGTCTATATCTAATGTTATGTCTGTATTTACACAACCTGTCAAAACAAAAATAGATATAAATATTGTTATTAATGTTGTTAGTTTTTTCATATTATCCTCCAGTTGTTATTGCTATGATTATTTTACCATATTATATGGAAAGTATTTAAATTTTATATTTTAATTCATAATTTATTCCATTTTTAATATAATATAAATACAAGCAAAAGGATATACAAATCTTAATTAGATTTATCTTTACTTTCGTTTTTAGATTTTATAGCTTTGTATACAACTCTTTCAATAGAAGCGTTACATCTTCCACATCCCATACCAGCTTTTGTTTTTTTCCTTACTTCATTTATAGATGTTATCCCTTCATTTACCGCATTTTGTATATCAGCTTTAGTTACTTCAAAGCAACTACAAACTACTTTATTTTTGTTGTCTTTGTTTTCTTTATACTTTTTAATTATATTCTTAAGCATTTTATACTCCTTAAACTTTTATAATATTTATATTATACCCATAGTTTCATACTTAAAAAACATCTACTACAAAGTGTTTTCTATTTAGTAAATACATTTTTCAAGTATTTTTAATTTTATCTGATAAATAAATATTATTATATTTAATATAAATTTAAATAACTAGACAATATAAACTCCTTATACTATAATAGTTGCAAAGTAAATGAAGTATTTTATATTATGTAAATTTAAAATATAGAAAGGATAATTATGAATAAAATAGGATTAATATTAGAAGGTGGTGGTATGAGAGGAATTTATACTGCTGGCGTATTAGATTTTTTCATAGAAAAGAATATAGGAGTTGATATGGTTGTTGGAGTTTCTGCTGGAAGTTGCCATGCTTCTTCTTATTTATCAAAACAATATAAAAGAGCTTATCATGCTACTGTAGATTATGTAAATGATAAAAATTACTTAAGCTTTCGTAATTTAATTAAAACAGGTTCTATATTTGGTATGGACTTTATGTTTAACAAAATACCTAATGAGTTAAATGTTTACGATTACGATGCTTTTAATAAATCTACTACTAAATTTATAGCTGTTGCTACTAACTGTGAAACTGGAAAACCAGAGTATTTTACTTTAAGTGATTTAAGAAAAGATATTATTTATCTTCAAGCCTCTTGTTCTATACCTATGTTTGCAAATATAGTTGAGGTAGACAATTATAAGTTGGTTGATGGTGGAGTATCTGATTCAATTCCTATTGAATACGCTATAAATCAAGGATATAAAAAAAATATAGTAGTACTTACTAGAGATTATACTTACAAAAAAAATAAACAAAAATTTACTTCAATTGTAAAAAGAAGATATAAAGCTTATCCTAATCTTGTTAGTGCTATTGAAAATAGACATATTAATTATAATAAAAGCCTTGATTTAGTAGATGAATTATCTAAAAAGGGAGATGTCCTTGTTATTAGACCTAAAAAACCTGTTAAAGTTAGTCAAGTTGAAAAAGATGTTAATAAACTTACAGCATTGTATGAAGAAGGTTATAATGACGCAAAAGAGCTATACGATGAAATATTAAATTTTATAGTTTAAATTTAAAATTCAAATAAGGACTAGAAAAATTTCTAGCCCTTATAATAATCTTCTTTAGTTATCTCACATCTATGGATTTTTCCCATAACCATTTTACCTTGTAGCTTTATTTCTCTTTCTTCACTTCCTAAATATTTCATACCACATTTTTTCATTACATTACCTGATTTTATATTTCCGTCATAAAATTGTGCTTCTATTTTTTCTAATTTTAAATCATCAAATCCAAATTTTATTAGCCTTGTTACAACTTCAGTCATTATGCCTTTATTCCAATAGTCTGGGTTTAGACAATATCCTAGTGTTGCTACTTTATTTTCTATTCTACAAAACCCTGATGTTCCTATAAATTTGTTATTTTCTTTGTATGTTATACCATACTCATAAGATATTCCTTGTTTATACCTTTCTATAAAAAAGCTTTCTATTAAGTTTTTAGTATTTCCTAAACTTTCATGTTTTGGGAATGTCATATATCTTACTACTTTTTCTTCTTTTGCGTATTCATACATATCTTTTGTATTTTCTAGACACACTTCTTTCAAAATACACCTTTTAGTCACTAATATTGGTAGCATAATATCCTCCCTTAATTAAAAATTTAATACATATTCTATATTGATACTTTCAAAATACCCCACTTCTTTTAGATATATTTTAATATTGTAGCAGAACATTATATGTGTTTCATTAATATTTGTATTTATTTATATGGATATATTGTTTTTCAATGGCTATAATTTAAGTATAATTTTTATTTAAACTTATTTTTAGAAACTCTATATCTATTTTTTTATATAATATTTTAAAGGAGGATTTTATATGGATATTCTATTGGATATAGGTGAAATTATTGCCGACTTTATATTAACTATATTTTCCGGTGATGACTTAAAAAAATTAAATAAGCACATTAAAAAACCTAGAGACTAGTCTCTAGGTTTTTCTATCTATTGTAAGTTAGCTTTCACTAACTCGTTTATTAGTTTTCCATCAGCTCTTCCCTTAACTTTAGGTCTAACAACTGACATAATTTTTCCCATATCCTTCATAGAAGTAGCTCCTACTTCAGATATAGTTTCTTTTATAATTGTGTTTAGCTCTTCTTCGCTTAACTGTTGAGGTAGGTACTCTTTTAAAACTTCGATTTCAGCCTCTGCTTCACTTACTAAGTCTTCTCTTCCAGCTTTTTTAAACTCAGCTAAACCATCTCTACGCTGTTTTAACTGCTTAGCTATTATATCTATAATGCCTTCATCATCAAGCTCAACTCTATTGTCAACCTCGAATTGCTTTATAGAAGCTCTTATTAAAGTTACCACAGATTTTCTTACTGTATCTTTATTTTTCATAGAAGACTTTAAATCTTCTTGTAACTTTTGTTTAAGGGACATTACCCTCACCTCTTTATTTCTTTTTTAACTATTTCTTAGCGTTTTTTCTTCTAGCAGCTTCTGCCTTCTTCTTACGTCTAACGCTTGGCTTATCATAGTGCTCTCTTTTTCTAACTTCAGACATGATGCCAGACATTGCACATGAACGCTTGAATCTTCTTAACGCGCTGTCTAATGTTTCGTTTTCTCTTACTCTTACTTCTGACATTTCATTTTCCCTCCCTCCGATAGTGCGAATTCTGCTGTGTCTATAACAAAGATTATAACATTTATATGTATTATAACCTCACACTTTGTTTATTATAAACTACTTTTATTTTTTTTTCAAGTATTTTATTTAAGAAGAATTTTTTAAATTTTTCTTACTTATTCATAGCTTCATACATCGGTAATTTTTGGCCACCTAGTATATGATAATGAAGATGTTTTACTTCTTGACCTCCATTTACGCCACAGTTGTTTATAACTCTGAAACCATCTTTATCAAAGCCTTGTTCTTTAGCTATTTTGTTTATCACCTTATGTATATGCGCCATTATGTCCATTTGTTCCTCAGATATATCTATTAAACTATCAAAATGTTCTTTTGGTATTACTAATATATGTATAGGTGCTACTGGATTTATGTCATTAAATGCTAATACTTTATCATCTTCATAAACTTTAGAACATGGTATTTCTCCATCTATTATTTTACAGAATATGCAACTCATAATATTTCTCCTTTTTGTTTATTATTTAACTTTTTAGGCTACTTAATCTATTTGTATATAATTATTTTACCTACTATTATTTAAAATGCCTTACACAAACCTTTAAACGCGTATTACGCAATTTTTTTAATATATACTGTATTTAATTAAATGTACTAAAAGAAATTATGACAGTTTTTATAAATAGCCATAATTTCTTTTAAGTCATTTTATATTTCTACATATTATACTAAAATTCCTTCTACAAATTCATCATTAACCTTAGTTATCTTAACTTTAAGTATTTGACCTTGTATATCTTTTTCACTATCAACTATAACTCTTATATAATTAGTTGTTAATCCTTCAAATTTATTATCCTTCATTCTATGTTCAAATAGTACTTCTACTTCTTTACCTTCATATTTTGATGCAAACTTTTTAAAGTTTGTATGACCTAAAGCTATAAGCTTATCACTTCTTAACTGCTTCATTTGAGGATCTATTTGATTTTCCATAGTTGCAGCTGGTGTCCCTTTTCTTGGTGAATATTTAAATACATGCATTTGTGAAAGTTCTATTTCTTCTAAGAATTTATTTGTTACACTAAATTCTGCATTAGTTTCCCCTGGGAAACCTACTATAATATCTGTTGTTATTGCAACATCAGGTATATGTGCTCTTAATCTATCAACTATTTCTTTGTATTCTTTAGTTGTATATCTTCTATTCATTCTCTTTAGTGTTTCGTCACATCCACTTTGTAATGATAAATGATAGTGAGGACACACTTTGTCCATTTTAGAAACTTCTTCAACAAACTCTTCTGTGAATAATACTGGTTCAACTGAACTTAATCTTATTCTTTCTATGTTTTCTATTTCATCTATTGCTTTTATAACAGTTAATAAATTCATATTAGCATCTGTTACATCTTTTCCATAAGATGCAACATGTATACCTGTTAGAACTATTTCTTTGTATCCTTTATCTGCTAATTTGTTAGCTTCATTTACTATACTTTCTAAATCTCTACTTCTTACTTTTCCACCTCTAGCATAAGGTATTATACAGTAGGAACAAAATCTATCGCATCCATCTTGTATTTTCATAAATGCTCTAGTTTTTCCGTTTGTTTGATTTATTTCTATTTCTTCAAAGGCTCTTACCTTCATTATATCATCTACTGTACTAGCTTTTTGAGATGCATCTAGTTTTTTAATTTCTTCAACTATTTGTCTTCTTTCGTTAGTACCCATTACTAAGTTTACTTCTTCTATCTCAAGTATTTCTTCTGGTGATACTTGAGAATAGCAACCAACAACTGCTATTATTGCGTCTGGATTTTTCTTTTTCATTCTTCTTATATATTGACGTGATTTTCTATCACTCATATGTGTTACTGTACAAGTGTTTATAACATAAACATCTGCATAGTCTTCGCTTTCAACTTGAACATATCCATCTTTTTTGAACATTTCAAGCATAGCTTCTGTTTCGTATTGATTTACTTTACAACCTAATGTGTAAAATGCTACTTTTTTCACTTATGCTTGTCCTCCTAAGTCACTTAATTCATATAAAACTATAGAAGATGCTACTACTGATGCCGTTTCAGTTCTTAGTATTCTAGGTCCAAGAGATACCGATTGACCATTTATATCTTCTATTTGTTTAATTTCTTCTTCTGCAAATCCACCTTCTGGGCCTACAAATATTCCTATATTATTTATATCTATATCTTTTATAGCTTGTTTTATAGACTTCGTTCTTTCATTTTCATAAGGAACTATATTAAAGTCATTATTTTTCATATCAGCTAATGCTTCTTCGAAACTTAAAACGCCTCTAAGTGTTGGTATTTTTCCTCTTTTACTTTGCTTTGCAGCTTCGTATATTATCCTTTCCCAACGCTCTATTTTTTTGTCTTCTTTTTTATCATCAACTTTGGCTACACTTCTTTTAGTTTGTACTAAGATTATTTCATCCACTCCAACTTCTGTTAACTTTTGAAGTATCATTTCCATCTTAGGACCTTTTGGTAACCCTTGGTATAGCCTTACTTTAAGGTCTGATTCTCTTTTTATATCTATAGTTTCTACTATATCTAGAGTTACTTCTTCTTTAGATATACCCGAAATCTCTGCTATATACTCATTATTGTCATTGTCACATATTTCTAGGCATTCTCCAACTCTACATCTTAAAACTTTTGATATATGTTTTACGTCTTCACCTTCTATTATGCAAGTGTTATTTTCTAGGTTTATGTTTTTCTTTTCTACAAAAAATCTATCCATAATTTCACCTACTTAGCTATTTTAGATACTATAGCATTCCACTCACCTAAAGATTCTACATGTACTATTTCTAATCCATTTGAAACTAGTGCTTCTTTAACTTCATCAACCTTTGCATGTATTATTCCTGAAGATATAAATACTGCATCATCTTTCATAAAGTTTTTGATATCTTTAGCTAATAATTTTATTATATCTGCTATTATGTTTGCAACTACTATATCAGCTTTATCAGTTACAACTTCCATTAAATTACCGTGAAGTGCTTTAACACTTTTAGATACATTGTTAAGTTCTATATTTTCTTTAGATACTTTAACTGCTACTTCGTCTAAGTCAACTGCTAGTACATCTCTAGCTCCAAGCTTTGCAGCCGCTATTGCAAGTATCCCACTTCCACATCCGATATCAAATACTTTACTTTCAGGCTTAACGTATTTTTCTAATTCTCTTATACACATGCTTGTAGTTTCGTGAGTTCCTGTCCCAAATGCCATACCTGGATCTAGCTCTATTATAAGGTCTTCATCACCAGCTTCATATTCTTCCCAAGTTGGTTTTACTACTATTTTTTCTCCTATTTTAGTTGGCTTGTAGTAGTTTTTCCATTCATTAGCCCAGTCTTCTTCATCAACGTATGATAATTCAACTATTGCTTCTCCTACATCTATACCGAACTCTTTTAATCCATCTATTCTTTCTTTTATAGATTTAATATCTTCACTTACATCTCTTTCTTCTGTTATGTATGTTTTTATTATTACTCCGTCGTATCCACTATTAAATATTTCTTCTTCAACGAAATCCCAATCAAATTCATTTTTCTTTTGGAATTTGAAGTCTTTAGGATCTTCTATAGATACTCCTCCTACATTGTGTTCGTATAATATATTAGTTATAGCTTCAACTGCTTCTGTTGAAGTTTTTATTGTTATTTCAGTCCATTTCATGTACTACACCATCCTTTTAGAATTCCTGTTTTTACGTAAATTTTATTATATCATATTTAGTATTATCTTTAAAAATAATCTTTTATACTTTTAAAGAAAATTAATTTTTAAAAGTAGTTTTCTTTGAAAGTATTATTAATTAATTTTATAATATTAAAAAAGGCCAAGAAAATTCTTGCCCTAATTTACATTAGCATATTTACCTATATATTGTATATTTGCCTTTTATAGCTTCTGTTGTCTTTAATTTATTGTCATGTGCTATACCACCCATATCTTTGACTACTTGTGTATATATAATATCCAATACAAACATCTGAGCAAGTTTTGAATACATTGAACCACTTTCAAATACTCCTTCATTTGAAATATACGATAAACATATGTCTGATAAACTCCTAACCTTAGAATCTTTATCATTAGTTACAGAAATTACAGTAGCTTCATTTTTCTTCGCCATTTCTACTGAACTTACTATATCTTCTGTCTCTCCTGTATGAGATACACAAACTATTATATCTCCTTTTTTCATTAAAGAAGACATCATTAATATAGTGTGACTATCACTAAAGTAATTACAATTTATCCCTATCCTCATAAATTTATAATTAATATCTTGTGCGATTATTCCAGAGTATCCAACTCCAACAAAATACACTTTATTTGCTTCTCTTATTAGTTTTGAGCACTTATGAATATCTTCATAGTTTATTATTTGTGCTGTATTTTCTAAAACATATATGTTGTTATGTAAAAGCTTTTTAGCAGTTTCTCTTGCATGTTCCTTATTATCTATACTGCTATCTATTATATGCTTGTTCTGGATATTCGTAACTTCTTGTGCTAAGGTTACCTTAAAGTCTTGAAATCCACTAAACCCTATCTTCTTAGCAAATCTAGTTATAGTAGCTTCTCCAATATTATTATCTTTAGCTATTTCTGATATAGATTTATATGAAAAGTTTTCCATATCATTTTTTATGTAATCTATTATTTGTCTTTCTGATTTAGTAAATTTTAAATTTTTATCATCTAATTTATTTATTATACTCATTTAACCAGCCCTTTTTATAATAATTCTTTAACTTCCTTTAATTATTTTTAATATTAAAAGGTGTATAAAATATTATACACCTTTTAAGTATTTAGAAACTATATAAATTATTCATTAGTTCCTAATATATCATTTATTATATTTTTATATAAAACTGCTTTGGCTCCAAATACTGCTTGTATTCCTCCACCAACTTCTAATACATCTATTGCTCCTATTTTTTTAATTGTAGCTTTATCTACTTTATTGACATCTTTAACCGATACTCTAAGTCTTGTTATACATGCATCAACTTCTTCTATATTTTCTGCTCCACCTAATGCTTCTATTATAACAACTGCATCGTCCTTTAAAGAATCTTTATCAGTTACTTTAACTTCTTCAACTTCATCGTCTCCTCTTCCTGGCGTTGGTATATTAAACTTTGTTATAAAGAATCTAAAAGACACATAATATATTGCAAACCATAATAATCCTACTGGTATTACTAACATCCAATTTGTTTTGTCATTTCCTTGTAATACCCCAAATAATGTGAAATCTATTATACCGCCAGAGAAAGTATTACCTATTGATATGTTTAATATGTCTGCCACAAAGAAAGATATACCATCTAGTACTGCATGGAAAACATATAAAAGTGGTGATATAAATAAGAACATAAACTCTATTGGCTCAGTTATACCTGTTACAAATGAAGTTAAAGCTGCTCCTAAGAATAATCCACCTACTAAATTTCTTTTTTCTTTAGGTACACAGTGATACATTGCTAAACATGCTGCTGGTAACCCAAACATCATTGTTGCGAATCTACCTGCAAAGAATCTTGTTCCTTCTGTAAATAACCCTACATGATTTGGATCTGCTAATTGTGCAAAGAATATATTTTGAGCTCCTACTACTTGCTTTCCTGCTACTGTTGCTACTCCTCCAAGCTCTGTCATCCAAAACATTGGATATATCATGTGATGAAGTCCTACTGCTCCACAAATTCTCATTAAGAACCCATAAAAAAATGTTCCTACTGGCCCAAGTACTGCTATCTTCTCACCTAATACTACTAACCAACCTTGGAATGTTGGCCATACTATAAAGAATATCGCTCCTACAAATATTGATGCAAATGCTGTTGCTATTGGAACAAATCTTGAACCACCAAAGAAACCAAGTACTGCTGGTAATTGTATGTTATTGTATCTATTATGTAGCCATACTGCAACTGATGCTATTGCAATTGAACCTATAACTCCAGTATCTATTGCTGGTGCATCTGGTGTAAATATTCCAAGCATTGCTTTTATAGATGCATTCATTATAACGTATCCTACCAACGCCGCTAATGCCGCTGTTCCCTTATCTTTTTTAGCTAACCCTACTGCTAATCCTACTCCTAATATTAATGCTAAATTTCCAAATACAGCGTCTCCTGCTGATGACATTATAGTAAATATTGCTTGTAGCCACGGTATATTTAAAAATGGATAAGCATTTATAGTATTTGGATTTGATAATGCTCCTCCTATTCCTAAAAGTAAACCTGCTGCTGGTAATATTGCTATAGGTAGCATAAATGACTTTCCTACTTTTTGTAAGTATTTAAACATATTTGTCTCCCCTTTATATGATTTTACTTTATAGCATTTACAAACTTTGCTGTTATAAGTTGTGGTCTAGTTATAGCTGAACCTACTACTGCTGAAAATGCCCCATTTTCATATACATCCTTTAAATCCTTTGGTGTATTTATTCTTCCTTCTGCTATAACTGGTATATATAATTCATTTGATAATTTTTTTATAAGCTCTAAATTTGGACCTTCATGCTTTTCTGAGTAAGAAGTATATCCACATAATGTTGTCGATATACAATCACACCCTAGATTTTGAGCATTTAAGGCTTCTTCATATGTTGATATATCTGCCATTACTAAAATATCAAAGCTATGTATATAATCTATTAAATCTTTTAAAGTTTCACCATTTGGTCTAACTCTATCAGTAGCATCTATTGCTATCATTTCACATTTTGTCTTTGAAAGTTCTTCTACTTCTTTTTTGGTAGGTGTTATATATATTTCTGAATCACTATAATTTCTTTTTATAATTCCTATTACTGGTAAATTAGTTGTTTTTTTTATTTCTAATATATCTTCCACGCCTTGTGCTCTTATAGCTACTGCTCCACCTTCTTTAGCTGCTTTTGCCATCTTTCCCATTACAAATGAACTATGTAATGGTTCATTTTCTAAAGCTTGGCACGATACTATAAGTTTTCCTTTTATTTGTGTAAACATCATCTTCCCCTCTTCGCAATCGTTTTTTATGTTCAAATTTTATCATATCATTTTTATTTCTGCAAGTTTTTTTCCTTTTTTATTATTTTTCTCAGTCTATTATTTATATTTTAGAAAAATATTTTCATTTTTGAAATTAATCAAAATATCTATATTAAATTCAATTGTGAGTATTATCTTCTTTGTATATAAAAAGCTGTCTAAAAGTATTTTAACTTCTTTTAGACAGCTTTTTTCTTATGTATCTTGATTAGATATTTGCCTTGGCCACGAAAGTAAATCTTTTCTAGATATTTCTAATTCTTTTTCTTTAGGAAAATGTATACTACAGAAATAATTATGATAATTTGCAGTCCATACATACTTGTCCCATACTCTCATGTTTTCTCTATTTATAAATAATTGTTCTTCTATTTTCTTTTTATGTCTAAGTAATAATTCATATTGAACTCTCTCAAATTCATATTCATTACTACACTCTGTATAATATTAAATATAGTATTTAAGTAATTTAAAAAACAATTTCCATCATTATCTATAAGTATCTTATTTTTCTGAGGTGCTACATCATAATGGTTCATATAAGTTTGTACTTTTGATACGGTATTGTTATCTAATATAATCCTTGGGTAACAAGCAATCTTACTTTCTGTGTTGTGGGCATCCAATAGCGCTGGTCCAAAAACTATATCTTCATTTATATAAAAGTCCCCCATGCTTATACCACCACGAACGAAAAGTCCTTCTAAGGATAGTTTAAACTGATACTCTGCTACATTTTCTAATATTTCATCTAGTTCTTTTTCTCCATCCCCTTTTATAGGATAGGCCACTACCATGTTATCCGTAAATATTTTTATTTTACCTTTACTGTATTTATTAGGTATTATACATTGTTTATTTTTATTTATAAGGTAGTTTATTTCTGTTAGTAGATTATTCCCATATCCATTTTTAGAGGAATTCACTATCATTTGTGAAAATCCTAGTATGTCTATTGCACATACAATAGAGTTTACCAACCTTGGATTGTCTCATCATATTTTATTACATTCATTTTTACACATCCTTAACTAATAATCATATATATTATACTTTATTTTTTAATAATCTACTATAAGCTTGTATGCGCACATAAATAAAATTATACTACCTTTAACTTATATTTTTTAGTATAAAAATACTCCATATATTTTTTAATATAAAAATATATGGAGTATTTTAGTAATTCTAAGATTTTTTTCTTTATTTATGTTTTTCTATTAATTCCTCAATTTTAGAAATACATCTGCTGCCTTTACATGGACCAGTTGTTGCTTCAGTCTTTTCTTTTACAGCTTCTATACTTGTTGCTCCTTCTTTTATAGCTTTTACTATTGCTTCCTCACTTATGCTTTTGCATAGACATATTATATTTTCACTCATATTTTCCTCCTTATTTTTGCTTGAATGTAGAACATTTTGTTTCCATATATAAGTTTACATTTTCTCCACTTACTTGTACTACATCTGCATTGCATAATTTGTTATTGTTATATGTACATGTAGCTACATTGCATATTAAACAATCACAAGCATTACTTGAATTTTTACCTTCACTTGCATTATTTATTAACGTTGAGTAATGTCTTTTGTCTAAGAAAGAACCACAACATGTTTCTTCTGTATTTTTTGCTCCTTGTCCACCTATATTTACACGATTAGCATAACAAGTATCTTGACAATTATGAGCACAGTTTGTTACACTACAACTTATTTTTTTCATATATACTCATCCTTCTTTTTATATTTTAAACTAATATTATTTTTAACAATTTAAAAAGTATTATACAACTGTTTACTTAAAAATCTTTTCTGTACTTTATTTTTCTTTTGTATAGATTATAATTTAGATGTCTTATTAGAAGTTTCATACTTTAAAATAAATAACATATGCTAATTATATAAACATAGATG
Organism: Romboutsia sp. BSD2780061687b_171204_C1; assembly: GCF_015560225.1. NCBI lineage: Bacteria > Bacillati > Bacillota > Clostridia > Peptostreptococcales > Peptostreptococcaceae > Romboutsia > Romboutsia sp. BSD2780061687b_171204_C1. The sequence goes on along the minus strand of NZ_JADMRK010000001.1, from coordinate 155,484 downwards.
CGATAACTTTTTAAGACATAATATTTTAATTTTTATGATTGAACACCTTTTCCTTGGGTATCTACAATTGTAAGAATACATTAAAGTTTAAAGGAGAATTTAAAATGGAAAATAAAACAGTATGTTTTTGTAAACAAGTTAAATATTTAGATATAAAAAAAGCTATAGAAGAAGGCGCTAAAACAGTAGAAGATATTAAAAATGCTACTGGTGCAGCTACTGGATGTGGTAGATGTGTATCTTCTATAGAAGAAATCTTAAAAGAAAAATAATAAATAAATCTTAAAAATGTTACTCATACAAAAAAAGTGCTTAAATTAAGCACTTTTTTGTTTTATTATTTTTTATTTTTAAGTTTAATTATTTGTTTATAAAATTTATATAATAATTTAACAATAAATGATATAACTTTATATAAAGCTTGTATGTGCCAGGAAACTGGAGTTTATTACTATACTACTTACAACAACAGTCAAATAACTGCTATTGATATATTCAAAGAAAATTTAGATGCAGATACTTTAAAGTCTTTTAAATATATTAATAAACCTGTTATACATTTTGCTAGTTAGTTTATGTAATCTAAAACATACTTTAATTTATTTAAATAAAAAAGAGGATAAGTATCCTCTTTTTTATTTTCTATCTAATTTAGTATAAATACATTTTAAATATATAAATTACGCTCATTTAAGTTTTATTTTTATGCTCCTTTTTTCTCTTTTCTATTTTTAGCATATTCTGCCACGGCTGTAAAAAGCACATCCGTAGAAGAATTTAGTGCTGTTTCACAAGAATCTTGTATAACCCCTACTATAAATCCTACTCCTACTACTTGCATTGCTATATCGTTTGATATACCAAATAAGCTACAAGCTAGAGGTATTAAAAGTAGTGACCCTCCTGCTACTCCAGATGCTCCACAAGCACTTACTGCTGACATTAAACTAAGCAATAATGCCATACCCATATCTACTTCTATTCCTAAAGTATTGACTGCTGCTAATGTTAATACTGATATTGTTATAGCAGCTCCTGCCATATTTATAGTTGCTCCTAGTGGTATTGATACTGAGTATGTGTCTTTATTTAAATTTAATTCTTCACATAGCTTCATGTTTACTGGTATATTTGCAGCTGAACTTCTTGTGAAAAATGCGGTTATTCCACTATTTTTCAAACATTTAAATACTAAAGGATATGGATTTTCTCTCATGTATACATAAGCTATTATAGGATTTACTACTAATGCTATAAATGCCATACATCCTATTAATACTACTATTAAATGTCCATAACTAAGAAGTGATTCTATTCCTTGTGTTGCTATAGAATTAAATACCAATCCCATTATACCAAGTGGTGCAAAATTTATTATCCACCTTACAACCGTTGATAGAGCATCTGATACATTTGATATTACTAATTTTGTTGAACTTGAGGCATTTTTTAAAGCTAATCCTAGCATTAATGACCATGATAATATACCTATATAATTTGCATTTAAAAGTGCACTTACTGGATTATCAACCACATTCATTAGTAATGATTTTAATACTTCTACTATACCTTCTGGTGGTACAACATCTTTAGCTCCCTCTACTAATGTTAATGTTGTTGGAAATATAAAACTTCCCACTACTGCTGTTAATCCAGCTAAAAATGTTCCTAACAAATAAAGTACTAAAATTGATTTCATATTTGTTTGCTGACCTTTTTCATGGCTAGATATCGCTGACATTACTAAGAAAAATACAAGAATTGGTGCTACTGCTTTTAATGCCCCTACGAATAAAGAACCAAAAATCACTATTGGACTTGCTATGTCTTTAGCTGTAAGCGCAAGTATTATTCCTATTATCAGTCCTATTAATATTCTTTTTACCAAACTTATTTTATTCCATTTGTTTATTAAACCCTTCATGATCTCCCCCTTTTTCTTTCTTCTATTTTTAGTTCTTATAGAGTATATATGCTTTTTTACTAATCCTATTCTATTTATTTTTAACTTTATATATAAAGTTAAGTAATGATTTGATTGTATAGATTCTAAATTTGTTAATAGTTAATTTTTATAATATTTTTTGAATTTTTAGATATGTTTTTTTGATGTGCTTTAGGGTAAGTACACTACTAATAACAAATTTTATAAAAAAGGAAGCGATTTTTATGTTTGATTTACTAAACAAAATAGTTAATGAAAACAAAAAATACATAAAAAATGGTCATGTAGCTACCTATATACCAGCACTTGCTGAAGTTGATGAAAACCAGCTTGGTGTAGCTATTGTAGATTTGAGAGATTGCAATTGTAAGGAATACTTTGCTGGAGATTATAATAAATCTTTTGCAATAGAAAGTACTTCTAAGGTCATAGCTCTTATAATGGCTATGATGGATAATTCACCACAGTATGTTTTTAGAAAAATAGGGGTTGAGCCTAGTGGTTTTGCTTTTAATTCTATTCTTAATATGAAAATAAATAATAAGCCTTATCCATCTAATCCATTTATAAATGCAGGTGCTATTATTGTTAATTCACTTATAATGGGTAAAAATAGTAATGAGAAAACCAATAGAATATTAGAATTTACTAGAAAGTTAACTAACAATCCTAATATTCATGTAATTGAAGATATTTATTTATCTGAAAAAAGAACTGGTGATATAAATAGGTCTTTAGCTTATTACATGAAGGGGCATGGCCTAATTGATAATGTTGAAGATGTTTTAGACTGTTATTTTAGACAATGTTCTATTTCTGTTACTGCTATGGATTTGGCAAGGATTGGGGCTATTTTAGCTAACAAAGGAGTCAGTCCTTTTACTGGCGAAATGATTATACCTAGAGATATTTGTACTATTGTTAAGTCTATAATGGTTACTTGTGGCCTTTATGATGAATCTGGTGATTTTGCAGTACATATTGGAATACCTGCTAAATCTGGTGTTGGCGGTGGTATACTTGCTACTGTACCTAATAAAATGGGAATAGGTGTATTTGGACCTTCACTTGATGCTATGGGTAATAGTGTTGCTGGTGTTAAGATTTTACAACAGTTGTCTAACGAGCTAGTTTTAGATATATTTGATTAAATTAAAAAGATGCTTAAAATAATTATTTTAAGCATCTTTTTATGATTGTATGTTAAGCATATAGATTATTATGTAATCTATTAATTTTCTCTATTGTTGTTTTTTCTCACTTAGCTCTTCTATTAAAATATCAAAACCTCTTTTATTATTTATTGATTTAACATATGCAGTTCCTATATTACTATTAAGACTAACTATATTTACTGGCTCATTTTGATAATATACTACGATATTTTCCTTTTGCTTTGAGTTCATTATCTCTGCTGCTCTTCTTAATTGCATGATGTTCCTCCTAAATGTTGTTTTAGTCTTAGTTTTTCATTTTTAAATTATTTTATTCTTACATACATATCATAATCCTATATATATCTTTAATATGTTTAATCATATTCCAGTATACTTTTATTTCATCTGCTGCTTTAAATAAATCTCTTTGTCATTCCATAACTCTACTTGTCTATTTATCTTTTCTTGAAGCTCTTTTTGGGTACTTGCCTTTATAATTTTAGTTTCTTTTAAATAAGTATTTTCTATAACTTGTAAACAATTATGTTTCTTTAGCATAATTCCTCCTAAAAACTTTTACATTAGTTTTTTCAAAATTTATTCTATTTATCCATGATTTATCCTTCTAATATTTTAATATTACCATCTGCATATCGCTTTATATGAAACTATTATAAGTTTAGTTGATATATACATTTGTAATTCCTTTTTTTATATGTATAATATATATATAACTTACATTAGATAAACTTTGGTGAATTCAAAGAGATTTATTGCAAGATAAATGTGATTTTTTATTGTTATATAAAAAATCACTTATATACAAATTTAATAGTTTTTTGTAAATTTGATAGATACTATTTTTTATTTCGAACTTAATTAAAAGAGTTGAAAATAGACATTTTTAAATAGGGGTGGTATTATGAAAAAAATAAGTAAAAAGCCTAAAAATCTTTTGCAATACATTTTTTTAATCCTTTTAATGACAGTAACCACTTATTTAGTCGCTAGTACATTAGATATAAATATTTTATCTGATATTTTAAAAGTAATTGATTATAAGTATATAGCTGTTGGATTTTTATTAATGATTTCATATATAATTTTAGAAGGTTATATTTTAAGAGTTATAATAAACTCTATACATGGAGCTAAAACCAAATTTTTAGGATATAAAGTAGGTATATTAGGTCTTTATTATAACTTAGTTACTCCTATGGCATCTGGTAGTCAACCTATGCAAGTTTATGAGTTATCAAAATCTAATATATCAGCTAGCAAAGCTGTTGCAGTTGTCTCTAATAAAACTGTTATATATCAAATTATGGTAACTTTATATTGTATTTTTTTAATGGCTTTTAATGTAGATGTTCTTAAATCTACTTTAAAACCTGTACTTACTTTCATTGCTATGGGTATGTCTCTTAATATAGTTACTTTATGCTTCGGATTTTTTATAGTTTATAGACCAACTCAAACTAAAAAGTTTGTTCACTTTATTTTTAATTTATTAAGTAAAATTAAATTTTTAAAATTTTTAGATAACAAACGACCAAAAGTGAATAGCTTTATAGATGAGTATAATTTTTCCATTAAATCCTTTATAAAGGATAAGAAAGCTTTGTTTAAATCTACATTACTTACAATTGTTCAGCTTACTATTTACTTTAGCATAGCATTTTGTATATATAAAGCTCTTAGATTAAGTGGTGCTTCTTATTTTTATATGCTGTCACTACAAGTCTTTTTATATATGGCTGTTTCTGCTATGCCTACACCAGGCAATGTTGGTGCTAATGAAATAGCATTCTTTACAATATTTGGTGGTATATTCTCTAAAGCTATTATTGGTTATTCTGTATTCTTATATGGAATATTTGTATATTATTTTATTTTAATAGTTTGTGGATTATTTACTATATTATCTCAAGGTAATGTATTTAGAAAAATAAGATTATGGCTTAGATTTGCAAAGTATAAAATGAACACGGCTACTAGTAAGTAGTAGATTCTAATATAAAAATCCAACAGCTTTTACTGTTGGATTTTTATATTTATTTAAAATTACATAATTTATTAATTTATCATATTTATTTTATTACTTTAAAGTTAGTTGTTAAGTTTATATTAGCTTTTTTTCTTATTTTTTCTGCTTGATTCTTTACTTTTTCTAAAAGCTCTACCTCATCTAATACTAATATTTCTTTTTCTTTCATTAACCACTTACCATCACATATTGTTGATTCAATATTTTCACTACTCATAGAGTATACTATATTTCCTATTGGATTATGCATTGGAAGTGAATGTATAGTGTTTGGGTTAAGTATTATCATATCTGCTTTTTTACCAACTTCAAGACTTCCTATTTCCTTTTCTAATAATGCACACTTTGCACCGTTTATAGTAGCCATTTCTAATACTGTCTCTGCATTTACAACTTCTGGGTTTAACGTTCTACCTTTATGTATTAATGATGTTAGGTACATATCTCTCATCATGTCCATTCTATTGTTTGACGGAGCTCCATCTGTTCCTATTGATACAGGTATTCCCTTTTCTAACATTTCAGGTACTGATGCAAACCCTAATACTACTTTCATAGCTGCTGCTGGATTATGTGAAACTTTAACATCATAGAATCTAAATAGCTCTATTTCTCTTTCTGTTAACCATACTGTATGAACAGCCAATAAATTTTTATCTAGCACTCCTAATTTATTTAGATGTTCTACTGTTGTAAGCCCTGCTCTAAGCTTTGCAAATTCAACTTCATCTTCTATTTCAGCAACATGCATATGTATACCTGTTTTGTATTTATCTGCTAATTGTTTAGTTTTAAGTATTAATTCATCAGAGTTATTAAATATTGTTCTAAGAGCAAACCATATTTTTACCCTTTCATTAGATGTATTGTTATATTTATTATATAACTCTTCTTGTGTATCTAATTCTTCTTGTGCAGCTTTATCAAATGCTTTAGGTAATCCTTCCCCCTCATCCATTACTGATTTTGCTAAACATGCTCTTATTCCTGTTTTATTTACTGCTTCTACCATTGCATCTACATATTGTCCGCCTGATTCTAAGAAAGTTGTTACTCCTGAACGTATTAATTCTATACAGCAAGCTGTTGATGATATTAATGAATCTTCATAATCAAAACTACTTTCATAAGGCCATACTCGTTCTCTTAACCAAGTTAATAAATTTACATCATCTGCTATTCCTCTGCCTAGTTGTTGAGACAAATGAACATGAGTATTTACTAATCCTGGCATAAGTATTTTCCCTTTTGCATCATACACTTCTGCACCAGAACTTACTATACTTTCATCAAAATTTCCAACTGCCTTTATTTTATTATCTTCTATTAACAGTTTGCCATTTTCATAAACTTCCCTTTGTCCATTCATTGTTATCAAATATGCATTTTTTATAAGTATCTGCTTCATAATAAACTCCCTTTTTCTCATTTTTTAAAATTATATATTAATCACGAACATTTTTCAATATTTTAAACTTAAAATACGATTTATTTATTTATTATTTTTATTTAATACATCATACTTATTGAATATTTTTTATTAGTATATCATATTTTGTATTTTTTTATAAAAAACTGTTGTATTTTATATAAGTTTTATATTAAAATAAAATCAATCAATGAACATTGGAGGTAAAATATGAGGTTTAAGAAAATATTGACAGCAGGGGTTGTTTTATCATTGATGTCTTTTGCTCTTGTGGGATGTAGTTCAAGTAGTGGTAGTAAAGAATCTGATACTTTAAAGATAACTATGATATCTGACTTAGGTGGTATAAATGACCAGTCTTTTAATCAATCAGCTTGGGAAGGACTGCAAAAAGCTGAAAAAGAGCTTGGAGTTGATGTTGAAGTCATACAATCTAAACAAGTGTCTGATTATGCTCAAAATGTTGAAACAGCTGTAGATAATGATTCTGACTTAGTAATTGGTATAGGTTTTCAAATGGATGAAGCTATAAGAGAAGCTGCTGAAAACTATCCAGATCAAAAATTCGCTATTATAGATCATTCTTATGAAAAGCAACCAGCAAATGTAAACTCTATAATGTTTAATGCTGAAGAAGCATCTTATTTAGTAGGATTAATAGCTGGTATGAAAACTGAAACTAATACTGTTGGTTTTATAGGGGGTACTAAAAATCCAATAATAGAAAGTTTTGAGTATGGTTTCTTAGCAGGTGTTGATGATGCAGGAAAGGGTACTAAAGTTTTAAGACAATATGCAGATACTTATTCAGATGCGGCTAAAGGAAAAGCTATTGCTAATCAAATGCATTCAAATAATGTAGATATAATATTTACAGCAGCTGGAGATACTGGTTCGGGAGCTATAGAAGCTGCTAGAGAAAATAATAAAATGGCAATAGGTGTTGATAAAGACCAAAACTCTTTAGCACCTGACAATGTTATAACTTCTGCTATTAAAAGGGTTGATATGGTAGTATATAATACGGTTAAAGATTTAGTTAACGGAGATTTTAAAGGTGGGGAAATAAGTGTTTTCGGAATTAATGAAGATGGAGTTGGAATAGCTCCTACTACTGAAAAAAATGTTAATGAAGAAATTTTAGCATTTGTTAAAGAACAAACTGAAAAAGTGAAAAAGGGAGAAATAACTATTCCTGTTAATCAAAAGGAATATGATAATAGAAAATAATATTTAAAATATATATGACATTTTAGGAGGATTTAGACATGGGATTAACACCACATAACGCTGCAAATTTAGGAGATATAGCTGAAACTATACTTTTACCTGGAGATCCATTAAGAGCTAAATTTATAGCTGAAAATTTTTTAGAAAATGCAGTTGAGTATAATACGGTTAGGGGAATGTACGGATATACAGGATATTACAAAGGTAAAAGAATATCAGTTCAAGGTACTGGTATGGGTGGACCTTCTATGGGAATATATTCTTATGAATTAATACATTTTTATGGTGTTAAAAATCTTATAAGAATAGGTTCTGCTGGTGCTTTAAATAGCAATCTAAAAATACATGATATAGTTATAGGTATGGCAGCTTGTACTGATTCAAATTACGGGTCTCAGTATAATTTACCTGGTACATTTGCTCCAATAGCTAGTTTTGAATTAGTAAAAAAAGCTCATGATATAGCTTTAGAAAAGGGAATAACTCCAGTAGTTGGTAACATATTCTCTAGTGATGTTTTCTACAACGATGGCGGTTTAGATGCATTAAAATCATGGAGTAAGATGAATGTATTAGCTGTTGAGATGGAGGCTGCTGCTTTATATATGAACGCTGCTCGTGCAGGAGTTAATGCATTATGTATGTTAACAATATCTGATTTACCTTTTGAAGGTGTTGCTACTACTGCTATGGAAAGACAAACTGCTTTTACTAAAATGATGGAAATTGCTTTAGAATTAGCTTAATGTTATTATCTATGAAATTATTTCTTTAAGCACTACAATCATGATATAATACCTAAATTTTTACAATCAATTTCAAATTAAATTAAAAAGCTATATAAACTTTAAGTTTATATAGCTTTTTAATTTAATTTTATGAAGACTATCTTTTAATTGAGATATGACTTTACGTATTAATTATTAATTCTAAATATACCCCACATACCTGATTCTATATCCCATCTTATAAGCCCAGATCTATATAAATAGTCCCCAGGTATCATGGATGCTCCATTTAGTAATTCTATATTAAACACATTTCCTATATTCATAGCTCCTTGAGCTGATATGATTCTTGTAAATGGTTCTTCTGGTTGGGCTTTCCATTCATGTCCATGAAGTACAAAGCAAGTATTTCTAGGCTTATCGGCTGGCATTAGAAGTCTTATTATAACTTTTTCTCCTGGTGAAGCTTCAAATATTGGTGTAGCTGGATCTCCATGAACTTTAGAGCTAAATATTTTTGATATATCATAGTTAGGATTATATTTTAATCTATTAAAAAATCTTTCTGATCTGTAATTAAATCCTTTTTCACCTCTATCTTCAAAATCTACTGGTTCAGGTACTTCACCATCTTCATTTACTTGATTAGTTTTTATTAAATTACCATGTGCATCCAAAAGTCTTATTCCATTGTGCATAAACATTACAAACTCTCTAAATTGTTCATTTCCATCTACAGATACTGTTACTTGTTCTTTATAATTGTCTTTATTTCCATTATTGCTAGAACTACGTATTTGTGATCCTTCTGGCTCTATTATTATTGCTCCAAATAAACCATGATATCTATGATTTCTTATATCTGTAAATGATGATAATAAGCAAGTTCCATATTCTTCATCTGCGTACCATAAATATTCTATACTTTCTCCAGGTCCTACAGTTTGATCTACATCGTTATATCCTATATTTATACCACTACTATTTATTGGATCAAATTTTAAAAATTGTGGGCTAATTCCTACCCTCATAGACGGCTTAATTTCTTTATCCACTGGTACTCCTGGAAAATCTTGGTATGGTATTGGTTTAGTGAATAAATTAGTTAAAGTTACTTTTATATATTCACCTTTATTTGCTCTTAATATTAATGGAATTGGTTCCATCGTTCCATTAATTATAGCATCTTTGTGTTCATATGGCACAAATAACAATCCATCTGGATCATGATCTTTAAAATTATTATATAGTATATCTTTTTGGATGGCTGCTATATGAAACTCTCTAGTGATTATATTTTTATTTTTCATTGTATCCATATTATTTATACAATTATTATTATTACCTATAGGCAATAATTTTTCAGTTTTATCTTTATAAACTCTTATTATTCCCCATAAACCTAACCAGAAATCATCTTGTCCTCCAAAGTAATAAATATAATCACCTGCTTTATAGTCATCTGTTATTTTTATATTAAATGCTTCTGATATTCCTAATGTTTGAGATTGAACTAATGGTGATTTTTTATCTGTTATTTCTTTTCTCCACTTCATTCCATTTATATTAAATGCATGTTGCTCTTCTTGTGCTCCATCTAATAATCTTATTACAATTTCATCTCCTGGATATGTTTCTAGTAATGGTGTCACTGGGTCACCATGTACGTTAGAACTAAATACATAAGCTGGATCATTAAATACATGATTTGGGTCATTACCATTTAATCTTTCTCTTAAGGGTTCGCATTTATAATTTATGCCCATAACACCTGGATCATCATGTGACCCTGAAAATGGCGGTGGATTTAATGGATTTTTATCTTTATCAAATAGTAATGCAAAGTCATGAACAAATAATCCAAACTCCCTGAAAGTTCTACCTGAAGGTGTTTTTATTACTGCTTTTGTCCCATATTTTATTGGATTACCTGTTTTCGGATCATGGTATGTGGATCCTTTAGGTTCTATTATAAGACTTCCAAACACTCCATGTTGTTGATGTGAATTTGGATTAAGATGGTCGTGGAAGAAACAAGCATTTAATTCTTCATTAGCATAATATCTTTCTACTATAGTTTCTCCATAAAAAACAGAAGCCATATTATTATATCCATTTGCACCACCATCTGAAGCTATAACATCAAACTTAACTAAATGTATATGAAAGCCTACATTATCAGTTAAAGTTTCTAATTGAAATTCTGTTTTCGGTAATGTTTCTGGTAAGAAATTAGTAAGTCTAACTTCTATACAATCACCCTCATTAGCTCTTATAACTAATGGCTCTACATTAATCTCTTCATTTTCTATTCCAGCTACATACATTTTAGCTAACTTTTCTTTATTTTCATCTGTCATCTTATGTCCTGTATATTCTTCTATTTGCTCTTTCATAACATAAAATCTTCCATATGGATCATTCCACCCTGCATTGTTATATATCAATTTTGCTTGTAGTGCAAATAGTTCAAAAATAGCATCTGGCTCTTTAAAGTAGCATTTACTTGTATCTGGACAAGGTTGAGTGTATAAAGCTCCTCTAGTAACATCCTTCGAAAGGTTTGCTCTTTCAATATCAGTTGGGCACATTTTATTTTGACCGTTTTGATTAAGTATTCCTAAAGGCGGCTGTTTTGCCCTTTCTTTAAACACTCCATTTATAAACCCTGGATACCCTGGATGGTCTAAATCTTTTTTAGGTGGTTTTTCTCTATCTGGTAAAGGATTTAGAGCTTTTATATAAGTTCCATCTGGATATAGTGGACGTATGATTTCTCCATTTTCAAGTATTACATCTTTGCCTGTTTCTAATCTATCAAATACTCTCCATAAAGACCACATTCCTTCATGAAAGTGAGGGTATAAATGACAATGCCATATGTGATCTCCTATAGACCCAGGTAAGCTTCCTGCTCCGTGTAATATATCTATAGTATGACTTTCTTGAGGGCTTACTGATATAGAGTCTATTATAATAGAATTCGGATCATCTGGTTCTAACTTCCATTGATGTGTATGAAGATGGAATACATGTGTTTCTAATACACCTCCATGTATAAGTCTAAATTTTGAGGGGTCTCCTTTATATGCTCTTGGTATAAAAGTTGATGGATCTCCATAAGTCCATGAGCTCATAGAAACGTCTTCACCATCTACTAGCATATGATTAGGCTCTATTATATCTGTACGGCTGCAGCTATCCTCTGGATTAAAAGGATTACAACATTTAATACCTCTATCTTTTAGCGGTATTAAATTAGCTCTATTTACCATTGGCTCTGATCTATAACTGATAGCAGTTACTGCCATTGGTTGATTAGTATGAGGATCTATTATTTGATTTCCAAATCTATTTACAACTTCAAGTTCATCATGAAAATACACTGCATATTCTCTAAAACTTGGCTTAAATGGATTGTGTATATCAGCAAATATACCGCTTCGAAGTTCAGATCCATCTACAGGGTCTGTCCATGTAGATCCTTTAGCTTGTACTATAAGTGCTCCAAATAGGCCATGTATATTAGTTGCATCTTCACTAAATCTAGTATCTCCCATATCACTAAAGTAAAATATTCCTTCTCTATCTGCATACCATTCATATATTATCTTTTCACCTGGACCAACTGTAGAATCTTCATTGTAACCTACATTAGCACCATCAGATTTTATATTTCTGTACTTAAGTCCTTGCATATGAATTGATAACCTTCTATTTTCATTGTGCTCAAACTCTATTCTTACTGTATCTCCGACATTTGCCCTTATTGTAAGAGGTTGAACTTCTTCTGTAGGTATTGGAAGTGGATCTCCTTTTTGATCTTTATTGTTGAAATTTTTCAAAGCCTTCTCTTTCACTTTCCCTTTATCTTCACTTAATATATACATCATTCCATTTGGATCATAGTCACCAAAAAAGTCATATACAATCGGAATGGATAATACTGTAACATTAAATTTTCTAGTTATATTGTCAAAGTTATTACTATACACCTATATTCCTCCCTTAATTATGTGTTTATATATTAATATGATGTATAGTTTCAAACAGTTACACTTTTATTGCTTTTTTGACATATTATAACCTTGGAAGAATTTAAGTAATTTATAATCTACTAATATATAAAAAAGCCGTATCATTTGATTGTGATACGGCTTTTTTATTATTTTAATTTTTCATATATATTAGTTATTCTATTTATTACATATACATCTTATAAATTAGATAACTCATCATAACTTGATATAACTTTACTTACTATACCATAATCAACTGCTTCCTCTGCATTTAACCAGTAGTTTCTATCTGTATCTTTTTCTACCTTTTCTAAGGATTGTCCTGTAGCAGCACTAATTATATTATTAATTCTTTTTCGAACTCTTACTATCTCTTTTGCTTCTATATGTATATCTGTAGCTTGACCTCTACATCCACCTAATGGTTGATGTATCATATATCTAGTATTAGGCAGTGAATATCTGTCTTCTTTGTCAGCAGCAAGGTAAATTGTTATACCTGCACTTGCAACCCATCCAGTACCTATTATAATAACGCGAGGTTTAATAAACTTAATCATATCATGTATAGTATCCCCTGCTTCTACATGACCACCTTGACTATTAATAAATATCTTTATTGGTTCGTCTCCCATTTCCTGTAGAATTAATAATTGTGTTGCTACTTTTTCAGCCAACTCTTGGTTTATCTCTCCTGAAATGATTATTGATCTAGAATTTAATAGTTTTTCTACTACTACACTAGATGTATCTTTTACATTCTTTTGATTTTCCCCTTGATTATTCATATGTTCCCCCTATTATTTAGTAAATTTAATAATCTGTTAATAATAAGTATAGCATAATTATTCTAAATTATATTTATATTTTAATACTATATAAATATTTTCATATCCATAATAATATTAAAACTAAATCTTTTATAAAACTCATAATTAGTACTTTCTTTTTTGACATATTACACATAATACATTTATTTATAAGTTAAAAACCGCATCACTTATAGTGATATGTTTTTAACTACTTTGCTTCATTATATATAGTATTAATCGGAGGCTTTGATACAGATACATAATCGCCCTCATTTAATGAATTAATAGCTTCTATATCTTCATTTGAAATTTCAAAGTTAAATATGTCTATATTTTCTTTTATTCTATCTTCATTTGACGATTTTGGTATAGGTATAATTCCTCTTTGTATATGCCATCTCAATACTATTTGAGCTATTGTTTTTTTATATTTTTCTGATAAGTTTACCATTAAATCACTAGAAAATACCCTCCCCCTACTTATAGGGCTCCATGCAATAACTTGAATATTATTGTCTTTACAGTAATTTAAAATTTCATTTTTAGTACTAAAAGGATGAATTTCTACTTGATTTATCATTGGCATTATTTTTGCGCTTTTCTTTAGATCTTCTAAGTGATTTACTTTAAAATTGCATACACCTATAGCTTTTACTTTTCCTGTTTCGTATAAGTATTCAAATGCTTTCCATGTTTCATTATTTAATTTATTTGGCCAATGAATTAAATATAAATCTATATAATCTACTTGCAAATTATTTAGTGATTTATTAAAAGCTTCAATAGTTTTTTCATATCCATGGTCATCATTCCAAAGCTTAGTTACTAAAAATATTTCTTCTCTATTTATTTCACTATCTTTTATCCCTTTACCTATGCCAACTTCATTTCCATAAAAATAGGCAGTATCTATCATCCGATATCCTGCATTTAAAGCCTTTATTACTAATCTAGCCGTTTCTTCATCATTTCCTGACTTGTATGTTCCAAAACCAACTAAAGGTATTTTTACATCATTGCTTAATATTTTAAACTTTTCATGCATAATTAATTTTCCCCTTTTAATTAATATCTCATCTATTGATATATTATTTAAATCAATAAAAAAACATTGCCTAGATATATGCTTTTTTTGCATTATTTCATTATCATCTGAGCATTTAACTAGTTACCTTTTAAGTATAGATTACACATTAAATATTATCAATTCTATTTTCAAATTACTTATATATAAGAGAATATATTTTTAATCTACTTTGTGTTATACTATATGTCGTGAAATTCTTACATAAAAATACAAAATTTTACAATATATATTGTAAATATAGTTACTATTTATATAGCTCATAAGCTTAAGTAACTTCATTAACAAATAATTGAGATCATAGTAAGTTTTTTCTTATCAGATTTAAATCTAATAAAAAAAGAAGGTATGATATGGGTAAAATAAATTTTTTTATTACTAAGGAAAAATTAAATTCCAAGACTGGAATTTCGAATTTAAATTATAAATCTAATTTTTATGAATTTATATATTTTCATATACATATGGCTTCATCATGAGTTTTTTAATGATGAATTGTATTTTATAAATTTTTTGATGAAGTTACATAAATCAACCATTTGAGTAATATAAGTATGTATTTAGATATTATTAAACTAAAGTACTAAAATTAAGACATATATTTGATGGAGATATATATTATGAATCAGAGAGAAAGTGAATATTTATTAAGTGTTGCCCTTGAAATTGGAAAATCAATGTTAAGTGCTGGTGCTGAAATATGGAGAGTTGAAGATAGCATTAGACGTATTTGTAAGACTTATAGTATAGATAATGTAGAAATTTATGCTTTAACAACCTTAATAATTGCAACTATAAAAACTAAAGAAGGATATCATTCTACTCAATCAGTAAGAATAGAAAAGGTATCAAATAACTTAGGAAAATTAGAGTCTTTAAATGAATTATCAAGATATATTTGTAAAAATGCCCCAAATATAAAAGATATTGAGTATATGACTAAAAAGGCTGTTTCCTCAGTCAATTCCGGCTATTATAACTGTGTTGGATATATTTTATCTTCTCTATCCTTTGCTATATTTTTTGGAGGAAGCTTTTTAGATGGTATATTAGCAGGGGTAATAGGTGGGATTGTTTTCTTTATGGAAAAATATTGTAATTTGAATGGTTCTAATAATTTGATATATACAATGATTTTAAGTTTTATAACAGGATGTTTCGGAATAATTTTAGTTAAATTTGGACTAGGACAAAATGTAGATAAAATTATGATAGGAAATATAATGTTATTTATTCCTACATTAGCGCTAGTAAATGGTGTTAAAGATATATTTTATAGAGATATTATAGCCGGTCTTTATAGAATAATTGAGTCTGTCTTAATTGCATTATCCGTTGCATTAGGATTTGGCTTATCTCTTGTAGTATTTGGTATTTTTCATATATAGTCTTGGAGGATTTTAATTATGGATAGTAATTCAATACAAATTATAACGGCTGTCTCTGGTACAGTTGGCTTTGCTATTTACTTTAATGTAGATAAGTCAAAGTTAATACCAATCTCATTTGGTGCATTTATTTCATGGATAATGTATTTATTCGTTTTGAATATGAGCAATAGTTTATTTCTAGCAAATTTTTTATCTGCTATATTGGTATGTATATATTCTGAGATTATGGCACGTGTGTTAAAAACACCAGCTAATATTTGTTTAATTCCTTCAGTTGTTCCATTACTTCCAGGTAGTAGCTTTTATTATACAATGTTAGCAGCAATAAGTATGAATATGAATGTATTTAGACAAAAGGGAATGGAAACTTTTATGATAATTTTAGGAATATCTCTTGGAATAGTTATTGGTTTTTTCATATTTGTACAATCATTAAAAGTTTTTCATAAAATTAAATCTTATAATCTTAGTTAAATGATTAAAATAAGTACAAAAAAGACCCTATATCGAAAACACGTAAAAGGTATTTATATGAGGTCTTTTCTGTATAATATTAAACTAGGGTATTTTGCTAATTAAAAAAGCTGACTCCTATTAAGTTTAGTAGTCAGCTTTTGGATACTTAATTATACTCTTTATTATATTAATTTTAATTTGATATTATTTCACTAAATATATTTATACTACATCATAAAGTTCATATATATCTGAAAACTCTAGCTGTATCTTTTGTATATCTACTTTGTAAACATTATTTACTATTTTTTTGCTATTTTCCTCTTCTAAAACTTCATTAGGTAATAAAATAGTAAACTCTGTTCCTCTTACCCCATCACTTTTTAAGTTTATATTACCACCCATTAACTCAACAATAGATTTTGTTATACTTAACCCTATTCCACTACCTTCATTTTCTCTTCTTAATGACTTATCACCCTGGACAAATCTATCAAATATCTTATTTTGAATCTCAATAGGTATACCGATCCCCTCATCCTTTACCTTGATACTTACCCACTTGTTTGTAGTTGATATATCTACTAAAATAATTCCACCATTATCACTAAATTTGATAGCATTTGATAATAAATTTAACATGACTCTTTCTATCATATCTGGATCACATTTTATGTTAAGCTCTTCTACATCTGTATCAAATATTACATCAATTTCTTTTACCTTAGCATAATTTACAACAGATGTACTTATCCCCTCAACAAGTCTTACTATATCATAGTTACTAAAGTCTGGAACTTTAAACCCTACTTCTAATTTAGTTATATCCACTATATTATCTATTAATCTAAGCATTCTTTTGCAATTTATATCTAAGCTATTTTTATATTTTAAGTATATTTCCTTAAAGTTATTTTTATCTAAGCTATAATTTAATAGTTGCATAGTTGAATATATTATATTTAAAGGAGTTTTAAGTTCATGACTTATATTAGCAAAAAATTCATTTTTCATTCTTTCTTCTTTTTTCATATTTTTATATTCTAATAAAGCTGTTTGCATTTTATACTTTTCAGATACATCCTTAATAATTACAACTTTATATCTCTTATCATTTTTTTTAAATAATTGTATAGATATATCTATGAATATATCTTCACCTTCTATGTATATTTCTTTGTTATAATGATCATATTTTTGTAAACATTCTTCTATTTCATAAAAAAATATTTTTCCCTTAAATATCTTGTCAATATTAAGTTTATATTCTCTATCACGGCATAAATAATCTGAATACTCTTCCTTCCTACTTGATATAGCCTTTTTATTTAAATATTTAATGTTATATTTTTCATCACAGATTATTATATTATTATGTTTACTTTCTTCTACTATACTAAAAAATAGACCTTTTTGCTCTTCTAGTTTTTTGTTTTTCTTTACATTTTCGCTAAGTTCTATAAATAACCCTAATATAAACATTATAAAACCTATATAAGTTATTGAAACTGATGTTAATCTAATTTCATCATTCGTATATATATAACTTGCTATAGAATATATAGACTTTGTTGCAAACATGAGTATACTAGATGCTATTACTCCATATATATATTCTTTTTCTGATATACTTTTTATATAAAAAATAACAGCTATAAATAAATATATAAAAAATAGTAGTATATTATATGCTATGAAAAATTCCATATTCATTATACTTTCTGAAATTTTGTAGTTATACTCTATATACGTAACCATAAAAGTGCTAATTACCACTATTATAAATGCTTTAACTTTATTTTCTATAATAAAGCCTTTAAGATTTTCCATGTTACTAATAGATATAAGTGCGATTACAACTCTTATAAACGTTGTCCCTATTGCAAGATATACCTCAACATTATTACTTTCATAGTTTAATTGATTAGAAATACATATATCTAATAAAAAAACTATATACATTAGTGATATTAAAAATAACTCTTTTTTCTTATTGCTACTATATGATAGTAAACAACTTAAAACTCCTAATGCAGCTAAAATCGCATTGAAAAACCTTATAAACTCTGATCTTGTGAATTCAAAATTTGATTGTCCATCTATAAGTGATCCTAATCTTATTATATAAACCCCAAATACTATAATAGATATTAGAAATATAATTATCATATTATTTTTATTTTCTTCTCTTATATCCTCAAAAACATTAAAATTTTTCATTAAAATCCCCCTTCAATACTATGATATGTGATTATATCATATAAATTGTAAATTTTTGTTTTTTAGATTATATTTAATAATATATCTTATTATTTACCATACTAAAAAACTATATATAAACATTAGATTTTATATATAGCTTCTTAGTTTATTTTTTTAATTTTATTATTCTAATCCCTTCATAAACTCCACCTATAATTATACCTAAAAAAAGCCCTAGCATTATTAAAAATTCGATTTCATAAGATTTTACTCCAACCCTAGTTGATAGTACATAAGTTACTAGAACTATTGATGGTACTGTTAAAAATACTATCCATCTAAATACTATCTTTTTCATCTATCTAGTTCCTTTGTTTTAAATATTATTAATAATATTTATGCTAAATTGTAAATATATTATTATAATTAAAAAGCTTTATAGTATATAAGAACTTTCATTATATAACTCATATATATCTGAAAATTCTAATTGTATTCTTTGTATATCTATATCATAATCTTTATGTATAACTTTATTTTGATTGTATTCTTTTAATACTTTATTAGGTAGCAAAATAGTAAATTCTGAACCTATATTTTCCTCGCTTTTTAAGTAAATTTTGCCATCCATCAGCTCAATTATAGATTTTACTATACTCAATCCTATGCCACTACCTTCATTTTCTCTTCTCAAAGATTTATCACATTGAACAAATCTATCAAATACCCTTGATTTAATATGAGAAGGTATACCGATACCTTCGTCCTTTACTTTTATTTTAACCCATTTTTTATTAGTTGATATATCTACTAGGATAGTACCACCTTTATTACTAAATTTTATAGCATTTGATAGCAGATTTAACATAACTCTTTCCATCATGTCTGGGTCTAATTTTATATCAAGTTCCTCTACATCTGTATCAAATATAACTTCTATATTTTTAATACTAGCATAGTTTATAACAGATGTAGTTATCCCCTCAACAATTCCCACTATATCATAGTTTCCATACTGAGGAACCTTATATCCTACTTCAAACTTAGTAACATCTACTATATTATCTATTAGCCTAAGCATTCTTTTACAATTTATATCTAAGCAACCTTTATACCTTAAGTATATATTTTTAAAATCACTTTTTTGTGTACTAGCCGTTAATAATTGCATAGTCGAGTATATTATATTTAATGGTGTCTTTAGTTCGTGACTTATATTAGCAAAAAATTCTGTTTTAATTTGTTCTTGTTGTCTTATATTTTCATACTCTAGTAATGCTTTTTCCATTTTGTACTTTTCAGATACATCCTTTAATCTTACCAACTTGTATATGGTGTTATTTTTTTCAAATTCCTGTATAGAAACATCTACTATCATATCATTTTCTTGTATGTATATACTTTCACTATAATTTTCATCTTTTCTAAGTTTTTTTTCAACTTTATCAAGGACTGATTTGCTTGAATGTATAAACTTTAAGTTATGTTTATCATTATCTCCTTTTGATTCTTTAATATTAAATGCTTTTAGGTTATTATTTCTAGCTCTTTTATTAGCATATTTTATATTGTATTCTTCATCACATATAACAATACTACTGTACTCATTTTCTTCTACTATTTTAAAAAATAAGTCCCTTTGTTCATCTAATTTTCTATTCATCTTTATATTTTGACTAAGTTCTATAAATAGACCTATTATAAATATAATAAAACCCATATATATTACCGATGTTGCAGTTAAGCTAATTTCTTCATTATGTTTTATCAAACTACTATAATCATATATAGATTTTATAGAAAACATTATGGCACTAAAACCTATTACCCCATATATATAATCTTTTTTAACTATACTTTTTATGAAAAATATCCCTGATATAATTAAATATATTATAAATAATGATATGTTATAATTTTTTATAAAATTAATATCTAGAAAATTATTATATAAATTATATTTATACTCTAAGTATATAAATAAAAACGTTATCAATACAATTATTGATGTAGCCTTTATTTTATTTTCATCAATTATATTTTTTAATTTTTCTAGGTTACTAGCTGCTATGCTCATAACTATAAGCCTTATAAAAGATGTTCCTATTGCAAAATATGTATATGTTTTATCACTTTTAATATATATTTGGTTTGATACAAATATATCTATAAAAAATATAGTGTACATTAATGCAACTATAAACAATTCCTTTTTTTTGTTACTATTATAAGATATAATACAACTTAAAATACCTAGTATTGACAAAACGGCATTGAAAAATCTTATAAAATAAGACCTGGTAAGCTCAAATGATACTCCCTCGTTTACAAGCAAATTTAACCTCATTATGTATAAGCTAAATATTATCATTGATATTAAAAGTATTATTACCATACTTATTCTTTTTTGTTCTATGGAATTATTAAAGACATTTCTCACCCTCACTAAAAGCCCCCTTTTATAAATATCTTTACCTAAATTATAACATATAAATTATTCTTTTAACATAAATTGACAAATGCTTTAATTTTTAGAATATGTTTTAATATAGTATTAATTTTTTTAAGATATAATAGCAGAGTATCCATGCCCTTTTTATATATCAATTTTATAATATTACGTTGTAGGTGTTAGTGTCATATTGTAGCCATGTTGTCTAGATAAATAAAAAAATGTTATAAATCTTTTAACATTTTCATTTTCTATATTTAGTTTTTTCATTTCCTTTTTTGCTACTCTTTCTAAAAAATCTATATGATTAAGATTAAATAACATAACCATTCCTGATGTAAAATTTACATCACCTATGCTTATTATTCTTGTAAATACCAAATGGTCTTTATCTAAAGTTCTTGAAAGAGATATATCTATTATATTTATTATTTCTTTTGTATTTATATCTTCTATTTTAATTTTAAAGTCTTTTTTATCTATATCTATTACTTTGTAAAGAGAAGTTTTTGAGTTTTTCATTGATTCTATAAGCTCTATTTCTGATTTGTCTTCTAATTTATGACTTTCTAGAAATAAGTCCACTCCGCTTTTATTATTTAGAGTTTTTTCATATAATATAAAGTCATGACAGTAGTCAAATTCTATATTCTTATCTAAATATACTCTATTATTTTTAAGTAATCCCATTATATTAATATCATTTAACCCTTTTTGGGTAGTTTCTAGATAATCAAATATTTTATCATTTAGTATCTTACTTATTTCTCTATATTCTCTATATGACTTTATAGATTTTTTTGATTCTAGATAAAGTGTATTTATATCTATCAATTTTAAATCTCCTTTTTTCTTTTTATTGGTATTATGAACTTAATACTACAGATTATACAAATATATATCTTTAAATAAATTAAATTTAATATTTATCATATTGAAAATATATAGATATTACTATATAATAATTTAAGTTATAATAGATATTAGTATCTAGTACTAAAACTAGATTAAAAAGGAGACATAATGAAAAAGACATCTAAGAAGACAGTGTTATTTATAGCCATTATAATGGTGTTATCTCTACTAGGTGGTTCCTACTACTTAGGAAAACTAGTGTATGACGGATCTGTTGGTTCATCTGAAGTTAATAAAAGTGAAAATATAGTTGAAGTATTCTCTCAAAAACCTGATAAACCTTTAGATAAGTTAAAAAACTACAAACATGAAAATTTAATGATTAAAACTAAAAACAATTATAAAATAGAATCTTTACTTATAAAGTCTAATAAGAAAACTAATAACACTATAGTAATGGTTCATGGTATTGGTCGTTCTTATTATGATATGCTAAGATACTCTTTTAACTATTTAGATAATGGATATAACGTATTAGTATACAATCAAAGACACACAGGAAAAAGTGGTGGTGATGATTATAGTTTTGGACTTTATGAAAGATATGATTTAGATAGTGCTGTTAAATATATTAAGAAAATATACCCTGATGGAAAAATAGGTGTTCATGGATTTTCTATGGGAGCTGCTACTTCCACTATGCACGTTGCTTTAAATGAAAAGGATAAAAATGTTGATTTTTATATATTAGATTCCCCATATTCTAAAATGGAAGATGCTGTTAGATTAGGTATCGAGGCAGAAAATATTCCTCTTATTCCTACTAGCTATATTAGTTTTTGGGGTGATATTTATACTAAGCTTCATTCTGGATTTAATTTTGATGATGTTATGCCTTATAAAGCTGTTGAAAATTCAACTGTTCCTATAATGCTTATTCATGAGAAAGGCGATAAGGTGTGTGCTTCTGATAATAGTGAAGAAATATATAAATCTATTCCTCATAACAAAAAAGAGCTTTGGATTATAGATGGTAATAATCATATTGGTGGATATGATGATACTGGTAATGAGTATTTTTTTAGAATTTTTAAATTTATAGATAAGTACGCAAAATAATTATAGCACTTTATTGTATAAATAAAGCCTATTTTTCAAAGTTACAATTTTCCTAACTCAAAATTATTTTTTATAATTCTATCTCTATGATTTCTAGCGATTGATTTTATACTTATAAAATTCATTATATTAACTTCAAAGTATTATACTTTTTTGGTATAAATTTCAAAAATATAACTCATATACTACATTGCTAATAACAATATAATATATGAGTTATATTTTACTATTTTTATAGCTACATAATTTATAAAAACTATTAAATTATTAAAATATGTAATTTTAAGCTTTATATTAGTCTTTTAATAATATTATTATTTTGAAGCATCCATTATTTTATCATAATAATTATCCTCTATAGACTTAAATCCTACTTCAATTAAAGATACATAATCATAGGCATTAAAGTTTTTTTCATTTGATATGTAAGTGATTCTAGCCATTATTGTATTATCCTCATGTAAAAAGAAATTAAGTACTAAATTTTCTTCATTAAAAGCATTAATAAGATTTAATAAGTCATTCTTCTTATGTAGATTATCTAATCTACCTATACAATAATATATAGGAGCTAAGTTACCACCATTTAAACTTAAAGATATAATACAATCACCATTCTTTAAAGTTTGCTTAGCTTGGAAAAGTACACTTTTAGAAGTTTCCCTTGAAATAGTAAATATATTGTCTAATCCTCTTTCCTCAAGTGCTTTTATTACTTGAACTTGCTGTAGTTGGTAATTCATAAAAAGACCTCCCCTAAAGTTGATTTGTATAATTTTTTATACCCTATGCAATTTATTGTAAACAAACTAAAAAAAATAGGCAGTATTAAAAATTTTCACAAAATTTTATAATAAATACTTTTCAAGCTTCAAAAGATGATGGTTTAAAGTTAGTTTAGATATGTATAAATTATTTAAAACTTTTGACATACTCTTTAAATACACAATTTAATAAAAATAATTTGAACTACTTATATGTATATTACGCTACCACCAATATCTAATTACAAAGTTTAAAATCATTATCCATTATATTAAATGTTTCTTTAATTCCCTCTGTTATATATACTTCTTTATCATTAGTTATAAATATTGCATCTATATTTTCTAGACTTTCTACAAAATCAAATCCTTCTTCTAGTCCTTTTGTAAAAACTAATGTAGATAAAGCATCTGCATCTACTGAATAATCAGCTATTATTGATACACCTGCTATTTCAGTTTTATAAGGATATCCAGTTTTGGGGTTTAGTATGTGATGATACTTTATATCATTTTCTTCTATAAATCTTTCATAAACACCTGTTGTTACTATAGATTTATTAGCTACTTCTATAGATCCTACTACACTTCCTCTATCGTCAAATGGATTTTGGATACCTATTTTCCATTCTTTATTCCCTTCTTTACTTCCTAGAGCATATATATTTCCACCTAGATCTATTATAGCTTCTTTAACACCCTCTTCTCTTAACAAATTTGCAAGTTCATCTGCAGTATATCCTTTTGCTATACTTCCTAAATCTAGCATCATACCTTCATCACTTAGAAATACTTCTTTGGTTTTATCGTTTATCTTTACTTTTGAATAATCAATAAGTTTTATAACTTCATCAATTTCTTCTTTTGTCGGGACCTTTGCACCTTCAAGGCCTATACTCCAAAGTTTAACTAATGGACCTATAGAAATATCATATCCACCATCAGATAGCTTTGAATATTCTATTGCTTTTTTTATAATTTTATAACTAGTATCACTTAGTTTTACTGAAGATTTACCTGCATTTTTATTAAGTTTATATAATTCTGTACCTTCTTTGTTTATACTCACTAGGTTTTCTATTTCTGAAACTTTACCAAATGCTTTATCTAATATTTCTTTGCTACCCCCGCTATGCAAGGTAATTGTTATTGGTGTCCCCATAAATATTTCCGTTCTTCCTATTTGTTCACCTTGTTCTTCTTTTTGACATCCCACTAAAATGATAGTTAAAATTATTATTATACTAACAACCATTTTTCTGCCCATATTTAATTTCCCCTTATATAATAATATTTGCTATCCCTATAATCTCTAATTATAACTATATTCTGTATACACAATAATTAAAATACTTACCCTTTTTTATTTTTATGATACATAAGTACATTCTTTTATATATAGATTTATCATTATTTGATTGCAAAGTCAATATTTAAACAATTATTTAGTTATAAAAATAATTATATATATTAATAGTTTTTCTTTTTACTTAATTTGTAGTTTTTTTGCTCTTTGAGTTTTAAATTTTTTCTTCAGTTGAAGAACATTCCATTTATAATGGGATTATACACTCTAATTTAGTAAACATATTAATATTTTTTTATAAAATATATTTTTTAGATTGCCATTTATATTTTATATCCTTTAAAATTCAATTATATGAAGATTTAATATTTTTGAATAACCTAAAGGAGAAATCATTTATGAAAAGTTTAAAAAAGCTTGATATTATTATTATTGTATCATTACTTATTTTATCTTTTGTACCGAGTATAATTTTCTCAAAATCCCTTTCTAAAAATTTTAATTCAACTTATGTTAGTATAAAAGTTAATGGTAAATTTTATGATAATATACCTTTATCTTCTTTTAAAGATGAGAAAACCTTTACTATAAAATCTAAACATGGTACTAATGATGTATTAGTAAAAGATAATAAAATAAAAATTATAAAAGCAAATTGCAAAGATGAGCTTTGCATAAAGCAAGGTGAAATATCTAATGTAGGTGAAAATATTATTTGCCTACCAAATGAATTAATAATTGAAATTAAAGGAGCTGAAAAAGATAGTTCATCTGATGATATGATACTATCACACTAATTATGAAATTAAACAAAACTTCTAAAATGATTTATATGTCATTACTCGTGTCAATGGCGTTAATACTATCCTTGATTGAACGAATGATGCCAATTCCATTTGTAACTCCTGGTGCTAAACTTGGACTTGCAAACTTGATTATAATAATATCAATCTATACATTAGATAATTATAAAGATTCTTTTATTATACTTATATTAAGAGTATTTTTAGCTGCAATCTTTGGTGGTAATATATCTACACTGTTGTACAGTGCTACTGGTGGTATATTTAGTTTTATTGCCACTATAATTACTAAAAAATTAGGTGGTAAACATGTTTCTGTAATAGGTGTTAGTTCTTGTGCTGCGGTATTTCATAATGTAGGCCAATTACTTGCAGCATCTCTTATTTTAAATAATTTTGGAGTATTTCTATATCTTCCAGTATTGTCTACAATAGGTATTATTACAGGTATATTTATAGGACTTTCTGCAAATTATCTCTTGAGCCATTTATCCCAATTACCTTATTTTAGAAATAGATTAAATTTGGATAATAAAAAATCTTCATTAAAATATAATTAAAAAAGGAGGTATCTCAAATCGAGATTCGCTCCTTTTTTAATATAGTTTTAATATTTGCTTAATTGTTCCATGAACCAAATATTCATTATAAGATAATATATCCCATATTTAGTTACATAATTTCACTAAAAAATAATACAGATATTACATGTCAAAATAGATTAAACTTCCCCCCTTGAAGTTATACAGAGCTCTTGCAAATAGCAAGTTCATGTCCACCTCCCTCTGTATTTCTAGACTTATCTCCTCAATAGTCATATTTTTAAAGGTAATTTGAACATTTTTATATTCATCTACTATATAAATATACTCTCAAATTTTCCATAAGATATTTACTTATATTTACAAGTAAATTTATAAATGATATATTAAAATAAATTTGTAATTTCCCCAGTATACATATCTACATTATACCATCCTAGAGTAGCTATATGTGAACCCTCTCCCTCTATTTCAACAAGTTCATAAACTTGTATAACATAATTATTACCTTCTATATGATCTACTTTAATTTTTGCATTCAACCCTTCTCCTATTAATTTATCTTTAACTAGATAAATAGCCTCTTCTTCTGATAGTTTATTTGTCATATTTTCAGTAGGTTTTAAATCTTCATTTTTACTATTATCTACATTTATTTTTACTGTTTCTCTTTCTATCTCTGTTCCATCTTTATTAAATCCATAAGCTACTACATAGTATCCTTTATTACCTAATTCATCAGTCCAAGTTATGCAATAGTTTGGTATAGTTTCTGGTTCATGTAGTCTTATTATTATTGAATTATTTTTATCTAATATTACATCCTCAAGTTCTATATAATTAAGTTCACTATATTTTTCTAAGTATGCATCTATATCAACTCCTACATCCATAAATTCTTCACCTAACTCATGTACTCGTATATTTTTTATGGCTCCGTCAGTTTCAAGTAATAATAATACATTTCCTTCTATTTGCGTATTTGTGTATATTTTGCTGCTTTTAGATTTTGATTTTAACTCATCTATACCTTCTTTAGAAGTATCATAAGATTTTTCTATAAATAATGTCTTTTCTTTTAATTCATTACTGTCTTTAGTTATTTTCAAATCTTTACCTGTTTTTCTAGCTGATTCTTTATCTTCTTTTTTAGCTGCCTCCATGACTTCTACCGATACATTTGACTTAGTACTTGTTTTTTCTCTAGGTTTTTCTTCAGCATTAGAACACCCCACTAATAATAAAGAAATTATTAAAATTAATAGATTTAATGTTATTTTAATTTTACTAACTAATATATTTTTCATATAATACCACCTCTATTATATATATGTCCTAATTGAGTATATGATTTTTAATTATTAATTAGTATAAAAGTTTTCTACAATAAGTTGTAATCCTCACTATTTTTCTAAGAATCCTAATTTTGGATAATTCATAGCCAAAGTATACTTAAATATAGTTATAATTTTATAATAATTATATTTAGATTTTCATTTTAATTTTTCACCCCTTGTAAGTTTTATTATTATATAGTAATATGTATAATCAATAATTCGATAAGGAGTCATATTATGAATAAATTTTTAAATGAGTTTAAAGAATTTGCTGTTAAAGGAAATATAATAGATTTAGCAGTAGGTGTTGTTATCGGAGGTGCGTTTTCTAAAATAGTCACTTCTTTAGTCAATGATATTATAATGCCAATAGTAGGAATGGCTACTGGTGGAATAAACTTTTCAGAGTATAAGATAGTATTAAAAGAATCTATAGGATCTATTCCTGCCGTTACTTTGAATGTAGGTAATTTTTTACAGACTTCAGTTGATTTTTTAATAGTAGCATTTTGTATTTTTATATTTGTTAAAGCTATAAACAAGTTAAAGTTTACTAGAAAAAAAGAAGAGGCTGCAACTAAAGAGGAAAATGTTGCTCAAACACCTGAAGAAGTTTTGCTACTTAGAGATATTAAGGATTTATTAAAGAATCAAAATTGATAAAAAAGGATAGACAAATTAAGTCTATCCCTTTTTATTAATTTTTAATTTAGTATAGCATTCTTTAAATTTATACTGAAATCGCTTAAATTTTTAACTATTTTATTTTTTACCATAAAAATTAAAGTTTACTTATATTATTTAATTTACTAAGTTAATACTAAGCAAAATATTCATTAGTGGCTTTTTTTACTTTTGGAACTAATACAATCAATGCTAAAAGATTTGGTATTATAAGAAGCCCAAGAGCACAATCTTGTATCAGCCATACTATATCCATACTAACTAATGCTCCAATAATACTAAATATAGGAAAAACATATTTGAAATTAACTGCTACAGTTTCTCCCAGTACATAATTTAGTCCTACATATCCAAAATACCACTGACTCATAAGAGAAGTTAATGAGAATAAAATTAAACTTAAAGATACAATATACCCCATTAATGGATGTATTGTTTTAAACGCATTTATTACTAAAATAGATGGATGTTCACCACTATTTAATACACCTGTACATCCTAAAATCAATCCTGTTATGGTACATATTACAATTGTATCTATAAATACTTCAGTAACACCAAATATAGCTTGTTCTACAGGATGTTTTACATTTGCTGCCGAATGAATTACTGGAGCAGAACCTTCCCCTGCTTCGTTTGAGTATAAGCCTCTGGCTACACCAAATCTCATAGCTTCTTTGATAGTATGACCTGCCATACCACCTACACCAGCTTCAAATGTAAATGCACTTTTAATTATATCCTCTAATACACCTGGAACTTTATCTATATTAACTAATATTAAAAATAAGCCAAACAATATGTAGAATATAGCCATTATAGGAACAATTTTTTGAGTAACAGTTGCTAATCTTTTAAGTCCACCATAAACTATGGTAAAAACTATAGTAACTAATAATATACCAGTTATCAATGGAGATACGCTAAATGTATTCTTCATCACACTAGATATAGTATTAGATTGTATAAGATTACCACCTATTATTTGAACAGTCATAAGTATAGCAGTTATACTTCCTAATATAGGTAGATTTAACCCTTTAGAAATATAATACATAGGTCCGCCTATATATTCACCTTTATTATTTTTTTCTCTATATAAAATACCTAAAATAATTTCCCCAAACTTAGTTGCCATTCCTAAAAATGCAGCTACCCACATCCAAAAAATTGCACCTATTCCCCCAGATGCAAGTGCAGTAGAAACACCTATAATATTTCCACTACCTACGCAACTTGCTAAAGCTGTGCACATTGCTTGAAATGACGTTATAGACCCCTCAGAACTTGATTTATCTCCTTTAAAATTTTGCTTCATAGGATTTATTATTGTCTGGTTTATTATATACGGAAAATTTTTAAATTGAACAAATCCTGTTGCAAAGGAATATAATAAACCTACTGCTAAAAGGGTAAATAATAACCAATTTCCCCATAAGATACTTGCAAGCTGTCTCAAAAAAAGTTCCAAATTTTCCATACTTCTCCCTCTCAATGTCAATACATTTATTTTGACTTTATATCATCTATAAATATAGGATTGCTCCATGCTATTTTACCATATTTATCAACACATTCTATTCTTATATATGTTTCATTTCCTCTTAGCTCAAACTCTGCTCTTGTAATACTATCTTCTTTAGGCTCTCCCCAATATGAAAAACCACCATTTATAGCATTTCCAGACATAAAGTTGACATGATTTACAGGAGAACATTCTACATATGCAACTCCATCTTTTATACCAAAATCATATATTTGAGGACCTGATGAAGAATAGTAATCTCCATTTATTAATGCATTTATTATATTATCATGTTCTAGAGATTCAGCTTTAACCATTACCCATCCTCCAAATGAATCCGGTAAGAAATCTTCATTATGATTATCATCTGATGCAAATGCAAATACTTTATTTCCTTTTCTCAACATAGTATCCCAATGAGTTGTATCATATCCTGTATTACTTTCTAATACTGTACCATGATTATATATTTCTAAAGCAAAGATTCCTTTTGTATCTATAAAATCTTCTTGGTCTACTCTTGACCATAAAGGGTGATTATAAGTTGATATACACCCCTTAGCTTCCATAAGATTAGCTATGTCTTGAGCGGTTTTAGCACCTTCCCATACTAGAGGTTCTAAAATTTCCATATGTTTGAAAAGCTTACCCTTAGCCTTTTCTTGCATTTCTGTAGTTCCCAATAATCCATGCAAATGATGTATTTTTTTTCTTTGATTATCCTCATCATATAATACACTTGAGCATTCTATCCCAGGTAATATTATAAATCCTTCACTATTTAATTCTCCTCTAAAATCTGTGTATATATCATGCTCACTTAAGCACATAAAATCATATCCATTTCCTTTATACAGATTCACTGATTCCTGTGGAGTTAATTTTCCATCTGAAACTGTAGTATGACTATGTAAATTTCCTTTAAACCATTCTCCATTTCTCTTAAAACCATTTATATTTATATTTTTCATATTATTTTTCTCCTATTTTAAATAATACATGTTCTATGATTTTATATATAATTACTTCTATAACCTATGGATATATCCACAGGTTATAGAAAATTTTTTAATTTTTTATTTAACATATCTCTTATACTTATCTTGCATCTTCTGCTTGCTTACGTTTTATAACTCTAACTAAGTAAGAACTTATAAAAAATCCTAAAATTGAGAATCCTACCATTGTCATAAATACCATTTTATATCCTGATAATCCTGGACTTTTATCTAACATACTTCCATAAAGAGTGTATGCAAATGTTGATGGGAAGTACCCTACAAGAGATCCTATAGACATCGCTGCACCACTTATTTCTTTTGGTACTTTTATTTCATCCATTGGAGCAAAAAATACTGCTCTCATTGTGAATATTATAGCTCCAAATCCTAGTGTTAAGCTCATCCCAGTATATATACTCATTGATTCATGAGGTAAAAATATTATTATTGTCATAGCTATTGCTGCTACAACAAATGCTGCTCTTATATATTTAGCTGTAGATTTAGTAACTTTATCTGCTAGGAATCCTCCCACTGGCCCTCCTACCATCTTTAGTCCATATTGGTTTATTATACCATATGCCCCTACTAATGTTGCTGGCATAGCATATACATCACTTAAAAATGGTATAAAGTATGTAAGGCCACAATATACACAATATACAGAGAATATTGTAAATGCAACAACCCATATTTCTTTCATCTTTATAGCATTAATCATGCCTTGGAATGCAGCTGCATTTTTACCAATTTTTTCGCCTGATTCATTTACTTCCTTTATTTCATCATGTGGAACTGTAAAAAACGATATTATCCCAACTACTATAACAACAGCTGAAAAAAACAGTATACCAGCTTTAAGACCTTGTGCACTTTCACCCATTGCTGAGAATATAGCTAAAGCTGAAAATGCTACTATTGTATCAACTATACCACGTCCAGCTTCTAAAAAACCAAATATTCTACCTTGCTCTTTTTCAGTAGCTATAAGTCTAACTGCTTTTAAAAGTACTGGCCAATAAATAACCTCTCCGAATATAGCAAGTACGGCAAATGCTGCTAAAAATCCTGCATACGGAGGAAATGTTGATAAATAAATACCTACAAGTCCTACTCCTATCAATGAGAAAGATATCATATATTTCTTAGAAAACCTATCTGCTAAATAAATTGAGAATATTAATCCAACCGTTTGTACCATCCCATATGTAGATAAGGCCATACCTATTTGAGTATGATTTAATCCCATATATTGTTGCATAGGTATGTAAAATGCATCTTTAAGTGAACTAAGCTTAAATATAGTTCCTGCACCTAGTACGAGAATTGCAAATGTAAACCACCTATTACAAGCATACTTTGTTTTTATTTGTAATTCTTTTTCGTTCATCTTAAACCTCCATGATTAATTTTATAAAATCGTTTTCAAGGTTAAATATATTTACCCTTTTCTTGTTACGGTTATAATTATAATTGGTTTTTTTTGTAAATACAAGTTTTTTATTGTTTTTTTTTGTTTTAAATTGTTTTTTATAGCTTTTTATATTGTTTTTTATAGCTTTTTATCCTTTTTCCATTACTTTTTTCTATAATAAGTGGATTTTTATAAATTTTTGATATATAATTTATAATTAATACCAAAAATATACAATCTAAAATTGTTTTTATCCAATTAAATCAACATTTTTTGATGTCAATATTTTTAAATTTATTCTGGAGGTGGTATTTATAATAGCTGAAGAAAGATATGCCATAATTTTAGATAAGCTAAAATTTGATGGTATAGTAAAAACATCTGATTTAAAAAAAGAATTAAATGCCTCTTCTGAAACTATAAGAAAAGATCTTAAATATCTTGATGAGGCAGGATACTTAGATAGAGTTCATGGAGGAGCTATTCCTAAATCTGATGTAAAACCTGATGATAATGATGATGATGTATATATATCATTTAAAGTTCGTCAATCACAAAATTCTGATATGAAACAATCTATAGCCCTTAAAGCTGCTGAATTAGTCAAAGAAGGTCAATCAATTGGACTAGATTCTGGGACTACCTCTTATGAGCTTGCTAAGGTTCTAAAGAAAAAATTTAATAACCTTACAATAGTTACTAATTCTTTAATAAATGCTTATGAGCTAGTTGATAAAAAAGGATTCACTGTAATTGCGACAGGGGGAGTACTTACCCCTGATGAAAATTCATTTGTTTCTGATTTCGCTACCCTTATACTGGATAAAATAAATCTGGATATGATGTTTTTAACAACATGTGGCGTTTCCTTAGAAAATGGTATAACAGACCAAAGAATGGATGAAGTTGTTATACATAATAAAATGAAAGATTGTTCAAAAGAAGTTGTGGTTTTATCTGATAGTACTAAATTTAATGAAGTGTCACTTATAACAGTCTGCCCTCTTGAAAGTATAGATTGTATCATTACTGATTCTAACATTGATATAGAATTGGTAGAAAAATTTAGAGCTCAAGAACATAATATAATTATCGCTGAATAATGGTTGTACTAATCAGCAATAAAACGAATTTAGAAGTATAATTGTATATTCTTAAAATTTAATTTAAGTGGTTAATTAAATTTTATATAGGGCTATAACTACTTAGATATAGTCCTTTTTCATAATTTCTATAAAAATAAATTTTATTGCTTATGATATCATTTTAAGTTTAATGTCCTTATATACTCTCTTTTCCCAGTTAAAATTTTTTAATACAAATAAAAAAGGAAGTTTTAAATCACTTCCATTTTTACACTATCCTACAATTCTGTATTAGTTTCAAGTGCTTCCACTATCCTTATAATATCAACCTTAAAAAAATTAACTCCACCTATACACATTCTATCATCTGTATTTTCGTCAACTAAATAAACTAATTCTTCTAATTTTTCCTTAGATAAGCCTTTTAAATGTTCTTCTAATGCTTTAACTTCTTGTTCATATGTTGGTCTCATTTTAATTTCTCCTATTTATTTAAAATTTGATATGAATATCCCTATTTTGAGTAAGAATCTGTAAGTTATTTAATATTCTCACTTTTTATAATAATTTATACCCAAATTAATCATTATAATTCTAACTATATTTCTTAATATATATTATATATAATACTAAGAGAATACTTCAATAATTTTCTTTAGCTTTTAAACTTACTCTTAAATCAAATAAGATTTTATTAGCTTAATAAATATAGTAAATAAAAAAGATATAAGCATCTTAGTCATAGCAGACTATACAACCTATATCTTTAAATATTATATTTAAACACTTAGCTTTACTTATTATATTTTTTACTATAATCTAATTGTACATAAATATCCCTATTAATATAATAGATACAATCAACATAATTATAGTACTACAGATAGTTATAAAGCTTTTTACTTTATTATCATATTTAAATATACTTTTAATGATAGTATAAATACCTATTCCAATAATCCCACCAATCGTATTTGTTATAATATCAGTTATATCACTAGCACCTATACCTAATATATATTGACTAATTTCAAATATAAAACTTATTATAACTATTATACATATACTTTTAGATATCCTTACATCCTTTATTATCATATTTATATATATCCCAAATGGTATAAATAAAATTATATTCCCATATATATCCATTTTATTAAATTTACCCTTAAATATATCATTAAATGGAATTATATTAAGTGTCTGTGAAAAAAACCTATCATTACTGAATATCTCTAATGGAGATACATATTTAAACAAAATATTCCACAAAATAAACAATAAATAGAAAATAAATCCCATAATAAATAGAGTATTAATTATTTTCTTGCGCATTTAATTTCCCCCTAGTTTTATATTAAACGTCTTATACCTACAATATAATTATATTGTAGGTATAAATTATCATATTTAATTATAACTTAAACTCTACTTAGTATCTATAACTTCATGTGCCATTTTAACTAATTCATCTTGTGATAAATTGCCATCTCTAACTAGGAAATTATAGTAAATACCATTTTGCTTCCAATTTAAATATTTAACCTCACTTACCTCTATTTCTTTAGATCCATAGCTAAACACATATTTACCAGATAACTCATCTTTTTTATCTTGTTCTGTCATTTCATAATCACCTGGTACAAGCTTATTTTTATATACATTATAATATATCTCTATACCTTTATAAGTATCAACCACTGTTTCTCTATTGGATTTTTCACCTAATATTCCTTCTTGCATTGAAAGATTTATTTTATCCTTGCCATTTTTATAAACAAAATCTATTGTTTTTGACTTCTCAAGTGAACTTCCTTCCTCATCGATACCTTCATAATTTGTAGTGTATCCATTTTCAAATACATATCCATTACTAAATTTATCTACTAACTTTGGTTCAAAACCAAAATCTTCTTTTACTTCTTTATCTGTTGGCATATCAGTATAAATTGGTATATTACTAGAGTGTCCAACTATAGAAAGTATTTTCCCTGCTGCAAATACAGTTGTCCCTAATGCCATAGTTGCCACTAAAGCGGCTATAATCCTTTTTTTAGCCGATACCTTCTTATACACTTTTCTATCTTCCATTTCACTATTCCCCCTTTTTTCTGGTAAGTTATCTAAAGTATCTCTTACCATATTTTTAAAACTTTGTGGTGTATCTAAAAAAATATTATTTAAATTTTTTTTATTCATAAATTACCTCCATATTTTTTAACTTTATTTTTAATAGCTTTCTTCCTTTTGATAATCTACTTTTTACAGTTCCTGAAGGTATTTTTAAAATTTCTTTAATTTCATCCACGCAATACCCTTCTATATAGTAAAGAACTATTGTAATACGAATTCGTGGAGGTAATTTACAAATAGCCAAATATAGTTCACTATAGTCTTTTTTATCATCATTGTAGACTTCAATGCATTCTTCATAAGGTACTACTTTACTTGCTCTACGTTTTAAACTATAGCATTCATTTATAAGTATTCTAATTAACCAAGTTTTAAAATACTTCTCTTCTTTTAATGTATTCAATTTATCATAAGCTTTTAAAATTGCTCCTTGAACTGCATCCTCACAATCTTGGTCATAAATCAAGATTGACTTAGAAACATGATATAAAGTATGTTCAGCTTCAAGAACTTTCTCTATAAATGTACTTTTATTCAATATACTTCCTACCTTTCCTTGCAAATTATAGCGCTATTTCTTTGCTTTACACTAATTAGATGTTTTAATAGAACAAACGGTTCATTTTATTTTAAAATTTTTTAAACTTAAATTTGTAATTTAATTGCAATCAAAAAGCATCTAGCTTTAAACTAAATGCCTATATTTTATATTATTAAATTATTTTTTATTTTTAAATATGTATTTTATATTCTCTCTACTTTGTATCTAAGCACTGTTTTTAACTTTTCAGGTTCAGTCTTTCTAAAATCTGATAAATATATTTCTCTATGAACTTTAGTCCTTAATCTTAAATTATTTTCATCACAAAACTTTTGCATGATTTCAAAAGTTATAGGCTCATCATCATAAAATCCAATATGTAA
The DNA here is from genome assembly GCF_015560225.1 of Romboutsia sp. BSD2780061687b_171204_C1. NCBI lineage: Bacteria > Bacillati > Bacillota > Clostridia > Peptostreptococcales > Peptostreptococcaceae > Romboutsia > Romboutsia sp. BSD2780061687b_171204_C1. Next base: position 119,040 of record NZ_JADMRK010000001.1, on the reverse strand, counting down.
CATTTGTACAGATAAACTATCTTTAATACTTTCAAATTTCACCTTATCTAATAATCTATGTGGCTTTTTCCTTTTTACTTTTTCCATGGCTCTATTAAATACTTCATCATTTACAAAGCTAGGTTGTCTAATCATTAGTGTATATATTAGCTCATTTTTATCTAAATATTCTAGCCCTCTTCCATTTTCTTTTAAATCCCATAATCCTTCTAGAGGATATACTGTATATTCAAAATATCCTTCTGGTATATTATCACTTTTATGCATCATTCTAACTGTATAAGCTAATTAATATAACACTCCTATAGCTTCACTAAATTCCTCACTATTTGGATTACTTCGCCCCTTTATAGTAAAAAATTTAAACTCTGGTATTTCTATTAACTGCGGTTTTTGCTTTGGTATGTAATATTCCTTTTCTTTTTTTCTCCACTCGTGCTTCATACTTACCTCCTTTATTATTTAATAGCTATCTAAATAATATTATACATTCTTTTTGGTTTAAATTGGCAACACTAAGTGTTTAACTAAAAGAGCCTACTATATTTGTCATAAAAAATAAAAGAGTATCAATATATTAATACTCTTTTATATAAATAGCTATTTATTTCCTTTTAAAATTTTTTTTAATTTACATATATCTAATGGCCTATAATAAACATACCCTTGTACCATGTCACATCTAAACTCCCTAAGTATATCTACTTGCTCTCTACTTTCTATTCCTTCACAAACTACATCGATGTTATACTCCTTGGCTAAATTAATAATAGCCTTTAATAAACTCTTAGTCTTTTCATCTTCTTCTATATCAATTGATAAAGTCCTATCTATCTTTAAAACATCTATATCAAGTCTCTTTAAATTGCTTAGATTTGAAGAACCTGTTCCAAAATCATCCATAGAAACCTTGATACCTAGGCTTTTTATATCTCTTATTCTATTATTAATATAATCAATATCATTTAAGGCTGCAGTTTCTGTTATCTCAAATTCTAAGTATTCTGGTGAAATATCATATCTCTTCATAGTATTTCTTATATAATCTATTAGATTATTTTGATAAAGCTCTACCCTCGATAAATTTATAGCAATAGGAACTATATTATCTTTATTTACTTCGCATTTTTTTATTTCTTTGCAAACTTCTTTTATAACCCATCTTCCTATAAGATTTATATCTCCATTTTTCTCAGCTATTGGTATAAATATATTTGGTGATATATATCCTACATCTTTATGTTTCCACCTTATTAAAGCTTCTGCAGATACTATCTTTTCACTATTAATATCTACCTTAGGTTGATATAATATTTCAAATTCTTCATTTTTTAAAGATCTTTTTAAATCCCTTTCTACTATCAGCTTTTGTTGTATCTTATACTCTAGTTCATCATTATATAAATAGTATAATTTATCTCCTACTTTTTTTGATTCTATCCTAGACTTATTTGCATTATCTAAAGCCTTATCAATTTCAATACATTCCTTTTTCATCTTAAATACACCTATATGGGTATTTAATTCTAATTTTTTATTAATATAACGTTGCTTTGTAACATGCTTATTTATATACTCGATTTTTTTTTCAAAGTCTTCATCGTCCTCTATTTTGAATAATAGTGTGAATATATCTTCCCCTATTCTTGCACTAATATTTTCAAACTCTATACTTCTTATATTATCAGCTATCATCTTCAATACCTTATCTCCCTTATCATAGCCAAATAATTCATTTATAGCTTTGAAATTCTTTATATCAAATGCCACTATTACACAAACATAATCCTTAGCCCTATTTAATATTATCTTTTTTGCATCTAATTTAAACTTTAACAAATTTCTAAGATTAGTTAAGGAATCTACATAACTAGCTTCTTCTAATTCTTTTTTATTTTTTATATCTTCATAAGTACCAATAATTACGTATAAGAATAATGACAATATAATTGTAAATAAAGATAATTTTATTGTACTATGTGTTCCTGTAAATACTTTTGCTATAGGAACTATAGATATAGCATACCAATTGTTACTGTTTTTTACCTTATTATAAGCAATTACATTTTTTTCCCCATGTTCATCAAAACTATCTATACCATTATTTCCTTTTTCATTGATTAATTTTAATATTATATCTCTATACATGCCTAAATTTTCTTTAGACCCTAACACTATGTTCCCATTAGAAGTAACAATATATACCTTTACTTTATCTGAAAATGTATTATTTACCAAATTTTTATCTAATATCTCCTTAGGTTCAATCCCTACAATTGCTCCTTTGATTTTTCCATTTATAATTAATGGTCTTGAATATACTGTACCTAGTTCATATTCTAATCTATTTTCTATAAGTTTACTTACATGGTTCCCCCCAGATATGGCTTTTTTAAAATACTCTCTATCCCCTACATATACCTTTTTATCATTATCACCTATATTTATGTAACCATCCATACCCACTATGCCTATGTACTTAAATAAACTTCCACTACTAATTCTATTTATATTTTTTAAAAATATGTCTTCATTATACTTATCTTTGTATTTTTTCATATCTTCGTTTATATATTTATTTATATAATCTAATTTCTCCATTCCATTGTATATATCTATAGATACTTTATTCGAAACCTGCCTATTAAACTCTGCTATACTTCTTTTAGATTCTTCATACAGATTCATTTCTACTTTGGTTATAAATATTATACTTATTAATGTTATTAACAATATCCCCTTCATTCGCTTTAACATTGATTTAACATTAAATACACTCATGCTTGTGTTGTTGCTATCCATTCTAATTCCTCGTAATTTTTTACATTAGATTTCTTATTTTTAATTATTATACTATATTTTTTAATCCTTTTATATGTTAAAATTAAAATACCACTTCAAAAAAATTACCCTGAAGTGGTATATAACTTAATTTAGCTTTTTTCAAACTTTCTAATAATATAATTTTATCTATTCCCTTTTAACTACTATGATATTTAACTATAATATACTGCCCCTTATTTATTGATATTTATTACTCATATATAAACACATTATAAAACACCCCATATAAATTACAAACAAAATTGCTAGATTCATAAAATACTCTCCCACACTTTAATATTTATTAGTATTTTTTCGATATTATTAATCTACCTTATATGTATTATTAAAAAATTTATTTCCCCAACTCTACACACATAATTATTTATTTAATTCAAAGTTTTTTATTTTTCACTAAATATCTAAATTTATATAATATAAATAATTTCTCTATACTTTTTATAATCATCTCGATGTTGTTTACATATAAATCCCACCAAATATATGATAATCCTAATCAAAATCAAAATCAATTTATTTCCTTTTCATTTTCAATAATTTTATGTAAATAGCAATTTTAAAGTATAATTTAGATTTATATATTAATAATAAATTTACCTATAGATATGCTTATCAAATACTATTTAGCATGAACAATTTCCAAATAAATTATCTAATCTTATCTTAAGTTCTTTATTCTTAGATCTACTTATAGGTATTTCAAATCCTCCTATAATTATAGATTTTTCCCTTAGTTCTTGGATTTTCTTTAAATTTACTAAATAACTATGATGACATCTGTAAAAGTTATAACCTAAAACTTTTCCTTCTAATCTTCTCATACTAGCTTCGATAGTATAAGTTTTTTCTTCTGTATATATTGTAACTTCTTTTTTCCTAACCTCAGCATAAAGTATATCTCTAACTGGCAATACTAAAGTTTTTTTCCTAGATTGTATGGATATTATACTATGTTTTTCTAAATATTCTTTTATAGACTTTCTAAGCTGAAGTCTTATTTCCTCATACTTTAAAGGCTTAGCTAAGCATCTATAAGCTCTTGTTTCAAAAATATAATCTGCTGGCGTAGTAAACATTACCTCTACATTCTTATCAATTTCCCTTATTTTTCTGGCTATATCCGCGCTGCTTATTCCGTTAATTTTAATGTCTAAAAATAATATATCTAAATTTTTAGGATAGTCATTTAATAATTCTTCTTTACAAGAGTATTTAAGCAAATTATATTCTATACTCTCATCTTTTAAAATTTTATCTATATGCTTTTCTAATATTCCTATATTTAATACATCATCATCGCAAATGGCTAATGTAAAGCTCATATTTACTCCCCCTATGTTTCTATATTTAAATTAAAATAAATATCAATAGAGATTTATAAAATTAAAATCTTTATATGTAAAAAAATATTGTCATCTTTATATTACTATATTTTTAATTTATAAACTACTTTTATCTAATATATAATTAGTAGGATATACATTTTTGCATTAATTAATAAAACAAATAACTAATATAACCTTCCTAAATAAAAATAAAAGCCTTTTTTTTTAATATTTTAAAAGAAGGCTTTTGTTTAAGTTTAATCATATATTATATTTCTATTTTTTTCAAAACACCTAAAAATGTTGCTAAGTCATTATCTGGCGTACTTATATGTCTTATATTAAATGTATCTACTAAGTATTGAAGCACATTAGGACGTCTTGAAGTGCTGCTATTTCTGAAGTCTTTCCACATACTCCAACTTTAGTACATCCCTTACTTCCTGATGTTTGTTCACATTGATAACAAAACATCGGATAATCAATATAGTACCTCCTTATTTTTTCATTCTATAATAGATTTACTATATCTCGTCTATATATAATTACTTATAAAATTTTATTTAAACAAAAGCCAAGATTAAATTAATTTAATCTTGGCTTTTTCAATTTATATTTATCCTAATATTTGTATTTCTATATTTTGTCTACCAAAGTTTGTACATTGTTGCTCACTACCCATGAATATATCTATCTTATTACCTTTTATAGCTCCACCACAGTCTTCTGCAACGAATACTTTGTCAAACATAGGTATATAAACTTTAGTTCCATAAGGTATAACAGATGGATCTACTGCTATTGTTCCCCACTTAGGAGTAGTTCCTGTAGCTGTTATGCTATGTCCTGAATAAGCACTTGCATTTACAGTAAGTTTACGCCCTTTAGTGTTTGATGTAGCTTTCTCTTCCTTAACTGGCTCTTTTTTCTCAACTACATTAGATTTACTTGCTGAAGTCTTTGGACTATCTGACGTAGTATTTGATACTACATTATTTACTTTTTCTACTCTTTCTAATTGTTGCATTTGAGCTAATTCTTGTTGTCTTTTAGCCTCTTCTTCTTTTTGCTTTCTTTCTTGAGATTCTGTTAATACATATTCAGCAGAAACCCAACCAGTTTTTTCTTCTTTTTTATCATCATTTGAAGCTTCTTTTTCTGATTTTGTAGCTTCATCTTCTACTAACTTAACTTGGTGCCATACTTCTTTTGTATCTTTATTTTCATCTTTAATCTCTGCTGTTTTTAACACTTCAACAACAGTATTATTCTTTAATGTTTCTAACTTTTCTTCATCTGTAGATGGTCCTTTTCTTAAGTTTAATTCATCTACATTTACCTTAGCTTTTTCTTTAACTGTAAATTCACCACTTACCCAACCTTCTTTTCCATCAGAAAGTTTTATCTTATCCCATCCATCTTTAGTTTCTAATACTTCTACGACAGAACCTTCTTTTAAAGCACCTATTTTGTCTTCATCTTCAGATGGTCCTTTTCTTATATTTAATATATCTGCAACTACTATTTCATTGTTTTCTATTTTCATTTCTTGTTTTTTATCTGAATTTACTTCCACTTTGTTATCTGCATATATATTCCCAGCTGATGCGTACATCCCACCTATTACTAATCCTAATGCCAATATCGTTGATTTATTCATTCTCTTTTTCAAACTCATAAAAACCTCCTAATAAGTAAAATTATATATTATTAACTATCTCATATTTTTTAATTCATATTCTTTTGTTTGTTACTTTTTTGTAACTTTTCTTAACTTGTTATTAATCTTAATACACTTTTTAGGATTTGTAAACACCATTTTAGGCAAAAATTAAAAAAGGGTAACAAATTAGTTACAAATTGTAACAGTCTTAATCTATTGAAGTTCCAACGTTTCTTAAACATTAGATTTTGCTAAAAAATTTTAAAAAATTTTTTTTAAAAAATAGCTATTTAAGCATAAATTTTTGCCTAAATAGCTATTTTAATCATACTTACTAACTATTATTTTTACTAGTAATTAGTAAAAAATAGTTACAATATTAGCTTCATTTTTTATTTTTATATTCATATATAAATTTTATTAAAAACATTAAATTTATATATTAAATTTATAGTCAAATTAAGCTGTAACTTTTGCTTTTTTAGCTTTTACCATTCTTAGTTGATAATAATTTACTCTTAACAACTTATAAAAAATATTCATGTATAAAATCATCTAATGATAAAATATTTAATAAAAAATTAACGATATTATATGATTTAAAGTCTTATATCAGTGTTATTTTATCTGTTAATTTATACTAATATTTAATACTAAAATAAGTTTATAGATATCCATGTAAATTAATTTATAAAACCTAGTTATTTCAAGATATCCACCTTATTTTTTATTATTTTTTTCAATTTTTTCTTCTATTTAAAATGAAACCTGTAAAATATATTTATTTTTTATATTTAATATAAATTTTATAATTTAAGTCTATTAAGTTATTTTTAAAGTATAAGTAAACTATAAAGAACGAATTTTTTGACTTTTGTACAATAATTAAACAATATCTTCAAATATAAAAGTAGTAGTTTTAAATCCTATTAAAACTACTACTTTATTTATATATTATTTATTTACCTACTTATATATATTATAAGAAATACTCACTAATTTACCATTTTCATCCTTGTTAATTATAGCATCAACTTCGTAGACTTCTTTTATAAGTTCTTTAGTCATAACCTCACTAGGAGTCCCATATGCTATAATTTCTCCATCCTTTAAAACATATATTTTATCACAGTACATTAATGCAATATTTAAATCATGTATTGCAGCTATTACTTCTATATTTAACCCTTTTACAATACTCATTAATTGTAATTGATGCTTGATGTCTAAATGATTTGTAGGTTCATCTAATACTAAACAATCCGTTTGTTGAGCAAGTGCTCTTGCTAGTATTATCCTCTGTTGTTCTCCTCCTGATAAAGTATTAAAACTTCTTTCCTTAAAATCTGTCATACCTACTTTTTCTAAAGCAGCATCAACAATCTCAAAGTCCTCTTTAGAATCTCTCTCCATTATCTTTTTATGAGGTGATCTTCCCATAAGAACAATATCATACACCTTAAAATCAAAATCATAATAGTTATGTTGAGATAATACAGCTAGTTTCTTAGCACTCTCCTTAATAGGTATAGTTGATAGGTTTTCATCACCTAACATAATAACTCCGCTAGATGGCTTTAAATTTCTGTAAATACATTTTAAGAGAGTGGATTTTCCACTCCCATTTGGACCTATTATTCCAACAAATTCTTTATTTTCAACATTTATATCTATTCCTTTTAATATGTTTTTGTTACCAATACTTAGTTTTACACCTTCTGTTTTTATGTTCATTAACTTTTACCTCCAAAACCATAAGTCTTTCTAATCATTAACCAAACAAAACAAGGTGAGCCTATAATAGATATAAGAATTCCTATAGGTATTTCCGTTCCTTTTATTATACTTCTTGATAATACATCTGCCCATATCAAAAATATTGCACCTAATATAGAAGCTACTGGAATTAATTTTTTATGATCTGTACCAAATATCATTCTAACTATATGAGGTATAATAAGACCTACAAATCCTATCATTCCAGATGAATAAACTAATAGTCCTATCATAAGAGAGGTTATAATAAGGTATAAATGTCTATATTTATGAAGATCAGTTCCTAGCGTAACTGCAACTTCATCCCCAAGTAACATTAAGTTTAAAATTCTAGATTGAGTAGCGAAAAATACTAACCCAATTAATATAGAAGGAAGTATAAATACTATTTGTTCCCATTTAGCACCAGCTAGGCTTCCCATAAGCCAAAAAGTTATCTTTTGCACACCTTGTGCGTCATCTGTGATATAAATTATAAAACTAGAAAATGCACTACATACAGAACTAAGTGCCATACCTGCTAATAATAATTTTACAGAGTTTGCTCTTCCTCCTATATTAGATATAATTAAGACTGATATAGATACTGCAAATGCTCCTATAAACCCTGCAATCCCAATATAGTTTCCACCAAATACACTTCCAACTCCTAACATTATGGCTAATGTTGCACCTAGTGATGCTCCTGATGATACTCCTAATATATATGGGTCTGCTAATGGGTTTTTTACTATAGCTTGCATAACTATTCCAACTACAGATAAACCTATTCCAACTGCAATAGCAAGAACTATTCTTGGTAATCTTATAAGCCATACTACATCATGAACTGCGCCATTTGATATTACTTCATTTTGACTTAAATTAAATATCTTATTTATTATAATAGTGTAAACTTCTCGAATGCTTATATCTACTGAACCGATTGTTACAGCAAATCCTATCGATAAAAATAATAATACTAATAATACAACAGAAACACCTATATATATAGGTGTCTCCTTAAATAATTTTTTCTTACTTGATGATAGATTCATTCTATTCTCCATAAAGTTGCTCCTACTTATTTAAGTTTGGATATAATCCTTTTGCAAATACATTTATTCCATCTATTGTCCTTATCCCACTGCAATACATATCTCCTAGTGGTATAGGGTTAACTCTATTATTTTTTACTGCTTTTAAGCTTGAAAGAGCATGATTTTTTAGTATTTTATCAACTTCTTCTTGCCCTGCTTTTTCATCTCCTCTGTTCATGTAAACGACAAATATTGAATCTGGATTTAATTTTATTAAATCTTCTTCTCCAATATTTCCACCTTCAGGATTTAATACTTTACCACCTAATCTAGTTACCATATCTCCACCTAAAGTTTTTGCCCCATAAGTATATATCTTACCATCCATATACTCTATTATTAAAGTTGTTTGTTCTTTTTGGCCTTTAACATTTTTAGATGCTTCACCTATCTTTGTATTTATTTCATCAGTTATTTTCTCAGCTTTATCTTCTACATTAAATATTTTTCCTAGGTTTAGTATATCTGTAATTTCATTTTCAACGGTTCTTTCTTCAGCCACTCCACTATTTAGAGCCATATATGTATTTATACCATTTTTGTGCCAATAATCAACATCACCTAACTTCTTGTCATCAAATAAAGAGTGCCAAGATAATATAAAGTCTGGTTGCTCCATTAATACAGTTTCTTTATCTGGCGCAAATTGGTCTGAATAATTTATTTTAGAGAAAGCTTTTTTATATTCATCTTTAACTTCATGATCAAGTCCTGCTGCTAATTTTATTTTATCCTCTAACCCTAATGCTAACATAGTTTCTATTGAGTTTTGATATATAGCAACAACATTTTCTGGCTCTTTTTCAAAAGTTATTTCTACTGGTTCTTTTTTATAATTATGAGTTGTTATAGTAACTGGATAATGTGAATTAGTTTTACTTGATGACTTTACATCACTTTCAGTTTTTTCAGTTTTTGTTCCACTACATCCTGTTATTCCTAGTATCATTATAGAACTTAATATTATAGCTATACTTTTTTTCAATTTTTTCATATTATTCCCCCAAATTTTGTCATTTAACTATTGATATTATAACACACATTTATTTTGTTTTATTGTCGAAATTTACGAACAATTATGTCGTTATTGTGTCATTTTTAGGACATCTTATATAAATTTAATATTTGTTCAAATTTTATCTACTAATTATGTATTTATTTTGGGATATAAACCTTTTGCAAAAGTTTTTATAATAAAAGTATAATCACTTTATTTTAATGTTAGCTCTAAATAAAAATTTAAAAACACTATGTCCTAAGTATTGCCTTTAAAAATTTACATAAAAATAAATCTTAAGAATATTTTTTCTTAAGATTTATTTTTAGATAGTTATGTTTATTTTTAACTTAAAAATGCTGCTCCTATTATACCCGCATCGGCTCCTAAATTTGCACATACTATGTCTGCAAATTCATTGTTTTTGAATACAAGCTGCTCTCTTACTAATTCTTTTAATCCAGGAAGTATAATGTCACTAGCTCCTGACACTCCTCCACCTAGTGATATTATATCTGGGTCTAATGTACTTACCATATTAGCTATTGCCTTAGATAAGTAAAGTTTAAATCTATTTATAGTTTCTACTGCCACTTCATCATTTTCTCTATAAGCATCAAACACTATTTTAGCATTTATATCTTCTGCATTACCATTTGCCATATCTAATATTATACTTGCTCTTCCTTCATTTATTAGCCTTTGTGCATACTTTATTATGGCTGTTGCCGAGCAAAAGGTTTCTAAACACCCGTTATTTCCACAATTACAGTCAAAGTAATTCTCACCTATGATAACATGTCCTAGTTCAGATCCCATACCATGTGCACCTGAAAATGCTTTACCGTTTATTATTATTCCACCGCCTACACCAGTTCCTAGTGTATACATAACAGCACAATTTTTTCCTTTCATACTACCTGATTTAGCTTCTGCTAATGCTGCAACTGTTGCATCGTTTTCAGCATATACATCAATCTCATTAAATTTATTTTTTAAAGACTCTATAAAATTAACGTCTTTCCAACCTAAGTTTACAGCAGTTGCCATACCTTGTTTATTTATAAAACCTGGTACACCAAATCCTATAGACTTTATATCTCTCATATCTAAATTATTTTCTTTTAGTAATCCCCTCACTAAATATTCTATATCATTCATAACATTTTCAAATCCATCTAAAGAATTAGTCTTACACTCTTTTCTAAAAAGTATTTCACCATTTTCATTAACTATCCCTGCTTGTATTCCTGTTCCTCCAATATCCACTCCTACAAAATACATGCTTCTCCTCCTTAGTAAATCTAATTATAACATGGTAATTTTTTAACTTAATTATATTATAAATGCTACCTTAATTTAATTCTATCTTATATTATTAATTTTTTTACCAAAATTTAAATTATTTATTTTTTTCTAAAAATAAATTCCTTTTCAATTGAAAATACAATCTAAAAAAACATTTTCTTTATTATATATTTCCAATGATTTATACTATATAGTATATATAATAACAACTTAAGGGGGTTTATTATGGAAAGATTTGAGAGATTAAAGTTATTTAAAGATATACAAAAAGTATCAGATAAATATAAGAATTTGCAACTTAAAGATGGTAATAAAGAAATAGAAGACAATATAAAATTAAATTCACTACTTGGATTTTATAAGGAAAAAATAGATGATATAACAAACCGTTCTAATATTTTGTTAATAAAAACTAAGGATGAATTAAAAGACAAAAATTTTAAAGATATACATAAAGTTTTAGTAGATTTAAATACTTTCTCACTTCAAAAATTTAAATCAGTAAAAGATGAAAATATAGATTCAACTACTGTTATGGCAGTAACTCATGCTACAGTTGATGAACTTAATCTTATAAATGAATCTATAAGAAATAAAGAGTATTTAAACGATAAATATACATACTTTTATATTTATGAAAAAGTTTTATTAAATGCATTCATAACATTCCTGGCTTTAAAGGAGATGGATATGAATAAAAAAACTATCTCAGACCTTTCTCAGGGTATATTTACCCAACTTCAAACATTAGCGATAATATCTATATAAAATTAAAAAAATAGGAATGTATTTAAATATATTTCTATTTTTTATATAATATTTTGTTTTCATAGGGTAATTTTGGGGTATGGTTTTTATAGAGGTGAAAAATTATTATGAACAGCATAGACAAAATATTTATAAAAGAATTTCTTTCAAAACTTGACTCAAGTACATTTGAGGTAAAACTTTGGGATGGAGAAGAATTCTTAATTGGGCAAGATGAGCCTAAGTTTAAGGTTTACTTTAATAAGCCAATTAGTAAAAAAAATTTATTAAATAGTACATCGTTGGCTTTAGGGGAAGCATACATGAAAAAAGATATTGATATTGATGGTGATTTACTACTAGTCTTAGATGCTTTATTTAGCTGTCAAAAAGAACATTTTCATACTAACTTTGCAAAATTATCAAAACTATTCCATAAAGCAGGAAATGAAAAGAATCAAAAATTAGAGGTTTGTTCTCACTATGATATAGGAAATGATTTCTATAGCCTTTGGCTAGACGATACTTTAAGTTATTCTTGTGCTTACTTCGAAAATGATGATGATACTTTATACCAAGCTCAAATGAACAAAATACATCATATTTTAAAAAAATTAGATCTATCAGAAGGTGAAACTTTACTAGATATAGGATGTGGTTGGGGATATCTTCTTATAGAAGCCGCTAAGAAATATAAAATTAAAGGAACTGGTATTACACTAAGTGAGGAACAATATAAAAGATTTAATGAAAGAATAGTAGAGGAAGGACTTCAAGACTATTTACAAGTAAAACTTATGGACTATAGAAATCTTGAAACATCTGGTATGATGTTTGATAAAATTGTAAGTGTTGGTATGTTAGAACATGTTGGTCGTGAACACTATGATTTATACTTTAAAAATGTAAATAGTGTATTAAAACCTAAAGGGTTATTCTTATTACATTATATAAGTGGTTTAGTTGAATCTCCTGGCGATGCTTGGATTAGAAAATACATATTCCCAGGTGGAGTTATTCCTTCACTACGTGAAATTATAGACTTACTTCCTAAATATAATTTTTATACATTAGATGTTGAAAGTTTAAGAAGACATTATACTAAAACTTTAGTTGAGTGGTATAAAAACTTTGATAAACAAAGAGATGTTGTAGAGGATATGTTTGATGAAGAATTCGTAAGAATGTGGGACTTATACCTTTCTTCTTGTGCTGCTTGTTTTAATAATGGAGTTATAGACCTACATCAGATCTTAATGAGCAAAGGTGTTAATAATGAAATAAGTATGACAAGAGAATATATTTATAAAGATTAAAAAATGAGTAAATTTTATTCTATAATTTTTTAAATTATATTATGAAATGTGTACATTTTTAAAAAAAAGAGACATAGTTTAAACTATGTCTCTTTTATCTTTTGTTATATTTACTTGTTTATAAATTACTTTCTTTTAAACATGTCTTCTATTTTTTGTCCAAAAGTCTTTTTCTTTTCGTGAACATCTTCTCCACATTCTTTAGCAAATTCTCTTAGTATTTCTTTTTGCTTTTCATTTAATTTCTTAGGAGTATCAACTATAACCTTAACATATTGGTCACCTCTTGAGTTACCTCTAAGTCTTGGTATACCTTTTTCTCTTAGTCTAAATACAGTTCCAGTTTGAGTTCCTTCTGGTATTGTATACTTAACTTTTCCATCTAGTGTTGGAACTTCTATTTCATCTCCTAATGCAGCTTGAACAAATGTTATTGGCATATCAAAGTATATGTCAGTTCCTTCTCTTGTAAATAATGGATGAGGTTTAACATTAACTATTATATATAAATCTCCTCTTGGTCCACCTTTAGATCCAACTTCACCTTGACCTGATAATTTTATCATTTGTCCATCATCTATACCTGCTGGTATATCAACTTCTATAGTCTTAACTTTTCTATTATATCCCTTACCGTGACACTTTGGACATGGTGATTCTATAACTTCACCTTCTCCATTACAAGCACTACAAGGTCTACTTGATGCTATATTACCAAATGGAGTTCTTTGAACAGTTCTAACTTCTCCAGTACCATTACATGTTGGACAAGTTTTCTTAGATGTTCCTGGCTTAGCTCCACTTCCATGGCATTCTTCGCACTCTTCACTTCTATTTATCTTTACAGATACTTTTTTTCCAAATGCAGATTCTTCAAAACTTATACTAACACTTTGTTTTATATCTGCTCCACGTTCTGGACCTCTTCTTCTGGCTCTACCACCGCTAAATCCACCTCCGAATATATCACCAAACATGTCACCAAATATATCTTCAAATCCACCGAATCCTTGACCACCAAATCCTCCTTGGCCACCAAATCCTCCTTGACCGTTTACACCATCATGTCCGAATTGATCGTACATTTGTCTTTTACTATCATCTGATAATACTTCGTACGCTTCATTTATTTCCTTGAATTTTTCTTCTGCTTCTTTATCACCAGGATTTCTATCTGGGTGATACTTCATAGCAAGTTTTCTATATGCTTTTTTAAGGGCTTGAGCATCGGCACTTTTATCTACACCAAGCACCTCATAATAATCTCTCTTAGCACTCATTATTTGTCACCACCTTTATTATTACAAAATAATAGCTTGTAGAATATCATACTACAAGCTATTATTATTTTTAAGTATTAGTATATAACTATCTACTTATGAAAAGATACTCTTTTCTATTATATATTAAACTATATATTTTCGTAACCTATTTTTCATCATTTACTTCTGTGAAGTCAGCATCTACAACGTTATCGTCTTGAGCACCTTGACCAGCTTCTCCACCTTGAGCCCCAGCCTCAGCTTGTGCTTGTTGATACATCATTTCAGAAACTTTATGGAATTTGTTCATAACTTCATCCATAGCTTTTCTTATTTCTTCACCTGTTGACTCTTCTTTATCTTTAACTGCCTTAAGTTCAGCTATTGCAGCTTCTATAGCACTCTTATCTTCAGCACTTACTTTGTCACCTAATTCATTTAAAGTTTTTTCTGTTTGGTATATAGTTGAATCAGCTTGGTTTAATGCTTCTATTTTATCTTTCTTTTGCTTATCAGCTTCAGCATTCATTTCAGCTTCTTTAACTTTCTTTTCTATTTCTTCTTCACTTAAATTAGTTCCAGAAGTTATAGTAACTTTTTGCTCTTTTCCAGTTCCTAAGTCTTTAGCAGTAACGTGAACTATACCGTTAGCATCTATATCGAAAGTAACTTCTATTTGAGGTATTCCTCTTGGAGCTGGTGGTATATCAGTTAATTGGAATCTACCTAAAGTAGTGTTATCATATGACATACTTCTTTCACCTTGAAGAACATGTATATCAACAGCAGTTTGGTTATCAGCAGCAGTTGAGAATACTTGTGACTTCTTAGTTGGTATTGTAGTATTTCTTTCTATTATTTTAGTCATTACGTTACCCATAGTTTCTATACCTAATGATAATGGAGTAACATCTAGAAGTAATAAATCATTAACATCTCCAGATAATACACCTGCTTGTATAGCAGCACCTGCAGCAACACATTCGTCTGGATTTAATCCTTTGTGTGGTTCTTTTCCTATGAATTTCTTAACAGCTTCTTGAACAGCTGGTATTCTTGTAGAACCACCAACTAATAATACATCATCTATATCAGAAGTTGAAAGACCTGCATCTTGTAATGCTCTTCTTGTTGGTTCCATAGTTTTTTCTACTAAATGAGCAGTTAACTCATCAAACTTAGCTCTTGATATATCCATAGTTAAGTGTTTTGGACCCTCAGCAGTAGCTGTTATGAAAGGTAAGTTTACGTTAGTTGTCATTGTTGATGATAACTCTTTTTTAGCCTTTTCAGCAGCTTCTTTTAATCTTTGAAGAGCCATATTATCATTTCTTAAGTCTACACCTTCAGCTTTTTTGAATTCTTCAGCTAAGTAGTCTATTAATACTTGGTCAAAGTCATCTCCACCTAATCTGTTGTTACCAGCAGTAGCTAAAACTTCGAAAGTTCCATCTCCTATTTCAAGAACTGAAACGTCAAATGTTCCTCCACCTAAGTCAAATACTAATATTTTTTTATCTTGGTCTAACTTATCCATACCATAAGCAAGTGCAGCAGCAGTTGGCTCATTTATTATTCTCTTAACATCAAGTCCTGCTATTCTACCTGCATCTTTTGTTGCTTGTCTTTGAGCATCTGTGAAGTATGCTGGAACTGTTATAACAGCTTCAGTTACAGGTTGCCCTAAGTAGCTTTCTGCATCTGCTTTTAATTTTTGTAAGATTATAGCTGATATTTCTTGTGGTGTATAATCTTTACCATCTATATTAACTTTGTAATCTGTTCCCATGTGAGTTTTTATTGATATTATAGTTCTATCTGCATTTGTAACAGCTTGTCTTTTTGCAGGCTCCCCTACTATTCTATCTCCGTCCTTAGTAAATGCTACTACTGATGGAGTAGTTCTCATACCTTCTGCATTAGTTATTATTTGTGGTTCTCCACCTTCTAATACCGCTACACAAGAGTTTGTTGTTCCTAAGTCAATTCCTATTATTTTTCCCATGACCAAATTCCTCCTAAATAATTTTTTATGATTTTTATTCTATATAGAATTTAGTTATTATTTATTTTATATATTTAAATATCTAAGTTCTAATTTTGCTAGAACATAAGATATATTTTAGCTAAATTCTTAAACTTTATTGCTATTTATATCAAACTAGCAAGATACTTTAACCATACTTGGTCTTAATACTTTATTTCCTAGTTTGTATCCTTTTTGAAGTACCATTACAACCTTATTTGCTTCAACTCCATCAACACTTTCTTGCATTACTGCTAAGTGTAAATTTGGATCAAAGTCTGCATTTTCAGCTTCTATTGCTTCAACTCCATACTTTGTAAGTATTCCTTGAAGTTGCTTATATACTAAGTCTATTCCTTGGTACATACTTCCTTCTTTGTCATCACAAGCTTCTAAAGCTCTTTCCATACTATCGATAACAGGTATTATATCGTTTAGTATTTTTTCATTTGCAAATAATCCTATAGTTTCTTTTTCTTCATTTGTTCTTCTTCTATAGTTTGCATATTCTGCTTGAAGTCTTTGATGCTTATCATTAAGAGCCTCTAATTCTTCTCTTAATTTATTTTCTTCTAATTTGTCATTTATATCTGTAACATTGTCTTCTACAACTTCCTCAGTCGTTTCTTCAATTTCACTTGAAGTTTCTAATTCTTCTTTTACATTTTCTTTTTCTAAATTATTTTCTTGCAATATGTTACACCCCTTAATCTATTTTTTGTTAAAAATCAAACTCATATAATTAACAATTGTATAAATCTTAGCATAGTCCATTCTTGTAGGCCCTATAAAACTTATACGCCCTACTAGATCTCTACTTATATTATAAGTTGCTGTAACTATACTACAATCTTGCGCTAACTCAAAATCATTATCACTACCAATGATTATATTAACATTATCCTTCTGTATACCTTTTGACTTAGCCATACTAGATATCATTTCCTTATGTTCTAGCATATGTAAAAATGACTTGGCCTTAAGTACATCATTAAATTCAGGATAGTTGAATATATTAGTTGCTCCACTTAGTGAAATTGATGTATCATCATTGGCATCAAAATTTAGTGCATCTATTAATTCATCTATTAACACTGCATGTTCACTTATTTCATATTTTATAAATGCTATAAGTTTTTCATCTAAATCAACTATACTTTTTCCTGATAATTTTCTAGTTAGATTGTCAGAAATTATGTTTAATTTTGATTGATCTAAATGAGTGTTAGTAGCTAAATTTACATTTTTTATATCACCTTTATCTGTAACAACTATTAATAAAATGTTGTTATCACTCATACTAACTAACTGTATGTGTTTTATAACACTTTGATTAACTAAGTTTTTAGTAACAGCTACAGTTGTATAATTAGTAATTTCTGACAATAGCTTAGAAGTCTCATGAATTAAATCTCTTATATCATTAACATTTTTATTTATACAACTCTCTATTAAAATTTTCTCTTCATCACTAAGTTCACTTTGACTCATAAGAGAATCTACATAAAGCTTGTATCCTTTCTCAGATGGAACTCTGCCTGCCGAGGTATGTGGCTGGATTAAATATCCTAATTCTTCAAGGTCAGCCATTTCATTCCTTATAGTAGCAGCACTTACACCTAAGTCATGTTTTTTTGATATAGTTCGTGAGCCTACAGCCTCAGCTGTTTCTATATAATCTTTAACTATAGCTTTGAGGATCTTTAATTTTCTTTCATTTAATTCCATCACCTTCACTCCTCGCTGTTAGCACTCACTACTTTCGAGTGCTAAAAAGATTATATATATTATATATCATTTTATTTTATTCTTGTCAACACTTTCTAATTAATTTATAAATTCAACAAATACAGAATTTGATATTTCTCGTCCTTTTTGAGTAAGATTAATACCTAATTTACTTTCTTTTATTAAGTTTTTATTTTTCAAATCCTCAATTTGCTTATTATATTTATTTTTGAATTCTATATTAAATTCTTTTTTAAAGTCTTCAAAATATATCCCTTCATTCATTCTAAGTCCCATAAATATTTTTTCTTGTATTTTATCTTCTATACTTAAATTTTCTAAATTACTTATAGGTTTTTCATTTTTTTCTATCATATTATGATACTCATCTAGATTTTCTACATTATTATATCTACTATTTCCTAGATATCCAGATGCCCCTGCACCTAACCCTATATAATGATAACACTTCCAGTATAGTATATTATGCTTACACTCAAAACCTGGCTTTGAATAGTTTGATATTTCATATTGATTGTACCCATTTTGTTTTAGGTAATTTATTGTGTGATTATACATATTTATATCTGTATCTTCATCTATAAGTTCAAATTCATTGTCTTCATACATATCATATAACTTTGTGCCCTCTTCTAATATAAGTGAATACGCTGATATATGTGATGGGTTTAATGAAATAATTTTTTCTAAGCTTTCTTTCCATTCATCAATGTTATGATTTGGAAGTGCATACATTAAATCTACATTTATATTATCAAAACCAACATCTAAAGCTTCTTTATAATTTTTCTCAAACTCTTCATATGTATGGATTCTTCCTATTTCCTTTAGTTTATTATTTTGTACTGCCTGAAGACCTATACTTAATCTGTTTACTCCACACTTTTTCATAGTTTCTAATTTTTCTCTTGTTAATGTTCCTGGATTGCACTCCATAGTTACTTCAGCATTATCCTTTATATTGAAGTTCTTATAAATATTATTAAATATTTCTTCAATTTCATTAGATGTTAGTATGCTTGGAGTTCCTCCCCCTAAAAATATACTACATATTTCTTTTTCATAATTTTCTTTTTCTATATCTTTCTTATAAAGTTCCATTTCCTTTTTTAAATCATCTATGTATCTTTTCTTTAAGTTTACATCTAATTTGTATGAATTAAAGTCACAGTAGTTACACTTACTCACACAAAATGGAATATGTATATATAATCCTAACATTTATTTTTCTCCTATTCATATATTGCTTACATTATTAAATATATTTTACTATATTATAACAATATATATGTGATAGTTGTTATCTATTTAAAAATGCTTTATTAATTTAAAATAGATAAAAGGCACCTAAATGTAAAGATGCCTTTTACTTATCTAGATTTAATTTTATAAGAATATACTAGTAAACCAATAAGTGTAACTATTATTTCTCCTAATGAAACTAAAGTCATTGTTATTAATTGATTTATTATAACAAAAAGTCCACCTAGTATAGCAACAATAGGAACAATTGGGTATAATGGAACCTTATAAGGTCTTACCATATCTGGTTTTTCTTTTCTAAGCTTAACTACTCCATAGAAAGTAAATATATAAAATACCCATATTATAAATATAGTTAGATCACTTAACAGGTTAAATTGTCCAGATAAAGCATATATACATCCAAGACCGGCTATTAACCAAATAGAGTTGTATGGAGAACCACCTTTATTTAACTTAGAAAATATTTTTGATCCTGGTAATAATCCCTCTTTTGAAAGTACATATGGTACCCTAGGTGCTGTAAGTAAATATCCATTTAGAGCACCAAATACTGATATTAGTATACCTATGGATATTAATTTTCCACCCGTATTTCCAAATATTTTTTGTGCGACAAGTGCAGCTGGAGCTACTGATGTAGCAAGTTCTGATGCTGGCGCTACCCATAAATATGCTAAGTTTATCAATATATATACAGCCATAACTATTGATAAACCTCCAACTATAGCTAGAGGTAAATTTTTTTCTGGACTTTTCATTTCACCAGCTATAGCTCCAACATTTATCCAACCATCATAAGCAAATAGTGTAGCTATTAATACTTGTCCTAAAGATCCTATGACAGTAGTTTCACCTCCTACTAATGGTATTAATATTGGGTTTCCATTTCCTTTTATAAATCCAAATATTATTATAAGTATTAAAGGTAATAACTTACAGATAGTAGATACAGTTTGTATAAATCCACCAAAAGATGATCCTACTGTATTTAGCAAAGCTATAAATATTATTATTCCTAAAGATGCTGGTAAAACTACTACCATATTTTGCGGACCATACCCCATAAGTTCTGATACCTGTTGCGAAAATATAACTGCAAGCGCTGCAATAGTACCTGGAAAATATAATACTGTTTGCATCCATCCTGTCAAGAATCCTATTTTTTCTCCATATATTTCACTGAGATAAGTCATCATTCCACCAGTTTTAGGTATGGCTGCTGATATTTCAGCTGCAGTTAATCCTGCTGTAATAGTTATAATACCACCTAATATCCATGCTATTATACCAAGACCTGGTGCACCATTAGTTGCCGTGTATATTGCTTGAGGCTTAAAAAATACTCCAGACCCTATAACCATACCAACAACTGTTGAAAGAGCTGCTGATAGTCCTATAGTACTATTAAGCTTGTCACTCATATATATCCTCCTTGTACTATTTATATTTATGATATTTTGTATACTTTGCATTTTTTAGTATTCCCAAGTTTTTATCTATTATTAGAATTTAGATACGAGGACAGGTTTTACACAATATTTTAGTTAATATGACTTATAATTAAAAAAGTCAAAGGAAAAATCCTTTGACTTTAATTATTATTCATCTAATTTTAATACTGACATAAAGGCCTTTTGAGGAACTTCTACAGATCCGATTTGTCTCATACGCTTCTTACCTTCTTTTTGCTTTTCAAGAAGTTTCTTCTTACGAGATATATCTCCTCCATAACACTTAGCTAAAACGTCTTTTCTAAGTGCACTTATAGTTTCTCTGGCAACAACTTTATTTCCAACAGCTGCTTGTATAGGAACTGCAAACTGATGTCTTGGTATTTCATTTTTTAGCTTTTCACACATAGCTTTACCTCTTGGATAAGCACGAGATTCATGTACTATAAAGCTAAGTGCATCTACTTGCTCTTTATTTATTAATATATCAAGCTTAACAAGCTTAGAAGGAGTGTATCCCTTAATTTCATAATCTAAAGATCCATATCCTCTTGTCCTAGACTTTAATGCATCAAAGAAATCGTAAACAACTTCATTTAGTGGTAAGTCATAGTGAAGCATAACTCTCTTTTCATCTATGTATTCCATATTTATCATTGTTCCACGTCTTTCTTGACAAAGCTCCATAACAGTACCGACATAATCTTTAGGGACTATTATATCACCTTTAACGATTGGCTCTTCTATCATATTTATTTCTGATGGTTCTGGTAAGTTTGTTGGATTTTGTATCATTACAACTTCCCCATCATTTTTAGTGACTCTGTATATAACAGATGGTGCTGTTGTTACTAAGTTTAAGTCATATTCTCTTTCTAATCTTTCTTGGATTATTTCCATATGAAGTAGCCCTAAGAATCCACATCTAAATCCAAATCCTAATGCAGCTGAAGTTTCAGCCTCAAATTCTAGCGCTGCATCATTTATTTGCATCTTTTCTAATGCATCTCTTACGTTTTCGTACTTTTCACCTTCACCTGGGTATATACCACAATAAACCATTGGAGTAGCTTTTTTATATCCTGGCATAGGTTCATCAGTTGGATTATTTGCATCTGTTATTGTATCACCAACTTGACAACTTCTTATATCTTTTATACTTGCAGCTATGTATCCAACATCTCCTGCAGCTAACTCATCAAGTTCTCTTTGACCAGGAGCCATAACACCAACTTCAGTTACTTCAAACTTTTTGTTAGTATTCATCATTTTTATAGTCATACCTTTTTTAACAGTTCCTTCATAAACTCTAACATACGCTACAACACCTTTATATGCATCGTAATATGAGTCAAATATTAAAGCTTTTAAAGGAGCATCTTTATCACCTTGTGGTGCTGGTACTTTTTCTACTATGGCTTCTAATACATCTTCTATATTTAGACCACTTTTAGCTGATATTAAAGGTGCATCACTTGCATCAAGTCCTATTATATCTTCTATTTCTGTTTTTATTTCATCTGGTCTAGCACTTGGAAGATCTATCTTATTTATAACTGGTAGTATTTCTAAGTCTTGATCTAATGCTAAATAAACATTAGCTAATGTTTGAGCTTCAACACCTTGTGCTGCATCTACTACTAATAATGCACCTTCACAAGCTGCTAAACTTCTTGAAACCTCATAGTTAAAGTCAACATGTCCTGGAGTATCTATAAGATTTAAATAATATTCATTTCCATCCTTAGCCTTATAAACTAATCTAATATTTTGTAACTTTATAGTGATTCCTCTTTCTCTTTCAAGATCCATATTATCTAGTAATTGATCTTTCATTTCTCTTTCACTAACAAGTCCAGTTTTTTGTATTAATCTATCTGCTAAGGTAGACTTACCATGGTCTATATGCGCTATTATACTAAAGTTTCTAGTTCTACTTTGTTTACTGTCCACCTTTATTCCTCCTTTTTAATACTTAAAAATTTTATTCTTATTTATCATAACTTTTATTTTATAATATATCCGCATTTATGTAAATAATAAGGACAAAAAATAAGACTTAAGTGCCTATAAGTCTTATTTTTTACTATATATTAAGTTGAGAGATTAGTTTTTTAGTGTTATCTGAAAGTATCCCTAACTTATCTTCTATAAATTTTTGTAAATCTTTAATATTTTCTTCTATATTATATGTATCCTCACCTAACATACTTTTGGCACTTTGATTTATTGTAAATATACATATAAATAAGTTTGCAGTCATAATCAATATAAACAGTACTTTACTTATGAATTTTCTTTTTCTTTTTTTTATTTTTTTTTGTATATTTCTTTCAACTCTACTCATACTTCAAGTCTACTTCTTTTCTTTAAAATATTCATCTAGTATATTAGCTATATATTTTACACTATTTTGAGCCTGTTCTAAGGTTGTCCCATTACTTCCTACTTCTATAAGAATATGATTATCAGCTACATACTGATTAAATTTACCATATGGTTTTTCTATTACTGGTAAAACTAAGTCTGGGTACTTTTGTTTTGCAAAATTTGTAATATCATTAGCTAGTGCTCTTACTTCTTTTACATTTGGATTTCTTTGTCCAACTACAAATAAAAACTTAGCTACTTCTTCACCATTATAATTGGCAACCATTCTATTAGTTTCTTTATCTTTTTTTGCCTTTGTATCTAATGTTCTAGCATCTCTATGTAAATCAATGGCTATATCTATGCTGTTATGTTCACTCATTATGCTATTTATAGTTTTTAAACTATTTGAATAAGATGAGTTATAATCTGGGAAATCATGATACTTTGTACTATGAACTACACCCCATCCTTTTTTGTTTAATTCTTCTGTTAAAAGACTCCCAACAGATACTATCGACTTATTATTATCTTGACATCTATAATTATTTTCTGGATAATCTGAATAACTTTCGGATGCATGAGAATGATATATCATCATTGTTGGTTTTTCTCTTGTTATTCTTATATTATTTGTGTAATTTAATGCTACTTCATTTGAAGTCTCTTTGCTTCCTTCTTCATCACTATTATTTTCTTCCTTTATAGTAGGTATATTTTCTTCTCCTATAAAGAACTCTATATATTCTTCATCTTTACTAGTACTTTCTTTTTTTTCGTCTTCTTTTACTTCTTCTTTAGCCTCTGGATATGATGAGTTCACTAAGAATTTTAGAAAATCATCTTTACTTATGGCATATGAGACTGTTGGTAAAATACAAATTAACACACATGACATGATAAATGTCTTAATGCGTTTATTAAACATATTTTCTCCTCCTTACTTGGTTATCCTTCCCGGATGAAGAGACCTATTTAAGCCCTCGCTTATTATTATAGATAGGTTTTCTATTGTTTCGTCTATGTCTTTTGGTGTAACTATAAGATTTTTATCATATGGTTCTAATGATTCTTTAATAAGATGATACTTTTCTTCTTCTTTAAGCTTTTTTAACATATTATAGAAATTATCTGCATTCTCTGATTGATTTATAAGATTGTCTATTGCCAAATCTAATACATCACTAGTTAATGTTGCTGCATCTACTACTGTTGGAACTCCAATCGCTATAACATCTATACCTAGATATTCTTTATTTAAAGCTTTTCTTTTATTTCCGACTCCCCCTCCAGGAGATATCCCTGCTGTTGATATTTGAATAGTTTGATTTACTCTTTCCATTTTTCTAGATGCTAATGCATCTATTGCAATAACTCTGTCTGGTTTTATTCTATCTACTAATGACTTTACAGTTTCACTTGTTTCTATACCAGTAAGTCCCATTACCCCAGGGCTTAGAGCTGATACTTCTGTAAAATCATCATCATAATCCTTATTATAATTTTTAAATATATGTCTTGTTACTAAAGTCTTAGAAACTGACTTAGGACCTAAAGCATCTGATGTTATATTCCAATTTCCTAACCCTATAACTAATGTTTTTTTAGTTTTGTCAGTACCTAATATATCTACAAGTTCATCTTTTAAGTATGTTATAACCTCTTCTCTTGATTCATCATCATCAAATTTCATTAGATTACTTTCTAAGGTTACATATTTTCCTATTCCTTTATTCATTATTTCTGCGCCTTGTTCATTTATAATCTCAACTATTGTTACTGTTGCATTGTCTAATTCCTTTTTATCTAATTTAACTCCAGGTATTTCTTTTGGTTCTTGACTTTCCTGAACTACTTCACTTGCTTCTAGTGCTAAATCTGTTCTTATATTAATCATACTAAACCTCCAGGTGTAATTTAAATGATACTTATAATTGTTGACAGTTTTTAGTATTTTAAAACCAAATCATATTTAAAAAGTTTAAATTTATAAATCTTTGAATATTTAATTTGGATGTTGTAAATTATTTTTATATAGGTTATAATCTAAAAAGTCAAAACAAAAAGATATTATAAACTTATAAATAATTATCCTTGATTTTTAGATTTATTTCTGTTAAAATCTAATATGTTGACGATGAATAAGATAATAAAGTAAACGAGGGGGTGAACCACGGTGGCAAACATAAAATCAGCTAAGAAGAGAATAAAAGTTATCGAAAAGAAAACTGCTTTAAATAGAGCTAGAAAATCTCAAGTTAAAACTGCAATAAGAAGATTCGAAGAAGCTGTTACTGCAGGAAACAGAGAGGAAGCTACTCAAAGATTCCAATTCGCTCAAAAGAAGATACAACAAGTAGCTTCAAAAGGAACTATACACAAGAACGCTGCAGCTAGAAAAGTTGCTAAGTTAGCTCAAAAGTTAAACGGAATGAACGCTTAATTAACCGTTTAAGTATAGATTTAAACCCTTGATTTATTTCAAGGGTTTTTTGTTTTGCTCAAAATTCAAAATTACCTTATAAAATTTCACCAATATATATCTAAATTTTTTATATAGAAATAAAAAATGAACCCTATTTAGAGTTCATTTATATTACATTATTAAATTCTCTTTTACAATATTTACTAACAAGCATCTCTACTGCTAATGTATCCCTAATTAACCCATTTTTTATCTTATAATCACATTCTAATATATAATTTAACATATCTATTATTATTTCATCTGAAAAGTTTCTACTTTGTTTTATAGCTTTCGTAGCTACAAATGGATGAATTTTCAGTTTTTCAGCTATTACTTTTGATGTGTACCCATCACTTTGTAATTTTCTTGATTGTACAACTACTTTAAACTGTCTTGCTATCATAGAAAATATCCCTAAAACAGATTCACCTTCATTTATCATATCGTTTAATATTTTCATGGCATTAGATGAATTTTTTTCACCTATATAATCTATTAACTTAAATATATCATTTTCTACCTTCTTTTGGGAAAGTTTATCTATTACTTCTCTACTTACAATATTTCCCTTTCCTACAAACGAACTTATTTTATTTATTTCATTTTCTAAATCCGATAATGTTTTTTCACTACTTTTATCCCTATATCCTTCTTGTTCTATAAAATACATTATCTCAGAGTTCTCTACTATTACATTATTGAGTTCAAATTTTTTTCTAACCCATTTAAATAAGTCCATATCAGATAATTTATCACAATTAAATACTATTCCTTTTTTATCTATCTTTTTTACTAGTGACTTTCTTTTATCTATATCCCCATATACTATAAATACTAAAACAGTTGTATCTGGTATATTATCTATATGGTCTATAAAATACTTTTCATCACTATCGCTAAAGTTCTTCTTTTTACCTTTTAATAATTCAAAATCTTTTACTATTACTATTTTTTTATCATCCATAAAAGGGAGTGTCTCTATAGAACTTATAACCTGATCTATAGCAGTTTCCCTTCCATCTATTATATCTAAGTTAAAATCAAGCATTCCTTCGCTTAAACTTTCTTTAAATACTTTTATTGCATTTTCTATTAAATAATATTCTTTTCCATAAAAAAGATATACATTTTCAAAGTTTCTATTTTTAATATTGCCTATAATATCCTTGTAATTCATTTGCCTGCTCCTTCATAACTTTCATTTCTTTATATATCATATATGAAAAAACTACAACATAGTAAATTATTACATATATCAAATTTGGATTTACAATCTCTAAATACAAAAAATCCAACTCACTTATTTTATTTAATATATAATATATATTATCTATTATAATATTATTAAAATACGCTATAAGCTTAGAAATACCCATGTTTACATTAAATAAAATTACACTTACAATACTCATATACATAATAATGCCTATAAAAGGAACTATTATAATATTACTAATTATTGAACTTATTGGTATTCCATTAAAATTATAATATATAATCGGTAATGTTAATATATTTGATGCTATAGTTATTGAAACTAAACTCATATTGATGCTCTTATTTATATATCCGTAAAAGTATATTATAGACAATGTAGAAAGAAAAGACAATTGGAAACATATATTATATATAATATATGGGTTATTTATTACTAAAAATATGCCTATGAATGATAATGTACTTATACCATCTTTCTTCCTATCAGTAAATATGGATAAGTATAATATAGCAGTAAAAAATATAGCTCTAATTATAGATGGTGACTTATCAATCATCATAGAGTAAAGTGTTAGTAGAGATATAAGTATTATTAATTTATAATATTTATTAATTTTGCCTATTAAAATTGCTATAAAAACACATAAAATCCCCGTATGAAGTCCTGATATAGCAATTATATGACTTGTTCCTGTTCTTGAAAAAACTTCTTTTTGCTCACTAGTCATTTCATATTTTTCACCTAATATCAAAGAATTTATAAAATCAGAATTAACTTTGTATAAATATCTAGTTGTACTTCTTATATATATTTTTAATCTTCCTAAATATTTAAAAATCTTACTTTCACCTATAACTTTATAATCATTTAAATTTATTACTCCTTCATATCCATTGCTTCTCAAGTACTTACCATAATCAAAATCATCAAACTTCATACTATTTAGAGAATTAAATTTTCCATCTACATTTACTTTTAATCCAACCATAATATTTTTTCTCTTGGTATAATCTCTTACTAAGAATTTATCTATTATATATTCATCGTATTTCGCTTTTGTTTTTTTCCCTTTAACTATACCTATTAAATTTATATTAGATTTATCTTCATAAACATCTTCACAAAAAATATTAGTTATAGGGTATGACACTATTAATACTAATATAAATATTATAAGAAGCGGCCTTCTCATTTTTCCTCCTGCTGGTTTTTATCTTGATTATATTCAAATTTTATATTTTATAAACTAATTTCTTATAATTAACTTATACTTAATTTACTTACCGTTAGTTTCAGACTATTCTTCAACCAAGAAAATACATCTTTCCTCTAATATTTACATAGATTCAAATTACATAAAATTTAGTACTCATAAAAAATATACTAAAATATAGGTTAAAACCAAGCATTCTCAATAAAAATAGATAAATGATTTTTGAACTATCTATCAGTGATTTTTTATTTATAATAATGAAATTTCAAGTAAAGTTTTTAAATCGACAATATTATTGTAATATAACTAAAATATGAAATTAAATTACAAAATAAATAAAATATATGAAAATTTTTGTATGAAAGTGCTAAAATAAATATAAGGTAAAATAAGGTAAATAAAGGGTGATTAGTAAGAAATATATTTTAATAAATATAAAGGGCTTGATAGATATTAATTTTTAATATGGAGTAAATTAAAATGGGTGTAAAGCATATAAGAATTTTTATATAGTTAAATTAAGTAAAATACAAGTTTATGGTCACTACTTTATGAATTATATTTTTAAGGGCAAAAGGAGATTATTTACTATGGGAAAACACAAAATTAAAAGTATATTAATTTTAATTATAGTATTTTTAATAACTATATCAAGCTACAATACTTTATATGCCAATGAAAAAGATAGAACTGTAAAAGTAGGAGTGTATGATTTAGATCCATATTTTAATATAAAACCAAATGGTAAAGTAGAAGGTTATTACAAGGATATTTTAGACAAGATTATTTTTAATATAAATAAAAAATTGCCTATAAATAAAAAAGTAAAAGTTAAATATGTAAAAGGTAACATTCCTTCTTTAATTGAAGATTTAGAAGAAAATAAAATCGATATGATGATTGGACTTCATTACACCAATGAAAGAAAAGATAAGCTTATTTATTCTAAAGAAACTATAGGTACTGAACTATTAGGAGTTTACGTTAATAAAGATTATAAAGATATAAAATCTCTTAATAATAAGAAAGTTGCTTTTATAAAAAGTGAATATGAATCTAAATGGTTAATGGATGAGTTAAAAAGAAAAGGAACAAAGCCAATACTTGTATGGGGAGAAAATTTAGATCAAATAATAGATATGCTAAAAGATAAATCTGTAGTAGCAATTATAGCTCCTGTAAATCAAAAGAAATTAAGTAGATTTAAAAAAATCTATGAATTTTCACCAGGACCTGTATATATAACAGCATCAAAAAATAGTAAATGGATTATAGAAGAGATTGATAACTCACTAGAAAACTCTACTAAACATGAAAAAAATGAATTGGAAAAAATACATCTAAATTATTTTTTTAAAGGTATAAACTCAAAAGAAATAGTAACCTTATCTATTATAGCATCAACATGTGTTTTATTTATATTGATAAAGCATATAATACCAGCTATAAAGGTAAATAAATTAAGAAAAAATATAAAGGAAAACTTATCAAAAAATAGGTATAAACTTTATTATCAACCTATAATTAATCCTAAAAACGATAAAGTTGTAGGATTTGAAGCTTTAATTAGATACATAAACCCTGATGGAAAAATAATCTCTCCTTATTTTTTTATAAGTGATATTGAAAAATGTAATATGACAGAAGAATTATCAATATGGATATTTAAAACTGTATTAGAAGATTATAAATGGTTTAAGCTAAATACAAACTTAAAAAATGAGGAGTTTTATATTTCTATAAATATATCATACAATGAAATAAGGAGCAAAGAATTCTTAGAAAAAGTTAATTATATAATTGATAATGACAATGATTTTAAATCGAAAAAAATTGTTTTTGAAATTGTTGAAAATATAGAATCAGGTGACTTTAAACAAATAAAAAGCGGAATGGAGTTTTTGCAAAGTAAAAATATAAAAATAGCTGCTGATGATTTTGGTATTCAATATTCAAATCTAGATATATTATCTAAATTTGATTTTGATGTTGTTAAAATAGATAAATATTTTATAGATGAGATTAAAGAAGGTAATTTTAATTATGAGCTTATAATATTTTTAAGTAAAATTTGCAAATTATCTGGCACTAAGATAATCGCAGAAGGTGTTGAAAATAAAGAGCAAGTAGATATTATAAAAAATATAGATAGTGATAATATATTTATACAAGGATATTTTTATGCACAGCCTCAAGATAAAGAGGATATAGCTTTAATTAAAATAAGCAAAGAATAAAATTTAATAAAACAACAATATAAATCAAAAAGGAGCTGACAAAGTCAGCTCCTTTTATATAATTAGATCTTCCCAATTTACACACTGATATAGGTATATTATCTATAATTCTAAGATTATGCTTTTATATCTAAGTAATTTTTTTATTATCAAATTCATTCCATCTAAACCTTAGTAATCCATCTATTATATACTATTAAATATATTTAATATAAAATTTAGCATCTTTTATACATATTCATTTATATAATTATCTTTCTTATCAAATATAGTTTTAAACAGCTTTATAACATTATCACTAGCTTTATTATTATTTATAATTAAAGCATCTTCTATGTCTATATATGAAAATCCTAACTGAGTTATTGTGTTTATGTTAAATTTAACATCAGCTTCAGATTGTATTTTTTCAACATAAATTTTTTTATTTTCTAATTTTATATTAAATATTCCATTATTTTCTTTTATAAACTTATCTTCAACTTCTATATTAGCACTTAAGCTTAAGTCACTTTCTATATTTAAACTTTCTAAATATCCTTTTAAATTTATTATTCTTCCCATCATAAAAGGCTTAATTTTTATGTCTGACGTTTTAGGATTATCTAGTATAAATCTTATCTTATCATTTATAGGAGCTGATATAGTAACTTTCTTACATTGCGTATTATGATTATATATAAACTTAAGCATAGTTTTTAGAGAATCTATATTTTTATAATATATTTCTCTTACAAACATATTATCTCCATTTAAAAAATATATTATATATCCTTTTGCTTTTTCATCTTCATGAATATATATATGACCATTTTCACTTTTTACTTCTTTAAATAAGTTTTCATAGTATGCTTGATCTCTTTCTATATTTCCATTTGTATCCTTAAGAAAAGAATTACTTATATTTATTAAATCTTTAATGTTAGAATCCTTTGCTTTTATCATCTTTCCTTTTATTTTAAAGTTCTTTAATTCTTCTACATCTAAGTTGTATTCTATCTGATCGTAACATTGTTCATATCCATATTTTCTATATAATCTATAATCAATAGGCATTAATATAGATACAAATTGACCTTTATTGTACATTTCATTAAGAGAAAATTCCATGATATTTTTCATATATCCCATCCCTCTTGCTTCTGGGAATGTTGATACTCCTACAACATATGATGTATCGTATATTTTGCTATTTAATTTTAACTTATATTGATTTAGTTGAAGAGAAGAAACTATATTTTCATCTTCTTCTATGACAACTGTATTATAATTTTTATATTTATAATTAAAGTAGTAATCTACGAAACCTTCTTCATCATTAAAACAATAATTCCATATATCTTTTATACTATCTATATCATTGTCTTTGGCATATCTTATATTCATATTATTTCTCCCTAACAGTATACTTTTCAACAAATTTACATGGGTGATATGATAATTTAGCTTTTCTAAGGCCTTCTATACCCATATCTTCTTCTCTATTTACAAATTCTACATCTGGAAATTCATTTACTATAAATTGTTGATTTATATAAGGATATAAGCCTCTTATATCTGGATTCGCTTTTTCTATATGAACTAGTGCCATGTTTTTATTTAAAAGTTCTCCTATTGTAAATGCCTCTAACTTTCCATCTACATATATACCAGCTATTTTTACTCTATCTTTTAGTATGTCATAGCTATCAAATATTTTTTTTATTCCTATTAACTCATCATCCATACCTTCATCAAATTCATTGTGTTCTTCCTTATTTATACTCCACTCTTTTAGTAAATTTAGACACTCCCCAAAGTTTTCTTTATCTAAAAGCTTATATTCAAATCTTCCTTCATATTCCTTTAAGAAGTAATTTATATGATTTCGCTTCTTTTGATTTTTTCTTCCCCCTAAAGTTCTTAAGCTCTCTCCTTCATATATATAATCAAATAAATCTCTTTCTTCTATATATTCAAATCTATCTTTAAAATCTTCTTTAAGTGCTTCTATTACCTCTTTTGTTACACCCCTTAAATATATTTTCTTATTTTCTTTTTCAAAATATTCTATAACAAAATCTATAACTTTGTTTAAATTCTCTTTTTTAGTTAATGGTAATATAGAGAAACTATCTCCTTCGTATTCACCAACTAATACTGCGAAATCTTCTTGTGTATAATAACTTGTTTTGTAAACATGTTGCCACATATATAATGTAGCAAAACAATACTCACATGCTTCATAGTCTACCAAATCAAAATATGGATCTAATTCCTTTTTTGCATTTATATCTATTTCTTTAAAAAACATAACTTCCTCCTGTTTACTATCTTCTGTATAATCTTGACTTTCATAATTTTTATCTATGTATAACTTTAAAAATCTCTAAAGTTGAATTTTTCTTTATTTTTTTGTTTAAAATCTTAACATAATAATCAATATTAACTTATATTACCCAAATTATTTTTTAATAAACATTTAAGTGAGGTGGTTTATCACTTGAGAAGTATAATTTTCTCGCTAATACTTATTATAATATCACTTTTATCTGGTTGTGACAAAGTTTCTCATTTAGAAATTCATATTATCGATGTTGGACAAGGCGATAGCATTCTAATCCAAACACCATATAATAAAAATATCTTAATTGACGGTGGAGACGAAGATAGTGATAACATAGTCAAAAGATATCTCAAAAAACAAAATGTAGATGTTATAGACTATTTAATAGCTACACACCATGATTCAGACCATATCGGTGGTCTTGATAACATAATTAATAACTTCAAAGTTAAATCTATTTATATGCCTGAATATAAGCATGATTCAACTTCCTACTCAAACTTAATATCAGCATGTTCTAATAAAAATCTATCTATAAATTACCTGTATAAAAATGATACTTTGCATGTAGAAGATAATATAATTTTATCAGTGTTAAGTCCTTCTTTTATACAAAAAGATAGCAATTTAAATTCTATAGTATTTAAGCTATCTTACCTGAACAAATCATTTTTATTTACTGGTGATGCTGAAGAACCAAATGAAATTGATATTATAAATTCATTTGATATTAAGGATATAGATTTTTTAAAGGTAGGCCATCACGGCAGTAGCTCTTCAAGTAGTGATCTATTCTTAGATGAAGTTAATCCAGATATAGCTGTTATATCTTGTGGTTATAAAAACCAATATGGACATCCTCACAGAAATATATTAGAAAATCTTTCTAATAAAAATACCCTAGTTTACAGAACTGACATTTTAGGTGATATTGTTTTTTATAGTGATGGAGACATTATCTACACTAAAAATAACTACGAATATAATACCCATAAATAATATAACAATACATTATATTTATATCAATTAGTTACTTTTTAGTAACTATGCAATTTTATTCTTCACAAGTTATGTGTTGATTACTCCACTCTATCATTTTTGCCATTACATTTAAAAGTGCTAACCCTGATTCGCTAAGATAATACGTAGATTCAACAGTATTTTTTATTAATTTTTTATCATTTATAATAATATTATTTTCTATTAATAAATCTAGCTGCTGGATTAGCATTTTCTTGCTACATTTATTCATCTTCCTTTGTAAATCACCAAATCTTACTTTATCATCTTGTATAGCCCATATAATTCCCCCAACCCATTTTTTACCTAATATACTAGCTAATGCTTCAACGGGGCAATCATATACCATATCACTTATATTGTACATTTTTTGTCCTCCTTATTAAATCTTTGTATATATTAAGTTATAATATTATTTCTATTTTGTCCAATTTTAATCTTTTAAATTTTACTTTAATTTATTTTAGATATTATCTCTTTAAATTTTTTAACGATTTAAATTTTTTTAATAATAAAAAAACCTATGGATAAGTAAATTATACCGTAGGTTTTTTATTATTTCTGTAAACTCATTTGGTTTATTCTCAATTTGTCTAAGTGAGATATTGCACTTGATACCGCCATTTGACCTTCTCCTGATGACTTTAGATATTGATATGGCTTACCTGCACAATCTCCAGCTGCATATAACCATTCTACATTAGTTTTCATTTCTCTATCTGCTTTTATATGAGGTCCTTCAACTTCTAACCCTGGTACCATATAACTTGGCGATACACTATCCTCCATAATAAATATACCATCTGCATATAGTTCTGTATTTTTTAGAACTAATTTATTAACTGTTTTTTCTCCTTTTATTTCTAAAGGTTTATCGTTAATTATTTCTATAGATGAATCTAGTGAATTAGTTAATTTATACATTGGTATATAATATATCTTTGAAGCTATTTCACTCAAGAAGTTTGCATCTTCTTCTCCTTCATGATTGTATCCTACTACTGCAACTACTTTATCTCTATATAATCCCGCATCACAAGTTTCACAATATCCTACACCTTTTACTAGATATTTTTCTTCACCTTTTATTTTTATTTCTTATTTTAGCATTTAATGCAGCAGCCATACCTGCTGATCCACTACCTACTATTGCTATATCATATCTCATATTACTTACTTTCTTATTTTTATATATGTGATTTAACAATTTCTTCTAATTTTTGTTTTGGTATAAACCCTACTAATCTATCTACTTCTTTTCCTTCTTTAAAAACTATAACTGTTGGTACAGTATGTATCTCAAATTGTCTAGCTAATTCTAAACTTTTATCTATATCAACCTTTAAAAATTTTGCATCTTCTTTCATATCTTGTTCTAATCCTTCAAATATTGGTGATAACATCTTACATGGTCCACACCAAGTTGCAAAAAAATCTACCACTGTTGTTTCATTTGATAATTCTACCTCATTAACAAATTCTTCTGTATTTATTATTCTAGTCATTACATTATCTCCTTTGTTTATTTTGATAAATATACTATACCAACTATAGTTTCTTATAACAATTAGTTACTTATTTGTAACCACCTATAAATATAACTTTTTAAAAAATAAAAAAGAAGAACACAAAGCATTCTTCTTTTTTATGTTATTTATTTATTAAATCATTTATAACAACAGATGCTATAACTAGACCTCCAACAGATGGTACAAATGAAACACTTCCTGGTGTAACCTTTTTGCCATTCATTATTTTTTCTTTAAGCTCTCTTGGCTTTTCAGTTGAAAATACTACCTTTAATTTTTTTATTTTTCTATCTCTTAGTTCTTTTCTCATCACCTTAGCTAATGGGCACATAGTTGTTTTATGCACATCTGTAACTACTATTTTAGTTGGATCTAATTTATTTCCCATTCCCATAGAACTTATTATTTCAAGTCCCTTCTTTTTGCAAGTTTCTATTAAATGTATTTTAGAACTAACCATATCTATTGCATCTACTACATAATCATACTTTTCACTTAATAGTTCTTCACTTGTTTCTTCATTATATAAACTTTTTATAGCTTTTATATTTATATCTGGATTTATATCAAGTATCCTTTCTTTCATAACATCAACTTTATCTCTACCTACAGTTGAGTGTAGTGCTGGAAGTTGTCTATTTATATTAGTTATATCTACATCATCAAAGTCTACTATAGTAAGATTTCCTACTCCTGCTCTTGCTATAGCCTCTGCTGCAAAACTACCTACTCCTCCAACTCCAAATACTATTACATTTGAATTTTTTAGTTTCTCTATACCTTCTTGTCCTATTATTAGACCGGTTCTAGTTGTAAAGTTTTTTTCCATATCTTATTTCTCCTGAAATTATTTATTATTGTTTTAAAAAAATATATTCTACCAAGTTATATAATGAGATTTACATAAAATTTATAAATCTACCTTTTAACTTATTATTAGTTTCATCATTTAATCTTATTATTTATTTTTATACGATAACTGATTGTATTTTTTATTATGTTAAAATTAAATATAATGATAATTATAATTTAATTGTACGAATTTTAAAAGATATAAATAAAAATAATTCAATAAAACATAAAATCATTTTTATATTAAACATTTATATATATTTATTGTATAGTAATTTAATGTACTCTTATAATAAAAAAAGAACTCATAAGAGTTCTCACAAATTGGCGGGAATGCGTGGGAGTCGAACCCACCTAAGAGGCTCTTAACCCCTCATACTAGTTTTGAAGACTAGAGAGCACACCGGCACTCATCCATCCCCATATTAATCATTTAATAAAAATATCATATTTCTATGCATATTTTATTATATTGACATAAAAGTATTTTTAATACCTTAATAATTTGTAATTATACCATAAATATACTCTATTAACAATCTTTATGCAATATATTTTAATAAAAAATTAAGTTCATAGTTTATTTTAATTGTAAACTATGAATCTCTGTACTATTATTTAATCAGATAATATTTATATTGCATTTCTAATAGATATTTACCATTTAAATTGTGACTTTTTAATATATAATATCAATTTGATAAAAATAAAATGTGCTTAGTAAGTTTTTTCAATAATTCTAGCACATCTTATTATATCATTTATTCTTAATATTTTCGTTATTTTTCAAGTTCATATTTATAGCCTTTTATACCTCCAAATAAACTATATAATTTATTAAATCCATTTATACTTAATACCTTACATGTAGCTTTACTTTGGCTCCCTATTCCACAATATAATAATATTTTCTTATCCTTGTAATCTGCCAAGAAATCCATCTCATCATTTATCTCATTCATTGGTATATTTATAGCCTTTGGCAAATGACCATTTAGGTAATATTCTTCATTTCTAATATCTATAATAAGATCGAATTCATTGTTATCTATCATTGACTTTATTTTTTCTGATTCTAATATATATATACTCATATACAGCCTCCTCTCTTATTTAATATATTATGATTTTTTTCACAATAAGTTACATAGTTAAAGTTAATATTATATATCTAATTATATTTTGACAAATATTTATTGATTTTATCTATAATCATATATTCTTTATTAACAAAATAACTACACCTATATAGGTGTAGTTATTTTTATATATTAGGTATTTGCCACTGTATAGGGCTTTTACCTATTGATTTTAATATTTTATTAGTTTCTAAGAAATGGTTACATCCAAAGAATCCTCTTCTTGCAGATAAGGGACTTGGATGAGGAGATTCTAATATATAATGATGATTAGAAGTTATAAGCGCCTTTTTGCTTCTTGCATTTGCTCCCCATAATATAAATATTACAGGGTCTTTTCTATTATTTAAAATTCTTATTATTTCATCAGTGAAAATTTCCCATCCCTTCCCTTTGTGAGAATTAGCTTCATGAGCTCTAACTGTTAGAGCTGTATTTAATAGTAATACACCTTGATCTGCCCACGGAATTAAATAACCATTGTTTGGTATAAAACATCCTAATTCACTATTTAACTCTTTATATATATTTAATAAAGATGGTGGTATTTTTTCTCCTGGTTGCACTGAAAAAGCCAGTCCATGTGCTTGATTTTCACCATGATAAGGATCTTGTCCTAGTATAAGTACTTTTGTATCTTTATATGATGTATGCTTTAAAGCTTCAAATATATTATTCATATTTGGGTATATTATTCTTTCGCTATATTCTTTTTTTAAAAATTCTCTTAATTTTAAATAGTAATCTTTTTTAAATTCTTCTTTTAATAATTCGTCCCAGTCATTATTTAAATTTACCATTTTGTCACCCTTATCTAAAATAGTACTCTGCTATTTTCTTTTCTCTTAGTTATTTTATTTCTATCAAAGTTTTCTAATAATATCACACAATTTTTTCGGCTAGAATTAAGTAAGTCTCTGTATTCGCCTAAAGTTATTTCTTTATTTTCTTTTAAATAATTAATCAAATTATTTTTTAGTGTTTCATACAGCTCTTTATCAATAACATGCTTTTCATCTAATTGTTCTACTTCTTGTCCTATCATAGATTCTAATACTTCTTCATAAAATTTATTTTTGTTACATATACCATCTATTGTTAATATATTTTCTGATTTATTCATGCTAGAATTTAACTGATTTTTTATAGTGTTTTTTATTTCTAGCTGCTTTGAGTTTAACCTTACTTCAAATTCATATAAAGATATTAAATTATCGTTTACTTTTACTACTTTTTCTTTACTTAACTTATCTATTAATAAGTCCATCTCCTTAGTCTTAAACTTACCTTCAACTTTAGATCTAAACTCTTCTTTTACCATACCATTTCTAAGTCTGTAAGATTTATGATACTTAGTAAGTAAGTCTACACTTTTAGATTTTAGAGTCTCATATTTATTAATATGCATATACATACTATTTATACAGA
Organism: Romboutsia sp. BSD2780061687b_171204_C1; assembly: GCF_015560225.1. Taxonomy (NCBI): domain Bacteria; kingdom Bacillati; phylum Bacillota; class Clostridia; order Peptostreptococcales; family Peptostreptococcaceae; genus Romboutsia; species Romboutsia sp. BSD2780061687b_171204_C1. The sequence goes on along the minus strand of NZ_JADMRK010000001.1, from coordinate 80,431 downwards.
TAGCTTTATCCATATTTATAAGCTCTTGTAAAGCTTTATCTACATTTTCTTCATTTTCTCCAATATAGGCCATTATCTCTTTTTTACTTGGATATATTTCAGTATTTTTTTTAAGATACTCTTCTAATATATCTTTTAATTCACCTTTTTCTTTTATCTTTAATGAATTTATAACGTTTGTATCAAATTTTTTATGCTTTTTAGGGTTTGTGTCTATTATAGTTCCTCCACCTATAGTTTCCATAGGTGAATAACTTCTAATAACAAATTTATCTCCTTTTTTAGCTACTATACTTTCTTCTAATCTTAATTGTACATATCCATCTTCTGATGAGTTTATTATTTCTTTGTCTAATGGTACTGCCCTGCACAAAATTTCTTTTGTACCATGGTAAAGCCTTAACCTATCCCAATGTTTTAAGCTTTTGTTTGAATGATTTACAATAGATATTTTAACATCTAACATCATGGATTCTTCTAAAGAATTTTTTGCACCTAAAACATCTCCTCTTTTTAGATCTTCAACTTTGACATTAGATATATTTATTGCAGTTCTTTGTCCTGCATAAGCAGTGTTTACATTTTCGCCATGAACTTGAATACTTCTTATTTTCGTTTCTATATTTGAAGGATATAGCATTAAATCATCTTCAACACTTATTTTTCCTTCTGTTAGGGTCCCTGTTATTACAGTTCCAAATCCTTTTACAGAAAATACTCTATCTATATTAAGCCTTGCAGGTGAACTTATATCATTATCTTCTATATCTTTACTTATTTCATCAATTTTGTTTATAAGTTTATCTATACCCCTTTTAGATATAGAATCAACTTCTATTATATCTGCATCTTCAAGAAAAGTTCCTTTTACCTTTTCTATTACATCTTCTTTTACTAATTCTATAAATTCTTCATCTACTGTATCACATTTTGTTAAAACTATTATTCCATTTTTGACATTTAAAAATTTTAATATATCTAAATGCTCAATAGTTTGAGGCATTACACCTTCGTCAGCTCCAATTACAAATAAAACCATGTCTAAACCAGATGCTCCTGCAAGCATGTTTTTTATAAATTTTTCATGCCCTGGAACATCAACTATACCTGCTCTTTTTTTGCTCGGCAAATCAAAATATGTAAATCCTAAATTTATTGATATTCCTCTCTTTTTTTCTTCTGCTAAAGTATCTGTTTCTCTTCCTGTAAGTGCTTTTATAAGGGTAGTTTTTCCATGGTCTATATGACCTGCTGTACCTATTACTATATTTTTCATGTTAATCTCCCCTCTTGTATACTATTTAAATATATTTTTAAGCTCATTTATTATTAAATCATATTCGTCTTCAAATATAGTCCTTACATCTAATATGTATTTATTTTCATACACTCTTGCTATTATATGAGCATTACTTAATCTTAGTCTTCTCTCTAGTGTTGATACATTCATATTATTTGGAGTTATCGCGACTACCTTACTTTTTATAGTCTCTAAAGGCATAGATCCTCCCCCAACTTGAGATAAACCATCTTCTACACATACTTTTGCATCTATTTTTAGTTCTTTTATTTTATTTAATAAATCGTTAGCTTTTTCTTCTAATTCATCTATTTTATAAGTTAACATTCTAAGCGTTGGTATTTCTTTAATTGCTTTTTCTTCATCTAAATAAGTTCTAAGTGTAGATTCTAGAGCGCATATAGTTAACTTATCTACTCTTAGGGCTCTTGTTAATTGATTTTTTTTCATTTTATCTATGTACTCTTTTTTACCAACTATTATACCAGCTTGTGGTCCACCTAGCATTTTGTCTCCACTAAAAGTAACTATATCAGCACCTTTTCGTAGAGAATCTAAAACAGTAGGTTCATAAGACAGTCCATATTTTGATAAATCGATAAATACTCCACTACCTAAATCTTCTATCACAGGTATATTATGCTTTTTGCTAAGGATAGATAACTCATCTATATCTACACTTTCTGTAAATCCAAGTATTCTATAATTACTAGTATGAACCTTCATAATAGCTTTAGTATCTTCACTAATCGCTTCTTCATAATCTTTTAAATGTGTTTTGTTAGTAGCACCAACCTCTAAAAGTTTTGTACCACTTAATTCCATTATACTTGGTATTCTAAAAGAGCCACCAACTTCTACTAACTCACCTCTTGATACTATAACTTCGCCATCTTTAGCTAATGTGCTTAATACAAGCAGTACAGCTGCTGCATTATTATTTACCACTAATACATCCTCAGCATTTGTAAGCCTTTTTATTGTATCTGCTAGATGATCGTACCTCGAACCTCTTTGACCTTTTTCAATATTGTATTCTAAATTAGAATATCTAGATGCAGAATTCCAAAGTTCTTCTTTTATACTTTCACTAAGTAATGATCTTCCTAAATTAGTATGTAATACTGTACCTGTAGCATTTATAACCTTTTTTAAGGATAATGCATAGCTTATATTAATCTCATTTTTTATATCTTTAATTATATTATTTAAATCTAAATTTATATTATTTTTATCGTCCTTAATATCTATTATTTCTTTTCTTTTTCTATCTATAACCTTCCTTATGCACTCTATGACTAAATTTCTAGGATACTCTTCTAATGTATTTTTTATATCTTCTTGGTTTAAAACTTCATCAACTGAAGGTAGCTTAGAAAATAATTCTCTTTTATTCAAATAAATCACAACCTTTGCTCTAAATTTCTAATTATTTAATAATATTTTATATTATTCTATTTTATAGCTAACCCACCTTCTATGTAGTACATAATATTTTCAAAATAAAATTTTATTTGTTTAGCTATTTTATTGATCTATTTTAGTATGTTTTATGCAAATTTTTTCATATATAAAATATGGAAATCATATACTGTATGATTTCCATATTTTATATTATCTATATAACAGTTATGTACTTACTAGATTTTTCTTTAACTTCACCAATTACTTTAGCCTCTATAGATCCATTTTTCTTCATATCTTTTATTAGCATATCTGCTAGTTCTTCTCTAACAGAAATTAGTAATCCACCTGATGTTTGAGGATCGTACAATATATCTTCTATTTCAGTTGCTATATTATTTGTACTAACATCTTTTCCTATGTATTCTTTATTTCTATACATACCTGCAGGTATTATACCCATTCTTGCCATATCGACAGCTCCCTCCAATATAGGAACTTCCTTCGAATCTATTTCAATACTTACATTTGATGCCTTTGCCATTTCTAGGGCATGTCCTAAAAGTCCAAATCCTGTTATATCTGTAACTGAATTAACTTCTATATTATCAAAACTCATTGCTGCATACTTATTTAAATGTATCATAGTTTCTATTACTTTTTCAGAAACTTCTTTATCTACTAATCCTTCTTTCATAGCTGTATTTAATATACCTACACCTATAGGTTTAGTTATAATTAACTTATCACCTACTTTAGATGTTGCATTTGATAATACTTTATCTGGATGAACTATACCAGATACTGAAAGTCCATATTTGGGTTCTTTATCATCTACAGTATGCCCCCCAACTAAAAGTGCGCCACTCTCCTTAACTTTATCAAATCCACCCTTTAATATTTCTGCTAAAACATTCATATCATGACATGATGGAAAACAAACTATATTCATAGCTACAATTGGTTTTCCGCCCATAGCATAGACATCTGATAAAGAGTTTGCTGCTGCTATTTGACCAAATATATATGGGTCATCTATCATTGGAGTGAAAAAGTCTAGTGTCTGAATTAAAGCACTATCATTATTTAATTTATATACAGCTGCATCATCGGATGTTTCTAATCCAACTAATAAATTGTCTGTGCTTTCATTTCTAGGTAGTTTACTTAATACTGATGCCAGAACCTCTGGCCCAATCTTAGCCGCTCAGCCACCTGAAGTAGTCATATCTGTAAGTTTTCTTAACATCTCCATATATATCTCTCCTTGTTATGTCTTATAATAATTATAATATCATATTTTTACTTTTAAATTTACAAGTTTATATCAAATATTATTTTATTTAATGGTTATTTTACTCTATAGTAATCATATCCTTAATATCTTCATATTTTTTATCTCCAATTCCATTTACATTTTTTATTTCCTCAATACTCTTAAACTGACCTTTTTCTTCCCTATAATTTAATATTTTGTTAGCCGTAGCCTCTCCAACCCCAGGCAGTTTGTCTAAATCGCTTACGTTAGCTATATTTATATTGATTTTTGAATTATCTTCTTGAGACTTAGTATTATTTTGTGTTACATTTTCGTTATTATTATTTATTTCTTCACCTATTTTAGGTATTATATAATGCATTTCATCTTCTATAGTCATAGCTAAATTTATTTTATTTAAATCTGCCTCTTCTGTAAATCCTCCTAGTAAATCTATAGCATCTATTAACCTTTTGCTATTTTCAATTGTGACCACCCCAGGATTTTTAACCTCTCCACTTATAAATATCCTTATTTCTTTTGATTTATTTTCATTTATATCATTTTTATTTGCTGTTTTTTCCAATATTTTATCTTTGTCCATTTGTTCATCGTACTTTAAATTTTTAGTTTCTTCTTTCTCACTTTTGCTAACTACATATACATTATCTCTAACTTTTAACCCTCTATTAATTATAGTAGCAGATATAGAAAATACGGTTATGAGTATTACTATTGCAACCTTTTTTTGCTTGTTCAAATAAAATCACTCCTTCATTTTAATTATTGACAAAATTATGTTATACTAAAATATAAGTTTTGTTTTGGAGGTTAGTAAATGAAGAAAATTTTATCAATTTTGGCATCCTTGATGATTATACTCTCACAAATTTTAGGAGCTACTAATGAGGCTTTTGCTCAGGATAAAAAGCCTGACCTTACAGCAGAATATGCAGTATTAATGGACTATGAGACTGGAAAGGTTTTATACAATAAAAATGGACATTCCAGAATATATCCTGCATCAACTACTAAGGCATGGACAGCTTATGTAGTTATAAAGCACGTATCTGATTTAAGTTCAATGGTAACAATAAAAAACTTACCACCTATAGATGGATCTAGTATGTACTTAAAAAATGGAGAATCTTTTACAGTTAAGCAATTATTACAAGCTCTTTTAATACATTCTTCTAATGATGCTGCCTTTGTTTTAGCCAAATATGTTAGCGGTTCTGTGGACAAATTTGTAGACCTTATGAATAAGGAAGCTAAAGCTATTGGAGCTGAAGGTACTCATTTTAACAATCCACACGGTTTACCAGATGAAAAGCACTGGACTACAGCTTATGATATGGCTTTAATGGCCAGACAAGCTATGAGTAATGATGTCTTTAGAGATATCGTTAACACTAAATCTATAAAGTTTGAACCAAATGAGGCTTATCCTCATGAAAGATATTTTATAAATACTAATAAATTTTTAACATCTAATGAGAAAATAGACTACAAGGGTGAAAAAATCGATATTAAATATGATATAGTTGATGGTATTAAGACTGGTTATACAGATGATGCTGGTAGATGTCTTTTAAGTAGTGCTGTAAAAAACGATATGAGATTTATAGCTGCTGTTTTTAAAGCTGTTGGAAATGATTTATATCTAGATTCTAGAACACTACTAGATTATGGCTTTGATAACTTCTCTAATACTACTGTTATTGATAAATCTGACTATATAAAACATAAAAAAGTAATTTTTAGTAAACAAGGAGAATTAATTTACGAACCTGAATATAGTTATAAAGTAGTTCTTCCTAAGGGTACTAAAGATGGAATATATACTACAAAAGTTAAATTAGATGATATTAGTTTACCTATAAAAAAAGGGGACAAAGTTGGTGAACTAGAAGTTTATAATAAAAATAAACTAGAAACTACTATCAACCTTGTAGCTACAGATGATGTCAATAGCATTTTTAGCTTTATAACAGAAAATAAAATCATAATGACAATAATAAAAGTTGTATTGTTAATTGGAATTATTGCTTTTGTATTATTTATAACTATGAGAAGAAAATCAAATAAAAATAGACGTTATGCAAGTATCTATTCAAATAAAAACAAAAAATATAAAAGAAGAAGATAAGAGTAGCAATTTATTGCTGCTCTTTTATTTTGTGTAACATTTGTTACAGACAAGTTTTAACTTTTAAGTTATAATGTATTTTTTAATATATTAAATTATTGGAGGTTTATTATGAGCTGTGGATGTTCAAACATGGATAAAAATAACGGTAGAAATGTAGTAGATTTAGTTAGAAGTAAAGGTAAAGGAGATTTTCCTCTAAGAACTACTCATGATATAGAATGTGTTAATTGTAGTAAAGTATTTACAATGACTACTCATGTAGACAAATGCCCTCATTGCAACATGGTTTATGGAGTTACACCTTGTAGTTCTATGGATAAAAATAATATAAAGCCAGCTGGTGTAAATTATTAATCATTTTAACAAATTAAGTTTTTCAAAGAAGTTACTTTTTATATTTTAAGTAGCTTCTTTATTTTTACTTATATAAAAAGAGCTGTTCTCTATGAGATACAGCTCTTATATATTATCCAAATATTTTCTTAGTTAAAGAACATCCTGTGCAAGTAGCAGCAACTCCACCTAATGCAGTTTCTCTTAACTCCATTGGAAGTGTTTTACCTACTTTGTACATTGCTTCAACAGTTTCATCAAATGGTACTATGTTTAATATTCCAGCTAAAACTAATTCAGCAGATATTAAAGCATTAGCAACACCTATAGCATTTCTTCCTTGGCAAGGCGCTTCAACAAGTCCTGCTATTGGGTCACATATAAGTCCCATAACATTTTGTAAACAGTGAGATGCAGCATGAATAGCTTGTTCAGGTTTTCCACCCATCATTTCAACTACACCAGCAGCAGCCATAGCAGCAGCAGCACCAGTTTCAGCTTGACATCCACCTTCTGCACCAGCAACTGTAGCATTTCTAGTTATTATAGCTCCTATTGCTGAAGCTGTAAATAATGCATCTACCATTTGCTCATCAGTAAATCCATATTCTTTACCTATTGTAACAACAGCTCCTGGAAGTATACCACAAGAACCTGCTGTAGGTGCAGCAACTATTAGACCCATAGAAGCATTAATTTCCATAGTACCCATTGCAGCAACCATAGCTTTATTCATTAATTCTCCACATACACTTCTAGATGAATTTCTATAATTAGTTAATTTCTTAGCTTCTCCACCTATAAGTCCACCCATAGACTTTATATCTTCTTCAACAGCTCTTTCAGTAGCTGCTTTCATTATGCTTAAGCTATACATCATTTTTTCTCTTATTTCTTCTTTAGATAAACCTGACATCTCAGCTTCTCTTTCTAAACATAATTGATGTATAGGCATATTTAACTCTTTACATTTTTCTAATAATTCTGCTCCACTTGTAAAGTTATATTTCATTTTTTCGTCTCTCCTTACTCATTAGAATTTGTCTAAAACTACAACCTTAGCTATTACTTCAAACTTTCTTAATTGCTCAACTAAATCTTGTTCTAATTTTTCATCTGTTTCTATAGTAACAAATGTAAACTCAGATTTAGCTGGCTTATTTGTTGATATTGTTGATATATTTTTATTGTTATGAGCAAGTAATCCTGTTACAAACGATACTGCACCTGGGATATCTTTTATTTCTAGTACTACTGCAGCCTTTGAACCATTAAAATCAAGAGCTAATCCATCCATTTCTGTAAGTTTTATGTTACCTCCACCTATAGAAGCACCCATTACAGTTGACTTTGATCCATCTTCTAAAAGCATTTCCATTTTAACAGTGTTAGGATGTACGTTTTCTCCTAAATCAGTTTTGATAAATTCAAACTTAATACCAGCTTCTTCTGCTAATTTGAAAGAATCTTTTATTCTAGCATCATCAGTCTCAAATCCTAATATCCCACCTACTAATGCTTTATCAGTTCCATGTCCTTTGTATGTTTCTGCAAAAGAACCATGTAACAAGAATTTAACTTCCTTTATACGTTTTCCTGCTATCTTCGAAGCAGTTTTCCCTAGTCTAGCTGCTCCTGCTGTATGAGAACTAGATGGTCCTATCATGTTTGGTCCTACGACATCAAATACACTATAATCCTTAGCCATTGTATTACCTCTTTCTCCTAAAAGTCTTAATTAAAATTTTTTGATTTTAATTGCATTGCATATTAGTATTAATTTTAAATAGCTTAATATTATTATTTATCCAAAACTATCTTATATACATATTTATATCCTTAAATAAATGTATATAAACTAGTTTCTCATAAAATTCAATTTAAAATTTAATCCATTGATAATATTTTATTTAAATTCGTCATATTTTGTCAAGAAGGAAAGCAAAAAAAACTTTTTTGACTATATAATTTTATTTTGTAATTAAATATTTTTTTAACAAACTTTCCTATAAATTACAAAATGACCAGATTTAATCTGGTCATTTTAGTAATTTTTGGTAAAATATTATTTTACAGCTATTACTTCTATTTCAACTTTAACATCTTTTGGTAATCTTGCAACTTCTACACAAGCTCTTGCAGGCTTGCTTTCACCGAAGAATTCAGCATAAACTTCATTTATTTGAGCGAATTCGTTCATGTCTTTTATAAATACTGTAGTCTTAACTACATCTGCAAAGTCATATCCAGCTTCTGTTAATATAGCTTTTATGTTTGTTAATGATTGAGCTGCTTGAGCTTTAACATCTCCTTCAACTATTTCCATAGTTTCTGGTACAAAAGGAACTTGTCCAGATACAAATAACATATTTCCAGCTTTAACAGCTTGTGAGTATGGTCCTATAGCTTTAGGAGCATTATTTGTGTGTATTACTTCGTGTTTCATTTTAAATTCCTCCTTATACATTAACTATATGTATTTAGTATTAGTCTTTCGATACTATTATACTACTATATTTATATTTGTACACATATTTTTTTAAGCAGGGTTACAAATATACTATATTTTTATTTGTAAACACCTGCTTTTAGTATATTTTTTAAAATTACATTTCTACTATATCAAATCCAGCACTTGTTACTGCATCTTTTATTTCTTTTATATGATCTTCTGATACAGTTTCTACAACTAGCTCAGCAGATTGTTTTCCTAGAGTACTTCCCATTGCTAATCTAGATATATTAGCTGCTAATATATTTCCATTTTTTTCACTTATTATCTTAGTTAATTCAGCAAGTCCGCCTGGCTTATCTTGTATTACAGTATTGAATGAGTATCTTCTTCCTTCTGTAGCTAATGCTGTTCCTATAACTCTATATAAAGTGTTAACGTCTACGTTACCACCAGATATTACACAAACAACGTTTTCATCTTTAGCTGGAACATACTTTCCACTTACCATTGCTGCTGTACTTACTGCCCCTGCACCTTCTGCTATAACTTTTTGATTTTCCATTAAGAATAAAATCCCTTGTGCTATTTCTTCTTCAGTTACAACTATAACATCATCAACTAATTCTTTTATTATTTCAAATGTTAAATCTCCTGGTGTTTTAACTGCTATACCATCAGCTATTGTAGTATCATTGAAAGCTGTAGTTACTTCACCATTTTTCATAGATTCCTTCATTGAAGGTACGTTAGAAGTTTGAACCCCTATAATTTTTACATTTGGGTTTAAAGCTTTAGCAGCTACTGCTATACCAGCTATTATTCCCCCTCCACCGATTGGACATAATATAGTGTCTACTTTATTGTCTAATTGCTCAAATATTTCAAGAGCTATTGTTCCTTGTCCTGCTATTACATATTTATCATTAAATGGATGTAAGAATGTTGCTCCAGTTTCTTTTTGTATTTCAACAGCTTTTGCATATGCATCATCATATACTATTCCGTTTAAAACAACTTCTGCTCCATATCCTTTAGTCGCTGTTACCTTTGCAAGTGGTGCTGTTGCTGGCATAACTATTGTTGCCTTTATTCCAGTCATCTTTGCTCCTAAAGCAACTCCTTGTGCATGGTTTCCTGCACTTGAAGCTATAACACCGTTTGCCTTCTCTTCATCAGTTAAGTTAGCTATTTTGTTACAAGCCCCTCTTAATTTAAAAGATCCTGTTTTTTGTAAGTTTTCGCACTTATAGAAAACATTTGCCCCAGTCTTAGCACTTAGCTTAGCACTTTCTAATAAATCTGTTTTTTTAACTATATCTTTTATAGTTTCTCTAGCTTGTTGTACATCTTGTAAAGTAACTTTTGTCATCGTATAAGTCTCCCTCTTATTAGTAATTTTTGTAATCACCCTTTAACAATTATTATTCTATACTCTTTTTTTACAAAATGCAACAGGAAATCGCTATTTCATAATTTTTTAATTTTTCTAAAAAAGTGACACAATTACTATTTTCTCCTTTATTAATTAAGAGTATACCTTTGTTACACCTTATTTTTTTAACTTGTATACATTATATTTTACTATATATTTGATACCATTTTATTTTAAAATTTTTTTAAATAATTTTAATTTATTTAGGATTTTATTGTATAAGTTTATTTCTTTTATATTATCCCTAAGCGTAAAAAAGAGGTAGCTTAGCTACCTCTTAAAAACTATTTAACAACTATGTTAACTAACTTCTTAGGAACAGCTATAACTTTAACTACAGTTTTACCTTCCACTAAAGCTTTTATTTTTTCGTCTTCCATTGCTACTTTTTCCATATCCTCTCTAGATATATTAGTAGCAACACTTAATTTTCCTCTAACTTTTCCATTAATTTGAACTACTATTTCAACTTCATCTTTAACTAATGCAGTTTCATCATATTCTGGCCAAGATATATCAAATATACTTCCTTCTTTACCTATCATTGCCCATAATTCTTCTCCAATATGAGGAGCAAATGGTGAAAGTATAGTAACTATTGTATCTACACCTTCTTTTATAACAGCATCATTTCTAGCTTCTAATTCTTTGTATTTATACATTTCATTTACTAATTCCATTAATGCTGATATAGCAGTATTAAATCCAAACTTTTCATTAAGGTCTTCTGTAACTTTCTTTAAAGTTGCATTTATTGTGTATCTCATAGCCTTATCTTCTTTAGTTAATTCACCTAGAGAAACATCCTTCTTAGCTACATCTGCTAATTCATCTATTAGTCTATATACTCTATTTAAGAATCTAAAGCATCCTTCAACACCTTGATCTGACCATTCTAAATCTCTTTCTGGTGGTGCAGCAAATAATACGAATAATCTAGCCGTATCTACTCCGTATTCTTTTATTATTTCTGATGGTGCTACAACATTTCCTTTAGATTTACTCATCTTAGCTCCATCTTTTAAAACCATACCTTGAGTTAATAAGTTCTTAAATGGTTCTTTAAAATCTAACATTCCCATTTCATTAAATGCTTTAACAAAGAATCTTGAGTAAAGAAGATGAAGGATTGCATGTTCTACTCCACCTATATACTGGTCAACTGGCATCCAATTGTTAACTGCTTCTTTATTAAATGGCTCTTCAGTATTTTTAGGATCTATGTATCTTAAATAATACCAAGAAGAATCAACGAAAGTATCCATTGTGTCAACTTCTCTTCTAGCTGGCTTTCGACAACAAGGACAAGCAGCATCCATAAATGTTTTTGAAGTTGTAAGTGGAGATTCACCTTTACCTGTAAATTCAACATCTGTAGGTAATAATATAGGTAAATTTTCTTTCTTTTCAGGAACTATACCACATTCATCACAGTATACTACAGGTATTGGACATCCCCAATATCTTTGTCTTGAAAGTAACCAGTCTCTTAATCTATAATTAACTGTTTTCTTACCTCTTCCCATTTCTTCTATTTTTTCAATTATAGCTTCAAAAGCTTTTGAAGCTTCCATTCCATTAAATTCACCAGAGTTTACCATTATATTTTCTTCATTTATAACTTCAACTACTGGTAATTCATATTTAGCTGCAAATTCTCCATCTCTTTCATCATGAGCTGGTACTGCCATAACTGCACCTGTTCCATAATCTGCAAGAACATAGTTAGCTATCCATAACTGAACTTTCTCTCCATTTACAGGATTTATAACGTGCTTACCTATAAATAATCCTTCTTTTTCTACATCACTTGAAGTTCTTTCTATTTCAGTCATAGTATGCATTTTAGCTACGAAAGCATCCACAGCCTTTTCGTATTCTGTTCCTGCTACTAATTCTTTTACTAGCTCATGTTCAGGAGCTAAAACCATATAAGAAACCCCATAAACTGTATCTGGTCTAGTTGTAAATACCGTTATAGTTTTATCACTTCCATCTATATCAAAAGTTATTTCAGCTCCAGTACTCTTTCCTATCCAGTTCTTTTGCATTGTTTTAACTTTTTCAGGCCATCCATCTAAAGTGTCTAAGTCTTGAAGTAATTCTTCTGCAAAGTGAGTAGTCTTGAAATACCATTGTTCTAGATCTTTCTTTATAACGATAGAATCACATCTTTCACATGCACCTTGAACAACTTGTTCATTAGCAAGAACTGTTTCGCAAGATGGACACCAGTTAACAAAAGATTTTTTCTTATATGCTAATCCATGTTCTAAGAACTTTAAGAATATCTCTTGTGTAAATTTATAGTACTCTGGTGTAGAAGTTGCTACTTCTCTATCCCAGTCAAAGCTAAGACCTAATGTCTTAAATTGCTTTCTCATATCTTCTATGTTTTCCATAGTCCATTTATCTGGATGTATCCCATGCTTTATAGCTGCATTTTCCGCTGGAAGTCCAAATGAATCCCATCCCATAGGATGAAGTACATTGTATCCTTGCATTTTTTTAAATCTAGCTACTACATCACCTATAGAGTAGTTTCTAACATGACCCATATGTAATTTTCCTGATGGATAAGGGAACATTTCTAATGCATAATATTTTGGTTTTGTTGTATCATTTGTATCTGTTTTGTATTGGTTGTTTTCTTCCCAAGTTTTTTGCCATTTGGCTTCAACTTCATTTGGCTTATAAACACTCATTTTAATCCTCCTATTATTTTTATAATATTAAAAAATCCCCGTCTCTAAACATAATGTTTAGGGACGAGGATATATTTTCGCGGTACCACCCTAATTAGTCTATAAATAGACTCTCTTAGATAGTTTTTATGCCAACTACGGCTAAATAGATACTTCTAGCAAGTTCAAAGGTATATTTTACTAGTTTTCACCTACCACTAGCTCTCTGAAAAAACATATTCTTTTACTACTCTAGTCTATTTAATTATTTTTAGTTATAATAGTTTATATTATCACCTTTATGCTAATGTGTCAACATCAACATATGGAGCATCTTTCCATAATTTTTCTAGATTATAGAATGATCTATCTTCTTCATTAAATATATGAACCATTATATCGCCATAATCTAAAAGTATCCAAGTTTGAGATTCGTATCCTTCTTTTCCTCTTGGTTCTATACCAATCTTTGTAAGTTCATCTTCTACATTATCAGCTATTGCCTTTACTTGTCTTTGAGATCCTGCTGTTGCAACTATGAAGTATTCACATAAACTTGAAACAGCTCCTATATTTATTATAGATATATCTTGACCTAACTTATCATCTATTGCATCATATGCAATCTTAGTGATTTGTTCTACTGTCATATTATTTCCTACCTTTCTAAAATTAAACATATTTTTATATTATATCATAAATTGCGATTTAAATATATTACTATTTATTGCTTCTATTCTCTAGCATATAGTTTCTTGCTTTTATAGTTTTTTCATGTATCATTTGATTGTTATCTATAACAAATTTTATAGTATTATTAAAAGACAACAACAATGCTTCGTCTAAATTGCCACCATATACAAGTTCTCTTAATTTTTCCACACCATTAAAGTTTCTATCTTCTTCTATTAAGTCAGCTATATATATTATTTTTTCAAGAAGTGACATATTTTCTCTTCCTGTAGTATGAAATCTTACAGCTCTTATAACATCTTCATTTTCTATATTATATTCATATTTACATATATATGAACCTATTATACTATGAGACAATGCTAAACTATTTTTTTCTAATTTATCTAGTTTTATATCATATTTTTTAACATAAAATTTGACATCCTCATCACTTAAGTATTTTGCACAATCATGAACAATTCCTGCTAAATAAGCCATATCTTTATCATATCCGTAAATTTCGCTAAGTTTTACTGCACAATTGGCTACATTCTCAGAATGTCTATATCTTTTTTCTGGTAACATATTTCTTACTTTATCTTTTATATCATTGTAATTCATTTTTAATCTCCATTATTATATAGTTTCTTACATTCTATATACTCTCTAACTTCTTCTGGTACTAAATATCTTATAGATCCATTATTTTTTAATTTTTCTCTTATATAAGTAGATGATATATCTAAAGATGGTACATATACCTCTATAATATTTGCACTATATTTTTTTCTTAAATCATTTATTTTTTCTTTAGTACTAGCTTTGCTTATGCCCGGTCTTGTAGCTGCTATAAATGTTGCTAATCTAAAATTTTCTTCTACATTTTTCCAAGTTTCTATATCACAAATTGCATCTGCCCCTGTTATAAAATATATATCTATTGAGTCGTATTCTTTTTTCATATCCCTAAGCGTATCTATGGTATAAGTTCTTTTATCTCTTATAATTTCCATATCTGATACTATGAAATCTTCATTGCTCATGGTTGCTAACTTTACCATTTCATATCTATCATATTTGTTTACAATGGTATTTTTTTTATGTGGTGGATTGCCCGATGGTATAAATATTATTTTATCTAGTTTATATTTATCCCTAATAAATTCAGCAGTTGCTAAATGTGCAGAATGAATTGGATCAAAAGTTCCCCCCATAATTCCAACTTTTGTACCTTTATATGTTTTGTTAAACTTTCCTAGTTTTGTCCTATTTATCTCCTCTGCTTTCTCAACTAGATTACTAGTAATCATTTTTACTCTCCTTTATATATTTATACTATTATTTTATCATTTTTTTTATAATATTAAAGATTATAAATCATATTTTAGTGTATACTTATATTTATATAATTATAAAGGAGTTTAAATATGGCTATAATTACTAAAATAGAGGCACAAAAAAGGAATACTGACAGAGTAAATATTTATGTAAATGATGAATTTTTCATGGCTATATTTACTGAATTAGTATATACATTCAGTCTAAAAAAAGGTATGGCTATAGATGAAAATGACTTAAAATCTATACTTAAAGAAGAGATGTATATAAAAGCTAAAACAAAAGCTCTAAATATTTTATCTAAAGCAGATCAATCAGAAAATAAAATAAGAGAAAAGCTTTCAAATGACTTTGAAGAAGATACTATTGATTTAGTTATAGAATTTTTACAAAAAAATAATTTTATAAATGATGAAATTTTAGCTCAAAAAATAGTCAATACAAATGTTAATTTAAATAAATATGGTAAAAATAAAATTAGGCAAAATCTATATAACAAAGGTATAGATAAAGATTCTATAGAGCAAGCTATATCTAGCTTAGATCAAGATAAAGAACTTGAAAATGCTATGTATTTAGCCAAAAAAAGATATGATAGGATAAAAAACGACGATAAACATAAAATATATCAAAAAATTTATCAACATTTAGCTTATAAAGGCTTTAGTTATGATATTATTAAACGTGTACTAAATAAATTACTAAACGTTGATGAATACGATATGTAGTTTTAGGAGGATTTACTTTGAGCGAGGTTAAAAGAATATTAATAGGTGCTATAAGCCTAGGAATAGGTATATATAATCTTATTCAACTATATAGACAAGATAGCCTTAGATAAAATGGATTATAAATTTATAATCCATTTTTTGCTATAAATCTTAAAGTTTATACTTTATTTAAATTAATATATATTTTTTATCTATAAATATTTCTTTTTGCTACAGCAAATACTATTTCCTGGGTAATTAATTATATAAAAACTATTTTATGAGGAGTTTATAATGATTGATTTAATTTTACTTGGATGCGGAGGGAATCTCCCTACCCCTAATAGATATTTATCTTCTCTTTTTATAAATTACAATGGTAGTAAAATATTAATAGATTGTGGTGAAGGTACTCAAATATCTATGAAAATGAAAAATTGCGGATTTAAAAACCTCGATCTAATTCTTATAACACATTTACACGGGGATCACTTTAACGGATTACCTGGCCTTTTATCTACTATTGGTAATAGTGGCCGTACTGATGACCTAACTATAGTTGGCCCAGTTGGTATAAAGGAATATATAAATGCTGTTATGGTTTTAATTGAATACATACCTTATAAATTAAATATTATAGAAAATCCTAAAAATACTTTTTCCCTAGACCATGATATATTAAAAGACATTGAAATCTCAACTATGGAACTTGACCATTCTAGAGAATGTCTCGGATATAGTTTATATTTTAAGAGAAGGCCTAAATTTAATAAAGAAAAGGCAATTAGTAATAATGTTCCTATTATACTTTGGCAAAAACTTCAATCTGGAAAAAATATTGTATATAACGAGGTAGAATATACTCCTTCTATGGTGCTAGGAGATAATAGAAAGGGAATTAAAGTTAGTTTTATTACAGATACTAGACCTTTACTATCTATACCAGAATTTATAAAGGATAGTAATTTGTTTGTATGTGAGGGTATGTATGGTGATGATATGGATATTTCAAAAGCTGTTAAAAATCATCATATGACCTTTAGAGAAGCTGCAAACCTTGCTAGATTAGGAAATGTAGACAAGCTTATTTTAACTCATTTTAGCCCTTCTCTTGAAGACCCATATATATATTTAAATAATACTACTAGTATTTTTAAAAATACAATTATAGGAGAAGATAGATTAAGCTTTAATTTAAACTTTAAAGATTAATTATCAAAACGTATTATATTAATATTACATTAAAAATAGGTTATTAAGCATAATAAGCATACCTAATAACCTATTTTTAATCATTTATCGATATTAAGTTACTATTTAGCCACATTTCCTGCTACGTTTAGTACATCCCAAGTTCTAGCAAATGGAGGTGCATAACATAAATCTAACATACCTAATTGATTAGTTGTTAATTTAGCAAATACTGCTGTTGCTATTACATTAGTTCTTTGAACTGCATCTTTAAATCCAACAACTTGTCCACCTAATATAACCTTTGTTTTTGCATCATATACTAACTTGACATATATCTTATTTCTACCTGGGTAGTAATTAGTTTGGTTAAAATCAGATATAAACTTAACTTTAAAGTCTAATCCAAGCTTTTGTGCTTGTACTTCTGTAAGTCCTGTAGAACCTGCTTCCATGTCCATAACTTTAATACAACTTGATCCTAAAGAACCTTGGAACTTATTATTAGCTCCAGCTAAATTTTCTCCAACTATTCTTCCTAATTTATTGGCTCCTGTCGCTAATGGAACATAAGAATCTTGTCCGCTTACTATATTTTTTATAGTAGCACAATCTCCAGCTGCATATATATCTTCTATAGAAGATTTTCCATATTCATCAACTATTATTGCTCCATTAGGTAACATATTTATACCTGTATCTTTTATAAAATCAGTAGCTGGTCTAGCTCCAGTAGCTATTATAACTACATCAGCTTTTATTTCACCTTTATTAGTTATAACTTTTTCTACTTTAGTTTGTCCAACAAGTTCTGCTGCAAGTTCTTCTAATCTTAAATCAACATTATGTTTTTTAATTTCCTCTTCTAAAACATCAGTCATTTCTTTATCAAATACATTCTCAAGTATTCTACTTGTAGATTGAATTACTGTTACATTTTTACCTAATTTTTTAGCAGCTTCAACAGCTTCTAGACCTATAAATCCAGCCCCTATTATAACTACATCTTTATTTTCTTCTTTATTTAATAATTCTTTTACTTTTATTCCATCTGCCATGCTCTTTAATGTAGATACGTTTTCTAGCTGTACATTCTTTATAGGTGGTATTACACTATATGCACCTGTTGCTACCATTAACTTGTCGTAAGAATCTTCAAATTCAACACCAGTTTCTAAGTTTTTAACTATAACCTTTTTGTTTATTGCATCGACTTTTACTACTTCATGATGTATATTTAAGTCTATTCCAGTTTCTCTAAACTTTTCTGGACTTCTTGCTATCATATTGTTAGGGTCATCAAAAAATCCTCCAACAAAATATGGCAATCCACAAGCTCCAAATGATACAACTTCTCCCTTTTCATATACCACAACTTCATAATCTGGTTTAATTCTTTTAAGTTTTGCAGCCGCACTCATTCCAGCCGCAACTGCACCAATTATTATAACTCTCATTTTTGCCTCCTAAATTGCAGTCATTTTATATTTTATAATTAAGTTAGTATTTTGCCTTACTTTTTATACCATTCTTAGTTATTATATTAACATTATTTTTTGTAAAAATCTATATACTTCATTATAATATAAAATCTTTTTTATAAAAAATAACCATCTAAAATAGATGGTTATTTTACTAACTTATTTTCTAAATGCCTTTTTAGTAGGCTTTCCTTTTTTAGTCATATTTTCTGGCTTAACCTTTGGTTTAGCTGGTTCTTGACCTGGGAAGAATATCTTTGGTTCTTCTTGATTTTTTCTATATATTGTAAATTTATATCCTATAGCTTGTACAAATTCCGCTCTTAAAGCTTCACATACAGCATTAGCAGTTTCTTTAGCATCTAATCCTGCATTATCAAGTATAGTTACTTTAACTATTTCTCTAACTCTTAACATATCATCTAATTGTTCTAAGAAACTCTCTGTAACACCATCTTTACCTATTTGAGTAACAGGCTTTAAAGTGTTAGCTATTGATCTTAAGTATGCTCTTTGCTTACCTTTTAACATTTTGTCACCTCTTAATTTTTAATTGTAGAATTCAAATTCTAATTCATATATTCTAACAGTATCTCCATCTTCTATTCCCATCTCTCTTAGTCTATCAAAAACACCTTCGCCTTCCATAGCCTTTTGGAAATATTGGATAGATTCCATATCATCAAAGTTAACAGAGTACATTATTCTTCTTAGTGCCTTACCAGTAACAACATACACTCCGTCTTCTATTTCTATGTTTAAACCTTCTTCTTCTGTATTATCAAGTTCTGGCTTATACATTTCTTCTTCTGTGAATAACTCTATTTCTTCAACATCTCTTAGTATCTCAGAAACATATGCTATTACATCATCTACACCCTCTCTAGTAGCAGCAGACATTTTAAATACTTTATACCCTCTGCCTTCTAAGTTGTTTTTAAATTCTTCAAATACACTTTCATCTTCAAGTATATCTATTTTATTAGCAACAACAATTTGTGGTCTAGTTGATAATTTTTCATTGTATAACTTAAGTTCATCATTTATCTTATCAAAATCTTCTAATGCATCTCTACCTTCTAGTCCTGATATATCAACTATATGTATTAATACTTTAGTTCTTTCAACATGTCTTAAGAAGTCGTGTCCAAGACCAACTCCTTCAGCAGCTCCCTCTATAAGACCTGGTATATCTGCTAACACAAAACTATCACCAAATTTAGTTTGAACAACACCTAAGTTTGGTGTTAATGTTGTAAAGTGATAGTTTGCTATTTTTGGCTTAGCCTTAGTAACTACTGATAAAAAAGTAGATTTTCCTACGTTAGGGAATCCTAGTAACCCAACATCAGCTATCATTTTAAGCTCAAGAGTTACCCATCTTTCTTCTCCATCTGTACCAGATTTAGCAAAAGCTGGAGCTTGTCTTACTGAGTTACCAAAGTGTTGGTTCCCTTTTCCACCTCTACCACCTTTAGCTATTACAGCTCTATCTCCCTCTTCTTTTAAATCCGCTAATATAAGTCCTGTAGCTTCATCTCTAACTACAGTACCTGCAGGAACTTTAAGAATTAAATCCTCTCCATTTTTACCTGCTTTTCTTTTTTTACTTCCGTCTCCACCGTTTTCTGCAGCATATTTTCTCTGATATTTGAAATCCATTAATGTTCTAAGACCTAAGTCAACTTCAAATATAACACTTGCACCGCGTCCACCGTCTCCTCCATCTGGTCCACCAGCTGGAACATATTTTTCTCTTCTAAAAGATACCGATCCGTTACCACCGTTCCCGGCCTTAATAAAAATTCTCGCTCTATCTATAAACAAATTAATCACCTACTTGATCGACCTTCAATTAATTTAATTAGGGTCTTTTTGATTATTTTTCCCGATTTAACTGACTTTAATCAGTAAAATATCTATCTACAAGAAAAAGGAGTGCATTAACACTCCTTTTTTAAGTATTACTCAGCTATAGATACTGGGTATACACTTACTTTCTTTCTCTTCTTATCTTTTCTTTCGAATTTAACAGCACCGTCAACTAATGCAAATAAAGTGTCATCTCCACCTTTACCTACGTTAGTTCCTGGATGTATCTTAGTTCCTCTTTGTCTTACTATTATACTACCAGCAGTAACTACTTGTCCGTCAAATCTCTTAACACCTAATCTCTTAGATATAGAATCTCTACCGTTCTTAGAAGATCCTACCCCTTTCTTAGATGCAAGTAACTGTAAGTTCATGTTTAACATTTGGAGTCACCCCCTACTTTTTTAAGATTTTTATGTTTTTGGGATATTCCCTTTTAATTCCTTCAATAGCTAATTGAAAATGATTTAATAATAGTTGAGAATCATTTAGATGTTTATCTTTAACTATACACTCTATATGACCTTCTTGACCTACTACTTTTTCAAATTCAACTTTAACAAGCTTGTCTAAAGAATTTATGACTGCAATTGCATTAGATGTTACTGCAGAACATACTATATCATAGCCTATTTCAGCGAAATCAGCATGACCTTTTAGACAAAAGCCTTTCATTAAGAAATCATCGTTGTAATAATATTTAACTTTAATCATTACTATTCACTAATTAAGCGTTTATTTTTTCAACAACTATCTTAGTGTATGGTTGACGATGTCCTTGCTTTCTTCTGTAGTCTTTCTTAGCTTTGTACTTGTAAACTACAACTTTCTTAGCTTTACCTTGCTCAACAACTTTTGCTTGAACAGAAGCACCTTCAACAACTGGAGCTCCAACTACTAACTCTCCGTCTTTAGTGCAAGCTAATACTTCGTTTAAAGTAACCACATCACCTTCGTTAGCTTCTAACTTTTCAACGAATAATACATCACCTTCAGCAACTTTATATTGCTTTCCACCTGTTTTAACTATAGCGTACATTAAATACACCTCCTCGGTCTCAAACTCGCCATACAGGTACTTCAGTAAGAAGTTTTAAACCTGTTCTGTGCGGCATTACATTTATTAATATTACTACGTTATTATACATTTGTCAACTAACTATTATAAATTATATTCACTTTTTCTATATTAATTTCAGGTAAACCTTTTAACTCAAGATTTATACTATATTTTTTACTTATACTTTTAATTATATCCTCAAAATTTTTATTTATATCTTCATATACTTTTTTATTAATTTCAATTGTTATATTGTTATATGATGTATGTTCTTTAATTCTCATAGTTTCTTTTTCTATATTATCTATTATAGTTTTGGTAGATATAACAAAAGAGTCGCCCTTGCATAAATTGCACTCATCTAAATAATAATTATATATAGGGTCTTTTTCTCTTCTTCTTGCTATCTCAACTAAACCTAATTTTGTCATCCCTAATACCTTAGATTTTCTTTTATCTTTACTTAATTCTTCTTCTAGTACCTTTATAAGTTCTCTTTTTTGACTTTCTTTTTCCATATCTATAAAATCAATTATAATTATTCCAGATATATCTCTAATTTTTATTTGTCTAGCTATTTCTATAGCTGCTTCTAAATTAGTTTTATATATTGTGTCTCTTAGTTTTATATTGCCTATATTTTTTCCCGTATTTACATCTATAACCGTTAAAGCTTCAGTTTTTTCTATTATTAAGTATCCACCACTACTTAACCATACTTTTTTATTAAGACACTTTTGTATTTGAGAATTTACATTGTATATATCAAATACATCTTTATTTTTTTCTAATATAATTTTGCCTACATATTTTTTATCTATAGATTTTAATAGTTCTTTTAATTCATTATACTTTTTTTCATCATTTGTAACTATTTTACCTAAATCTTCACTTATATAATCTTTAATGTATTTACTTGCAAAATCCAATGATTTATAAAGCAGCTTAGGTCCTATTCCTAATTTAAATTCTTTTAAGATTAAATCATATTGACTTTTTAAGTTTTCTATGTCCTCTTTTAAATCTTCTAAGCTACATCCTACTGCTTCTGTTCTTATAATTATACCTGTATTGTCTTTAATAATTGATTTAGCTAGCTTCTTTAATCTAAATCTTTCTTTCTCATCTGTTATTTTGTTAGACATAGTTATTCTATCATTTGACGGTATATAAACTATATATCTTCCAGATAAACTTATTTCAAGATTTAATTTGGCTCCTTTATTTCCTATCTCTTCTTTATTTACTTGAACCATTATTTCTTGCCCTGCTTTTATATTGTCTTCTTTTTTTAATTGAAGGTATGCAAGTCTATCGAAACCTATGTCTACAAAACATGCTTCTATTCCTGGCAATACTTTTTTTACTATACCTCTATATATATTAGAGACTTTTTTGTTCTTTTTATTGTCCTCTATATATACCTCACTTAATTTATTGTCTTCAAGTACAGCCACTTTCTCAGATGATATAAGAGATTCTATTATTATATCCTTCATACTTCACTCCTAATAAATCAATAATCTTTTTAACTACTAAAAAAGGTGGATAAATCCACCTTTTTTTACATAGGACTTACTAATTGTCCATCTTTCACTACATATAAGTCTCTTCTTAATATATCTACATCTAATGGGTCCATTTCTAATTCTAACATTTCTAATATTTTTGGTATAAATATAGAAGTATTTAAGTTAGCCTTAGATCCTGTCGCTATTGTAGCTTCTAAAATTATTTTATTATCTTCTGCATCTAATAAATCAAATAATTTTATCATAGGTCTTATATCTGACTCTACTAACTTACCTTTTTTATTTCTCTTAGTTATCATTATTTCTTTTTGAGCCATAAAATCTAATATTTGATTTTTTATGAACTCTTTAGTTAATATTTTTTCTGTTTCTATAGTAAATACATATTCTCCATACTCTATAGTAGATGATAATGATGGAGTTTGTTTAGTTATTTCCTCAGCTTGTATAAATTTTATACCTTCTGGTAATTGTTCATTCATTCTAGATAAATACTCATCTACAGTTATATCACCTTCTATTTCAACGTCTACATACTCTCCTTGACTTTCTGTACCTAGAGCTAAAGCATTTCCGTAACTTATTTTTGGATGGGGATTGTATCCTTGAGAATGTGCTAAATCTATTTCAGCTCTTCTAAAGGCTCTTTGTAAAAGTTTTTGCAAATCAAGATGCGATATATATATCATATCTCCTTCTTTGTTAAATTTAGTTCTTATTATTTTGTTTTCCATTAACAAAGCCCCCTTCCTATTTCATGTGCATTTATTCCACAACCATTACATTTATGTCTACAATCTACTGTAACTGTGTCTTGTTTAGCTTTTTCATTTTCTCTAACTAAGAATTTCTTAGAAACTCCAACGTCTATATGGTCCCAAGGGAATACTTCTTCATATTCTCTCTCTCTATTAGCATAAAATGCTATTTCTAAGTTATTTTTAGCCATAGCTTCTTTCCAAGTATCTAAATTAAAGTGTTCTGACCAACCATCAAATTTAGCACCCATTTTGAAAGCATCATATATAACTTTACCTATTTTTCTATCTCCTCTAGCTACAACAGCTTCCATTAAACTAGTTTTTGAATCATGGTAGTTATATTTTATATTCCCATTTTTTAACTTTTTAACTAAATATCTTTGCTTTTCTATAACTGTTTCTGTTGTATCTTGTCCATGCCATTGGAATGGTGTAAATGGCTTAGGTACAAATGTAGATGTACTTACTGTAACACCAAATGCTCTTCTTAACTTTCCACCATTTACATCTCTATAAGTATCTATTACATCATAAGCAAGTTTTGCTATTCCATCTAAATCATCATAAGTTTCTGTTGGAAGACCTATCATGAAGTATAATTTAACACTATTCCATCCCATTTCAAATGCTTTTCTAGTTGCATTTTCTAAGTCTTGTTCACTTACACCTTTATTTATAACATCTCTTAATCTTTGTGTCCCTGCTTCTGGAGCAAATGTAAGTCCTGACTTTCTTACTTGTTGTATTTTTTCTGCTATTTCCATAGAGAAATTATCAAGTCTTAATGATGGTAGAGATATTCCTATATTTTTAGGAGTATATTCATCAACTAAATAATCAGTAAGCTCTGCTAATTCACTATAGTCACTAGTACTTAACGAAGATAATGATATTTCATCATATCCAGTGTTTTTAACTAGTTTTTCTAGTAATTCTTTTAATCTCGCTACACTTTTTTCTCTTATTGGTCTATATATCATACCTGCTTGGCAGAATCTACATCCTCTTGTACATCCTCTAAACAGTTCAAGTACTATTCTGTTATGAACAGTTTCTATAAAAGGAACTATTAATTTTTCTGGATATGGGACTTCTTCCATATTTTTTATTATTCTTTTTCTTGGTTTTTGAGGTACACCTTCTCTATTTGGTACTACTTCTTTAACAGTTCCGTCTTCATTGTATGAAACATCATAGAAGCTTGGTATATAAACCCCTTCTATTGTAGATATCTTTTGTAAAAAGTCTTCTCTAGTGGTTTTATTTTTTTTCCATTCTTTATAGGCATTTATAACTTCTGGGTTTACTTCTTCACCCTCACCTAATATTACTATGTCAACAAAATCAGCTAAAGGCTCTGGATTGTAAGCACATGGTCCACCTACTAATATAAATGGATCATCTAGCTTTCTTTCTTCTCTTAATAATGGTATATTAGCTAAATCTAACATATTCAATATATTAGTGTAAGAAAGTTCATATTGAAGCGTAAATGTAACAAAATCAAAATTTGTTATAGGTTCTCTTGATTCTAGAGCAAATAATGGTAAATTTTTTTCCCTCATCATCGCTTCCATATCTACAGCTGGAGCATATACCCTTTCGCAAAATACTTCTTCATCCTTATTTATAACATCATATAATATATGACTTCCTAAGTGACTCATTCCTACTTCATATAAGTCTGGGAAACAATGTGCATATCTTATTAAATTTTCATTTGTTGTATCTTTATGAATTGAATTTATTTCATTTCCAAGATATCTAGCAGGCTTTTCAACTTTTTTTAAAATTCTTTTTAAGTCTACTTTATTCATTTATGTTAAAACCTCCAAATAAGTTTATTGTTTATAAGCATAAATATTATTATACACGATATAACATTATCTATCAAAATATTATTAATTATTTTATATAGTTTTATATTTTAAAATTAGTAAATTAAAATATTGTGTCTATATTTTATAATTAATAAAAAAAATCTAATTTATACCTTTTATAAAAAGTATTTTTTGTTACAATAATAGTAGTTATCAAATAAATAGCTGTTTAAAGTACATAAGTTATTTATTTTTTACATTTAATTTAAAATTAAATTGTTTTAATGTAATTTATATGGGTATAATCTTTATATAATGTTTTTAGGAGGATTTATAATGAGTAATGTATTTGAAGTAAAAAAAGATATTTACTTTACAGGTGTTGTAGATAAAGATTTAAAAGTATTTGATATTATAATGGAAACAGAATTTGGTACTACTTATAACTGTTATGTTATAAAAGATGAAAAAACTGTATTATTCGATACTGTAAAACCAAACTTTAAGGACGAGTTTTTAAAAAATGTATCAGAAGTTACTGATATAAAAGACATAGATTATGTAGTTATACATCATACAGAACCAGATCATGCTGGTTGCTTAAAATATATATTAGATATAAACCCTGATGTGGAAGTTTACTGTACAGCTGTTGCTAAAACTTACTTAGCTGAACAAGTAAATAGACCTTTTAAGTGCCACGTTATAAAAGATGGAGAAACTTTAAACATAGGTAAGAGAAATCTTAAGTTCATAACAGCTCCATTCTTACATTGGGCTGATACAATGTTTACTTATGTTGAAGAAGATAAAACTTTATTCACTTGTGATGCTTTCGGATGTCACTTTGCAAGTGTAGATCCTAATGCTGTAGAAAGTGAAGATTACTTAAAATCAGCTAAGCACTACTATGATTGTATAGTTAAACCATTCGCTAAGCATGTTTTAAGTGCTATAAATAAAGTTGTTGAACTTAAAATAGACTTTGATACAATATTAACTTCTCATGGTCCTATGCTTACTAAGGATCCAATGGCAGCAGTTAAGAGATATTTAGATTGGTCAACTGAAGTTGTTAATACTACAAACCAAAATCAAGTTGCAATATTCTACTTATCAGCTTACACTAATACTTTAGAAATGGCTAAAAACATAGAAAAAGGATTAGTTGAAGAAGGTGCTGAAGTTAAACTTTATGATTTAGAAGAACTTGATTTAAAAGAAATGCATGATGCAGTAGTTATGTCTAAAGTAATATTATTAGGTTCTCCAACTATAAACAGAACTATGGTTAAACCTATGTGGGATTTATTCTCTACTATAGACCCTATGGCTAACCAAGGAAAAATAGCTGGTGTATTTGGTTCTTACGGATGGAGTGGAGAAGGTATAACTATGGCTGAAAACTTATTAAAGGCTATGGCTTTCAAAATGCCAGTTCCTACTATGAAAAAGAAATTCTTCCCTTCAGAAGAAACTTGTCAAGAATGTGTTAACTACGGTAAAGAATTTGCTAAATTAGTTAAATAATAATATATTAAAGTACCTCATATATGAGGTACTTTTTTAGTTACTTACAAAAATTAATAAACTTCTTCATATTAAAAGAGTATAAAAATAAGCACCTAATATTAGGTGCTTATTTTTATACTCTTTGACTTTTAGTTTTTCTAACTTCTCTCCAAGAAAGCTCTCCCCTATCTAAAGCTTTTATAAAAATCTCTGCTGATGCTAAATTTGTAGCTACTGGTACATGATATACATCACACAATCTAATTAAGGCTTGTATATCCGGCTCATGAGCTTGAGATGTAAGAGGATCTCTTAGAAATATCACTAAATCTATATCTTGAGAAACTACTAATGATCCTATTTGCTGATCTCCTCCTAAAGGTCCTGAAGCTAACCTAGTTATATTAATATCTGTAGCATCCATTATTATTTTTCCAGTTGTTCCAGTTGCATACACCTTATACTTTTTAAGAATTTCTTCATATCCTATACAAAATCCTACCATTGTATTTTTCATTTCATCATGTGCTATTAATGCTATATTCATATTCCCTCCCGTTTATATTTTGACTTTATCTAAAAGTTAATTTTCTTTCTTCTCATACATACATTTAGTACCAGTCCTAAGTTTGCTAAAGATGTTAAAAGTGAACTTCCTCCATAACTTATGAATGGTAATGTTACCCCTGTAACCGGTATTAAAGCTACTGTCATACCAATATTTTGTATTATCTGGTATGCAAACATACTCATAACCCCAACTACAATTAAGGTTCCATAAAAATCTTTTGCTTCTTTTGCTATAATAAGCATTCGTATCAAGAATATTGCATATAAAACTAAAACAGCTATCATACCTATAGCTCCTAGTTCTTCTCCTATGACTGCAAATATGAAGTCACTTTCCTGAACAGGTAAGAAATCCTCCTGGCTTTGTGTACCACCGTATAGTCCTTTACCTGTTACTCCTCCTGACCCTATAGCTATCATTGACTGCATAACCTGATAATTACCCTTTTTAGTTGGATCATCAGGATGTAAGAAAGCATCTATTCTTTCCTTTTGATGCGGCGCCATTACCATATACATAAGTGGTGCTGCTACTAAAACACCTATTATAACTCTTTTTATCAGTTTCATATCAAGCCCTGCTGTAAACAACATTCCACCTATTATACAACTAAATACTATAGCTGTACCTAAGTCTGGCTGAGCAAATAATAATCCTATAAAAGGAACTGCATACATCACAACAGGTATTATCTCCTTTAAATTATTAAGTTTACCTTTTTTTGATTCTACTATCTTTGCATAGCTTAATATAAATGTAAACTTAACTATTTCTGAAGTTTGAAAATCTAAAGGACCTAAATTTAACCAAGATCTAGCTCCTCCTCTTGACGCACCAATTACTGGTATTAATACTATAGCCAGTAAAATTAAACTAACTATATATAAAGCCTTATAGTACTTTCCTAAAAAATTATAGTCTATTAATAATATTCCAATGACCATAACCATACCTAGGCCAAAACCTAATCCTTGTTTGTATATCTGTCCATAATTTCCTGTCATATGGGCATGAGTTGCACTACTTAATACAACTAATCCAAATCCAAATATTGCTAAAACAGTAGCTATTAGCTTCCAATCTAGTTGTTTTATTAACTTAACGGTTGACTTATATTCAATCACATTTTCACCAACTTCCTAATGTCTTTTGTCTTATATTTAGTATATTAAAATATGGGGGACTTAACAATCCCCCATTTAGTCTATTATATATTTCTATCCTTTAAATTCTTTAGTGGTATATTAGCGATTAATGCAGATACTGGCATATCATCATCTTCTCCTCTGGTTTTAGACATTTTAATTTCCAGTCCATCTTCTTCTATTTCAGCATAATTCGCTATTACTTTAAGTATATCTGTCTTTATAAGCTCTAAAAACTTTGGAGAACAATCCGCTCTATCATGCACTAAAACTAACTTTAATCTTTCTTTTGCTACTGATTTACTAGTTTTAGATTCATTTGAAAAAACTTTAAATAAGTCTAACATGAATATACTCCCCCCTTTGCTACTTAGCCATACCAAACATCTTCTTTATTTTGCTAAAAAATCCACTTTCTGCTTCTATTTCTAGTATAGGTACATCATTACCTAATATTCTTTGTGTTATATTTTTGTAAGCTTGTCCTGCTAATGATTTTGAATCAAGTATTGCAGGTTCACCTTTATTTGTAGATACAATTATACTTTCATCATCTGGAACTAATCCTAATAGCTTTATAGCCAATATTTCTATTATGTCCTGCTTGTCCATCATGTCTCCACGTCTTACCATATCGTGTCTTATTCTATTTATCACTAATTCTATAGTTTTTATCTCATTGGCTTCTAATAATCCTATTATTCTATCTGCATCTCTTACTGCAGAAACTTCCGGATTAGTTACTACTATCGCTCTGTCTGCTCCTGCTATGGCGTTTTTAAATCCTTGTTCTATACCGGCAGGGCAATCTATTAATACATAATCAAATGTTTCTCTAAGTTTTTGGCATAAATCATGCATTTGCTCAACAGATACTGCATTTTTATCTCTTGTTTGAGCTGCTGGAAGTAAATATAAATTTTCAAATCTTTTATCTTTGATTAAAGCTTGTTTTAATCTACATGTTCCCTCTACAACATCAACAATATCATAAACAATTCTATTTTCAAGTCCCATTACTACATCTAAATTTCTAAGACCAATATCTGCGTCTACTATAACTACTTTTTTATTTTCCAAACTTAAAGCAGTTCCTAAGTTTGCTGCGGTAGTAGTCTTTCCTACTCCGCCTTTACCAGACGTTATGACAATAACTTCACTCATGTTACTACCCCCTATGGATTAATACTTATTTTTAAACTTTATTTGAATAGTTTTCTATGACTATAGTTCCATCGCTTACAAAAGCTATTTCTGGATTAATTGTTTTTCCTTCAAAAAACTCATCTTCTGGAGCTTCAGCTATATTATTTGCTATTTGTAATATTCTAGCATCTAGGTGGTTAGCTACTACATAAGCACTTTCATTTCCATCTGAACCTGCATGGACAAACCCCTTAACACTTCCCATTATTATAACATTTCCATTAGCTACTATTCTTGCACCTGGATCTACATTTCCCATAACTACTACATTTGACTTTGAGCTTACTTGTGATCCTGATTTCATATCATTCATAACTACTACATCTCCATCAAACTCTATGTTTTCACCAGATCTTAGATTATTGACATATTTTGTTTTAAATTCATACTTTTCTTTTTTATACTCATCATCAATAAATTCAACATCAAACCTTGATGATATGTGTTCTTTTATCTCTAAAATTTGTATATCACTTAAACAATCGCAATTAATCTCACATATTTTAGCTCCATTAAAAAATCCTACTGATGACTCTAGCCTGTTTATTATACTTTGTTTTATTTCTTCAAAAGAGGCTTCTTTCTTTATATTTACAATTATCCCTCTTTTGCTACCCTTGAACTCCACAAGTTCTCTGGTACTAAACTCTTTAAAAGACATAACAACCTCCAGAGTAATGTATCATTTTTATATATTCTTCAAAAAATATTTTTTTCCTCTTATTTTTTCATCTGAGAAGCAAAATTTATATCATCATTATTCGATTTATTACTACTTTCTTCTTTCTTAGCAGTACCTTTATTAGCTGCTAAATAATCATCTGTCAATCCAAGATATGTTCCTATTAACTCTCTTACAGGTAACATTGCATAAGTACTTGAATCACCTTGAGGTATCATACATACAACTGCTATCTCTGGATCATCTGCTGGTGCAAACCCTACACTCCATGCAAAAGAATCATAATCTGCTTTGTATCTATCTATTTCTTTATCTGTTATTTTAGGGTTTAATTGTTTTATAGCTTTTCTTAGGTATGCAGCGTTTATTTTATCATCATTTTTATCTAATTTAACGCTTACACCTTCTTTTAATTCTTCTTCTATTTCTTTCTTTCTTTCTTCAGTTATATCTTTAGATTTTAGCTCTTCTTTTAACTCTTTTTCTCTTTCCTCTGATAACTCTTGCTCTCTTCCCTCTTTAAGAGTTTCCGCAAGACTTAGCGCTTGATCTAAAGCCACTCCATAAGATCCCATATGGCTTTTTAAATAATCAACCTCATTTTCTGTAGGTATCTTACCACTTTTTTCAGCTGTTCCTGTTTTTGCTGCTACACTAACAGGGAAGTTCTTAAATAAACTCTTAACAGAACTTGAAGTCGTAACTCTCTTCATACCTTCAGTTATATGCTTTAGATTTTCACTATTTTTAAATGGTATCTTTTCTTTTTTATTTTCATCAATATCAACAGATTTATAATCACTAGGTACAACTCTATTTATAACTGATAAATCAACTAAATCACCACCATTTGCTATGGCTGCAGTATATCTTGCCATTTGAGCTGGCGTATATTGATTCTCACCTTGTCCTATAGATAAGTTAAATGTATCTGCTATACTCCATTTAGCAAATTTTAAGTGATTAAACACTATTTCATCAGCTAAAGGCTCTATGTCTTTTTCTTTAACATTTAACTTAGCAAGCCTTTCAATAGCTTCACCTCTAGTGACTGTAGTTGGTTCGTCTGCCCAACTAACAATTTCATCTATTCTTTTTTCATACTCAGCTTCATTCTTTTCCTTAGTTATATCAGTAAACTTATTTTTCATTTCTTTCTCTAAAAATGTTCTAAGTAAAGCTTTAGCTGATTTTAATTTAGTTTCTATACTTGGTACACTACCCTTTTTTTCATCTATTTCGTCATTAAGACCTGTATAATCATCTAATCCAAATAATTTAGCATATTTAAGAGTATCATTTGGACCTATTTTTACATTAGGGTCTTTCCCACCTACTCTATTTTCACCACTACCAATTGTGTAGAAGTAGATATTACATGATTCTTGTATAGCTTTGTATAAATTTGTTGCTCCATGATTACTTCTTGACTTATGCCATACATAATCGGCAAATGGTCTATTTCCAAGCATTATAACACCTGGATCATTTATTGTGTAATTTGGATTCATTCCATTATCTATAGCTGCCATACCTGTAACCATTTTAAATGTAGAACCTGGTTGGAATACCCCTTGAGTAGCTAAGTTTACTTGAGCGTTAGGTGCTAGTACATCATTTTTATTTTTAGGTTGTAATTTTTCATAGTCTTCATAAGATATACCATTTACAAATTTATTAGGATCGTAATCTGGATAACTAGCCATAGCTAATACATCCCCAGTTTTTACATCTATAGCTACTACAGCTCCTGAATTTGCACGAGGTGCAGCTTGTGAAAAACTTTTATTTCCAAAAGGACTTTTGAAAGTTCCTGCTGTTCTAGCTACATCTATAGTTCTCTTTAATACATCTTGAGCTACTTCTTGTAGGTCTTTATCTATACTTAGATATACAGTATCTCCTGATTGCGGTTCTTGTACATCTAGTTCTTTTGTTACTCTACCTAGTGCATCTACTTGAACTTTTTTATGCCCATCAACACCTTTAAGCTTCTCTTCATAACTCTTTTCAACACCAGTTATACCTACTGTATCTCCCTTTGAGTACTTTTTACCTTCTTTTTCAGGATTTAGATATTTCTCTTCTTGATTATATGGCATTTTACCCATATGACCTATTATGTGAGAAGCTAAATTTGTTTCTGGGTAATATCTAACTGGCTCTACTGCCACAGATACCCCTGGAAGTTCCATTCCTTTTTCCTCAATTTGAGATATTGTATTTTGATTTATATCTTTTGCAATGGTAACTGGATTATATCTAGAATAACCTTGAGATTTTATAAGGTCTCTAACTATAAGTATTTTTCTAGCGTCCGTATTACTTAGCTTAGGGTCTATCTTATAGTCATTTCTAATATCTCTAAATGCATTTTTAGCACTAATATCAGGATTTTTTATTTTATAGCTTTCTAACCAATCTTTTTTATTCTTTTCTTCAGTAAACATCCATTTACTTACAAGTATAGGAGGATATTCTCCATTTTCATTAAGCTTTTTTTGTAGCTTACTAGGGTCTAAATTTCTATCTTCTTTCGTAAGTACACCTTCACTAATTAGCTTATCTACAATAAAGTAGAAACTTTCTTTAGCATTTAATTCTTTTGGTATACCTTCTTCTTCTTTGTATTTATCTATTTTATCATCAAACGTATAATAGAATTTACCATTTTTAAAGTATATAGGGAATTCATCTATATATTGCTCTTTATTAGACTCTAAAAGATTAATTATGTCTAATGATATTTCATTAGCCATAGGCTTACCATCTGCGCCTTTTTTGCTTATACCATCTGCAGATACTTGTACAGTAAATAAATTTTTATTTCCTGCAATTAGACGTCCATATCTATCTCTTATTTCTCCCCTTGGAGCTTTTATAGGTAATTCCTTATATGTCTTATTTTCAGCTAATTCTTTATAATAGTCATGTCTAAAAATAGTCATATATAATATTTTAAAGGAAATAACTATAAATACACATATGATGATTCTCTTTATTATCAATAATCTATCTATCTTTTTGTTTTTCTCCATTAAATCACCAACTAATCTTCTTTTAGTTTTAATATAGATTTTTTAGATATTTTGTATAAAATAATACTTAAAAGGCTATTTAAAGTAGGCATTATTAAAATTCCTACAATCAGTAACTTAACTATTCCATAGCTATTATAAACCAAGATAGTGGTTGCTATATTTACAATAGAATCAACTAGCGTAGTTAAAAAAACTAGCGCAAATATAGTCATACTACTTTCCTTGTATATTTTATCTTTTAAATGGCTTATTGTGTAAGAAGTTAAAAATAATATTAAACCATTAACTCCAAATATTCCACCTACGGCTATATCTTTAGTTAAACCTACTATAGCACCTATTATACCTGCTTCTAATTCATCTAAATACAGAGATATAATAGTCATATATATTATTACTATATTAAAGCTCACGCTAAATATATTTATATAGTTAGTAACACTACCTTCTACTATAACTAACAAAATACCTAAAAGACAAAGTAAAACTCTTTTCATATCTATAGTCTCCTTTATCTTATATTTCTAGGTTCAATGATTTTAACATCATCTATATTTTTAAAATCAGCATAAGGTTTAACAACTACAGATTTCATAGATTTATTCTTGTCATCTATAACTTTATCAACTTCACCTATAGGTATACCTTCTGGATATAACCCAAGCCCTGATGTTACAATTACATCTCCTGGGATTACATCATAATTACTATCAAACATATATCCATATAAATATCCTTTATTTTTGTAGTTTTCCTTATTATCTAAAGTAGAGTTTTGAGTTAATACGCCTTTAAATTTAGAGTCTTTTAATAGTCTAAAACTTACTGATGATTTACTATCAAGTAATGAAACTGCTTTGCTATAGTTTTTAGAAACTTCATATACCATACCAACTAAACCATTACCATTTACTACTAAACTATCTTTTTTAACTCCATCTGCACTACCAGCGCTTAGTACAAAACTTTCGTACCAATTGCCATCATTTTTTGAGACAACACTAGCTGCTACAGACTTAGCTTCGTACTTTTCGTCTATAAAGTTTAATGATTTTTTTAAACTTTCTAGTGATTCTACTTCATCTAGTTTTTTATTCAATTCAGCTATTTCTAATTTTAACTCATTCTTTTCTTTTTCTAGCTTATCTATTTTATTAGCATTTTTCTTATAATTAATTAGATCACCAAGGCCATCACCTAGGAATTTAAAACCTTTATTAAATGTCGATTCTACAGCAGATACAGCATCTAAAATAGGTCCAGGACCTATTGGATTTCTACCTGAAAATTTACCTATTGATATTCCTATAATTCCAATTAAAGTGATAGCAACAGTTCCTGTTGCTATCACTTTAACGTTGATCTTTTTCTTCCCTTTTTTATTGTTATCAAATCTCAAAGATATCACCAACTTTTAATTACTTTCTTGCATTCATCATTAATACTTTTTCAAATATTTCTTGGTCTTCTACTGATTTACCAGTACCTAAAGCAACACAATCTAGTGGGCTTTCTGCTATTGTAACAGGCATGCCTGTTTCTTGTTTAACTAACTTATCAAGACCTCTAAGTAATGCTCCCCCTCCAGTTAACATTATTCCATTTTCCATTATGTCTGATGCTAATTCTGGTGGTGTCTTTTCTAAAGTTGATTTTATCGCATCTACTATTGAGTTTATAGGCTCTTTTAAAGCATCTCTAACTTCTGCTGATCCTATTTCTATTGTTTTAGGAAGACCTGATATTAAGTCTCTACCTCTTATTTGCATATTAGTTTCTTGATCACCTTTAAATGTTGATCCTATGCTTATTTTAACATCTTCAGCTGTTCTTTCCCCTATAGCTAAGTTATATTCTTTTTTAACATATGCTACTATAGACTCATCAAACTCGTCCCCACCAATTCTTATTGACTTAGCAGTAACTATACCTCCTAAAGATATAACAGCTATTTCAGTAGTACCTCCACCGATATCTACAACCATATTTCCTTCTGGCTCTTCAACTCTAAGACCAGCTCCTATAGCAGCTGCCATAGGTTCTTCTATTAAGTATGCATCCCTTGCTCCTGCTTGTCTTGCAGCTTCTTCTATAGCTCTTTTTTCTACTTCTGTAACGCCATAAGGTACACATATTGCTATTCTAGGACTTACTACACCCTTTTTAGCTGCTGCTTTTTGTATAAAGTAACTAAGCATTGCTGATGTAACATCAAAATCAGCTATAACCCCATCTTTCATAGGTCTTATAGCTACTATATTACCTGGTGTTCTACCTATCATCTTTTTAGCTTCTTCTCCAACTGCTAAAACTTCCTTGCTATCATCTCTTATAGCAACAACAGATGGTTCTCTTACTACTATACCTTGTCCTTTTATATAAACTAAAGTATTTGCTGTACCTAAATCTATACCCATATCCTTTGTCATCTTTTTAAATCCAAACATCGACATTAACCCTTTTTTCTCTTTTTTTTCTTTTTTTTCCTTAGACATACTTAATTCTCCTTCCTTACTATATCCAATTAGATTATCATACTCTCTTTAAAGCTAAAATATAATCCGTCACCTATGATTATATGATCTATTACTTCTATTCCTATTAGTTCTCCGCACTTAATAAGTCTTGATGTAATGTTTTTATCTTCATTTGATGGCTCGACAGAACCAGATGGATGATTGTGCATTAGAATTATCTTATTTGTACTTCGTTTTATAGCCTCTCTAAATACATCTCTTGGATGTACTAAAGAAGAATTTAAAGTACCTTTTGATACTTCTACATCTGATATTATTTCATTTTTCGTATTTAAAAGAACCACCTTAAAAACCTCTTGCTTTTCATATCTTAAAATATCCATATAATACTTGTATATATCCCAAGGGTTTTTTACCTTATATCGACTAGGCTTAAAACTAGCGATTCTAGACCCTAGTTCTAGCGCTGCCTTTATTTGCGTTGCTTTAGATAGTCCTACTCCATCTATTTCACATAACTCTTCTATGGTCATATCCTTTAGGTATCTTATACCTTGAGTGTCTTTATTTATGATATAATTAGCTAATTCAATAGCATTTTTTGATTTAGTGCCTGTTCGGATAATAATTGCTAACAACTCTGAATTAGATAAGCATTTTTCTCCTTTAACAAGCATCTTTTCTCTAGGTCTTTCTTCTAATGTCATATTCTTTAAAGTCATTTTAACATCAAAAGAGTCCTTCAGTTATATCATCCTCCATAAAAAAAGTTTATATCAAAGTGCGTTTTGACTAAATCACTTAACTTTGATATAGGTAATCCAACTATATTGAAGTAATCACCTTGTATCTCCTCAATTAGTAATGATCCATACCCTTGAATTCCATATGCTCCAGCTTTATCTAATGACTCACCAGTATTAATATAATCATTTATATCATCTTCTGATAAGTCCTTAAATTTAACTTTACTAACTACATAATCGATTATTTTTTTATTTGCACTTAAATTAATTAAACTAATACCTGTTATTACTTCATGAGTATTTCCAGATAATAACCTAATAGTATTTATAGCATCTTCTTTGTCCTTTGGTTTCCCTAATATTGTGTTATTAAACACAACAATTGTATCTGCTCCTATAACCAAAGACTCCTGATTAGATTTTGCTACATCCATACTTTTCTCAAATGCAAGTCTCATTACCACTTGAGGTGGTAACTCATCCTCTAATATAACCTCATCTATATCACTTTTAACTATATCAAATTTTACGTTGATATTTTCTAGAATTTCTTTCCTTCTAGGAGATGCTGATGCTAAGATTATATTCATTTTATCACCTCATTTGGTACTTAGAATTGTACTTATTTAGTCTATCATTATATTGTAAAAAATTCAACACAAATGTCGAACGATTTTTGTAACATAATTGTTATATTTCAATGAGTAGATTTTATTTATTTATAAATTTATTATAATTCCATAAAAAATAAAGGTATGGAAAAAACCATACCTTTATCTTATCCATATTATATAGTTTTAATAGCCTTTTTAGGACATTTTTCTAAGCATAAATGACATCCAACGCATTTTTTCTTATCAACTTTATGCTTACTTTTTAATTCACCTTCTATGGCGTCAAACTTGCATTGCTTTTTACAAATAGTACAACCTATACATAAGCTTTCTTCTATCATAACTTTTTTTCTATTTTCTAAGCTACCTTTTATAACTTTGGTTGGACATTTTTCAACACATACCATACACCCTACACATTTATCATAGTTTACTTTAGCAATTTTATTTTCAAATTCTATTGCATCAAATTTACATGCCTTAGCACAAATTCCACATCCTATACATCCAGCACTACATTTTTCCTTAACTTCTTTTCCAAAATCTTTACTGTTACATTCAACTACAATTTCTTGTTTTGCTGGCTTTTTCGATATTATTCCCTTTGGACAAACTTCAATACATTTTCCACACATTACACATTTTTCTTCATCTATTACTGCTAATCCATCTATTATAGATATAGCACCAAATTTACAATAATCTTTACATGTTCCAAGACCTAAACATCCATATTTGCATAATTTAGCTCCAGAGTTCAATGTAGCTGCTGATCTGCAGTCATAAATACCTTCATATGTATATTTATCTTTTGCTACATCACATCTTCCTTTACATATAACCTTTGCTACTTCTTTCTCACCTTCTTGAGATGATATTCCCATTATTTCTCCTATTTTTAAAGAACAATCAGAACCTCCAACAGGACATCCATTTACAGGGGCATTTCCTTCTACTATTGCATTTGCTAATCCCCCACATCCTGGAAATCCACATCCTCCACAATTAGCTCCTGGAAGTATACTTAATATTTTTTCAACTCTTTCATCTACCTCAACATAAAACTTTTTAGAAGCATATGCAAGTATTGCTCCAAATATAAGTCCCATACCTCCTAAAACAAAAATCGAATTAAGTATAGACATATTATCCCCCCCTATTTTATAACTTTATTAATCCAGCAAATCCTAAAAAAGCAATAGACATTAAACTTGCTGATATAAGTGTTATAGGGAACCCTTTAAAACTTTCTGGTATATCTGCTAGTTCTAATCTCTCTCTTATTCCCGCAAATAATACTATAGCTAATGTAAATCCTATACCTGCACCAAATCCGTTAACTATAGTTTCAATTAAGTTATACCCCTCATTTACATTCACTAAAGCTATACCTAAAACTGCACAGTTAGTTGTTATTAATGGTAAAAATACACCTAACGCTTGATATAAGGCTGGACTCATTTTTTGTATTACCATCTCAACAAATTGAACTATAGATGCTATGACTAGTATAAACGCTATAGTTTGTAAAAATTCATTATTAGTTATAACCAATAGTTCTTGTATAAAGTATGTTATTATTGATGCTAATGTTAAAACAAAAGTAACTGCTGCTCCCATACCTAATGCAGTATCAACTTTTTTAGAAACTCCTAAGAATGGACATATACCTAAAAACTGACTTGTTATAACGTTATTAACAAGAACTACACTTAAAAATATAAGTACTAAATTCATTTAATCCACCCCCCTACGCTTTTTTACTTCTTATTTTATTAAATCCTGCTAAAAGAAAACCTAATGTTAAAAAGGCTCCAGGAGGAAGTATAAATAGCAATATAGGTTCAAATGAAGCTCCAAATATACTCATTCCAAATATACTTCCATTTCCAAGTATTTCTCTTATAGTTCCTAAAACTGTTAATGCTAAACTAAACCCAAGTCCCATACCTAATCCATCTACAGCTGATTCAACAGAACCATTTTTAGATGCAAAACTTTCTGCACGTGCTAATATTAAACAGTTTACAACTATTAAAGGTATAAAAAGCCCTAGTGCTTTATCAAGTGAAGGCACATATGCCTTTAAAAGCATACCAACTATTGTAACAAACGTTGCTATTACTACTATAAATGCTGGTATTCTTATTTTATCTGGCACTATCTTTCTAATTAATGAAACAACTATATTTGAACAAATCAAAACTGCTGTTGTAGATAATCCCATACCTAATCCGTTTATAGCTGATGTTGTAACAGCTAATGTTGGACACATACCTATTACTTGGACAAAGGCTGGGTTTTCATCTATTAAACCATTTTTGAATATTTTACCTAATCTCATATTCTTCCCCCTATTTATTCAAGCTTTCATTAAATACTTTTATTGCTGCATTAACTCCCCTAGTTACAGCTTCAGATGTTATTGTAGCCCCTGAAATCGCAGCTATTTGATTATCACTTGTTGCACTACCTTTTACTACACTAAGTTCTTTGGCTTCTTTTTCACTAAATTGCCCTTTAAAATTAGGTTCATTTGCTTTCGTTCCAAGCCCTGGAGTTTCAGCCATATTTCCAATATTTACTCCTGTTATTTTTCCATCTTTTGATATCCCTACTATAACTTCCATAACCCCACCATATCCGCTAGGTAAAGTTTTTATAGTATATCCAACAACATCACTTCCACTAATACCTTCATATACTTCTGATACTATCCCCTCTTCTAATCCATCGATATTTTCTATTACCTTTTTATCTAATTGCTTAAATTCTGTTGCGTCTTCAAGCACTAATTGTCTTAATTCATTGTTTGCTTGTATATTTCTATCTTCAATAATTGGCGCTGTTATTTGATTTATAAACCCAAGTGCTAAAGCTGCTACTGCACATATTGTAAATAATATGGCTCCTAGCCTTAATATATTTTTCATTATTTAGCCACCTCCCCAAATACTCTACCTTTCATGTATTTGTCTATAAGTGGAGTAGCTACATTGGCTAATAATATAGAATATGAAACTCCTTCTGGGTATCCACCATACATTCTTATAACTATAGTTATAACTCCTGCTAAAATAGCATAAACAATTTGACCTGCTTTGGACATAGGTGATGTTGTGTAATCTGTAAGCATAAAAAATGCACCTAACATAAGTCCACCTGCCGCTAATTGATATATAGCAAAGTTTATGTCAAATCCTCCTAGTATAAATGCTAATATAAAAACTGTTCCTATGTAAAATACTGGAATTATGTAATTTATTATTCCCTTATAGATTAGATAAAGCCCACCTAGTACTATGAATATAGATGATGTTTCCCCTATACATCCTCCTATATTACCTATTACCATATCTGTTAGGCTAATTCCATTTGATGTTAATTCTGATATGCCTATTGCTCCACTTTTTAGAAAACTTAATGGAGTCGCTGTTGTATATGCATCTATATTTCCCGAACTTACCCAGTTAACTCCAGGTATTGTCCAAGCTGTCATAGCTACTGGAAATGATGCAAGTAAAAATGCTCTTGCACCTAATGCTGGGTTTAAAAAGTTATTTCCTATTCCACCAAAAACCATTTTAACCACTATTATAGCAAACGCTGAGCCTAATATGCACATCCACCATGGAAGAGATGCTGGCACATTAAATGCTAATAATATTCCTGTAACTACTGCTGAAAAATCTCCTATAGTAACATCTTGTTTAGTTAATTTTTGATATAAAAATTCACATCCTACTGCTCCTACTGTACAGAAGAAAATTACATTTAATGCACTTAATCTGTAAAGAAACACTGCTGATGCCATAGCAGGTAGTAAAGCTATTATTACTTGTTTCATTATGTAAGACGTATCTTGGTTACTTCTCACATGCGGAGAAGACGATACAATCAATTTATTATTCATTTAAATTCCCCCTAGCCCCAATTATTTTTTAGCTGATTCTTTTCTTCTATTTGAAATAATTTCCCTTTTTGCATTTCTTACTGATTGAAGTAGCGGTCTTCTTGCTGGACAAACAAATGAACAAGATCCACACTCTATACAATCTAAAGCTCTATAACTTTCTGCACTTTCAAAATCATTTTTTAAAGAATAAGCACTTATATATAACGGTTGTAAAAATGCTGGACATACTGTTAGACATTTACCACATCTTAGGCAGTTTTGTGGTTTTGGTGTTTTAGACTCTTCATCGTCTAAACATAATATACCTGATGTTCCCTTATTTGTAGGTATGTCTATTGTATACTG
The DNA here is from genome assembly GCF_015560225.1 of Romboutsia sp. BSD2780061687b_171204_C1. Lineage (NCBI taxonomy): Bacteria > Bacillati > Bacillota > Clostridia > Peptostreptococcales > Peptostreptococcaceae > Romboutsia > Romboutsia sp. BSD2780061687b_171204_C1. The sequence goes on along the minus strand of NZ_JADMRK010000001.1, from coordinate 38,718 downwards.
CGCTAGTCCCATCATTGGACCACCCATTATTACCTTCCCAACTATCTTATCTTCTTTAAAGCCTCCACATTGGTCTATTATCTCTGATACTAGTGTTCCAACTTTTGTAACTAAATTTTTTGGTTCATTTATACAACTACCTGTAACAGTAGTAATTCTTTCTATTAATGGCATTCCTGTTTTTATAGTTTTAGCAATTTGTGCTGCTGTTCCCACATTATTTACTACTGCCCCTGCATCCATAGGTAGCCCACCGGATGGAACTTCCCTTTTAGTACATGCATATATAAGTTGTTTTTCTGCCCCTTGTGGATACTTAACTTCTAGACCTACAACTTCAATATCATCATATTTTTGAGCTTCTTTTTCTATTGCAGAAATTGCATCAGGTTTATTTACTTCAATTCCTATATATCCCTTTGATACATTTAAAGATTTCATAAGTACTTTTAATCCATAAACTACATCTTCTGGATTTTCAAGCATTAGCCTATGATCTGCTGTTAGATATGGTTCACACTCAGCTCCATTTAATATAACAGTATCAATTTTCTTATCTGGTGGTGGTGATAGCTTTACATGAGTTGGAAAAGTAGCTCCTCCCATACCAACTATTCCAGCCTCCTTTATTATTGATACAATTTCTTCTTTACTTAAATCTTCTAAATTCCCTTTAGGTTTTATGCTTTCGTATATTTGTTCCTTAAAATCGTTTTCTATAACAATACATGTGCCTCTTCCACCAGCTAATTCATGTTCTTTTATAGCTATTACTTTGCCAGATACAGAAGAATGTACGTTACAAGAAACAAATCCTTGTTGCTCACCTATTTTTTGACCAACTTTTACTAAATCCCCAACCTTAACTATCTCTTTAGCAGGTGCACCAATATGTTGTTGAAGTGGTATATAAACTACCTTTGGTGACTTAGCTATTTCAATAGCTTTTTTCTCTGAGTACTCTTTTTTATATGGAGGATGTATTCCTCCTTTGAAAGTTAAGAGTTTCATTCCTTTACCCCCTTACTTATGTATTTAAACATTCCTATCCCTTAGTATAAGTATACTATATATCATATTAAAACTTAACTATTGTTAAAACTTTATCAACTTAAAAAGACTGTTAATAAAACAGTCCTTTTAAGCCTTACTTATTGATGTTATAAATGTAAAATATCCCTGCATTGATGATAAATATAAGCTTTTTGCCATACTATATTCTCCTTTTTCTATAGATTCAACAGAGATATTTATTTTTTCATCCAAACCATCAACATACTTAATTAAATTCTCTTTAAATAAATCAGCTGGTTTATAATCAATTTTATCGGCCTCTTTTTTCATATTAGCCACTATATTTTTTCTATCTGTTAATATTTTTTTATATTCTTTTACATCAATATTTTCATTACTTTTATCCCAAAATTCTGATTCTAACTTAAAATTAGATACCAATTCATTTAAAAAATTTGATAATTCACCTAAATATGAGTACTTACTTGTATACTTCATAGATAATACTGGTACTTTAAGTTCTGATATAAATGCATCATCAAAAACTTTTTTAACACTATCTATATTATTTTTTAATGAATCTTTGCTAAATGATGAATACGTCTGTACTTTTTTTGTTCCATCAACTTCTATAACAGAAAAAGGTAAATTATTTTCATTCAATTTAGCTTCTATTTTATTCATTTCATTTTCATTATCTATTGATGCCACTTGAATAGTATATAAACTCCAAGAATCTGCTATAGCTACTTTAACATCTCCTTCTACTTTTTCACTAGCTTCTTTTACAACTTTTTTTTCAACTTCTTCTTTGTTATTTTCTTCAGAAACTTCTTTTATTCCAAAGTCTTCAAATCCTTTAAACTTGTCCTCTTTAATATTTATACTTTTAAAAGATGCAATCTTTTCATCCATAATTTTTACAATATCACTATTTTTTAATTTAATAGCTCCAAATGTTCCTATTGATATAACAGGAATCATAATTAAAATTAATCTTAACGTTTTTTTCTTTCGTCTTTTATTAAAACCTCTATATATAGTTTTTCTTTTATTCATTAGTTTGTCCCCCCTAAAACTATTATTACTAATATATATTTTAGGGTTGTACAGATTATGATTAATTTTTGGCTTTAATATAGAAAATAACTATTTTGTATTAATTTATATCCTTATCTTAGCTATTATAGGGTAATGATCTGACATACTCTTTATTAACACATCATAGTCTAATATTTCAATATTATTAGATACAAATATATAATCTATTCTATCAAGCCCCGTTGCAAAGGTTAATATGTTTGACTTTTCTAATTCTATAGCTACATCTCTTAAAATATTTTTATCGACACCTATATTGCCTTGATTAAAATCACCAACAACTATATATGGCTCTTTATTTAATGTATTTATAAATTCTATAAGTTCATTGAGCTGCCTCTCTCTTTCTTCATTCCCAAGTCCAAGATGTACGTTTATAATATTTAACTTACTTCCTTTTACATTTACTACTGTATGAAGCATCCCCCGTTGTTCTCTTTTGCTACTTAAATATATATGATTTTCATATTTTATAGGATATTTAGAGTATGTAACCAACCCATAATTAGATCCAAGTTTTGTTACGTTTGCACCAAAATGAGAATACATTTTTAACTCTTCTTTAAAACTACTTACTTGAAATCCAGCCTTAGCAGATTCATTTACTTCTTGAAGACAAATAATATCTGCGTTACATACTCTTAAAAAATCTATAATATCAAATAATGTAGGAAACATATTTTTATCTAGCCCACTATGTATATTGTAACTAACTACTTTTAATTCTTTTTTAGGTGGAAGATAAACTATTTCTATAACTACACTTATAGCTATACATATAAATACACATGCAAGACTTATTATCTTTCTGATTTTTATACATATCAACTCCTATCATAGTTTTATTTTATATTATATGCCTTTTTATAAAATTAAAGACGTCTCAAAGACGTCTTTAATTTTATATTTATTTTTTATTTAACTTTTCTTTCATAATATAATTTATAACCTTTCTTCTTATATCCTCCGCATTATCTTCATCATCAACACTTATTTCTAGCAATTTAGCTATAGACTTCATATCATTTCTAGCTTTTGATTTATAACTTTCAATTAAGTCTTCTTTTATTCTTTCAGGCTCTAAAATATATTCTCTATCTCCTCTTTGATATGAAAAATATCTTTTGGAATACTCACTTCTATTTGAATAAATATGGCTAGCTATTCTTCTTAATATACTATTGTAAGAGTTTTTTGTTGTGGCATTTATACCTAAGTATCTAGCAAACTTAATTAATTCTTTTTTGGATTTAAACAAATCTTCTGATTTTATAGACTTTACAATTAAGGATATATTTTTCTCATTAGATCCATTTTTCAATATATTTAAATATACATTGTTACAAGACATACCACTCGATGCTTTTTTTATATTTTCATTTATTATTTTATCTATATTTCCTTCAAGGTATTTTTTTATACCTCTCTGAGATGCATTTCCTTCTAAATCTTTTTGAGTCATTTCAAGTACAATTTTTTTTAAATCATCTCTATATCCTCTTTCATCCACGACACTCCCCCCTTAATTATTTATATTATATTCAAAAGTTTTTTTAATTGTGAATTTTGCTATTGGATTTCTAATTATACGAATGATTTTTTATATTGTTTATGTATATATTATTGATATAAGGACATAATATTAATGTAAAATCAAACATACTCAATCTCCCCCATTTAGACTTCTATTATTTCCCCCAATAGAAGTCTTTTTTTATTTCAAAAATCTTATATAAAAATTTCACTTCGCCCATGTCGCAAATAACTTTGTCCATTGCTCAAAATATTATTTTTTACATTATATACAAAAAAATATGCACAACTGTAAGTTAACAGTTGTGCATATTTTTTTATTCAATTCCAACTAATTCATAACCTATATCTTCTATAACAGATTTTAATTCATCTTTACTTACTGAATCATCCATTTCTACTGTAGCATATTTACCTTCTAGATTAACTTCTATTACATTTACACCTTGTATATCTTCACTTAATGCTGTTTTTAAATGATTAACACAATGTCCACAGCTCATTCCATCTATAAGTAATTTTTTTCTCATAGTAATTACCTCCTTATATACCCTATAAGGGTATTTTATCATACTTTTTATAACTTGTGTCTATATTTTTCTCAAAAAAATTAATAATATTTAATTCCAATATAAATCCTTGTATAAAAAAAGTAGACATAATGTCTACTTTCTAATGGTGCGGAAAGCGGGACTTGAACCCGCACGAGCATAAGCTCGCTACCCCCTCAAGATAGTGCGTCTGCCTATTCCGCCATTTCCGCATATCCTTTATATTATAAAGGATATGACTTTTGCTTTTTTAAGTCAATTATTTTTTTATTAATTTACTTATTTTTTATAGTTAAATTTGTTATACCCTCATAAACGTCAAAATCATTTGGTTGTATTTTACCTTCTATTCTACTATTTGTAACCATATAATCATTTCTTATAACTAAACTTATCATAGGCACATTGTTATTTACATATTTTTGTATAGAATCATATATGTCTTTAACTTGGCTTTCGCTAGTTGCTCTTGTTAAAGAAGCCATATAGTCATTAAGTTTTTCATCTTTATAATCTAAACTTTTTATTATAGGAGTTGCATCAGGTATAAATGATAGTTCCCATCCAACTAGTGCTAAGTCATATTTTTTCCCAGAAATAGCTTTTTCAAGATCTTCACCTTCTAGTTCATCCACCTCAGATTTTATTCCTATAGTTTTTAGATTTTCTGAAATAATATGTGCAGACTTTACCCTATCTGTATTATTCTTATTTACAACTATTTTTAAGTTTATCTGTGAATTACTCTTTGTATTACTTTTGTTTTCTTTTTGATCTTTTGAGTTACTCTTATCACCATCAAACTTAACTTTACTTAAATATTCTTTAGCTTTTTCTTTATTATAATTAATAGATTTTATATCTTTGTTGTAATATTTTGAACTTGTATTAAGTGGAAAATTAACAATATTAGCATCCCCCATATAAGCCTCTTCTAATATTTTTTTCTTATCTATTGAATATGCTATAGCTTTTCTTAAGTTAGAGTCTAATAATATTGGATTATCGTAATTAAAGATTATATTCTCATAATCTCGTCCTTCATATTTAGTAATATTAAATTCAGTTTCATGAAATTTACTTAAATCATTTAAAGATACCTTGGCTATATCACTATCTAACGCCATAACCATAGCAACTTGTGCCTCTTGATCTGGAACTATACCTACTCTTATATCTTTGGCTGTACTTGGTATTTCTTTATAATAATCTTCATTTTTAGTTAAGAACATTCCGTCTCGTTCTTCATATTTTTCTATTTTGTAAGGTCCATTTCCTATTAAATTATTCTTATTATTAGTTATATCTTTTTTAGATAAAGAAGATAAATTATTTTTAGATAATATAGGGAATATAAGTGTCTCTATAGAAAATGAATAATTTTCATTTAAGCTTATATTGAATTCTTTATCATTTATTATATGCACTGATTTTATATTTTTCACTAATTCACTATAAGGATTTTCTTCACTTTTTTTTATAAAATCTACTGTAAACTTAACATCACTAGATGTAACTGGGCTTTTATCATGCCATTTTGCATCTTTTAGTTTTATATTTATTTCCTTACCACCATTTTCAATTGAGTACTCTTTTACTAGTTGCGGTACTACATTGTAATTTTCGTCTATTGTAAATAAGCTATCATATATTAGATTCATTACATACCCAACAGACTTGTCTTTGTTTAATATAGGATTTATAGTCTTGGGCTTTACCATAGTTAAATTTATATAATCTGAATTTATATCACCCTTACCACTTTCTTTTTTATCTTCAGTTTCAATTTTAGAACTACATCCTACTACAATCATTGCTATAACTAGGATTATAGATAAAACCTTAGTTTTTTTCATTAGTTTTTTCCTTCCTTGCCATATATACTATTATAGTTTTTATAATTATTTTTGACTTTATCTAAATAGTTAGATGTTTCTGTAAATGGTATATTGTGAAGCATTTTACCATCCTTGCTATACTCATTATTTCCAAGCCATTTATTAACGTTACCTGAACCACCATTGTATGCTGCTACAACTAAATCCAAGTTTCCAAATTCTTTATATAGCTTATTTAAATACCAACATCCTATTTTTATGTTAGTTTCAGGATCAAATATATCTATATTATTTTCTAGATTAAGCTCATCTATAGCCCAATTTCTAGTTATATCACTTATTTGCATTAATCCTTTCGCTCCCTTATTAGATATGGCATCCTTTTTAAATTTACTTTCAGCCTTCATAATACTATAGACTAAATTTTCTTCTATATTAAATTCTTTTGAGTATCTTTCTACATAATCTGAATACTTTTTAGGGTATAAGATTTTATGTATTGTTTTAGTTTCTATTAAAAAACCAGTTAATATAATCAATGAGATAGATAATATTATAAGTATCTTTTTATTATTCACACCAATTCTCCTTTATATATTCAATGAGTTGGTTAGCTTTTATCTCTAATTCTTCAAATGAATAGGAATTATCTATTGTATAGTCTGCATATTTGATTTTTTCTTCTTGACTCATTTGAGACATTATGCGACTTAAAGCTTCATCTTTTGTACAATTATCCCTTTTTTGTATTCTTTCTATCTGTATATCTTGATTACATGTTACAACTAGTAATTTATCTACTACATCTAAATATCCACCTTCAATTAATAATGCTCCATCAATTAAAATAATATCGTTATGTTTTAACCTATATTCTTCAATTTTACTAATTATCTTCTCATAAATTTTAGGATGGGTTAAATTATTTAATTCTATAAGTTTTTCTTCATTGTTGAAAACTATATTACCAAGTGCCTTTCTATCTAAAGTCCCATCTTCTCTTTTTATATACATTCCAAATTTATCGAATACTTCTTCAAGAAGCAAATTATCTTCAAATATATTCCTTGAAATTATATCTGCATCTATTACTTCTATGTTTTTACTCTTAAATATATTAGATAGGCTACTTTTTCCACAGCCTATATTCCCTGTAAGTCCTAATATTAGCATATACTCACCTACTTTGTTTCATACCAAGAATTACCTATATTTAAATCTACATCTAAATGCACATCCATGTTAACTGCATTTTCCATTTCATCTTTAACTATTTTTTTAACTTCTTCTACTTCATCATCATAAGCTTCTACTATAAGTTCATCGTGTACTTGAAGTATTAATTTTGACTTTAATTGTCTTTCTTCTAACTTCTTGTAAACATTTACCATAGCTATTTTTATTATATCAGCTGCACTACCTTGTATAGGCGCGTTCATTGCAGCTCTTTTACCTGCATTTCTTAGCATAAAGTTACTTGATTTAAGTTCTGGAATATATCTTCTTCTATTTTGTATAGTAGTTATATATCCATTTTCTGTTGCATTTTCTACTACCTTATCCATAAAATCTTTTATTTTACTATATTTATTAAAGTAGTTTTCTATATATTCTTTAGCTTGCTTTACAGGTATATGTAAATCCTCTGATAGTCCAAAATCACTTTTTCCATAAACTATACCAAAGTTTACAGCTTTTGCATCACTTCTTTGCTTACTTGTAACTTCATCCATATTAACATTAAACACTTGTGATGCTGTTTTTGTATGTATATCTTCATTGTTTTTAAATGCTTCTATCATAGTTTCATCTTGACTCATGTGAGCTAATACTCTTAATTCTACTTGAGAATAATCCGCATCAACTAAGCTACAACTTTCATCTGATATAAATACCTTTCTTATGTTTCTTCCCATTTCAAGTTTAACAGGTATATTTTGAAGATTTGGCTCTGTTGATGAAATTCTTCCTGTTGTAGTTATAGTTTGATTAAATGATGAATGTATCCTACCATCTAATGGATTTATTATAGCTAATAAGCCTTCAACATAAGTTGAATTTAACTTAACAATTTGTCTATACTCTGTTATTTTATCTATTATTGGACTTTTATCCCTTAGCTTCTCTAATACTTCTGCATTTGTTGAATACCCTGTTTTAGTTTTCTTGATTATAGGTAATTCTAGCTTTTCAAATAATATAACACCTAATTGTTTTGGTGAATTTATATTAAATTCTTCTCCAGCTATATCATATATTTCTTGTTCTAATTTTTTAATTATAGTTTTAAATTCTATACCTAATTCATGTAATTTTTCTTTATCAACCTTTATTCCTTGATATTCCATCTCACCTAAAACTTCTACTAAAGGCATTTCAACATGATAAAGTAATCCATCCATTTCACTTTCTTTTATGCTTTTTTCCATTATAGGATATACTTCATATACTGTATTTATAACTTTTCCTATATAATCACATAGCTCTTCTAATTCTAAATCCTCATATTTTTTTGCTTTTACACCCTTACCTAGCAACTCTTCTTTTGACTTAACTTTTTTAGTAAGATATTTCATAGCTATTGCACTACATTCATAAGATGTAGATGATGCTGAATCTATTAAATACTCTGCTATTGTTATATCAAAGTGCATGTTCTCTAATTTTATATTATAAGGTCTTAAAGCTATATAATCCTCTTTTAAATTATATCCAAATTTCTTTACTTCCTTACTTACAAGTACTTCTTCTAGCTTATTTATCTCTTCTTCATTTATATAATATATATTAGTTCCATCTACACTTATAAAAATATGTATAATATTTTTTTCTAATATGTTCCCTTGTCTACTTACAGTATCTATGTATAGCTTTCCTTCTTTTTTAATATCATTTATAAATGCGTCTATATTTTCTAATTTTTTTATATTTAGATTAGACTCAATTTCCTCTGTTTCATTTCCTCCATCTATGCTAGATAGTCTAGATAATAAACTTGTAAAACCTAAATTCCTAAATGATTCTATTACCTTATCTTTATCATAATCTCCATATTCTAAATCATCTAGATTTATTTCTATAGGCACATCTCTTATTATAGTAGCTAACCTCTTACTCATTATGGCAAGTTCTTTATTTTCTTCTATTTTCTTTTTCACACTACCTTTTAGGTTTTCTACATTTTCTATTATATTTTCTATGCTAGAATATTCTTTAATAAGTTTTATCCCTGTTTTTTCACCTATACCTGGTACCCCTGGTATATTATCCGATTTATCCCCCATAAGACCTTTTAAGTCTATAAATTGAGTTGGAGTCATTTCATATTTTTCCATTACAGAATCAAAATTATACTCTTCAACTTCTCCTACACCTTTTTTAGTTATTAAAGTTGTAGTCTTATCTGATGCTAACTGTATAGCATCTTTATCTCCTGTAACTATGTATACATTGTATCCATTTTCTTCACCTAGCCTTGATACTGTTCCTATTATATCATCAGCTTCATAACCATCTATTTCTAATCTATTTATATTAAATTTGTCCAATAAATCTTTTAATGGTTCAAATTGTTCTCTTAATTCATCTGGCATTTTCTTTCTTCCAGCTTTATATTCATCAAACTCTAAATGTCTAAATGTAGGAGCCTTTCTATCAAATGCAACACTCATGTGAGTAGGCTTATATGTATCTATTATCTTAAATAACATTGTTGTAAATCCATATATAGCATTTGTTCTTAGCCCTTCCTTATTATTCATTTCTGGTAATGCATAAAATGCTCTATTTATTATAGAGTTCCCATCTATTATAATTAATCTCTTATTCAAATTTATCACTCCTAGTTTTTGTCTATCTAGTATAATAGTTATTATATACCACTCTTATACTATTTATATTACCATAATATTAAAAGTATATTAACCATAAATATGTTGCAAACGTTTCATTAAGTTGCTACAATATTTATATACTAATACTTGCCGAATTGGTGGAATGGCAGACACGACAGACTCAAAATCTGTTGATAGTATTATCGTGTGGGTTCGAGTCCCACATTCGGCACCATTTAAGTTCTAACTATAACAGTTAGAACTTTTTTATTTATAAGTACTATTTTTTTGACTTTAAGTTTATTTGTACTATTTCAGGCTTACAATTTATTCTTATTACTACCTTAGAACCGCCTAATCCTTTACTTAAAATCATCTTAGATCCATTAAGATTATATTCACCTAAATCGTATTTTGGGAAAAACTCTCTATTTGGTGAAAGCACCCCTCCTATTTTAGGTATCCTTACTATTCCTCCATGAACATGTCCTGAAAGTACCAAATCTGCTCCCCAATTAGAATAATTTTCAAAAAAGAATGGATTATGAGCAAGTAATATATTGTAGCTATTTTTATCTATTTTACCTAAACTTTCATCCATGAAATTTTTATCTAAAGCTTTATTTTTATTTCTATAGTTACTGAAAAAATATGGATAATATTCTAGCGGTACTACTACCCCATATAAATTTATATAACTACTTCCTTTATTAACTTTTATCTTATCATTATCTAAATCTATTATGTCTTTATCTTTAAGTAATCTAAAATATTCTTTATATTCTTTTTTATATTTCTTATTAAGAGATTTCTGCTCGTGATTTCCAACTACATGGACTACTTTATATTTACAAGATATATAATCAATTAAGTCTAGAGCCACTTTAAAATTATCTTTTTCTCCATCTACTAAATCTCCAGTAATTACTATTATATCTGGATTTATTTTGTCTATCTCTTCTATAAGTTTTATATTACCTTTTCCAAATGTTTTATTATGTAAATCACTAATTTGTAATATTTTATAATTATCAAATTCTTTAGGTATCTTTTCATCTTCTATATTATATTCTATTTTTTCTAATGTAGTTGCTTCTCTTTTTAAAAATTTATATGTAATACCAACTGCTATGCCTGTTATTAATATTTCACTTATCATTGATTTACCTTCCTTGTCTAAATTTAAAAGAGCGACTAATTACAAATTAATCGCTCCTTTAAGCTTAATCCTTTTTCTTTACTTTGCTATAAAGTTTTGATGTCTTAGTCCTATTGCTTCCACTATCTTTTGCTCCTATATGAAGACCATCTTTTATCCCTAGTTCTGATCCATGCTCTGAAAGCATGTTTCTCCTTTCAGATTTGGTCTTAGGTCTATCTTTTAATCTATTTTTATTGTTATTCATTATTACTTCCTCCTAAATACTTAGTATTTAGGATTAATTTAACCAAAAAAAACTTATTTATTATCTAAATATTGCTTTAATATATTAACAAGTTTTTCTTGATTAATGATTTTTATATCCTCTATCTTATTTTCTTTGCTAAAAATTACTAGTAATTTAATCTCTCCGCTACTTTCAACTTCATACAAATCTATATTTCTATTACCTGCCTTGCTATATGCTTCTAAACTTGGGGATTTATCACCAAAGTATTCATATACTAACCTTGTATCCTTTCCTATGAAATTGTTAATATCTATTTTTTCTACACTGCTTAATGATATAGGTAATGCATAATTATATCTATCTACAATTATATCAGCACCATCATTAATATATTTTTCATTTAAATCTTCTTTAGATATCTCATAGGTTTGTACTTCTACAACATGATCATCTCTTAAATTTATATATAAAGCACTCTTATCTAACTTATTACCTTCAGTATATTTTGGATATATAAGCCTTTTATCCCTTATTTCCCTTGGATTATCCGAGTCTATGTAATAAGTCGTACAATATGGTTTCCCCATATTTTCTATAACATATTCATAGTCTTTATTCATTATCTCATTAACATTATTTTGAACCTTCGTCATCATCCTATGTTTCATTTCTTCATTAGGTAGGCTTTCATTTGTATTAATATTCTCGCTCTTACTACATCCCGTTACAAATGCACTAATGATAATGATGCTATATAATAATTTCCGTAGCTTCATAAATTAGTCCTCCTTTTGTTTATTAACACTTATTTTTTCCGATTTTATTTTACACATAATTATTCTAGTCTATCATTTATATGATTATATACTATTTATATAATAATAATAATACTTTTATGTATTTTGTAATGATTTTGTAACAGGTCATTTTTATACTATGCTATAATACTTATAAACAATATAAGGAGGTTTTGTCTTGGATTTTAAGCAATTGGAAGTGTTTGTTGCAGTTTGTAAGTATGAAAGTTTTTCTAAAGCTGCGAAGGAATTATTTTTAACTCAACCAACAGTTAGCTCTCATATTAATAACCTCGAAAAAGAACTCGGTACTGTTCTTATAAATAGAAATAATAAGAATTTAACTTTAACAAAATCAGGAGAAATACTTTACAATCATGCCATATTAATATTAAATAATTGTAAAAAAGCAGTTTATGATATAAAAGAGTATTCCGAAAAAATAGAGGGTATTATAGATATAGTTTGCAGTTCTATCCCTGAATCTTATATTATTCCTAATTTTTTAAATAATTTTTCTAACCAATTTAAAGATGTTAAGTTTAATATTAGTCACTATGACTCTAAGTCTGCAATTTCAGAAATCTTAAATGAAAGAATAAGTTTCGGACTTGTTGGTTCAAAATCTAACAACCCACAAATTGAGTACATAGATTTAATGGATGATGAGTTAGTCCTTATAACTCCTTTAGACGTTGTCCTTCCTAATTCTAATGGATTTATAGATATTGATTTATTATATTCTCTTAAGTTTATTATGAGAAAAGAAGGTTCTGGAACTAAAGATTTAATTATAAATAAGCTAAAATCTAATAATTTCGATACGGACAAACTAGATGTAATAGCCCATCTTGAATCTAATGAATCTATAAAAAAACTTGTACAATCTGGTCTTGGAGTTTCTTTTGTATCATATATATCTTGCATTGATGAATTAGAATCTAAAAAACTGAACATCTATAGAGTAAAAAATATAGAATTTAAAAGAAAGTTTTATTTTATTTATTCTAGAAAAAAAGTTTTTTCACCTTTAGAAAATAAATTTTTAACAGGACTATATAAATATTTCAATATAAAAAGATAGACCAAAATAAAAGGTCTATCTTTTTTAATAGTCAATTACTTCTAATATTACTTAAAGGTTTATGTTAAAGAATGCTTTATATCCTTTATACATCTCATATATATCAACTTTAGAAACTATTTCATATGGAGCATGCATATTTAACACACCTACTCCACAATCTATAACCTCAGCACCATAGTTTGCTAATATATAGGCAATAGTTCCACCACCACCTTGGTCTACTTTTCCAAGTTCAGCAGTTTGCCATACAACTTCGCCTTGGTTGAATATTCTTCTTACTTCTGCCATAAACTCTGCATTAGCATCATTGCATCCGCTTTTTCCTCTTACACCTGTATATTTGCTTAAAACTATACCATGTCCCATGTATGCAGAATTTCTCTTATCATACACCTCTGGGAAATTAGGATCATATCCTGCAGATACATCAGCCGATAATACCTTAGTATTTGCCATAGCTCTTCTTACTCTTAAGTTACAATAGTTTCCTTCTAAAGCTATAAGCTCTGCTACTGTATTTTCAAAGAATTTAGAGTGCATACCAGTATTTCCTTGAGACCCTACTTCTTCCTTATCTACACATAATGCTACTGCACAGTATTCAGGTTCAGTAGTTTCTATTAAGGCTTTGACAGCACCGTATGAACAAACTCTATCATCATGCCCATAAGCTAATACCATAGATTTATCAAATCCTAAGTGACGAGCACGACCAGAAGGTACTATTTCTATTTCAGCACTTAAGAAGTCTTCTTCTACCATATTGTATTTTTCATTTAATATCTTTAATACATTTTGTGCTACAGTTTCTTTTTCTTCGCCTTCAAGCGGCATATGACCAACTAGTAGGTTAAGTCCTTCTCCAGTTATACCTTCAGAAAGTTTCTTTTGCATTTGATCGCCTGAAAGATGTACTAGTAAGTCAGTTATACAAAATACTGGATCTTCTTCATCTTCACCTATACATATATCAATTTTTTTACCATCATTTAGGATAACTACTCCATATATTGAAAGTGGTATTGCTGTCCATTGATATTTTTTTATTCCTCCATAGTAATGAGTTTTAAAAAGTCCTAGATTAGCTTCTTGATATAGAGGGTTTGGTTTTAAGTCAATCCTTGGAGCATCTATATGACCACCTACTACTTTCATACCTTCTTCTAAAGATTTTTTACCCATAACAAACATAGCTACTGATTTATCTTTATTGACTGCATATATTTTGTCTCCTGGATTTACCTTTCCTTTTTGTATAGCTTCCTCTAGTGATATGTATCCATTTTCTTTTGCCATATTTACTATTTCTCTAGCAGAGGTTCTTTCTGTTTTTCCTTTGTCTAAAAATTGCATGTAATCTTTAGAATAAGACATTACATCTTCTATATTATTTTTACTTCTTTCAATATCCCATGCATTTTTAGCTTCATACTTTAAATTCATATTGCCCCTCCTTAAGTAATTATTAAATTTATATTATATTTAGTTTTGACTATTTTGGTTATTTTTCATATGCTCGTCGTATTCTTCTTTTGATACTACCTTTATATTATCTAATCTAGATCTAAAGTGCGCTCTAAAATGTTCTAGATATTCTTTTCTTAATCCTTCTCTTTCTATAGTTTCTTCTTTTGTTAATCCTTCTGCTTTATTCTTTTTAGCTAATTCATTTATTCTGTCTAGTTTCTTTTGATCAAACATTATTTCATTCTACTTAAAATAAATTTATTTTAAGTATTCTCCTTTCTATTTTCTTGTCTTAATAAAAAAATTTATTATTTTTTATTGTTATATTATCTTTATATTTATAAAGAAATTCGTCTAAGTTATCACTTATTATAGATATTCCCTTTTCTATATCTTGTATACTTGCCCTAGCTATATTTATCCTAAAAAACCTATCATCTACTATATTATCAAAAAAGTAAGTTCCTGGAAGAACAGATACTCCTTTATCTAATAAAAATTCTGTTAAGTCATGTGATAAATAGCCTCTTGGTAGTTCTATAAAAAAGTTAATACCTCCACTTCCATTTCTTATCTTTAGTCTATCGCTTAATTTATTATATATCAACTCTTTTGCCAAATTATATTTTTGTGTATATTGACTTTCCACACCTTTAAGATATTCATCCCAATTAAAGTTTTCCATATAATAATACATTGATTTTTGAATCAAACCTGGCGTTGATATATCAGATGAGTACTTAGCCCAAAGTACCTTTTTTAGTAATTCACTTGGAATTTCAACTATACCTATTCTAAGTCCAGGCATAAATATTTTAGAAAAACTTTTTATGTATATAACCCTATTTTTATCATCATAACTCTTTAATGGTTTATTATCAAGAGAATTAAATTTAAAATCACTTATAAAATCATCTTCTACTATATAAAAATCATATTTTTCAGCTAGTTCTATTAGTTTTTTCTTTTTATATGTAGAATATGATATGCCTGTTGGATTTTGAAAATTTGGCATAGTATATATTATTTTAGGCTTTATCTTTTCAAGTTTAAGTTTTAATACCCCTATGTCGATTCCATCATCTAACATAGGTATTGATATTATCTTTGCTCCTCTACTCTTAAATACTTCTATAGCTCCATTATAAGTTGGCTCTTCAACATATACTACATCTGAGTAATTTATAAGACCTTTGCAAACAATGTCTATACCTTGCTGAGCTCCTGATATTATTTGTAGATTATCCTTAGTTGTATTTATGTCTTTATTATGTAGATATTGTGCTATTTTTTCTCTTAATGGTTCATATCCTAAACCTTCATCATATTCGAATATAGTGCTTCCTTCATTAGTCAAGGCCATATTTATAGCCTCTTTAAAATCATCTATTGGAAATATTTCTGTAGAAGGATTTCCTGTATCAAAACTTATTATACCTTCTTTTCTTTGTATAGTACTTGAACTTTCTTGATTTATAGATGTAGCAAAAGTTCCACTTCCCATACTTTTATTGACATATCCTTCTTTTTCTAATAATTCATATGCTTTTACTATTGTCGTATTATTAACCCCTATTAACTTTGCTAACGTTCTTATTGGCGGTAGCTTTTCATATTCCTTTATTTTATTTTCACATATAAGTCTCTTTACATGATTATATATTTGTAAATATTTAGGACTATCTTTGATTAAATCTAAGTTATATTTTTCCATACTATCCCCACTTGCTTCTTTGATATTATCACTTGATGGTTATTACTATATTTGATAAGATTTATTATGTATATAATACCAAAATTTTATCAAAAAGGGGAAGTTTTTATGTTTTATGATTACCATATGCACTCAAGTTTCTCAAATGATAGTAAGACCGATATGGAAGATATGATTAAAAAATCAATAGACTTGGGTCTTAAAGAAATATGCTTTACAGATCATGTTGATTATGACCTTGCAAATGATTTTGATTGGGGTATTGATTATGATAAATACTTTGAAAAATTAGATTTCTTTAAATCTAAATATGCTAATCAAATATCTATAAAAAAAGGTATAGAACTTGGTCTTCAAAAGCAAATAATAACTAAGTGCAGTAATGATGCTAATAAATATCCTTTTGACTTTATAATATGTTCTTTACATGCTATAGATAGAATTGACTTATATTTTGGCGAGTTTTTTAAAGATAAAACTCAACATCAAGCTTATGAAGCTTATTTTAAAGAACTATATAATATTGTTAAAAACTACAAAGACTATTCTGTATTAGGACACCTAGATCTAGTTAAAAGATATGGAGATTATAAAAATATTTTAGATGATAGCTTATTTTCAGATATAATAGAAGCTATATTAAAACAAGTTATACAAGATGGAAAAGGAATTGAGATAAATACATCTTGTTATAGATATAATCTTCCTGACTTAACACCTTCAAGAAGTATAATAAATATGTATAAAGACTTAGGTGGTGAAATAATAACTACAGGATCTGATTCTCACCATCCATCTCAAATAGCATATCAATTTGATTATATTTACTCTTATCTAAAAGAAGTAGGATTTAATCATGTATGTAAATTTACCAATATGAAACCTGAATTTGTAAATATATAATTATTTTTTCACCTCCTTATGAATATATTTAAACATAAGGGGGTGATTTATTGAGAATACCCAATCTTATTTTTTCTACAGCCGTGTTGTTTATTTCCAACTTAATAGTTAGGGTAATTGGTTTTTTATATAAAATATTTTTATCAAGGTCAATTGGTGAAATTGGTCTTGGAATATACCATATATTATTTAATTTCTTAATGATTTGCTTAGCTTTAACTACTACAGGTATACCTACTACTTTGAGTTGTTTAGTTGCTAATAAAAAGGCTCTTAATGATAAACACAATAGCAATGTATTGTTTATATCTACACTTTATGTAGCATTTTTTATATCACTTGTGATTTCTCTTATAATAGCTTTTAATGCCCGTTTTTTGTCATTAAAACTATTAAAAGATGCTAATTTAAGTTTATTAATTTTATCTATCTGTCCAGCAATAGTCCTTATAACAGTATCAAATATATTAAGAGGATACTACTATGGTTTGAAGGAAGTCGTAGTTCCTGCTATAGGGCAAGTTCTAGAGCAATTAAGTAGAATATTTTTCGTAGCTTTAACTATTTTATTTATAAATAATAAATCTTTTAATTGTTATATTGCACTTTTAGGTATTTCTATTGGAGAAGCCATAAATATATTATATATATCAATTTGCTTATATAAAAACTCAAATTTATATAATACCTATACTATAAAAATAAAGGATTTTTACAATGCTTCTATAGAAACTATTAAAATGTCTATTCCTATAACTTGCAATCGTATGTCAAATATATTACTTCATTCTTTAAGCTCTATAATTGTTCCTTCTAGGCTAGTCTTATCAGGCATTAGCTATAGTCAAGCATTAAGCATGTATGGTGTTATAAATGGGATGGTTATGCCTTTTATATACTTACCATTTACCTTAGGTTCTGCATTAATTGTAAACTTGATACCTAGTATATCCCAAGAAATGTCACTTGGTAGATACAAAAGGGTAAAAGAAAAAATTAATTTTGCTATGCTTTTAACTCTAGGTGTAGGAATATTTTCCTCAGTATTTTTTTATACATTTGGTGAAAATTTATGTCTTTTAGTATATGATAATGAGCTTGCAGGTACTTACTTAAAATCAATGTGGTTAATCCCTCTATTTATGTCTTTAAATCAAACACTATCAGGCATACTTCATTCTATAAGGAAAGAGGTAATTTCAAGTTTAATTACTATTTTTAGTATGTGTATTCAGCTATTTGGAGTATATTTACTTACTCCTCTACCTAATCTAAATATTTATGCATATATCTATACAACAACTTTAATGTCATTTTTCACATGTATATTACATATTTTTGTTGTTATCAAAACTTTAAAAAACTTTTCTAAAAATATTAAATCTTAGGAGGTTATTATGAAAAATATTAATCCATTTTATATATATACAGATAAAAATGTTTTATATATTAAAAATATAAATGGGCAAACAGAAAGATTATCTAACAATATACATTCTTATTGCGCAACTATAGATAATTCTAGTAATATACATATCTGTGCACTTGACACTAGGGGTAGATTAAATCATTTTCTCAAACACAATGGCTCTTGGAAAAAAAAATCTATTTTGAAAGCCCTTAATACTACAAAAAATATTAAGGATATGAGATTGTATTCTATCGATGATTCTTTAAATGTTTTTATCATCGAAAAATACCCTCTTTCAGATAATTTGCATAAGCTATCTCACTTTAACTTTGATGTACCTAATTATCGATTATCTAAATATATAATTGATAATGTTCTAAAAGATAATGGATACTTTTATAAACTTGATATTGATGATTTTTCAAATATAGTACTAGAATATAAACCTTCTTCATCTTCTGATAGAACTACATCTAAACTTTTTTTTAATAGTAGTTCTAAACAATGGTCTAAATCTAATATTGAAAATACCATTCATTCAAGTAGATGTTCAAATGAAAGTAAAACAACTATAAAAGATGATATCTTTGAATATTGTTATGGGATAACATATAAAATATGAAAAAGAGCTATCTAAAACAGATAGCTCTTTTTCATTTATATACTATTCTCCACAACTTCCAAAGTCGCAAACTTTAGAGAATGTATCTACAACTCTTGGTTGCACACCATTTGGTGAAGTTAAAACAACTAGTTGCTCATTAATTAAAGTACTGACATTATTTTGTAAGCAAAGTATTAAATCTATATCATTTGGTATGCTTAATTCACAATGACATTCACAATCATCATGATCTATACAGCTTAGTAAAGCTTTTCCGATACAATCTACTGTTAAATGTGTTTGGAATTCTTGTCTTAATGTAAATCCTCTTCCATCTGATGGTACACCTATTGGTGCTGATAATGTATTAAATAAGAATTCAACATCACGGCATCTCTTAGATTGACCTCCATGGCATTTTACAGCAGGAAATGCAAAAGCTATAAATTCTGTGCATCCGCATCTTCCTCTTAATTCTAGTACTAAATCTTCTACAAGTACACTTAATCCTTTTTGTTTATATACTACTGATTGTCCTTTTCCCCTATTACAACATCTTCTATGTGTTTCTCCACATACTGCATATTCAAAAGTAGTTTCACATCTTTTTCCTACTGTTGGTTCTAACGGTTCTATATCAAAATCTTCTAAAGTTGTCATTCCTGTATTTATTATTATTCCATTATGGTTTATACAAATTTTTTCTATTTCTACATTTACTTGACCTACTCTAGGTATTGGACCATTTATTTCTACTAATTCAACATCAAATACTAATGGAGCACCATTTGGAGCTGTTGCATCTGTAAATGTTTGAAATACCATAGTATCAAATATCCTATTGGCCTCAATTGCAACTGGTACACTGTTTGATACATTAAATCTTGGTGGATTTATAGGACCAAGACACTCAGGTCCACATTTATTTTTTATACATGTATCAGCATCTGGTTCACAAGGCTCACAGCACTGTGGTTCTGGATGACATACACACTCGCACTCGCACTTCATATTGTGGTTACAATCTGAATGTTTATCACAGTTTGAGTCTTTTTTACATCCACATCCTCTAGTTAAATCATCATCTACTTCTTGACTTACATGTTCTTCTAAACAGTCGTTTTCCATTTGATCTATATGCTGATTAGGAACTCTTTTTCTATTTCTTTTTAAATCTTGCATATAATGTCCTCCCCTTAAATGAATTATTGTTAATATTCAGCTTTTCACGCTTAATAAATATTATGCATTTAACTTATGATTTGTTACTTACTTGTACTTCTATTTACTAAAACTAGAATAATTTTCTATTATGACAATATACATTTAATATGAATTAATTTACAGGGAGATGATTTTTTGGGTTTTGTTAATGATTGCCATACAATAATTAGACGTTCTAACAAGGATATATTTAGATTTAGAACATCTAATGTTTTAACTTATGATTATTTTGATACCTATAGTAATCTGATCAAATCAACATATATTACAGATAAACCTTTAGATTTTACCAAGTTTTATTTTAACCTAGATAATAATGATAACATATATGGTATTTACATAGATGATAGCTTAAAATTAGTTGATATAAAAAATTCTGAAACTACATTTACTAATTTTGATGTGTTTACTTATAATAGCAATAAGTTTACTTTATTATTTCCTTATATTAAAAAATTAGATAATGAAATTCATATTTTATACTATGTTTATAGCAATGATAGCGGTAATATTTGTGCACTTATTCACCATCATAAATTAAATGGTGTTTGGACGGAAAATAAAATAGATTTTATAAATAATACTATTTTAAATAATTTCACAGTGATTTGGATTCAAAACTCACCCACAGTTTTTTACCTAAACCTCGTAAACGGATTTGAAGAAGTTTTTATGTCAAAGTTTAATTTAAGTACTTCAACTTGGTCTAAGCCTTCTCAATTAACTAATACAAGAAAAAATAAAATATACTTATCTGTATTAAAAGATAGGCTAAACTTTTGTCATATAGTATTTTGTGAAAATGTTGATAATGGGTATGCTGTTAAATATATAAATGGTTATTTAATGGATAATAAACTAGATATTAATATATCTAAATATATAACAGGTTCTTCATCCTGCATGTATCCAAGTATTATGAAATTTAAATCTGATATATATATTATGTGGGTTAACTATAATAGATTACATACATCTATTTCAAATGATTTAGGAAAGACTTGGAGTGATCATAAGATTGATGAGTTTAGTTTAGAGGAAGAGTTTACTAGATCTTTATTTTACTCTAATTATAAATATGACTTAGATTACAATACAACTTCAGTATTTACTACTTTTGATGACATAGGTATATTGGGATTTTAAATTAAAAGAGTGTTGCTTTTGCAACACTCTTTTAATTTAAAATCCCGAAACACCGTTAGCTTACGTAAATTCATACCCGAGATACTCCCAGGTGGGTGACCTGCCAATAACTTTTAACTTCCCAGTTAAAAACTAGGCTTGTTATCCATCATTAGACTTAGTCTCCCTTATAACATTTGTCGGTTGAATTTAAATAAGCAATATCGTATGCTTCAGGATTTTATATACTTATTATATAACAAAATCAGTAATTTTAAAAGTAGTTTTATATAGTAATTAATGAAATATTAAGATATATTTCCATATTATTCATCTAAATCATCTATGTACTCACAAAAGTCGTCATCATCTTCATTAAAATCATCATATGCATCATATTCACTATCATAACTATAATATTTTTTATCATCTTTATCATCATCGACTCTTAAAAGGCTTCCCAATAATTTTAAATTATTCATGCTTCCCAAATTATTTAAACTCGCTAGAGAACTTATACTAAATCCATTTTCTTCTATATCATCTGGTAAAAATAATTCTGCAAATAAATCTATTTTCTTTTTCATATCGATAGCCTTTTCTATAGATTCTTTCCTTTTTTCAGGAAAAACTTCTAAAATTTCCCTAATCATCATATTCTTCTTATCTTCCTCATCCATACATCTAAAAAAGTTTGTTTCTTCTTCCTCGATATCCTCTATTGAACTAAGTTTCTTTATTCCCCTAACTAAGTCTAATACACTCTCAATCTTAACTAAAAACTTTCTTTCATCTTGTGACATATACTTTTTAGTTCTAGTTATTATTTCCATGCCACGCTCTAAATCTTCATCACTTAAATCCATAAGTTTTAAACCTTTATTTATATCATTTATACTAAATGTAATAGAATTATTATTTGAATTATCACTACTCTTTTTTCTTCTTTTTTTATTAACTCTTACTTTTTTTGTTTTATCTCTACTATTTCTATCATTTTTTTGAGTCATATCAATATTTTCCTTAACCCCCTTTGATTTAGCTTTATTTTTATTATCAAATAAGGATAAATCTCCTAATGATATATTCCCGTTACTAAGTGCAATCATTCCAAGTATTAAAAGTAGATTATTCAATAATCGTCACCCCTTAAAATATACTTCTCCCTCATATATATTTATGTTTTATTTGTTATTAGTGTTACTTTTTTTTATTTCGTGTGCATATATATTATCTATAGAAATTTTTATCTAAGATAGAATCTCTTCACATTTTATAATTTTTTCTATATATAAATAGTATGAGAAAAATTCAATATATATTATAGAAAGGGGCATTTTTATGAAAAAGATAAATGCAGAAGCTCTAGAGAAAATGGCTAAAGAAAAAAATATAGATAAAGATAAAATAGAACAAATTGCTGACAGCTATAAAGGTAAGTCTGAAGGTGAGTTAATGGATGAACTAATCAAAATAGGTCAAACTCTAAAGGGAAGAGATGAAGTTGTCTCTAAATTTAAGACTTTCCTAGATGAAGAACAGCGAAATAAACTAGATGTTATAATGAAAAAAATATCTGATGCTGAAATTGAAAATAAAATTAATGCTAAGAAATCTAAAACTAAAAAAGGATCTGGAGCTTCTACTAGTGAATCTAAAAATTCTAAATCTAGTAAAAAGTCTAAGCCTAGCAAAAACAAAATATCTTCTCCTAGTGAGTCATCTTCCCCAGCACATCCAAAAAAAGTAGTTAAAAAAGTCAAAAAAACTAAAAGACCATAAATAAAAAAAGCTATCCTAAAATTAGGATAGCTTTTTTTAACTTATTTTAGAATGTATATCCTCTATTACCTTATCTTTAATCTTATTTCCTAGCTCTAATATTTCACCACAACATTTAGTATAGTGATTTTTTGTATTATCATCCTTAATACTAGATAAATTTACCTTTACATTAAGTATAGCACCTTCTAACCCTGTATAAATCATTAATGTCCCTACACCTATATCTGTTATGGCATTTTGATTTCCATAAGTAGCTATATAATCTACTAATTTTAATGCTTCTAGTGATAATTCTGCTGTCTTATACGGAACTTCTATTGAAAATAAAGTTGCATCTTGAATTGCACTATTTCTATTTTTTATTTCTTCCTCACTATTTTTAGGCATTTTTAAAGCCTTCATAACTTCATTAAATGCTTCTGTATCTTTATCAACTAAGTTTACTAGTTCTTGCCTTATATCTGATAGTTGATTAAATATATTTACAAATTCTATTCTTGTAGCTTCATCTAAATTTTCATATTTTTTCTTTCCAAAACTTAAATGAGCCATCATTTTGCAAAGTCCTACCCCTATATTACTAGCTAAAGCAGCTACTGAACCTCCACCAGGAGCTGGTGAGCTAGAATCTACTTCATCAGAAAATTCATTTAAACTCATATCTATTAATTTCATACTTTCCCCATCCTTTAATTGTTATAACATACACGCTTATCTTTTACTACTAGTTTTCCATCTTTATAAACTCTATCTACATGGTTTATTCCAAAGTGATACATTAAGTATTCTATATTAGGAGAATCAAATATAACAAAATCTGCTCTTTTACCGACTTCTATTGATCCTATTTCATATTGCCTATCAATACAATACGATGCATTAATAGTTACTGCATTTAAAACTTCATTTGGAGTCATTTTCAATCCTAAACATCCTAATTGCATTGCAAATTGAAGATTTTCACTTGGACAACTCCCTGGATTATAATCACTAGATATAGCTACTCTAACACCTAAATCTATCATTTTTCTTGCATTTGCATATGATTTATTTAAATTAAATGATGTTGCTGGAAGAATATTAGCTACTACATTTTCTTTTGCCATCATTTTAATACCATCTTCACTAGCTGCCATTAAATGGTCGGCTGATATACAGCCTAATTTTGCAGAAAGCTCTGCTCCTCCTAGTGATACAATCTCATCAGCATGAATTTTTAGTTTATATCCACATTCCTTTGCCTTTTTAAGTATTAATTCACTTTCTTCTATTGAAAATACACTATCTTCACAAAATACATCGCAAAATTCAGCTAAATCTAATTCCTTTATCTTCTTCATGTCTTCTAATATTTTAAATATAAACTCATCATGATTTTCTCTATATTCTAACGGTATAGCATGTGCTCCTAAATATGTATGTACTAAATCTATAGGATGATCATTATCTAACTCTTTTGCAACTTCAAGTTGTTTTATTTCTGTATCTAATTCTAATCCATAACCACTCTTAGCTTCTACTGTTGTTACTCCAAACTCTAACATTCTATCTAAGCTTTTTTTAGCTTTATCGTATAATTCTTCTTTAGTAGATATTTTAGTAGCATTAACCGTGCTTAAAATTCCTCCACCTTGTTTTAATATATCTATATAAGAAACACCCAAAAGTTTCTTATAAAATTCATTTTCTCTTGATCCGCCATGCACTAAATGAGTATGTGAATCTATAAGCCCTGGTGTTACTAATAAACCATTTGCATCTACTACCTCTGTTTTTTCATCTATCATGCTATGATAATCATCTTTACTTCCTATTGAAATGAATTTACCATCTTTTATTGATATATATGCATCTTCTATCATTTCTATATTGCTCATATCTTTTTTACTTTTAGTTTCATCACTTTTACAAGTAGCTAATTTACCAATGTTTTTTATAATCAAATCTGCTATCATACTATTACTCCATCAAGCTAGTTTCTAATACTTTTTCTAAATCAAAGTTTTCTAATCCTAAATAATAAGAAGCAACATCTATAAGTGCCTCCATAGGGCAAAGTCCTACTACTTCACTTCCAGTAACATTTACTCCAAACCTTCTAGCTTCCATTTTTACAGCTTCAAAAGCCCTATACATACTAGTTTTTGTGTAATCAGTTAGATTCATCGTTACTTGAGTAATTTTTCTTTCTGGTATTTCAACAGGTCCCGCTTTTATATACCTATAACCTCCGCTTGAGTGTCTAATAGTTTTAGCTATTTTATTTGCAATTTCTATGTTATCAGTATCAAGGTTTATATTATATGCAATAAGAGGTCTCCTAGCACCTATAGCTATTGCACCTGCGCTTTCATGCTTTTTAGCTTCTCCAAAATCAGGTATCCAATTGCTATCTTTTAGCTTTTCATCTAAACCTTCAAATTCTCCTTTTCTTACGTTAGCAAGATTTTGTCTATCAGGTTTTGTCGCTGCATCTTCATATAAAAATACTGGTATACTTAATTTATCTGAAACTTCTCTTCCAAGTTCTTTAGCTAAATTGACAGCATCCTCCATAGTCATATCTTTTATAGGTATAAATGGACAAACATCAGTTGCACCAAATCTTGAATGTTGCCCCTTATGATTATTCATATCTATTATATTTTTAGCAACTTCTATAGACTCAAACACTGCCTTTTTAACTTGTTGTGGTTCTCCTATAACTGTTACAACCAGTCTATTGTAATTTTTATCAGCTTCATAGTTTAATAGCTTTACACCTTCTTTTTTTCTTAGTGGTTCTACTATTTTCTCTATTTTTTCTAAATCTCTTCCTTCACTAAAATTTGGTACGCATTGAACTACGGCCATATACTTCCCCCCCCTATAACTTTATATGTTTTATATAGAATTTAAAATTTATTATGTGGTTAATATTTTCTATAATAATTTGCTAAAAATTTAAATTCTCTATAATCTCATCTATAACTTCTTCTTCTACCAAATATGGTAATGTTATATGATCTTTGCCTTTACACATTTTATTATATTCAATAACTGTACTTATAGAATTTTCATTTCTAGCCCATGCTCTTCTTGCAACACCACTCATAACATCCCAAGGCATAGAACTTCTTAATATATCGTCAACTCTTAAAGATCCATCTAATACCATTCCAAACCCGCCATTTATAGATTTACCTATACCAACTCCTCCTCCATTGTGAAGAGCTACCAAACTCATTCCTCTTGCACAATTACCTGCAAAACAATGAGTTGCCATATCAGCCATTATATTACTTCCATCTTTTATATTTGATGTCTCTCTAAATGGAGAATCTGTACCTGACACATCATGGTGATCTCTACCTAACATTACTGGTCCTATTTCACCTTTTCTTACCATGTCATTAAATTTAAGTGCAATGTTAGTTCTTCCCATAGCATCTTGATATAATATTCTAGCTTGAGTACCTACAACCAAAGCATTTTTCTTTGCATCTCTTATCCATATCCAGTTATCTCTATCTTGATATCTTCTGTCTGGATCTATTATCTCCATCGCTGCTTTATCTGTTTTTTCTAAGTCTTCTTCTTTTCCTGATAGGCATACCCATCTAAATGGACCATATCCATAGTCAAACAATTGAGGCCCTAGTATATCTTCAACATATGATGGGAATATAAATCCATCTTTTTCATCTACTTTATTTTTTGATATTTCCTTACACCCTGCATCATATATAGCTTTCATAAAACTGTTACCATAATCAAAGAAATATGTTCCTCTTTTATTAAGTTCTTTTATCAAATTAAAATGATTTACTAGAGTTTTATTTACAAGTTCTATAAATCTAGTTTTATTCTTATCTAAAAGCTCTGTTCTTTCTTCAAATGTAATACCTTGTGGGCAGTATCCTCCATCATAAACAGCATGACAAGATGTTTGGTCAGAAAGTAAGTCTATAAATATGTTATTATTAACAGCATATTCTAATAAATCTACTATATTTCCATGATATGCAATGGCACATTCTTTTCTTTTGTCCATATACTCCTTCGCTAAATTAAATGCTTCTTCACAGGTATTAGCAATTTTACTAACCCAACCTTGATTATATCTTGTTTCTATTCTTGAATAATCAACTTCAGCTATTATACCTACTCCACCAGCAATTTCTATAGCCTTACCTTGAGCACCACTCATTCCTCCAAGGCCCGAAGTTACAAATAGTTTGCCTTTTAAATCTTCTTCCTTCCCTAAACCTAGTACTAATCTTCCTGCATTTAAAAGTGTTGAATAAGTTCCATGAACGATTCCTTGCGGACCTATATACATCCATCCTCCAGCTGTCATCTGTCCATAATTTGAAACACCTATAGCAGCTGCTCTTTTCCATTCTTCTTGGTTATCAAACATTCCTATCATAAGGCCATTTGTAAGTATTACTCTTGGGGCATCTGGTTTTGACTTAAAAAGACCTAATGGATGGCCAGATTGTATAACTAATGTTTGATCTTCAGTTAAAACTTTTAGATACTCTTTAACCAGTACATATTGCATCCAATTTTGAAACACTTGCCCTGTTTCTCCATAAGTTACAAGCTCATATGGATAAAGAGCTATATCAAAATCTAGGTTATTATCTATCATAACCTGAAAGGCTTTACCTTCTATACATTTTCCTTCATACTCTTCTATAGATTTTCCTTTTATATTTCCTTTTGGTCTAAATCTATATCCATATATTCTTCCCATTGTCATTAGTTCTTTTAAAAACTCTGGTGCTAATTCTTCATGATAATTTTCAGGTATATATCTTAATGCATTTTTAAGCGCTAACTTTATATCCTCTTTAGATAGTTTTGCCTCTCTTTTTGGCGCTCTTCTTATTCCTTTAATAAATTCACAATTATCTTTAGGTATTTCATTAATTTTTATAGACATTCCTTCAAATATTTCTTGATTTAAAATATTTAATGTTTTCTCCATTAGCATCCTCCTTATAGTGCTTTATATAAAACTTACTTCTGGAATTTCTTAATTTACTAAAATATCTTCTTCTATAGCTTCTTCTACTTTATCAATTATTAAATTTGAAATTATTATATCTTCGCATTTATCAATATCTTTATACATTATCCTATCTTTATCAACAAATGGTATATTATCTCTCACAACTTTATAGGCAGCCTTACTTCCTACTCCTAAATTATTATTTTCTCTTAAATCTATGGCTTGGACTGCTCCTAATATTTCCATTGATAATACTTTTCTAGTATTTTTCATTATTTCTCTTGCTTTTCTAGCTGCTATAGTTCCCATAGAAACATGATCTTCTTGATTTGCTGATGATGGTATTGAATCTACACTTGCTGGATGTGCTAAAACTTTGTTTTCAGATACTAGAGATGCTGCACTATACTGCACAATCATAAATCCTGAGTTTAATCCACCTTTATTTACTAAAAATGCTGGCAAATTATGATTTATTGCTGGGTTTACTAATTTTTCTAATCTTCTTTCTGATATATTAGCTATCTCTGCTAATGCTATTGATAAAAAATCAAAAGCTAATGCCATTGGTTGTCCGTGGAAGTTTCCACCTGATATAACTTCTTCTTGATTTGGAAATATTATTGGGTTGTCTGTTACTGAGTTGATCTCTATATTTACTTTATTTTTAACATATTCTATAGCATCTTTGCTAGCACCATGTATTTGAGGAGAACATCTTAATGAATATGCATCTTGTACTCTTATTTCTCCTTGTTTTGTTGTCATTTCACTATCTTTAACTATATTTAATATATTTTTAGCTGTATTTATTTGACCTTTATGTGGTCTTACTCTATGAACCTTCTCGTCCATTGCACAAGATATTCCATTTAAACCTTCCATAGTTAAAGCTAATGCTATATCTGCATGCTTTAATAGATTTATGGAGTCATATAGTGTTAATAGACCTATTGCCGTCATAACTTGTGTTCCATTTATAAGAGCTAAACCTTCTTTATAAGATAAGTCTTCTAATATATCTATGTTTGCTTTTTTCATTGCTTCTTTTGAAGGTAATCTTTCACCTTTATATATAGCTTCACCTTCTCCTATCATAGTTAAAACCATATGAGATAGTGGCGCTAAATCTCCAGATGCACCAAGTGAACCTTTCTCTGGTATTATAGGATGTACTCCTTCATTTACCATACTTATTAATACTTCTAATGTTTGTAATCTTATCCCTGAATATCCCTTTGACAAAGCATTTATTCTAAGTAGCATAATAGCTCTTACTATTTCTTCGTCTAGTGGATTTCCCACTCCACAAGAATGACTTATAATTAAATTTCTTTGTAATTCTTTTGCGTCATCTTTAGATATAACTATATCTGAAAATCTTCCAAAGCCTGTAGTTATTCCATAAGATACTTTATCTTCTTTCACGAATTTATCTACTAAAGCTCTAGATTTTTGAATATTATCTATAGCTTCCTTACTAAGCTTTACCTTATAATCATTCCTTGCTACTTTTACAACATCTTCTATGGTTAAATCATTTCCATTTAGTGTAATTATCCCCACAGCGTAACCTCCCCAATGTAAAAATATATTCTATTTAAAAGACTTCTATACTTTTTTATGCAATCCTCCTTAATAATAATTAAAATTATATGATATAGCTATAATAAAAAAGTGTCTTAAAATAATGCTAGTATTATTTTAAGACACTTTTTTATTATCTTTCTATTACACTTTCTCTTTCAACTATTCTGTATGGTAATTCTATTTTCTTTTCGTCTAACTGTTCTTTATTTATCATTTTGATTACCATTCTTATAGCTACAGCTCCCATATCATATAATGGTTGATGTACTGTAGTTAATTTTGGTCTATACATATTAGCTATTTTTACATCATTAAATCCTGCAACTGATATATCTTCCGGTACTTTATATCCAGCATCGCATATTGCATTTATGGCTCCTATTGCAGCTTCATCTCCCGTTACAAATGCTGCATGAGGTATTATTCCTTCATCAAGTAGTTCTTTCATACTTTCATATCCAGCTTCATAAGTAGTTCCACCATATTTAACTAAGCTCTTATCTAATTGTATATTTCTTTCATTTAAGGCTTCTTCATATCCCGATAATCTTTCCATTTCAAGTACTGTATCATCTTTACTAGTCATCACAAATGCTATTTTTTCATGCCCTTTATCTAAAAGATATTTAGTCATATCATAAGTAGCTTCTTTATTACTTGTACTTACTGTATATATATCATAATTTCTTGCTGTTTTACTTATATAAGTTGCTGGTATTCCACAGTTTTGTATATAGTTTATATGATCTTCTTCTACTTTCCAAGATATCATAACGATACCTTCAACTTGTTTTGCTCTTAGTAAATTTATACTTTTTAATTCTTGTTCTTTATTTGAGTAAGTATTAGCTAATAATATCTCATAATCATACATTTTAGCTACTTCCTCTATACCATTTAATATTTCATTTACAAAAGAATCCGATACTTCTGGTACTATAACTCCTATTAGCTGACTTTTTTTAGTAACTAAACTTCGAGCTAGAGGGTTTGGTATATAACCTGTTTCCTTTATAACATCTAAAACTTTTTGCTTTACTTCATCAGTAACTGGTTTTGAATCATTTATAACTCTCGATACCGTAGATATAGAAACTCCAGCTCTTTTTGCCACATCTTTTATAGTTATGTTGCTTTTCATTTTAGTTCCTCCTTATACATATTTTATGTATTTTAAAGTTTAATCCGTCTACTTTCTTAAATTTTAATTTTACCATATATTATAAATTTTATAAATATTTTAAGACGATTATTTATTAGTTTTATTATGTAATATAATTTTTATACCCAAAAACAGCGTATTAATTTACCTTCATAAGTAAATATTTTATCTCTAAATTAAAAAAAAAGCAACGGTATTTAACACCGTTGCTTTTTTAGTAAATATTAACAGCAATCTCCGTCTTCGAAAAGACCTCCACAAGAACATGTTATTAATAATAATATTAAGAATGGTATCCAATCAGTTATACAAATCTCACTCCAACATTCTTGGAAAGCTAAGAATAAGAAGAATAATACTATTATCCACCAAGCTCCACCTGCGAAAAATCCACAATCTCCAAAAAATCTATCTAGCATAACAAATTCCTCCCTTTGATAAATTTTTTAATGAATTAACTTTTAGATGTCTATACATAATCTAAAATTTTGTATAGTATATAATATGAATCTTTTAAATTTTTGTTACTCATAATGTTTTTTATTTTTTAATTTTACTAACAATCTCCTCCAATTTCTCCACAACTACAAACTATTAATAGTAATATTAAGAATGGTATCCATTCAACTATTTCTATTTCACACCATTGTTCTCCAAATACTAAGAATAAGAAGAATAATATTATTATCCACCAAGCACCTCCAAAGAAACCATCACAACCACCAAATAATCTATCTAACATTTTGCTACCTCCTGTTGTTATTATAATTTGAGTTTTCACTCTTAACATATAATATGCAAGAAATTAAATTTGTGATATTAGTTTGTATAATTTTTATTTTTATAATTTAAAATAAAAAAACAAAAGAATGCAAAGCACTCTTTTGTTTTCTTATTTAGCATCCACAGTCGAAGTTAGCCTCACAGCATCCAAAATCTCCATCATTAACTCCTACACATGAACACACTATTAATAATAATATTAGGAATGGAATCCAGTCAGTTATGCATATATCGCTCCAACATTCTTGGAAAACTAAGAACAAGAAGAATAGTATTATTATCCACCATCCTCCTCCTCCCATACAATCAAAAACTCTACTTAATTTGCTACTCACAAAAATCCCCCCTACATAAGAATAATTCTTTAGTGAAGTATATTTATGTCTCGTTAGGGCTTTTGCCCACTTAATACATAGTATGTAATTTTTCAAAAAGTGTTATTATTTTTTTATAATTTATAAAATTTTTTGTTAATAAAGAACTCTAAATAGAGTTCTTTATTAACAACATCCACATCCACAATCAAAATCAAAATTAGTCAATAAAAGTATTATAAGAACTATCCAAATAATACCCATATCATCACATAATATCCATTCAAGAAGATCATCTCCTAGTAAAAGTATTACACCTATTACTATCAATACTATTAGACCAGTGTTGCCAAATAATCCTCCTCCAAAGAATCTTGATAATCCTTGATCTGTTGACATTAATATCCCACCTTTAATTTTATGAATAATAGTATATTACTAACTATTTAATAAATATTATGTAATAATGTGTAAAATTGTTACCCTTTTATTAAATTAAATCATAATATATTTGTCTATTACTAAATTTTTTTACACAAAAAAAGAAATCAAATGATTTCTTTAAAAAAGCTTATTAACAAAGACTTTCATCAAAATTAAATAATAAAAGTAGTACTAATATAATCCACATCCAAGCATTATCGTTTTCTAGAAAGTCATCTAATAAATCTGTAAATATAACAATAAATACTAATACTATAACTATTAGCATTCTATTGTTTAAAATATTATTATTCCCTCCAAACAAACGAGTTAGGGTATCTTCTAATTTTGCCATTAAACCCCCCCTTTTAATTCATGATGTCTTTATTAAATGTATATAAGA
The DNA here is from genome assembly GCF_015560225.1 of Romboutsia sp. BSD2780061687b_171204_C1. NCBI lineage: Bacteria > Bacillati > Bacillota > Clostridia > Peptostreptococcales > Peptostreptococcaceae > Romboutsia > Romboutsia sp. BSD2780061687b_171204_C1. The sequence goes on along the minus strand of NZ_JADMRK010000001.1, from coordinate 5,666 downwards.
TTACTATACTAAGTTTTTATTGATTATTAACCTATCAATCTCTCTATCACATAATTTATTGTACTTTTCTACTTCTCCTAAATATATCTTTTTACCTTCTGTCTCTTTTAAGCTTTTTACTAAACTATCTATGGACTTTACCTTATAGTTTTTATAATTATCTATTAAAAATGTTGTATCAGTATTATTTAATCCTTCTTTAAGACTATTAAGTCTTTTTATATAGTCTTGTTTATTTTCTAATACATAATATTCCTTATCTATTATATCTTCTAGTATAATATTTGTTTCTGCCACATAATCTTTAATCTTTTGCATATCTAATGTTACTGAATTATAATAAAAATTTCCTAATATTACTAAAAATACTCCAATTGAAGATATTAGTAAACTTATATACTTCATAACAATTCCTCCTATGTATAAAATTTATATATTAATTTATATTCTCATTAAAAAAGTTTATTACATTTTCTTAAAAACTCTATTGAAAAATTTTTAATATTATATTAAACTACAAGTAAATTTATAAACCGTTTCTAGGAGGGTTAAACCATGTTTGAAAAAATAAAATCAATAATAGCTGAACAATTAGGAATAGATAACACAAATGTAATGACTAAAGATACTTCTTTAATAGAAGATTTAGAAGCTGACTCTTTAGATGCTGTTGAAGTTATAATGGCTCTTGAAGATGAATTTGGAATAGAAATTCCAGATGAGGAAGCTGAAAACTTCAAAACTATAGGTGATATCTGTAAATATATAGAAGATAACCAATAATCTAAAGAAATAAAGCCGAGCATATGAAGCTCGGTTTTAACTTATTAACAGCAAAAATCATCATGGCAACCATCATTTCTCCCAAGCATAAATACTAAAAATACTAAAAGTATAATCCAAACTAATGAATTATTTTGGTCGAAAAAACAATCTAAGTTTCCATTTGAATTAATTAAAAGAAGTACAACCAATCCTATTATCAAAAAAAATATCATTGGATTATCATCTACAAAATCAAACCCTCTTAACATATCTTTTAGTTGTTCCATATTTACCCCCTTAATATGTAACAATTTTAGTCCTATTATATTTATATGGCTTTCAATAATATATATTGCATGTACACTAAAAAATTAAATTTACTCCTAATAATTAAAATATTATTTTTAACATGCGCAGATTTCTTGAAATTACTTTACTCTAAAAATTAAACATATATTTTAAGTTTAATACAGAAAGTTTAATACAGAATATTTGTATACAAAAAACACCAAAGCTTTATAAGTCTTTGGTGCTTTTTGCTACTTCTCTTCGTAAAATCTAATATTTTTTAATGTTATATCTATACTTCCATCTGGGTTTTGCTTTACACTGTATTTCATTGGGTCTTCAAAATCTTCTAAATTTCCTTTTAAATCAAATCCATTATCCGTTTTTATACTTCTTTTCTTAAGCTTTTTTTCAACCCATGTTTTATCTATATTGAAACCTTCATCTAATCCCTTATCTTCCATATGTTCTTTGAAGCTTTCTTTTAGATTTTCATCTTTTATATTATTTTCTATAAAATCATTCACATCTATTTCATGCTTTTCTTTTAATGTATAATTAAGTACACTTCTCATATCTTCTGCTTGTTTTATATTTTCTGTTAATGCATTTGTTATCCAATTTTCCGCTGACTTTTTAAATACCTTCGTCTTATATTTGTCATCATCAATTCTTTCTGCATTTAAGAATTCCTTAATGAACTTTGATTCACTTTCTTCCTTCTCTGCATCTTTATCTAACAATCTTAAATGAAACTCATCATTTATTCCACTTACTCCTATAATTGCACATTGCTTTTGTCTTCCTGTTTCTGGTATACCTATTTCATTTGCAACCATTTGTATATTAAACTTATCATCTATAAATTCTATAGAGTGAGTGTAAAGTTTTTTATAATCTAGCTTAAGTATAGCTACATATTTTTCATCCTTAACTGTATATAAACATATTGCTAAATCACATGAATCTATTTCTGAATTGATTTTCATTATATCAAATAAATATGCTGCTATTTCCTTAGAATTTTCTAAGAAAGTGATTTCATCATATATTATCTGCTCACAGCAATTTTTTATTATATTATTGTTATAATCCTTAAATATTCCTTTTCTTAAATCATCATCTTTAGTTACTCTTTTTATTATTTTTTGGAAAAACTTATCTACCTCAGGATTTATTTTTCCCTCATAGTCATTTAGTATTGGAACATCACTATTTTTATCTAATACATGTATTATAAACTTATGAATTATCATAATCTCACCTCTAATTATATTTGTTATTTTAGCTTATTTATTAAGTCTTCTATATCTTTTGGTAAATTAGCCTTAAACTCTAACTCTTCTTTCGTTCTAGGCTGATTAAATTTTAAGCTATATGCATGTAATGCTTGTCTATTTATGAGATTTTCATCTACATATCCATAAAGCTCATCACCTATTATACCATGACCTATATAGTTCATATGGACTCTTATTTGATGTGTTCTCCCTGTTTCAAGCTTTACTTCTAGTACTGTAGCATCATTTAATCTTTCTAATACTTTATAATGAGTTACAGATTCCTGCCCTCTTTCATCCACAACTCTTTTTATACTATCTTCCGTGGGTCTATATATTGGTTGATTTATAGTTCCAAAATCTTCTTTTACTATTCCTTTTACAACAGTTATATAAGTTTTTTCAACTTTATCTTTGCTCATATCTAATGATAAAGTATGATGTGCATAAGCATTTTTAGCAACTATAACTAAACCAGATGTATTCATATCTAATCTATTTACAAACCTTACTTTAACTTTTTCATTTTTCTTGATTATATAGTCAGTTATCCCATTTGCTATTGTGCTTTCACTATGGCTTTTAGTCGGATGTACCACCATAAACGGTGGTTTGTTAACCATTATTATATCAAAGTCATCATACAATATGTCTAAATTTAAATCTTGTGGTGTAAAATTCGCCATATCTTCTTCTATTTTTACTTCTATTAAATCACCTTTTTTAACTTTAGTACTAGGCTTTTTAAATTCACCGTTTACTAACATACTTTGTTCTCTTTTCATCTTTGATAATGATCTTACAGAGAAATTTAATTTATCTAATAGTATCTCTTTTAACGTTGAATTTTCTTCACTCGTATAAGATATGATATTATACCTTTGTTCTTCCTTTTTAAACAAATCTGCACCTACCTTCTTTTCTTATAACATTATATATTTTATACTATTTTAGATTAATAGATAAGACCTTTTATTATTAATATCTTACTTATATTTGTTTATAAACTTTAAATTTTACTTATTTTTAGTATACATAAATTCTTTCTTTATGTATTATCTTATATATGTACCTCTATAATCAACTATTTGAGTATAAAGAGTTTATTTGTCTACTTTTAATTAACTATAATTTAACCTATTAAGTTATGCTATAATACAAAGTATAGAGGGGTGGAAAAATGAGAAAAATTATAACTGTAAAATCAAATGAACTTAAAAAATCTATTGCAACGAAAAACTTATTAACTAACAAACTGATCTCTGCTGGATTTGAGGTAATCGATTATTTCCATCCAGATACAGAACTTGTTATATCAATTGGTGGAGATGGATCTTTTTTAAAGACTGTTCACGATTTTAATTTTCCTGATGTTCCAGTAGTCGGGATAAACACAGGGCACCTTGGCTTTTTCCCAGATATTTCTCCAGATGATATTGATAGATTTATAACATCATACATAAATGAAGATTATTTGATACAAGATATACCTCTTCTTGGTGCTAGTATCTGTACTGATAAACATTGTAATGATATATTTGCTATAAATGAAGTCGTTGTAAAAGGAGATAAATCTAGGATTATACACATTGACGTAAATATAAATGATAGACATATACAAAAATTTAGTGGAGATGGAATGATTATATCAACTCCTACAGGTTCAACAGCCTACAATTATGCAGCAGGAGGTAGTATTGTTGATCCAAGTATAAGCTTAATGCAGCTTACTCCACTTTATCCTATAAATACAAATGCTTATAGAAGTTTTACTTCTAGTATTATATGTTCTAATGATTCTGTAATAAATATTACTCCTGAATATAGATTTGAAAACTCAATTATAATAGTAATAGATGGAGTCGAGCATAAATTTAATCGTATTTCTAGCATTAAAACTTTTATGTCTGATGTTAAAATAAAATTACTCAGAATGTCAAACTATGAATTTTGGAGTAGGGTTTCTGAAAAATTCTTGTAATCTTAACTTAGGAGGAAATGAAATGAAAATAGGTGTAATGAGCGATACTCATGGAAGTTTACTTTATTTTGAAAAGGCACTAGATGCATTATCTGAGTGTGATGTGATTTTACATGGTGGTGATGTTCTGTACCATGGACCTAGAAATGATATTCCAGAAGGTTATAATCCAAAAGGAGTAATAGCCAAAATTAATGAACTTAATAATATAATTATCGCTAGGGGAAATTGTGACGCTGACGTTGATCAAATGGTTATAAATCATCCTATCCAAAGTCCGTATGTTATGAATCAATTTGGTGAAACTAGAATAATAATGACTCATGGATATACTAAGTCTAAAGAAGATACTATACAAGATGCTAAAAATATGGGTGGAGATATACTTATTCTTGGTCATACTCATGTTAAAGAACTTTATATAGATGAAAATTTAATAGTATTAAATCCTGGAAGTACATCAATTCCTAAAGATGGCACTCATTCAGTCGCTATTATAGATATAAATCAAAGTGATGATGAAGTTGATATGGAATTTAACTTACTAGATATAAATAGCGGTGACGTAATACATATAAATTAAAAGGGAGAGGTTATTTTAGCCTCTCCTCTATTTATATATATCTACTTTTTATTCATCGTTTCCACTTTTTTTAACCGTTTTAGAATCGCTCACTTTTTTACTATTTTTTATTGGTTCACTCTTACTATCATGTTTGCTATCGTGTTTGTTGTCATGCTGGCTATCGTGTTTGCTATCATGTTTGCTATCATGTTTACTATCGTGTTTGCTATCATGCGAGCTTTTACTACTCTGCATTTTTTTTCTAAAATTCATATCCCATATACTCCTTATTTTTTAATAATTATATTTTCCTATTTTCTTGCTAGTCCTAACAACAATTGTTATTGTTATTATCATTATCACAATTATCATCATCGCAATTGTTATTATTGCAATTTATTTCGTCATGTTCAAATTTATGTTTTTTTCCACAACATCCACAAGTAACATATATATTTATAGGTGTATGAACAGTTATTGGTCCTATATTGTTGTTTGCATTTGATTGATTGTTTGCACTAGATTCTGATGTTGAATCTACATCTGCACTTGCATCTGCTGTTGAATCTGAGTCTGATGTTGAATCAGATGTTGCATCTGCGTCTGCTGTTGAGTCTGCATCCGCTGTTGCATCTGCGTCTGAACTTGCATCAGATGTTGAATCTGAGTCTGATGTTGAATCAGATGTTGCATCTGCGTCTGCTGTTGAGTCTGAGTCTGATGTTGAATCAGATGTTGCGTCTGCATCTGCTGTTGAGTCCGCATCTGCTGTTGCATCTGAGTCTGA